>JANYHF010000043.1 GCA_025359185.1 Hyphomicrobiaceae bacterium | reverse complement strand
AGCATATCGGCGACGCCCTGGCCGGCTCCAGCTGTCAGTTCGCCGACGGTCATCATTTGCGCGGCGCCGCGCACCCAGCACGGCGCGCCGAAGCGTAGAGACAGCCGGTTGGCGAAATCGAAGCGGCGCCACGAGCGGAGTATGTCGAGTTCGCCAATGACGAGGGCATCGCTATCGCTGGCCTCGACCAACACGGCTTCGGTCAGGGACACGCCCATCCCCCAAAGCCGATCCTTGCCGCCGCGCTCGTCGAGCAGCCAGATGAAGAGGGTGGTCAAGCGCTCAAGGACAGCTTCCGGCCCCGCCGCAAGATCTACCGCTTCATGATGCTCAACGAACAACTGGCCGGATAGGTCAGCCAGCGCGACCGCGAGCGAGGAGCGGTCGACGAGCGCGACCGCTATGGCGCCGGCTTCCGCAACAAAGCGCAAATGCCGCGGCGCCCGACCGCCAAGCGCCGCGCCCAACCCCCCGTCCGCGATGAGGCCTAGATGTTCCAGCGTCGCCAGACGATCGGCCACGGCGGCGCGTCCTAGCTCCGCGCGTCTCTCGATATCAAGTCGCGCCGTGGCCTCGCCCTGGCGAATAAGGTTCAGAACGAGCGCGAGGCTCGCTCCGCCGGCGTCAAGGGTTCGCGGACGTCCCACCGGCCGCGCCTTGGGACTAACTTCACCTGGGGATAATTCTCCGTCACGAGACATACTTGGCTTCCTTATCGAACCTTAGACATCACGCGACGACGCAGATCAAAATCTCCCGCGCCTACAATATCAATTTTCCAACAAAAGTCTCGCGACTTATGTGCTTTTTTGAATTGACCTGCTTCGCGAGCCGTTTATACCTCCGCTGTGTTCGGCGCTTTTGTCGACAGAGCGGCGGTCGGCAAGGGAGGAGTAGGGTCAATGCCAACAGCGGGGGGAGTCTCTAAACTCGCCTACCACGCCAATTGCTGGGGCCCGCTTGGCGGCAATGCAGTGGGCGTGACCTCGATCGCCGAACTGACGTATCGCACCTTCGGTGACATGGAGCGGGCGATCGCCGAGATCGGGTCGCTCGGCTTTGCGGGCGTCGAACTCTTCGACGGCAATCTTCTGGACTATGACGGGCGCCGCGGCGCACTCCGTTCGGCCCTTTCCGGCTCCGGCGTCAAACTTCTGGCCGCCTATTCCGGCGCAAATTTCATCTTCCCTGACATTCTCGACCAGGAGCTGGCGCGCATCACGCGAGTCGCGGACGCCGCGGCCGATTTCGGTGCGGAGCATCTCGTCGTCGGCGGCGGCGCGAAGCGTTTTGATGGTCTGCGTGGCGACGATCACAAGCAACTGGCCGGCGGCCTCGAAAAGGTCGTGGCCATCGCGGCGGCGCGTGGCCTGCGCGCTCACTACCATCCCCACCTGACGACGATCGTCGAAGGGCCGTCCGAGGTGGACGAAATCTTCAGACAGACATCAATCGGCTTCTGTCCCGATACCGCGCATCTCGCCGCAGCGGGCGGCGATGTTCCCGCAATGATCCGCAAACACCGGACACGGATTTCCTACGTGCATCTCAAGGGTTTGCGTAGCCAACCCTTCGCATTCACGCCGCTCGACGAAGGCGATCTCGACATGCACGCCATCATGCAGGCGCTGGCTGAAATCAAATTCGACGGCTGGATCACTGCGGAACTCGATTCCTGGCCTGATCCGAAGGATGGCGCGGCGAGAAGTCTCGCGTTTCTTCGCAAGGAAATGGCGAAAGCCTGAGCGCACGCATTTTACCCAGGTTCGCCCCAAGACAAGGCGCCAAGGCGGAGTGGCAAGACGCAAGTTCAACCAACGGAGGAAATGATGAAGAAGCGTATTCTGATGGCCGGCTGCGCGAGCATAGCGCTGTTCGGCGCGCTGGCGGTTACGCCAGCCTATGCGGTCGATCCTGACGCTGCGCTTGCGGCAATGAAGACGCAAGTCTTCAGCGCTGGGCCCAACGGCGAAAAAGCCGCCCCGGCTTCGAGCGTGTCGCTAACAGCTGACGAGCTGGCGCAAGTGAAGGCCAAGCACGCCAAGGCAGCGCTGGTATTTCACTACAGCGGCAATGACTGGTCGAACGCACAGGAAGCGGCGTTGAAGGCACAATTCGCCGTCGAAGGCATCGAAGTCATCGCGACCACCGACGCCGGCTTCAAACCGGAGAAGCAGGTCGCCGACCTTGAAACGGTGATGGCCAAGAAGCCGGACATCATTGTCTCCATCCCGGTCGATGCCGTCGCCACCGCCGCCGCTTACAAGGCTGTCGCCGATCAAGGCGTCAAGCTGGTGTTCATGGACAATGTTCCCAAAGGCTTCACCGCCGGCAAGGAATATGTGAGCTCGGTGTCGGCCGACAATTACGGCAACGGTATTGCCGCAGCCCACCTGATGGCCAAGGCGCTCGGCGGCAAAGGCGATATCGGACTTGTATTTCATGCCGCTGACTTCTTTGTCACCAAGCAGCGCTATGACGGCTTTAAGAAAACCATCACCGAAAACTATCCCGATATCAAAATCCTCGGCGAACAGGGTATCGGCGGACCCGACTTTTCCGGCGACGCGGAGAAGGCGGCCGGCGCGCTGCTCACTGCGCACCCCAAATTGAACGCGATCTGGGCGGTGTGGGACGTGCCCGCTGAAGGCGTTATGTCGGCGGCGCGCGCTGCGGGCCGCGACGATCTGATCGTCGTCAACGAGGACCTCGGCGAGAACGTCGCGATCGCCATGGCCAAGGGCGAATTCATCAAAGGCCTTGCCTCGCAGCGCCCCTACGATCAGGGCACCACGGAGGCGATCCTTGCCGCTTATGCCCTGATCGGCAAGCCCGCGCCGGCCTATGTCGCACTGCCCGCCGCGCCGATCACCAAGGAGACGCTGCTGGCGAGTTGGCAGGAGATTTACCACCAGCCGCCGACCGATAAGATCAAGAAAAGCATGAAGTAGTCCAAAGCTTTCCGCGCCAGCCCGACGATCCGGCGGTTATCGCCGTCGGATCGCGAGGTTCTCCAGGTGATTTGCATGCAGACCACCAACGCTGAAGCGCCGCAACGCCCGATCGCAGTGCGGCTGACTGGAGTGTCAAAACACTTCGGCGGCGTGCGAGCGCTCGATGACGTTAATCTCGAAGTGTTCGGCGGCGAGATTCATGCGCTGCTCGGCGAGAATGGCGCGGGCAAGTCGACGATCCTGAAAGTTCTCAACGGGGTGTATGCCCCCACGGCAGGGACGATCGAGGTCAACGGCGCGCCTTTGAACGAGCACACGCCCGATGCCGCAAAGCGCGCCGGCATCGGCATGATCTTTCAGGAAATGAGCCTCGTGCCGACGCTCAGCGTGGCGCAGAACATTTTCCTCAACAACGAGATGAAAGACTCGCTGGGCCTCATCGACGATGCGAGCGCGGCAAAGCGCGCGCGCACACTCTTTGCTACGCTCGGCGTGGACATCGACCCGCTGGCGCTCGTCGGCGATCTGTCGGCGGGCCAACGCCAACTGACGGAAATCGTCAAAGCAATTTCGCGCAATGTGAAAATCCTCATCCTCGACGAACCGACCACCGCTCTGTCGGGCGGTGAGGTCGAGAAACTCTTCACATTTTTGCGTCGGCTGAAATCCGAAGGCGTCGCGATCCTTTACGTCTCGCATCGCATGGACGAGATAATCCGCATCGCGGATCGCGCCACCATTCTTCGTGACGGTCATCATGTGATCACCGCCCCGATGAGCGCGCTGACCCTCGACAAGATCATCGAATATATTGTCGGCCGGCGCTCCCGAGGGTTCTCCGATGTCGCGCGCATTAACGCCATTCGCGGCGCACCCTTGCTGGAACTTAGGGGAGTAAGCGGGCCGCGAAGACCCCGCAGTATCGATCTGACTGTTTATGCGGGAGAAGTGGTGGGTATAGCCGGATTGCTGGGCAGCGGACGCAGTGCATTGGCGCGCGTGCTGTTCGGCATCGACCCAAAGATTTCCGGCGAGATTCTCATCAAGGGAGCCCCCGTCGAGATTGCCAACCCCCGCGACGCCATCGCGCATGGCCTCGCGCTGGTGCCGGAGGACCGCCTGCGGCAGGGGCTCGTGCTCGAACATAGCGTCGAGGTGAATTCCAGCATCTCCATCCTCGAGCGCCTCAGTAACTGGATTTTTGTCTCCCCCGCCCGCGCCGAGGCCGCCGCTGACAGGCAAATCGAAGCTTTGCGGATCAAGACCTCATCGCGCGACGCCCCCGCGCGTACGCTGTCGGGCGGCAACCAGCAAAAGGTCGTGATCGCAAAATGGCTCAACACCGAGCCGGATGTCTTTATCCTCGATGAACCCACCGGTGGCGTCGACATTGGCTCGAAGGCGGAGATCATCACGCTGGTGCGCGATCTGGCGGCTCGCGGCAAGGCAATTCTCGTCATCTCGTCGGAATTGTCGGAGCTGCTGACTGTCGCTGATCGCATCATCGTCATGGCAGACGGGCGCATCGCCAGCGAGACCGCACGCAGCGAGTTCGACGATCCGGTTCCCGGCGACGATGTTGGCGAGCAGCTCCAATATGCGGAGCGCCAGCTTTCTACCCTCCTGCAGAAGGCGCATACCCATGTCTAATGCCACTGTGACCGCGACTCCGAGCGCCTCAAGTTTCGCCAACTGGCGCCAATACATCCCCTATCTTGGCTTCGTGTTGATCTTCGTCTTCTTCTCGGCAACGCTGTTCAACAAGGGTTTCCTCGACCCCAACAACCTGCTCAATATTCTGCGCCAGACGGCGATGATCTCGATCATGACGGTCGGCATGACCTATGTCCTGGCGGCGGGCGAGATCGATCTGTCGATCGGTATGGTGGCGGGCTTGGCCTCGCTCGTCGTCGCGGTCGGCATGGATTGGTATGGTCCAATCGTGGGCGTGCTTGCCGGTGTCGCAGTCGGCTGCATCGTCGGGCTCATCAACGGCGTTCTGACGACACGTGTCGGCATTCCATCATTCCTTACGACCCTCGCGATGATGGGTATCGCGCGCGGCACGGCGATGTGGATGACGCAGACCAAGTCCGTGCCGATTCTCGACGACGCCTATATCTGGACCTTTGGCGGCGGCAGTCTCGGACCTGTGCCGGTGCTTGTGATCTGGACCATCGCCGTTGCGGTCGTCGGTCATGTCGTACTGCGTCGTACGATCTTCGGGCGCCGCGTGCTAGCGACGGGCGGCAGCGAGACTGCGGCGCGCTATAGCGGCGTCGATACGCGCGCCATCAAGATGCGGGTGTTGATAATCTCCAGCGTTCTGGCGGCGCTCGCCGGTATGCTCTACGCCGGCCGCCTGCATTCGGGACGCTTCCAGCTTGGCGAGGGCGATGAATTATCGGTCATCGCTGCCGCGGTGCTGGGCGGCACCAGCCTGTTCGGCGGCACCGGCAGCGTCGTCGGCTCTATCGTCGGTTCGCTGATGATCGGCGTTATCAACAACGGCCTGTTGCTGATGGGGCTCGAATACAGCCAGCAGCTTATCGCACGCGGCGCCATCATCATTGTCGCCGTGGCGATCAGCCAGTCGCGCAAGCAATAGCGTCACAGGAGGCGGCAATGAAACCATGCACCATCATTGGCAAGGTCGTCGGCAAGGATGAGACGCGCGACGAGTTGCGCAAGATTTTAACTGCACAGGTGGCCCCCACCCGGGCCGAACCCGGCTGCATCAACTATGATTTCCATGTCGACGCCGACGATCCCAACACCTTCATGTTTTACGAGAATTGGCGCAGCAAGGAGGATCTCGATGCGCACTTGAAGACGCCGCACCTGCGGCCGTTGTTCAGCCGTCTTGACGAACTGCTTGCGCGGCCGGTCGAAATCAAATTCTACACGATGCTGAGCCGGCAAGACTTTTGAGGGGCGGTGACATGGGCGACGATAGCTTCTTCAACCCGCGCCAGCGGGCGATCATCGAAGCGGCGATGGCGCGGATTATTCCCTCCGACGACATGCCCGGCGCGAGGGAGGCGGGCGCGGTGGATTTTCTCGACCGCTATCTCTCTGGCATTGG
>JANYHF010000110.1 GCA_025359185.1 Hyphomicrobiaceae bacterium | reverse complement strand
CACGTTCGTCCGCGTCGAGTTCGACAATGAATTTCTTTGCTGCCATGTTCGGTTTGCCTTGTCGGTTGCACCCGACAAGGCAGGAATCAGTGTTCGCTCCGAATGCCCATGAGTCAAATTAGCCGGGGCGAGCCACTAGGGCGTTTCGTCAGTTAAGCTAAATGCGCATACTGACCAGCAGGACGCCCGCATCGACGACCCTAGCGGACTGACAGCTCATTTCATTTCGCGGCCCGATCTCATCGCCGCCAAGCAAGCGGCCACGGACGAAAAAACCGTAGGGTGGGCTGGGCATCTGCGAGAGGCCTACCGCTGTGAGGAAAGCTCCGGTCTACGCCCCACCCGCCTCCTCCTCCACAAACCTCGCCAGCGCCCCGAGCGTCCCCGCCCAGAACTCCCGATACGGCCCGAGCCACGCATCCACCTCCTGCAGCGGCTCCGCCGCCAGCGAACACCGGTGCTCCCTGCCAACAATCTCTCTACAGATCAACCGCGCCTCCTCCAGCACGCGCACGTGCTTGGACACCGCCATACGCGTCAGCTGCACGGGCGCTGCCAGCTCACTCACCAGCGCCGGACCCCGCGACAGCCGCTCAAGAATGCCGCGCCGCGTGCGGTCGGACAGCGCGTGAAAGACGCGGTCCATCCCGGCGCTATCGGGCAATAAGGCGCGTTCCGCACTTGACGGCATGTGTGAGCTTTCGCTAGTAAAGGAAACCAATTGGTTTCCTATAGCACGCCGCCATCGCCAGTCGAAGAGGTCCTACGCTCCCTCACCCACGGAGATTGCCCATGTCCGCAGACATCCATATGGAAATCGCCATCAAGGCCGCCCCGAAGCGCATCTATGACGTGCTGCTCAACGGCGAAAAATTCAGCGCCTTCACCAAGGGCTTGCCGGCCGAGATCGATGCAAGGGAAGGCGGCGCGTTCTCCTGCTTCGGTGGCCATATCCTCGGGCGGACTGTTGAGCTGAAACGAGGCCAGCGCATCGTGCAGGCTTGGCGGTCAAAGACCTGGGCCGAGGGGCTGTATTCGATCGTGCGATTCGAATTGACCAGGAGCGGCAGCGGCACGACGCTTGTCATGGATCATTCGGGCGTGCCGGAGGCGGAGCTGGAGCATCTGACAGGCGGCTGGACCAAGATGTATTGGGATCCGCTGAAGGCGCACTTGGCGTAGTTGTACTCATGCGGGGTGACGCGGCATCGTTCCTCGTGTCAGTGTTGGGTTACGACGCGGGAAGATGCGCTTAACCCAACCAACGCCCATGAGCCCCCCATGCCGCTCGACCTACGCCCCAACTGCGAATTCTGCGACCGCGACCTTCCACCTGCCTCGCCGGACGCGCGCATCTGCTCTTACGAATGCACCTTCTGTGCGGACTGCGTCGCCAACCACCTCCACAATGTCTGCCCGAACTGCGGCGGTGGGTTCGAGAAACGGCCGATCCGGCCCGCAAACGAATGGCGGCCAGGGCTCTCGCTGACCAAGCGGCCCGCCTCCACTAACCGGGTGCGCTTGTCCTATCCCTTGGACGACATCACCGCACATTCTGAATGGATCAAGCGAATCCCGCCTGACCAGCGCTGAACTGGCCTCCAGCCCAAAAGCATTTCTCCCCACCACCGTGGCGCGCTAGCCACATGCCTGCCGCATTGGCCACGCACACGTTGGGTTGTTGGGTTAGTCAGCTCTTGCGATGCTGGAAGCAATCCTCCGATTACGCAGAAGCCGGAAATTTCCGGTGTCGCGGCGGCTTGTAAATGCATGGCAGGGTTGGCTATAACCCTCCTGGTTCCAGCCAGTGCATTAAACGCGACGCAGGGCGCGGCAGCAGGGCTGGGGACGGTTTGGGACGGGGCCAGCCCTAGGCGGGGCGGCGCGAATGCACGGTGGCGGCACACTGGGGGATCTATCCCGGCTGGGCAGCATTGCCGGATTTGGGGAGCGGCTTGGTATGAGATGCAGACCGTTGCGTTGGCTTTGGGGCCTGCCAGTCCTTGCGCTTGTGGGCGCAATCGCGTTGTTCGGCGAACTTCCATACATTCAAAAGGACCTCGGCGCGAGATCGGTATCCGCTTTACAAGTTGCTGGGTTCGACTGGGCGAAAGTCAGTTTTGACGGCCGCGACGCGAGGGTCACCGGCAGCGCGACGACGCAGCAGGAACAGCAGGCGGTCCTCGATGCCGTCAAAAACACATATGGCGTTAGGATCGTTGGAGATGAGATCAGTCTCATCGAAGCCCTCAAGCCTTATGCTTGGTCGCTGAAACGCGATGGCAAAACGGTCATCATCGAGGGCTATGCCGCCAACAGCGCCGATCGCAAAGCTGTCGGCGATATTGCGGCCGCGCAGTTGCAGGGCGTGACGCTGAAACAGAACCTGAAGCTGGCGCGAGGAATGCCGCCGCGTGAGCAGTGGCTGGCAGCGGTTGCCTTTGCCGCCAAACAAAGCAATGGGTTGTCCAAGGGTGAAGTTCACTTGGACGATCTGGGTCTGAGCATCGCTGGCACAGCGGTTTCGCCGCAAGCTTACACGGCCATCGAACTGGCGCTCGCGACGCAGCTGCCCCAAGGGGTCGTGCTTGGCAAAGATGGCGTTACACCACCCGTCGTAAAACCGTTCGTGTGGAGTGCAACTTGGCAGAATCGCGAGGTGCAGCTGGATGGCTACGTCCCGGGTGACGGCGCGCGCAAGCGCGTTCTTGAGGCCGTGGACAGCCTGTTCCCAGCCGCTAAGGTAACGGACCGGATGCTGGTGGCTGGCGGCGCACCCGAAGGCTGGAGCGGCGCTGCAGACATCGCACTGAAGCAGCTGTCACAGCTGGACAATGGTGGCGCCAAACTGACTGGGACGGATGCCGAACTGCATGGTGTGGCTGCTGATCAGGACGTCGCCGAAGCTGTAGCGCTGACCTTCGATGGGGGTGTTCCCGCTGGTTTTCGCGCAACCGAAAACGTCACCTATCGCAAGGCTCGCACGCCGGTTGCCAAGCCTTATACATGGTCAGCACAGTTCACCGGTAAAGAGCTGAGGCTCGAAGGTTTTGTGCCGGACGACAAGGCCAAGACGGCACTTTCAGCCTTTGCCAACCAGCGGTTCATTGGTGATCGCGTCCTGGACCGGACATCGATTGCAATAGGATCGCTGCCGGGCTTTACACAGGCGGCGCTGGCGACATTGGACCAACTGGCGCGCTTGGATCAAGGTACCGTGCGCTTCAACGATGCTGCCGTAGATATCAGCGGCCATGCTCTCGACAAGGCGACCGCCGAAGCGGCGCCACGGGCCGTGGCCGACGCACTGCCCCCGGGTTTTGTGCCCGCCGTGAGGGTGCTCTACGATGCGCCCAAGCCGGTTGCGCAGTTGCCGGTCAAACCGCAGGAGCCGCCAAAACCGGTTGCTGAATCGCCTAAGCCCGTGAAACCGCCGGAGCCTCCCAAGCCGATTAAGCCCCCTGAGCCGCCTAAGCCCGTCGTAAAGGTGACACCGGTTGAGCCCGTGAAACCGGCCGCGGCGCAGCCATATATCTGGGATGCGCTGGCCGAAAACGGTACTTTGGTTCTAAGCGGTACGGTATCCAGTCCGGAAGACCGCAGCCTCGTGCTCAATCTGGCTAACAGCCGGCTGCCCGGGGTCAAGATCATCGACACCATGACAACCTCCGGCATATTGCCGTCTGGACAGCTTGAGTGGATGCGTACGGTCGACGGCGGACTGAAGGCCATCTACGATATGGGCGGCGGCCACGCGCGGCTGACCGACCGCACGCTGTTGGTCACGGGAACCACAAGTGACAGGGCGATCCCCGACTATCTGGCAGAATCGCTGCGTTTGGGAATGCCGCCCGGCTATGGTGCCATGTCAAAGGTGACCTACGTCGCCCCGCCCGCGCTGCCCGTTTATGAGACGACGCTGAAATACGATGGCCTCAAGGTCGTCGTGGAAGGGGCGGTCCCGAGCCAGGCCGCCAAGAACCAATTGATGGCTCGCCTCAAGCCACTGTTCCCGGACCGGGAATTTGATGATCGTACCGAAATCAAGGCAGGGGCACCGGACCGCTGGTTCGATGCGCTGGCGCTGGGTCTCGGGCCGTTGTCGACCTTGGATGCTGGGCAGCTGACGCTGCGCGACCGGGATCTGATTATCAGCGGCACAACGGGCGACGACAAGACCCTGACCGCGGCGCGGCTTAAGCTGACGACAGGCCTGCCCAAAGGCTTTGGCGGGAAGGACCAGCTCGCCTATGTCGCGCCGCCGCTGCCCGATCCCAAGGTGCTGGCCAAAAAGCAGGATGAGAGCAAGTACGATGTCAAGTCGCTGATGAAGAAGTCAACATCCTTGACGGCTCCGGAATGTCAGGCGGTGCTCAATGCAACGTTGCGGGGCAAGGCGTTCTTTGCTACCGGCCGGTCTGATCTGGATGGCCGGGCGATGGGAGCGTTGTCGTCCGTTGCCGCGACGGCCAGACGCTGCCCGATGACCCGGGTCGAGATTTCAGGCCACACGGACAGCGACGGGGCCGCCGCCTTCAACCAGCGCCTGTCGGAACGGCGCGCGGCCGCCGTCGTCAAGTTCTTGACCACCAAAGGCGTCCCGGCTGACCGGCTGAGCGCTTCAGGTTTGGGCGAAGCTGAGCCGATTTCGCCCAACGACACGGCGGCCCACAAGGCCAACAACCGGCGCATCGAATTTGCCGTGACACAGACGCAAGGCTAGGCCAGTGATCGTGCCGGACGCTTGATAGCATAGACCAGGAAACGACGACCATGGACTATCTCCTGCTAAAGTTATGGCCCTACCTGCTGCTGGTGTTTCTGGTTGGTATCGCTATGGGCTATGCGACCTGTCCTGGTTCGCGTCAGGACGACGACCGCTAACGTCAGGCCTGCCAGCCGCCGCCCATCAAGTTGGCCCGGTGTCAGCAAACGTGTGACGCGGCGATACGAATTATGACGTCGACGCATGACAGGCGGCGAGTGACGGACGCCTTACGAAGGTCGGGGGTTGGAGAGCGCCGGTATGACTTACTTTCTCATTCAATCGGCTGCCATGTTCCTGGTGGCGTATTTCGCTGGCTGCTGGTTTGGCTGCCTCTATAAGACCCTCGCCACGTCTAGGCTGCGCGCCAGCGCTGCCGACGATGCTCCGGCACCAATCCCAGCACCTGTGATGCCGCGCGTCGCTCCTGTGCCGCCCGCCGCCCCGCGGCCTGCCGCTCCTGCGCGAGCACCTGCGGCCGTTGTGCAACCTCCAGCCGCTGCACCCGCGCCCGTCCGTCCAGTACAGCCGCCCACGGCTCCGGCACCCGTGACGACTGCTCCCTCGGCTGCCGCGCAAGTGATCACAGGGCCCGGTAGCAGAGTGTCCCCAGAGCTCACCGCCGCCGCTGCTGCGGCCGCTGCGGCAATGGCCGTCCGGCCAGCCGCTGCTACTATTTCTGCCGATGATCTGAAACGTATCAAGGGTATTGGTCCCGAAATCGAACGCAAGCTCAATGCCATGGGCGTTCGCCGCTTTTCCGAGATTGCAGGCTGGACTTCGGCCGATGTCGCCCGCGTCAATCGCGAGATCGGCCAGGATGGCCGCGTACAACATGAAAACTGGATCGAGCAAGCGCAGATTCTCGGCCGAGGCGGCGAAACCGCGTTTTCGCGCCGGGTCGATCGCCGCGAAGTCACCGATGGCGCGCAAGGCACGTGGACGCCGACCGCTCCAAACGACGTGGCCCGCCAAGCTGCTGCTGGTGCGGCAGCCACCACCCCCGCACCAACCTCACAACCCGTGTCGCGACCCGCAGCTCCCGCAGTGTCACCAGCAGCGGCCGCATCGGGCGCCGCAGCTGCCGCTGCTGCGGCTGCCATCGCCGGTATGTCTGGTAGGGCCGCGCGACAACCCGCACCCCCGCCGCCTGCCGTGCCAGTGACAGCAGCCGCTGCCCCGCCGCCTGTCCAGCCTGCCAAGCCCGTTGCTCCACCTGCCACCACGACGGCCGCGACGACGTCGATTTCCATGCGTCCCGCCGCAGGTTCCGGCAATCAGAGGCGATTTGTCCGCCTCGCAGCACCCGAAGGCCGGCCGGACGATCTAGCGCTGATCGGGGGCGTTGGTGACAAGATTGCGGGCGATCTCAACCGCTATGGCATCTATCACTACTGGCAGCTCGCCGCGATGGGACCGGACGATATCGATTATCTCGAATCGCGTTTGAGTTTCCGGGGTCGGATGCGCCGTGAAGAGTGGCCCGAACAGGCCCGCGAGCTGATGGCGGGCAAGCCTCCGCGCGCCCGGACCGACCGGGAACGGGGGCCGCAGGATCAGCCCGGAGCCGGCAAGCCGCCAGTTGTGGACGCAGCCAAGTCACCCGTTGTGCCTCCTGCCGTGCTGCCCGTCCGGCCTGCTCAGATATCGCCTGTCCAGACACCGCCTGTCCAAGCGGTTCCGGCTGTACCCGCTGCAACTATCGTTGCAGCTCCCGCGACCGTTACACCGCCCTCAGCGGCAAAGCCAATGCCGCCAGTTGCGCCAGCCCAGACGGTCTCGCAAGTTCCGCCTCCTGCTACCGCACGCCCAGCCCCACTGCCAGCCGCCGTCCAACCGGCAGGTGTTCAGAGCCAGCCTTTGCCGCAAGCAACCGGGCCAGCGACCGGGATTGCAGCGGCAGCCGCCGCCGTAGCTGCTGCAGCTGCCAGCGCCGTCACATTGGCCGCTTCACGAACCCCAGCTCAGCCAGCATCCGCAGCTCCAGCCGTGCTGCCACCTGCGCCGCCTGTTCCGGCAGTCAAAACGGCGGCGGTTTCACCGCCACCAGCTCCCGTCGCTGCCAATCCGCTGCCGCCAGCCGACACCAGCGCCGACCCGGCGAGCCCAGGCTGGACCCCGCGCTCGCGTCCTCTGGCTGGCACAAACGTCCGCGTTCGCGATGATCTCAAGCGAATCAAGGGGATCGGCGTGGTGATTGAAAAGCGTCTCGAAGCCATGGGCATCACCAGTTACACGCAGATCGCTGCCTGGGCCACGCCCGAAGTGGATCAGGTCAGCAACGCCCTCGACTTCAAGGGCCGCATCGAACGCGAGCAATGGGTGCAGCAGGCCCGCATACTGTCTGGCGGCGGCCAGACCGACTTCTCACGCCGCATGGACCGTGGCGACGGCACGGGCATGTAGGGGGCGGGTTCGCCCTCAATCGTCCGCCCACGCTCTGAACAGGTTGGCGCTGCACTTGCTCATAAGATCGAACTCGCGGCTTTTACCATCCCGGGCAAACAGCGAACGGCGGGCGGTCTCGAGATCGAACAGTAGCTCACGCAGGCTCGCATCGCGGATGAAACTACGCGCCCACCCGACGGCCCCATAGCGTACGCCGCGCGTCACCGGCGCAACATGATGCAGCGCCCCCGATGGATAGGTCACCAGCGAGCCCGCCGCGAGTTTGACATCTTCCTCGCCCGCCGCACTCTCGATGACAAGTTCCCCGCCGTCATAGCTAGCAGGATCCGACAGGAACAACGTGAACGACACATCTGACCGCATCCCGCTCATCAGCGCATCATCGACATGCGAGCCATAGCTCATGCCGGGCAGAAAGCGGCTGATCAGTAGCGGCGACAGCGCCTTGGGCCGCACTGCGAGTTGGAACACGTCATTGCCGAGAATGGCCTCGCTCACGCTGCGCTTGATCGCCAGCGCGGCGTTGTCCCCGGCACCGGCCTGCTCATTGGCCTTGACCAGTTCGGCGGCCCAACCCGCCGACGCCCGGCCATCCTCCCAGGCAAGCGTGGCAAGCGTTGCCGCATGGTGGGCCAGCGCCGCCCCATCAAGCACGTTAGCAATATGGATGAGCACAGAAAACCTCTTGTTTTGTCGCGATGAACACCCAGCCAACCTTGCAACCATTCAGCCGTGCAGCAACAGCCTTGATGACGATCGTAGGACAGGCACAGCACCCGGTCGAGACCATGGCGGCGCAGTTCGGTGAGAGCCACTCGACCGTCCCCAAGGGCCGTGCTACCGCCTCTCCAACGCCCTGCGGATCAATGACGCGGAGCCAGCACATCCCGGGGGCCTTCGATGCTCACAGTCTATGATACGCACGCGACCGGTCTGGCGCGCCGGGAAGGGCTGGTAACGCTCGATGCCAACACCGTTTGGCTCGACCTTCTCAATCCATCGACGGATGAGGAAAAGCATGTCGAGGCCACCCTTGGCATCGATATCCCAACGCGCGAGGAGTTACAGGAGATCGAAGCCTCGAGCCGCCTCTACCAGAAGGATGGTGCGCAGTTCATGACCGCGACGCTGGTGACCAAGATCGATGACCCTTGGCCGATTGTGTCGCACATCACGTTCGTGCTTGCCAAAGAGAGGCTGATTACCATCCGTTATAGCGAGCCGTATGCGTTCTTCATGTTTGCCAAGCGGGCGATGGCCAACCAGGTCGAGAGCCAAAGTTCCCCCGCCGTGCTGATCGGCCTGCTCGAACAGATCATCGACCGCCTCGCCGATCTGATCGAGCGGATGCAGGGTGAAATTGACCAGCTGTCGCAAACGGTGTTCGGCACCAAGCAAGCCAGCAAGGCCAATGGCGAACGCTTCGATCTGGCGCTGAAGACGGTCGGCCGGCAAGGCGATCTTACCACCCGGGCGCGTGAAAGCCTCTTGTCGCTGAACCGCCTCTTGACGTTTTTCGCGACGGCGTGCGATGCGCGCGGCGAGGACAAAATCATGCGGGCCCGCATCAAAACGGCATCGCGCGATGTTGGCTCGCTGTCGGACCATCTCAACTATCTCAATGGCCAGATCACGCTGCTCTTGGACGCCACTCTCGGCCTGATCAACATCGACCAGAACCGTATCATCAAGATTTTCTCGATCGTGTCGGTCATCTTCATGCCGCCAACGCTGGTGGCGTCGATCTACGGCATGAATTTCCATTCAATGCCGGAGCTGAGTTGGGAGTGGGGATACCCGATGGCCGTGCTGCTGATGATCGCCTCGGCCGTCGGCCCTCTACTGCTGTTCCGCGCCAAGGGGTGGCTGTGACGGGAGGCGCGATTGTATGCTCTGCACTGTCGTTGCAGGGGCGGCGGCCTAGCTTTCGCAGGGCGTCGCCCCTGCATCGATTGGACGGTGGGTTCCAAAAAAAATGGCCCGGAGCATCGCGGCTCCGGGCTTTTCTGTTTTCAGCGGCGTCCGCTTACTAAAGCCAGTTGCGCGACAGCACGGCTAGCAGGAGCAGCGCAACGATGTTCGTAATCTTGATCATCGGGTTCACCGCGGGGCCAGCGGTGTCCTTGTAGGGATCACCGACCGTATCGCCGGTGACGGCTGCCTTGTGGGCTTCGGAGCCCTTGCCGCCGTAGTGGCCATCTTCGATGTACTTCTTGGCATTGTCCCAGGCGCCGCCGCCAGCCGTCATGGAGATGGCGACAAACAGGCCCGTGACGATCACGCCAAGCAGCATGGCGCCCAGCGCAGCAAACGCATCCCCAGGACCGGCGATCCATTTAATCACGAAGAACACGGCGATGGGCGACAGCACCGGCAGCAGTGACGGGATCATCATCTCGCGGATGGCCGCCTTGGTGAGGATGTCGACCGCACGGCCGTAATCGGGACGGTCGGTGCCAAGCATGATGCCCGGCTTTTCTTTGAACTGGCGCCGGACTTCTTCGACTATGGCGCCAGCGGCACGGCCAACGGCCGTCATGGCGATGCCGCCGAACAAGTACGGCAGCAAGCCACCGAACAACAGTCCCACGACAACGTAAGGATTGGCCAGGGAGAAATCGACCACCAAGCCCGAGAAGAACGTGCCGGGCTTGGCGATTTTGGTGAAGTATTTGAGGTCCTCAGTATAGGCCGCAAACAGCACCAGCGCGCCGAGACCCGCCGAGCCGATGGCATAGCCCTTGGTGACGGCCTTGGTGGTGTTGCCAACAGCATCGAGCGCGTCAGTGGTCTTTCGGGTTTCCTTCGGCAGGCCCGCCATTTCGGCAATGCCGCCCGCGTTGTCCGTCACCGGGCCGAAGGCATCGAGAGCCACAACCATACCCGCCAGCGCCAGCATTGTGGTCACCGAGATGGCGATGCCGAACAGGCCTGCGAGCTTGTAGGTAACCAAAATGCCAGCGATGATCGAGAGAGCGGGAAGTGCCGTGGCTTCCATCGACACGGCCAAGCCCTGAATGACGTTGGTGCCATGGCCCGTGCGCGAGGAATCCGCAATCGACTGCACCGGACGATAGCCCGTACCCGTGTAGTATTCGGTGATGACGATAATCAGTGTGGTCACGCAAAGCCCAGCGACTGCGCACAGGAACAGGTCCATGCCGGTAAACTTGAGGCCGTTGGCAACACCCTGGGGTGCCAGCACCGTATCCATGCCGATCAGCCACTGGGTCACCAGGTAGATAGCGCCGAGCGAAAGAATGCCGGTGGCCACAAACCCGCGATACAGCGCACCCATGATCGAGTTGTTGGCACCCAGCTTGACGAAAAACGTACCGATGATCGAGGTCACCACGCAGGCGGCGCAGATCGCCATCGGGTACATCATCATATTGAGGACGTTGGCCTGACCAACAAAATATATGGAGGCCAGCACCATGGTCGCAACGATGGTCACGGCGTAGGTCTCAAACAGGTCGGCGGCCATACCGGCGCAATCGCCGACATTGTCACCGACGTTGTCGGCGATGGTCGCCGGGTTGCGCGGGTCATCCTCGGGGATACCCGCTTCCACTTTGCCAACGAGATCTCCACCAACGTCAGCGCCTTTGGTGAAAATGCCGCCGCCGAGACGGGCAAAGATCGAGATCAGCGAAGCGCCAAAGCCCAGCGACACCAGCGCGTCAACGACCGTGCGCGAGGTGGGATCGAGGCCCATGCCACGGGTGAGGATGAAGAAGTAAACTGCGACGCCCAATAGCGCGAGGCCGGCAACCAGCATTCCCGTCACAGCGCCAGACTTGAACGCAATAGCAAGGCCGTCGGCAAGGCTGACACTGGAGGCCTGCGCGGTGCGCACGTTGGCGCGGACCGAAACGAGCATTCCGATAAAACCGGCGAGCCCGGATAGGATAGCGCCAATGGCAAAGCCGATCGCCTCAGGCACACCGAGGAAAAACAGCACCAGTGCGAAGATGGCGGCCCCCGCCACAGCAATGGTTGTGTATTGACGCGACAGATAGGCCTGCGCGCCCTCCTGAATGGCCGCCGCAATTTCCTGCATCTTGGCGTTGCCCTGAGGGGCGGCCAAAAGGCTCTGGGTCGCCCAGGCTCCATAAGCGAGCGAAAGAGCGCCGCCGATGATAATCAGCCACATCGTATCCATTGTTTGGTAGTCCCCGTAGGTAATCGCTCCAAACGGAGCGACGCAATGCAGCGTGTTGGATGACGCGAACCGGTTTGCAGACGACTTGCCACCAAAAATCAACGGCGGCGAAGTCAACGCACTCCAGCCCAAGGTGAAATGTGGCCGGACCATGCCAAAGATGCCCCAGGGAGGCAATGTCCCTCAATCGCAGATTACAGGCTCAGGCATAGGCGAAGAGTCGCGGGGCTTGGCCCCGATTGCTACCACTTGCCTGTATTAGGCATCGATTTCCACGGTTCAGCAGCGGGACGCGCAGCGCCCTTTTGCAGGATCTCAATGGAGATGTTGTCCGGCGAGCGCACAAAGGCCATATAGCCGTCGCGGGGCGGCCGGTTGATGACGATGCCCGCCTTCATAAGCTTATCACAAAACGCATAGATATCATCGACTTCGTAGGCGAGATGGCCGAAATTCCGGCCGCCATCATAGTCTTCGGTGTCCCAATTATAGGTCAGCTCCAAGAGCTTGGATCTGTCATCTTTGCCAGACGCAATGTCGTCGCTGGCGGCCAAAAACACGAGCGTAAATTTGCCAGCCGCATTGTCGATGCGCCGGACTTCCGTCAGCCCGAACGTACCGCAATAGAATTCGAGCGACTTGTTCAGATCCTTCACACGCACCATGGTATGCAAGTAACGCATTGGCAACCTCATTCACTTGTGGGTCTGGCACTGAGGGTCTGGCACTGGGGTATCGCAATGGCATTGACGTTGCCATAGCAAGCGCATAGCGGCGTGACAACGGTTGAACAGCGAATCGCATTCCAAACCAGTGCCAGTCTGGTCGAGCGAACAATGTTGCAGTTTCGTCACACGGCCGTCATAGACCGCCCCAGTGCCAGGACACAAATCAGACCTTATCCTTGACCGTCCCTGCCCGGACGGGAGCCCCATCCGGCACGAAATCGGCAAACGATTTCCGGTGTTTGCGAGAGTGTATGAACGACGCGCTCCAACAGCGCAAATGCCGCAATTGCTGTTGAGTGTGGAGAAGCCCGCCGCAGCGTCAACAAACCAGTGGCCAGCTTTTGCCGCAATGTTATCTTCAGTGTGTCGCAAGTGAGTCGCTGGCTCGAGGGTGGGGGCAATCTTCCCGGAATCCAGCGCTGCGTAATGAAACAGTATAATCTTGTATGCGGGGAACAGAAGCATGCCGACCAAAGTTATTCCTGAGGCAAACAGTCTTCTCGGTGTTGATAGAACCATCGTTCCCGATGAAATTCCAGTCGATTTCATCGAGGTTGCGGGTATGATCAAGTGGTTCGATGCCAGTAAAGGGTACGGGTTCATCATCCCTGATGGTGGCGGTGAGGATGTGCTGCTGCATGTCACTTGCTTGCGCGCTGGCGGCTTCCAGACCGCTTACGAAGGTGCGCGGATTGTTGCGCAGGTTCTGCGCCGGCCTAAGGGCCTTCAGGCTTTCCGCATTCTCGACATGGATGAGTCGACCGCTGTTCACCCGAGCCAGCTTCCTCAACGCACGCATGTGCAGGTGGAACCTGAGAGCGAGTGGGAACGCGCCATGGTCAAGTGGTTCAACCGCATCCGGGGCTTCGGCTTCCTGACGCGCGGGGATGGCACGCCGGATATTTTTGTGCACATGGAAACGCTGCGCCGGTTCGGCTTTACAGAACTGCGTCCTGGGCAGTATGTGATGGTGCGCCACGGTGGTGGCTCCAAAGGTTGCATGGCCGCTGAGTTGAAGCCAGATGGGGCCCAGCCCCGCAACATGCAGCAGAACTGAACCTGTGTGCGAGGCAAGCTGGCATTGACCACTTGTGTACGAGAGTTTCGGAAAAGGGTCGCCAACGCGGCCCTTTTTGTCGTTTGCGGTTTTGCGGCGCTAACCGCTTCGAGCGCAACTTGGGCTGACACCATGCGGCGTGAAACGCTGATCTTGATCTCTGCCGGCGGCCGTACCGAAATCTTAACGGAGATCGCGCTCACGGGACCCGAACAGGAACAAGGCCTCATGTTTCGTACGGGCATGGCCGAGAACGCCGGCATGCTGTTCATCTACGAGCAGACGCATGACCTCAGCATGTGGATGCGCAACACCTATTTGCCGCTCGATATGGTGTTCATGCGCGCCGATGGCACGATCGCGCGAATCGAAGCCAGCGCCGAACCGCTCTCGGACCGCGTGATCGCGTCTGGCAGCCCGGTCAAGGCGGTGCTGGAATTAAAAGCGGGAACGGCGCAACGGCTTGGCCTCAAACCGGGCGATAGAGTCGATTCTCCGTCCTTGAAAGCTGCCGCGCCTTGACGGCACGCGCGCGAACGGGCATTGCATTGCCGCATCGGGGCGTAGCTCAGCCTGGTAGAGCACCTGCTTTGGGAGCAGGGGGTCGCGAGTTCGAGTCCCGCCGCCCCGACCAATCCTCTCCAGACCCACCGCTTGAAACCTGTTGACCATTTCCGGGCGTACGTTGACGTGCGCGTTCTGCGGTCGCATTGGCAAAGTCTGTCGGACACGGTCGGCCGGGTAGCAGTGGATTGCGGAAGCATGGACTCAAGAACCTTTTATCTCACGGCAACAGCTGCGCAGATCGTGCTGCCGTTTTTACTGGTTGTGTTACTGCGGCCGCTGGAGTTAACCTTGCCGCTCCGGCAGTCTGCTGCGCCGCTTCCATTGCGATGGTGGGCGAATGTGCCCCTGGCAATAGCCAGCAATGCCTTGGGAATACTCGGCTCCTACACGCTCGCCGATCGGATCGGCTCTTACGGCGCGTCCTTCAACCTGTTCAGCCTTGCCGCCGCGCCACTGCCCGGGTTACTGAAATTCATTGTTGGCCTACTGATCATCGACGCCATCGCCTTCTTTAAACATGTTTTGTCGCACAAAGTCGGGCTGTTGTGGCGCTTGCACCAGATCCATCACTCGGATGTGGATTGTGACGGTTCGACCGGGCTGCGGCACCATGCGCTGGAGGGGTTCGTGACCCTATGCGTTTTGACCTTTGGCTTCGGGTTGCTCGGGATGCCGTTCGCGATCATCGCGACCTACGGCGCGACCATGGCGATCCATTCGGTATTATCCCACGCCAACGTCGCCATACCGGCATGGCTGAACCGTGTTTTGTGCTGGATTGTGGTGACGCCGGAGATGCACAGGCTTCATCACGCCGCCGATCCGAAACTTTATGACAGCAACTATGGCGAGCTGTTCCCGTATTGGGATTGGCTGGCCAGAACTCTCCGCGCCAAGCCTGCTGCTGAGCAGATAAAAATGCCACTGGGCCTCACAAATCGACCAGAAACCGGGGAGATGTCCGCGCTGGAATTGACTTTGCTCGCCTTTGAACCTAACCGGGATAATAGGCTAGAAATCGGGGTTCCCCTAAAGCGTCGGGCGCTGACGGGAGCGAGCCCATTGCCTGTCGTAAAGAGCGTGCGTTCGCGGGGGCGGCCCGAAAGGGTCAAGCGCATGAGATGACGGTACGAACCGACTTTGCCGACTATTGGTCGTGTATATGGTGGTATTGGGGTTTGCTGCGATGGCGGTGGAACCTTCTGCTGCGGGTGAAGGCACCCCCGTTTTGTTTGGACTGACGGGCAACCCCAATCCGATCAACGTTGGAGACACAGTCACTCTCACCGCGACCTACAACGGTGGCACACGTTGCTGCATTTCGTCGGACATGCGGATCGCGGATCCAGCGGACCTAAGTACGACAATTGGAAGCGTCCAAGCCCTGACGTCAGGAACGCCCGCGACACTCAGTGTCACCCAACAGCTTAACACGGCCGGACCCCATAAATTTCACATCTATTCTGACAAAGGGGGCGAATCGCAGCCGTTTGGCAAGGATCTGATCATCACCGTCAATAAGATCGACCAAACCATCAGTTTCAACGCTATTGGCGATCAGGAATTGGTGACGGGTACGATTGCTGTTTCGGCGACCGCCACGTCGGCGCTTGCCGTCAGTTTCGCGTCGTCAACGCCCGCGATCTGCACGGTCAGCGGCAGCTCGGTGACGCTTGTCTCGGTTGGCATCTGTTCCATAACCGCGTCGCAGGCCGGCAATGCCAGCTATGTGGCTGCAACACCCGTGTCCAAATCGTTCAATGTCACGGCCCCGATTACGCCACCACCAGCAAACTCGCTCGCCGACCAGGGCGCCGACCAGAACTTTATGAACGATCGAGGCAGCGTGATCGTGAGCACCCAGCCCAACCAGACGATAGGCGATGGCCGGTTCGATGGGTCGCTGTTCGGCGGCGGAACGGGCGGCGGCGGGCAGCCGGGTGCGGGCGGTCAGGGTTTCGTTGCTAATGGCTGGTTGCCAACAGGCGAAATTCAGACGGCTTCCACGTTTGGGCGCGCTGTGTGGATTGACGGTCAGATGGACGATGGCACCGGCCAGTTCACGATTGGTACCAGCCTCAATCAGCTTGCCGCCAGCACCAGAAATAGCCAACAGGCCCGCGAACAGGCGGCGCTTGGCTTCGGCACTACGGGCTTTGGCTCGGTGAAGCCCGGCCCCTACAATATGTGGGCCGAAGTCAGTGCCACCTCGTTCCGTAAGTCCGGTCCCGGCAACGCGCGGCGTGGCGATGTTGGCATCGCCTTTACAGGGTCGGACTATCTTGTCCATCCTGGCGTGTTGCTGGGCTGGGCATCGCAGTATGACTGGTCGCGCGACAGTACCGACAACGGGCTGAGTTCGACAAAGGGCTTTGGCTGGATGTCGGGGCCCTATATGGCGCTGCATCTGACGCAGCATCTCACTCTCGATGCGCGTGTAGCCTGGGGGCGTTCGAGTAACCAGACCAGCCCCTTGGGAACATACACCGACGACTTCAAGACGGAGCGCACGCTCGTCACCGGACGGCTGACAGGCGATTGGACTGCCAATGCGTGGCGTTTCGCACCCAGCGCCCAGATCGTGCAGTTCCAGGACAGGGCCGAGGCCTACGTCAACGAGCTTGGCGTTGCCGTGCCGGGGCAAACCTCGTCGCTCGGCCAGCTCACATTTGGCCCGCGCATCAGTTATCTCGCCCGCCGCAGCGATGGTACGGTGGCCGAGCCTTTCGTCGCCCTCAAAGGCGTGTGGACCTATGATCGCAGCGCTGACTGGAGCGACACTGCCGGGCTAGTCTCTGGCAGCGCGCCGTTCACTGGCAAAATTGAGGCAGGCGCCAAACTCTGGTTCCCGTCCGGTGTGACCGTGGAGGGCTTCGGTGCGTTTGACAGCATCGGCGATGCCCAAGCCTCAGCCTATCGCGGCCAGGCCTCGGTGCGCATTCCGCTGAATTAGACCGCTGGACGGCACAGGCCAGGTGGCGCTATCAAAGGTGCAACTCCCCGGCAACCGGTCGGCAACCTGCTGAATGGAATGACAATGACCGCACGCATTTTCAAGCCCGCTCGCAGCGCCTCTCAATCGGGCAGCGCCCGCACCAAAGAATGGGTGCTGGAATACGAGCCCGCCAGCGCCCGGCAGGTCGACCCGCTCATGGGCTGGATCAGCTCCAACGATACCAACACACAACTGAAGCTGGAGTTCGAGACCAAGGACGAAGCCATCGCTTATGCGACGCGCAACGGTATCGCCTTCACCGTCATGGAGCCAGCACCACACAAGCGTTTGAACAAGTCTTATTCGGACAACTTCAAGTACGGACGCATCGGCATGTGGACACACTGAATGCTGCCGTCACGTCGCTGGATTGATCAGATCGAGCGCCTCGCCCCAGGTATCGGTCAACAGAAAGCCTTTGGGGAACGGATCGCTGGGATCGAGTCCGATTGTGTGCGTCCCGTGAATCCAGCCACGCCCCGACACCTTTGAAAGCGTCGCCGGACGGCCAGCAATTCGCGTCTCACCCACCAGTTCTATGTCGAAGACGCCACCGATGATCGAGCGTGCGCTGACTTTCGCGCCAACCTTGACCTCCCCCCGCGTGTGCCGCACAGCCATCCGCGCGGCATTGCCAGTGCCGCATGGCGAGCGGTCAACGCGGCCAGGCGGCAAGATGGTGGCGCCGGTTGGCTGACCTTCAGCATTCCAGCCCGTCAGCATGGTGTAGGAAATGCCACGAATTTCCGGGATCTCGGGATGCACGATGGCCGGCCCGGCATTCAGCACCTGCTGTACGCGCATCCCGATATCGACGAGTTTGCGGGCATTGGCGGGTTCGATGGCGAGGCCGAATTGCGCGGCATCGAGCAGCGCGTAAAAGCAGCCGCCATAGGCGATATCGGCCTTCACTTTACCCAGCCCCGGCACTTCAGTAACGTACTCTAGCGCCTCGACAAATGCTGGCGTCATATCCAGCGTCACGTGCTCGCATTTGCCATCCCGGCAGCGGGCGGTCGCTTTCACCAAGCCCGCTGGCGTTTCCAGATGCAGCACGGTTTCCGGTTCCGTCATCGGCACCATGCCGGTTTCCAGCAGCACCGTTGCAACGCAAATCGAATTGGAGCCGGACATGGCGTGCGCCTTGTCTGCTTGCAGGATCATGAAGGCGGCATCGGCTTGTGGAAGCGTCTTGGGGACGAGAATGTTAGTGCTCATCTGCGCCGAACCGCGCGGCTCGAAGACAAGGAAGCGGCGCAGCGTATCGTCCACCTCGTTGAGGTGGCGCATCTGCTCAGCCGGGTTGCGGCCGGGAATGTTGGGCAACCCGCCGGTGACGACGCGGCCGACCTCGCCCTCAGCATGGGCCTCGATCATGGTGACGAATTTCGACCAGCGCATTGAGTGTTCCTTACAGGCTGGCGCTCATGCCGCCATCGACTGTCAGCCCGGTGCCGGTGATGAACGCGGCATCGTCGCTGGCCAGGAACACGGCGGCTTTGGCAATATCTTCCGGTGTCCCAAAACGCCGCATCGGCGTCTGGTCGATCAGCGCCTGGTTGATGCTTGGGTTCCGCAGCACGCGCTCGGTTAGCGCCGTCTCAACGAACCCGGGCGCGAGGTAATTCACGCGGATGCCGAAGCCAGCATATTCCACCGCCATGCCGCGAGTGAGCGCCGCAATCGCGCCCTTGGTGGCCGAGTAGCCCGTCAGCTGCCGCATTCCCCGTTCGGCCATGATCGACGCAAGATTGAGGATGACGCCGTGGCCCGACACTCGCAGCAGATCGAAGCCGTCACGCGATAGTCGCACCACTGAATCGAGGTTGGTCTCGCGGATCGTCTTCCAATCGTCATCGGTCATATGGCGGAAATCGGCGCGCACGTTCAGACCGGCATTGTTGACGAGAATGTCGAGGCGGCCATGCATATCCTTCAATTGCGCAAAGATTGCCAGCACAGCGGCGGGATCGGTGACATCGAGACGGTCAGGTCGCGCCTGGCCACCCGCCGCGATGATCTCGCCCGCGACGCCATTGGCCGTGTCAGCATCGACATCGGTGACGTGCACCGTCGCCCCTTCGACTGCCAACGCCATCGCTATCGCCCGGCCGATTCCGCCACCTGCGCCCGTCACCAGGGCGATCCTGCCGTTTAGACGTTTCATGATCATCACCTAAGGTTGGTCGTCCGAGTTCTTAGCAGACGGCACTGGGCCGGTACACGCAGGGTGGGCTAAACCCGCGCGAAACCCACCGCAATAGCGATCGAGTTCGGAACAGTGGGCTTCGCGACGGCTCACACCACCTTACGCTCCCGTCCACTTCGTGCGCATCGTGACCAATTCCTCCGCCGCCGTAGGATGCACTGCCAGTGTGGCATCGAACTGGACTTTGGTGGCGCCCATCTTCACGGCGATGCCCGCCAGCTGCGCCATTTCGCCCGCGTCCGGCCCGAGAATGTGCACGCCGAGGACACGTTCTGTCGTCGCGTCCACCACCAGCTTCATCAGCATGCGTTCATCGCGGCCGGCCAGCACATGGCGCATCGGCCGGAAACTCGCCTTGTAGATGTCGATCTCGCCGAACTGCTTTCGGGCATCGGCTTCCGTCAGCCCGACCGTGCCCATTTCCGGCGTCGAGAACACAGCTGTGGGCACGGTGTTATGATCGACCTCCACTCGTTTGCCACCGAACACCGTATCGGCAAAAGCGTGACCCTCGCGGATCGCCACGGGCGTGAGGTTGAGCCGGTTGGTGACATCGCCGACGGCATAGATGCCTGGGATATTTGTGGCCGAGGCGGCATCGACGATGACGGCGCCGGCCTTGTCGAGCGCCACACCCACCGATTCCAACCCGAGCTTTGCCGTGTTGGGCAAGCGGCCCGTTGCGGCCATGACCGCGTCAGCCGCGATCACGGTACCGCCAGTCAGATGCACCGCGAAGCCATCCGCCGTCTTCTCAATCCGTTCGATGCCGGCGTTGCAGCGAATATGGATGCCCTTCTTTTCATACTCCGTATGCAGGGCCTTACGTAGATCATCGTCGAAACCGCGCAAGATCTCCTCGCCGCGATAGAGTAGCGTCACCTCGCTGCCGAGGCCGTGGAAAATGCCGGCAAACTCAACTGCGATATAGCCGCCGCCAACGATCACGACGCGCTTGGGTTGCGCCTGCAGGTGAAAGACCTCGTTCGAGGTGATCATGTGCTCAGCGCCCGGCACCGTCTTGTCCACGAACGGCCAGGCGCCAGTCGCAATCAAGATGGTCTTAGCCGTGACTGTCTTGTTGTCCGCAGTCAGACGGATCGCGTTCGGCCCCTCAAGCACGGCGCGCGAGCGGATGATCTCGACATTGGACTTGCCCAGCGTGCTGCCATAAGCCCCCTCAAGCCGGCCGATCTCTTTATCCTTATTGGCAATCAACTTGGCCCAATCAAAAGTGGGCGTGCCGGCGGTCCAGCCGAACCCCGCCGCATCAACGAAATCGTCGGCGAACCGGCTAGCATAGACCATCAGCTTCTTGGGCACGCAGCCGCGGATGACGCAGGTGCCGCCGACACGGTACTCCTCGGCGACGGCCACCTTGGCGCCATAACCTGCCGAAATCCGCGCCGCCCGCACGCCGCCCGAGCCCGCGCCGATCACGAACAGGTCGTAGCCATAGCCGCCCTTGCTCACTTAGACTGCCTCTTTATAACAATTCGACGGCATTAACCCAGATCCGGCGCGTGGATGTCTTCGACGCCGCCCGGCCCCGCGATCAGCGCCTGGTCGCATAAACCGATGAACAGGCCATGCTCGACGACGCCGGGAATGATGCGCAGCGCCGCCGCCAGTTCGAAAGGTTCGGCAATGCGGCCGAAACTGCAATCGAGGATGAGGTTGCCGTTCTCGGTCACGAACGGTTTGCCATCCTTCATCAGACGGGTGCGTATCGTCCCCTCGCAGCCGATTTCGCGAACCATCGCGGCAACCATGTTGCGGGTCGAGGTGACGCCAAACGGCACGACTTCCACCGGTAGAGGAAATTTTCCCAGCATTTGGACTTTTTTGGACACGTCGGCGATCACGATCATACGATCTGACGCCGTCGCAACGATCTTTTCGCGCAACAGCGCACCGCCGCCACCTTTGATCAGCGTCAGGATCGGATCAATTTCATCGGCGCCATCGATGGTCAAATCCAAATGCGGTGTTTCATCCAGCGTCGTCAGCCGCAGGCCGGCCGCAAGAGCCTGCTTGCGCGTCGCCTCAGACGTCGGTACACAGACGAACTCCAGCCCCGCCTGCACCCGCTCGCCCAGCACCTCGATCAGCCGCGACGATGTGGAGCCTGTGCCCAGCCCGAGTTTCATACCGGACGTCACCAGCATCGCCGCCTGGATCGCGGCGGCGAGCTTGAGTTTATCGGCAGTCGCCGGAACGATGGGCATCGAGCGGTCACGAGGTTATGGTTGGGATGAAAACTTTGATAGTATCACGCCGAAAAATCCTGAAGCGCAATTGCACAAGCTAAACCAAAGTTGTGCCCTCATAGATTTCCGGTAGTTGCAACGTCAAACCCAGATACTCAATCGTCACGGCTCCCGAAGTCTTCTTTTCAGCCGGTTGATCTTCCCACGTGCCATCGGCAGCGCGCCGGAAGACCTGAGCTTCGATTTTCAGAGAGGCAAGGACCAGTATTTCCTTGAGGCTCGGGATGGTCGAGCAGGCTTGAATGGTTTCCCAAGTTTCATCTTCGTTCGACGAAGACAAAACTTCGACCATGACCGTTGGTTTCTCAAACGCTCTGCCCTTGGTTGGCATACCGGAGCAATCGACAAGGATATCCGGGGCGCGGAAGTTATCGTGCCCGAACATGCGAAAGCTTATTGGTGCTTCTGGATAGGCCTTACAGGGGCCGCCCAACTTGCGAAGGTGGATTGCAATGATGACCAACGTGTTGCCTTGAATTA
The DNA here is from genome assembly GCA_025359185.1 of Hyphomicrobiaceae bacterium. Lineage (GTDB taxonomy): Bacteria > Pseudomonadota > Alphaproteobacteria > Rhizobiales > Hyphomicrobiaceae > JANYHF01. The sequence continues at coordinate 20,876 of JANYHF010000110.1, read as the reverse complement.
TGGCATGATCCGGCTTGGCCGGAGACATCAACCTCGGCACACCCCTCACCAACACATGCTTGCCCGGCTCACTATCAAAAGCGGCAAAAAACTCATCCAGCGTCATGCCATCAGTCTGCTTGACTGCTTGTCCCATTGGAAACTCCTGCCTCAGGTGATCCCGCCCATCAGCATATACTTGATCTCCAGAAACTCTTCGACGCCGTGATGCGAGCCTTCGCGTCCGAGGCCGCTCTCCTTCATGCCACCGAAAGGCACCACTTCGGATGAAATGATGCCCTCGTTGATACCGACGATGCCGCATTCCAGCGCCTCGCCGACACGCCAGACTCTGCCGATGTCGCGGGCGTAGAAGTAGGCGGCGAGGCCGAATTCGGTATCGTTGGCGAGCCGGATAGCTTCTTCTTCCGTTTTGAACCGGAACAGCGGGGCCACGGGGCCAAAAGTTTCTTCGCGTGTGACTTTCATGTCGGGCGTGACGCCGGTGAGAATGGTTGGCTCGAAGAAGTTGCCGCCCAGTGCATGGCGCTTGCCGCCTACCATGATCTTGGCGCCCTTGGAAACCGCATCCGAAATATGCTCCTCGACCTTCTCGACGGCGGCCTTGTTGATCAGCGGGCCGGTCGTCGTGCCCGCGTCAGCGCCGGGGCCAACCTTCAGCTTCTTAACTTCCACGGCCAGCTTCTCGGCGAATTTCTCGTAAACCGAATCCTGTACATAGATGCGGTTGGCGCAGACGCAGGTCTGGCCAGCATTGCGGTACTTGGACATCATCGCGCCCTGCACGGCCTTGTCGAGATCGGCATCATCGAAGACGATGAACGGCGCGTTGCCGCCCAGTTCCATGCCGACCTTCTTTACCGTCTTGGCGCATTCGGAGATCAGCAGTTTGCCAATTTCGGTCGAGCCCGTGAAGGTGAGCATCTTAACCAGCGGATTGCTGGTCATCTCGGCGCCGATCACGCTGGCCTTGCCGGTGACGACGTTGAACACGCCCTTGGGGATGCCCGCCTGATGCGCCAATTCCGCCAAAGCCAGTGCCGTCAGCGGCGTCTCGGAGGCGGGTTTGATGACCATGGTGCAGCCGACGGCCAGCGCGGGACCGGCCTTGCGGGTGATCATGGCGGCGGGAAAATTCCACGGCGTGATGGCCGCGACAACGCCCACCGGCTGCTTGATGCAAATGACGCGCGCGTCGTTGCGGAAGGTGGGAATGGTCTCGCCGTAGATGCGCTTGGCTTCCTCGGCGTTAAACTCGATGAACGAGGCCGCGTAGATCACCTCGCCTTTGGCTTCAGCCAGCGGCTTGCCCTGTTCGGCCGTCATGATAGCGGCGACCTTGTCGGCGTTCTCGACGATCAAATTGTACCAGACGCGCATGATGTTGGCGCGCTCCTTGGCCGTCTTCTTGCTCCAGGCCGGCAGCGCGGTGTGGGCCGCTTCGATGGCTGCGCGCGTCTCCTTGGTGCCCATCACTGGCACCTTGGCCATGGCGGCACCCGTCGCTTTATTAGTAACGACCAGCGACGGTTCGCCAGTCCAGGCGCCATCGACATAGTTGCTCTCGCGAATGAGGGTATCGGCGCGCTGATCCATGGTGCGGGTGTCCTAGAGGTAATGAGCTGAGAGGAGGATTGGAGGGCAATATCGTCTATTCTGTCGGGAACCTCAAGCGCAGGTCCCGCGATGAGAGGCTAGTATGCGCTCGTTGGAACGGCTTTCGAACCCTTACGCTTTTTCGCTGACTGTGAGGAGAAAGCGCAATAGGGTGATACTTCCGGAAGCCGCCAACCTCATCCGAGCAAATATGGCCACCCTCACCGCAGTTTTCGACCTCGACGGCACACTTGTGGATACGGCGGCAGATCTTGCCCGTGCTACCAATAGAACGCTGGGTGGTTTGGGTCTGGCGCCGGTGCCGGTTGCCAATTTGCAGCCGGTGGTCAGTTTCGGCGCGCGGGCGATGATAGAAGCTGGGTTGCTGCATCACGGCATAGCAAAGTCGGAAAAAGAAGTGGATGCGCTGTTGGAAGCCTTCCTCGCCGACTACGCCAACAACATCGCCATCGAGAGTAAGCCATTTCCTGGCGCGGTGGATGTGCTTCAGAAGCTGAAAGCCGAGGGCGCGCGGCTGGCCGTGTGCACCAACAAGCGTGAGCATCTGGCACGCAAGCTGCTCAAAGAATTGCAGTTGCTGAGCCTGTTCCACGCTGTCACCGGCCGCGACACGCTGCCTGTGCACAAGCCGGATCCGGGGCATTTGATCGGAACGGTCATTCTGGCCGATGGCGATCTGGGCCGCAGTGTGATGGTCGGCGATAGCGAAGTTGATATAATCACCGGCAAGTCGGCAGGTATTCCGACCATTGGTGTCACGTTCGGCTACAGCAAGCAGCCCATCGCAAGCCATGGGCCGGATATCGTCATCGCCCACTTCAACGAGCTCGAGGCGGCCATCGCAACGCTGCATCCTGCACGGCCAAGCCGCCGGGGTGCTTAATGCGCCGTTTCCGGGTGGTCTGTGGAGCCAGCCGAATGCTAGCTCGCTGGCGAACACAAGCCACAGGCTGACAAATGTCCCCACCTCGCGAACTACGCATGGGTCCCACAGAATGGGGCCTGCTGATTATTCTCTCCGTCCTCTGGGGCGGCTCGTTCTTTTTTTTTGGTAAGGTAGCCGTGAAAGAGCTTGCTCCGTTCACCATCGTTTTGTGCCGTGTTACCATCGGCGCAGCCGCACTGGCTTTGGTCGCGCGCACCATGGGTCTGAAAATGCCTGCGAACTTCGCGGATTGGATACCATATTTCATCATGGGCTTAATCAATAACGTCATCCCTTTCAGCCTTATCTTCTGGGGCCAGAAGGAGATCGGCGTAGGCCTCGCGTCGGTGTTGAACGCTGCAACCCCGCTGTCTGCTGCTATTGTTGCGCATCTCCTGACCACGGATGAAAAGCTGCGCAGTAACCGGCTAGCGGGAGTGCTGCTTGGCATCATCGGTGTCGTCATACTCGTGGGCCCATCTGGCCTGGCAATGAGTGTGGGACCATTGCTGGGTGCCGCCGCCGTTCTAGTGGCCACCATGAGCTATGGATTCGCTGGGGTCTGGGGTAAGCGCTTTCGCGGCGTTCCCGCGCTCACCAGCGCGTGCTGCCAATTGTCGTGTTCGACGTTGATCATGACGCCGCTGGTGCTTGCCATCGACCAGCCGTGGCTGCGTCCTTGGCCCGGCGCGCAGACCATTTTGGCTATCCTCGCCATGGCCATCCTGTCGACCGCGCTCGCCTATGTGATCTTCTTTACGATCCTGCGCCGGGCCGGGGCCGCCAACGTTATGCTGGTGGCTTTGCTTGTTCCGTTCACGGCGACCGCGCTCGGCATTGTCTTCCTCGGTGAGGCTGTGCACGCTACCGACGTTGCTGGCGCCGCGCTCGTCGGCCTCGCCCTTCTGATCATCGACGGCCGGCTTTTCGCGGCGTTCCGCCGCACATCCCAGCCCACCTCCGCCATGTGAACGCCACCTCAATTGTCCATACAGGCTGGGTTCATTTTGCTATGTTAAATTCCGCTCATACGGCTCGAATTGAGCCTTGAGGGGATCGGGAGACAAACATGTTGAAGCAAGTCCTGGCGATTTCGGCCTTGGTGCTGGTTGCCGGTGCGGCGCACGCAGCCGACGAAATGACCACGCCGCAAGCGTGCTTTGCCGCCGTCGATAAGCTGGCGCAGGGATGGGAAAACCACAAGTACGCCAGCAAAGCCGAGTCCGACAAGGTCGGCGAGGCGCTGGCAAAACTGGAAAAGCTCTGCGAAGGCAATCAGCTGACGGAAGCGCAAAATACGGTCGCTGAGCTGAAGGCGATGATCAAGTAAGCATACGTCTACTTGGGCCGCTTTGACGCCAGAGCCGTAAGATCGTCGGCAAAGCGGTCGACTGTCTCTTGCGGTGTATCCCAAGCGCACATCAGCCGGCAGCCGCCTTCGCCAATGAACGTGTAGAAGCGCCAACCGCGCTCGCGCAGGCCCTTTTGCAAATGCGGCGCCAGTTCCGCGAACACCGCGTTGACTTGCGGCTCAAACATCAGTTTGACGCCTCGAACATTGCTGATGCGCGCGGCCAGATGTTTGGCCATGGCGTTGGCGTGACGGGCGTTTTTCAGCCAGACGTCGTTGTCGAGCAAGCCCAGCCAGGGCGCCGTGATAAAGCGCATTTTCGACGCCAGCTGCCCAGCCTGTTTGGTGCGCCAGGCAAAATCCTCGGCCAGATCCTTGTTGAAGAACACCACCGCCTCGCCTACGGGAATGCCGTTTTTGGTGCCGCCGAGCGACAGCACATCGACGCCCGCTCGCCAGGTGATCTCGGACGGATGCACGTCCAGCGCCGCCACGGCGTTGGCAAAGCGCGCGCCATCCATATGCACATTCAGCCGGTGACGTTTGGCAATGGCCGCCAGTGCCCGCAGCTCTTCCACCGTGTAAACTGTGCCAACTTCGGTCGATTGCGTCAGCGTCACGGCTTTGGGTTTGGGAAAGTGCAGATCGTTACGCTTGGTCGCCATCCGTTCGAGCCCATCGGGCGTGATCTTGCCGTTGTCGCCCTTGACCGTCAGCAATTTGGAACCATTGGAGAAAAACTCCGGCGCACCGCATTCGTCGGTCTCGACATGGGAAATCTCGTGGCAGATCACCGAATGGTACGACTGGCACAAGGCCGCCAAAGCCAGCGAATTGGCTGCCGTGCCGTTGAACACAAAGAACACATCGCAATCGGTCTGGAACAGTTCGCGGATGCGGTCGCAGGCGCGTTTGGTCCACTCGTCATCGCCATAGGATGGCACATGGCCGCTGGCATTGGCTTCCAGCATCGCGGCCAGCGCCTCTGGGCAAATGCCGGCATTGTTGTCGGACGCAAAGTGATAGCCCGCGTCGTCATTCCTGCTCATGGCCGAGCCTCCCACAATATCATCCCTGGCATTCCATCTGACAACACAGATTGCACACCAAGTGAGTTGAGGCTAGACCGGCGCAAATTTTGGTTTCCTTCGGTGCCTGTAGGCGCCACCAATCTCTGGAAAACGCCACCCATGAGCCAGCAATCCCTCATCATCCGATTCAAATACCGCAAACCTGAACTCGACACGCTTTATGAGCTCGAGGAGAAGATCGCCGAGGCCCTCGATGAGGCTGGCGCCGGCGACTATGAGGGCAGCGAGATGTCCATCGACGGCAGCGAAGGCCAGATGACCATGACCGGCCCTAAAGCTCAGGCACTTTGGGAAACCGTGGAACCGGTACTGGCCGCCGCGCGGTTTATGCGCGGGGCTGAGGGCGAGTTGCGGTTTGGCGAAGGCGAGGATGCAGAAACGGATATTGTCAGCGTCGGCAGCTGATGTCCCAATCCAAATCCGGGCTTGCCCGCCGAACCCGTAAAGCCCTAACCGCAGATGCCGATCCTGACCCTTTTGCTGATGTTTGCCGCTGGTGTCGTTGGCGGAATGCTGAGCGTTATGGCGGGCGGAGCGTCGTTTATCACCTTCCCGGCCCTGGTGTTCTCGGGCCTGACGCCACTCGCGGCCAACACCACCAATTTCGTCGCTCTTATCCTGGCCCAGCCTACGGCGCTCGCCACCTCCTATCGCCCAGAGCTGCGTTCCGTCGGCCGCGACCTGATGCCAAGCCTCGTTTCGGCTGCGGCTGGCGGGGCCGCTGGCGCTATCTTGCTGCTGAAGACCGGCGAGAGCGGCTTTGCCCGCGTGCTGCCCTGGTTGATGTTGCTGGCGACAGTGCTTTTCGCCACCGGCCCGCACATCCGCGCCGCCATCATCGCCAACGTGCGCGTACCGCTGACGGGCGCAAGCCTGACTTGCCAAAGCCTCCTTTTCCTCTTCTCCATTTACTGCGGCTATTTCGGCGCGGGCGTCGGCATGATGCTGCTCGGCGTGCTCACGGTCTTTGGTTACGACGACATACACGAGGCCAACGCCGTGAAAAACGCCGTTGTCGCCGTCAGCTCAATTGTGGCGACCGCAATCTATGGCCTCAGCGGCCCGGTCGCCTGGCCGCAAGCTCTCGCCATGATGGCAGGCGCCGTAGTTGGCGCTTACGCTGGTGGCATCGTCGCTAAGCGGGCGCCCCAGCCTATCCTGCGGACCAGTCTGATTATTCTGGGATCGGCATTCACGCTTTATTTGTTTTGGCGCTGAATGAATCGCTTGGCGGCGCGGTGCCCATTGACGGGTTTTTCGTTCCTTAGTGCCATCGTGGGTGATCAAGCAGTACGAACCCGAGACCCCAATGGCCAAAATCACTGGCACTGACCACGCCGATCCTAGCCTGATTGGCGATGCCGAGAACGATTCCATGGAGGGCCTCGGCGGCAACGACCTGATGCTAGCAGGCGCGGGCAACGACCTCATGTATGGCGGCGACGGGCTCGACCGTATGGTAGGCGATGATGGCAAGGACACCCTTTATGGTGGCCTCGGCAATGACGCGCTTTCGGGCGCGGCGGACAACGACCTGCTAAACGGCGATCAAGGCGACGACAAACTCTATGGCGGCAAGGGCAACGACCTCGGATATGGCGGCGATGGCAAAGACAACGTCAACGGCGACGACGGCAACGATCACCTGTTTGGTGGCGCTGGCAATGACACGCTCGATGGAGGTATCGGCAACGACACTTTGTACGGCGGCGCCAACGACGACCGGATGCTCGGCGGTGATGGCAACGACGTGCTCTTTGGGGGCACAGGCAAGGACTACATCAGCGGCGGCAAAGGCAGCGACACGCTGAACGGCGACGACGGCAACGACATCCTGCTGGGCGAAGACGGCAATGATTCGATCCGCGGCGGGGCGGGCAACGACCAGATAGACGGTGGTTCAGGAAACGACACGCTGTTGGGCGGTGACGGGGATGATCACCTGATCGGCGGCAAGGGCGATGACGTGCTGAACGGCGGTCGTGGCGCTGATTTGTTGGTTGGCGGTTTTGGCAATGATACATTAACGGGCGGCGCGGGTGCCGATGTATTCGCCTTCGGCAACGGTGCCGGGCAGGACGTGATCACCGATTTCACGCCGAGCACTGACACCATCGATCTCAAAGCCGACTCATTCATCGGCAAATTCAGCGAGCTAACGATCACCGACACCGCTCACGGCGCAAAAGTCGTTTATGGCGCACAAAGCATCACACTTGAACATGTGCTCGCCGCCAACGTCGTCGAAACCGATTTCATCCTGGCCCACTGATCTCAGCTCAATCTCGCAAAACCGTCCGTTTGCCTTAGGGCCTCGCCCACCACCATGGCCGCCGCAACTGCGATGTTCAGCGACCGCAGGCCGGACCGCATCGGGACCCGCAACCGCGCATCCGCAGCAGCGTGCACATGAGGCGGCACACCGGCGGTCTCGCGCCCGAACAGCAGCACGTCATCACGCCGGTACCTGAAATCCACGAAGGACGTCACTGCCGCCGTGCTCAGCAGCACAAGCCGGCCCGGCAGGCGCTCCACCAAAAACCGCTCCCAGGAGATGTACCGCTCAAGTTGTACATGCTGCAAATAATCTAGACCCGCACGCTTCAGCCCGCGATCCGTCGAATCAAATCCGGCTGGTCCGATCAGATCCACTGCCACACCGAGGCACGCCGCCAGCCGCAAGATGGTGCCTGTGTTCTGCGGAATGTCCGGCTGGTAGAGGGCAATACGCATTGGTCTTGGGCCTCCGGGATGATCGAACGGCGTGGCGTCGCAAGGGCAACCCGCCGCATTCTCTTGCCGGAGCTGGTGTGCGAACCATAACATGAGACCGGCTCCTTGACACTGCCTGCCGATGGCAAAAGGTCGCGCCAAAAGTCGCTCCGACGTGCGTGCGTGGAGCGTTCAATGTTGACATAGTCCAACCGGCCCTCCGGATCTTGAGCGACGCTGCAACCGCCTTCAGCGGAGATTGTGCGTTGCTCACGCTGCCGCGAGACGGCTTGAGATATTCGTCGTGCCAGACGTGCTGGATTTTCCGGACGTTTTGGATTTGAAGGAGGCCAGACTTGGCAACGTACACAACAGGCAGCACAACCCCGCAAGGCAGCGCTGCGCCCGGGCATGGAGCCGAAGGTGAGGGCCATCCGTCGCGCCGCGACTTCTTGCAGATCATGGCGGGCAGCTGGGCGTTGGTTGGCCTCGGCGCGGCCATGTGGCCGATGCTGGCGCAGATGCGGCCCGACTCCAGCACCATTGCCGCCGGATTGCCGATCGAAGTAGATATTGGGCCGATCAAGGAAGGTCAGGCCATCACGACGCTCTGGCGCGGCAAGTCGATCTTCATCCGTCATCGCACCAAAGAAGAGATCGAGACGGCCCGCTCGGTCGCGATGGCTGACCTCAGGGATCTGAAAGCACAGAACACAGCGTTACCTGATAGCGCCGAAGCCACAGACGAGAATCGCGTCAAGGCCGGCAAAGAGCAATGGCTTGTGCTGGTTGGCATCTGCACGCATCTGGGCTGCATTCCAGCTGGCCAAGCCATGGGCGAAAACCGTGGCGAATATGGCGGCTGGGCCTGTCCATGCCACGGCTCATTATACGACACTTCAGGCCGCGTGCGCAAAGGCCCCGCGCCGCGCAATCTTGAAGTGCCGCCGTATGCATTCGTGTCCGATACCAAGATCAAGATCGGTTGAAGGAACAAACACCCATGTCACACGAGTCATCTTATACGCCGAACTCCGGCTTCGAGCGCTGGATGGACGAGCGTCTGCCGATCATCCGGCTGGGCGCCGATTTCCTATCGTTCCCGACCCCGCGTAACCTCAACTATCTGTGGACGTTCGGCGGTATCCTCACTTTCTGCCTGATGACACAGATCATCACCGGCGTCGTGCTGGCCATGCATTATGTGCCGAACGATAAACTGGCGTTCGATTCGATCGAGCACATTATGCGTGACGTGCCGTGGGGCTGGCTGATCCAGCCCATCCATATGGTCGGCGCATCGATGTTCTTTTTTGCTGTTTACATCCATATGTTCCGCGGCCTGTATTTTGGCTCCTACAAGGCGCCTCGCGAAATCTTGTGGATTCTCGGTATGCTGATCTATGCACTGATGATGGCGACGGCCTTCATGGGTTACTCGCTGCGCTGGGGACAGATGAGTTTTTGGGGTGTGACGGTTATCACCGGCTTGTTCGGCACGCTGGATGAGGTGATCAAGGGTCTTGGCACGTTTGTTCTGCAAACAATCCTGGGCGGCTATTCCGTCAACGGCGCCACGCTCAATCGTCTGTTCAGCCTCCACTACTTGTTGCCCTTCGCGATCGCGGGCCTCGTTGTTCTGCACATCTGGGCGCTGCATGTATCGGGCAATAACAACCCCACCGGCCTCAGCGTGAAGAAAGACAGCGATACGGTTCCGTTCCATCCGTATATGACGGCCAAGGATGCCTTCTCACTCTCCGTGTTCATCCTGGTGTTCGCCTGGTTCGTGTTTTACGTGCCGGGCTACCTCGCCGACCCGATCAACAACGAGCAGGCCAACGCGTTGAAGACGCCAGCGGAAATCTCGCCGGAATGGTACTTCCGCCCCTACTACGCCATCTTGCGCTCGATCCCGAACAAGCTCTATGGCGTCATCTTTTTTGCCCTCTCCATCGTCCTCTGGTTCTTCGTGCCGTGGCTCGACACCTCGCGCGTCCGCTCGGCCAAGTACCGCCCGGCCTACCGCTGGTGCTTCTGGTTGTTCGTGGTCTCGTTCATAGGTCTCACCTATCTTGGCGGCAAGCCACCAGAGGGTTGGTACGTGTTCTGGTCGCGTATCTTCTCGATCTACTATTTCGCCTACTTCATCGTTGTGCTGCCTTTGCTTGGCTTGATCGAAACGCCACTGCCGATGCCCAACTCGATCACCGAATCCGTGCTGGGCAAATTAGGCGGTGGCGGCGGTAGTGGCCTGCCGCAGGGCGCCACGGCGTTGGCCGAAAAGCGTTAAGTCCTGGATACCGAGACCCCAGAAGGAGTCGTAAGAACAATGCTTGGCACCATAAGACGGGTGTTGCCCATCTGGGCTAAAATGGTGGCGCTCGCTGCTCCGTTCGTGCTGACGCCGGTTTTGGCGTCAGCCGAAATGGCCGAATCAAGCGTCCCGCGCGAGACCTGGAGTTTTGCCGGAATGACCGGCCATTTCGACAAGGCCCAGTTGCAGCGCGGCTACAAAGTCTACAAGGAAGTCTGCTCCAACTGTCATTCTTTGCGGCTGATGAAATACCGCAATTTGGCTGAGCCGGGTGGTCCTGGCTTCACTGAGGGGCAGGTCAATACCCTGATCAAGGGCGTGGAATTCGAAGACACCGTCGACGCCAATGGCCTGCCTGCAAAGCGCGCGGCGATGCTGGCCGATGCCTTCAAAGGGCCGTTCGCCAATGAAGCGGCGGCTAGGGCTGCGAATAATGGTGCGGTGCCGCCGGATTTGTCGCTGATGGCGCGCGCCCGGAACGCGCCCTTGAACGTGCCGCTGTACCTGGCGCCGTTTCAGTGGCTGTCAGAAATCGCCCGTGGCTATCAAGAAGGCGGGCCGGATTATATCCGCAGTCTGCTGACGAGCTATCACGACAAGGCGCCAACCTATGTGATGGACGCGCAGGGCAAGTTGACGCCGATCCCCGAGGCTCAAGCAGTCAAGGACACGCTGCGCTGCGTGAGTATCAATGTGGCTGAAGGCGCGGGCAAGAAGGACGAGTGCAACAAACTCGCCGAGGGCCTCTATTACAACACCACTTATCCGGGCCACCAGATCCACATGCCGCCGCCGCTGGCTGCCGACGGGCAGGTGGACTACACCGATGGCACCAAGCCGTCGGTCGATCAGTACGCGCACGATGTTTCAGCATTCCTGGCCTGGACGGCCGATCCGACGCTGGAAGAGCGCAAGGAAACTGGCCTGAAGATGATGATCTACTTGCTCATTCTGTCAGTGTTACTGTGGTTCGCCAAGCGCCAGATCTGGGCGCGGCTGCACTGAATTTACAGGGTTACCAAAGGGCGTTGGGGACTGGTGGCTGGCCTTCGGGCTGGCCATCGGCTTTTGGGGGGGGGAGGACGTGTGTTCTCTCGATGTAGGAGCGACCGCAGGCCGCCCCTACATCGCACAAGCCTTTTCCAATCGCACCAATCAGGCTATGCAGGCTCCTACGCAGCAACCAGCACGGGGCGTGTCATGACGAAAGCGGTTCTCGGAATCCTTGGCGGCAGCGGACTCTATGACCTGCCGGGCCTTGCCAGTACGCGCACGGAACGTTTCCATTCACCCTGGGGCTTGCCGTCCGACGAACTGAAATTTGGCGAGATCGGCGGCACATCCATCGTTTTCCTGCCGCGCCATGGCAAGGGCCACCGGGTCCCGCCCACCGACATCAACTACCGCGCCAACATCGATGTGCTAAAGCGCGCGGGCGTCACCGATCTTATTTCCGTGTCCGCCTGCGGATCATTAAAAGAAGAGTTGGCGCCGGGCCATTTCGTCTTGGTGGATCAGTTCATCGACCGCACGTTTGCGCGCGACAAAAGCTTCTTTGGCAAAGGTTGCGTCGCCCATGTCTCGATGGCCGATCCCGTCAGCCCGGGCCTCGTTGATCGCATCGCGGCAGCGGCGGCAGCCGAGAAAATCGAGCACACGCGCGGCGGTACCTACATGGTGATGGAAGGCCCGCAATTTTCCACCCGCGCCGAGAGCAACCTCTATCGCAGCTGGGGATGCTCCGTGATCGGCATGACCAACATGCCGGAAGCCAAACTCGCCCGCGAGGCGGAGATCTGCTACGCCACCATCTCGATGGTGACAGACTACGACTGCTGGCACAGTGAACACGCCGACGTGAATGTCGCCGCTGTCATCAAGGTGATGCAGGAGAATGCCGCTAAGGCGCAGCGCCTGATCGCCCGCGTCGCCCGCGATTTCCCTAAGCAACACGAGGTATGTCCGATCGGTTCGGATCGCGCGCTGGACGTCGCGATCATGACGCCGCCCGAGCGCCGCGACCCTGAGCTGATCGCCAAGTTAGACGCGGTGGCGGGGCGGCTCTTGAAAGTGCACTGAAGCTTTTGCACTATTCGCACACACCATGCCCGACATGGCGCGGCATCAGATCGACATGGAAATGGTCGTGGTGCTCGGCGTTGTAGCCTGGGCCGAGAACTGTCGTGAAGGTCTGGCAGGCGCCATCATGAACCGCGTGCAAAAATCGTCTGTCAGCGTCCGATCCATTCCAGCCAGTCAACACCGTGATGGTGCGGCCGTTGGTGAGTGTAAAGGCACCGATATCCACGGCATTGGCGTGTCCGTGCTCGGACAATTTCGCTCCGTAGACGTTGTTCATTGGCCTGCAGGAATAGGACGCCAACACCTTCATCTGTGCAACACCCAGGCCATAAACGGCGTGGGCGGCCGGGATGACCACGTCGTCCACCCATTGGTCGAGCGCAGGCACCATCTGGCAATTGACAAGAGCGTTGGGCACAAGCGCCACCGCGCCGCCGCCGACAGCAGCGACCTGGAACGGATGCACGGCGCCGCATAAATCATCGGCCGCGCTTAAGGAGGAGCGCTGAGCAATGAACGGGCTTTCCATGACCACGCCGGCCCGTAGGCACGAGGCTTCGGCGGACTTACGCCAGGGTTCGGGGCTCGCGACAAAATTGCGTGTGGTGGTCCCGCAGCTCGCCAGGGCCAGCACAGTCATGATGCCGAATACGCTGTAACTCAATCGACGCAACATGAGCCGAAACTGCGCAGGAGTGTCCTAAGGCTTGGTAAACAGAACCTTCCTATTTACCAAAGGAAGCGCAGTTACGGCGTGATCGTGCTGAGCTTGTGTCAGCTTGGTGAATGGCAGGTGAATGGGTGTCCAAACGTGACACATACGTGGTCATTCGCGGTCATTCCGGTATCGTTCCCGATCATTCAGGTATCATTCCCGGCGAGTCCTGCTCCCAGTAACCTTACCGGGAGCTCTTCAGAGTCAAGTTGTAGCATCGCCCGATGGAACCTCTGCAAACGGTCCAAGCGTCATCTAGACGAGTCCCTCCGCCTTCACCTGTTTCCAGGTGGCATCGAGCGCCACTTTGGCCTTGCTGACGATCTCGTCGATCTCGTGTTCGGCGATGTTGAGCGGCGGCGAGATCACCATGCGATCCCAGCAGGCGCGCATGACGAGCCCGGCCTTGACGGAGTTGTTACGGCACATCGTGCCCACCTTACCCTCGTCGGCAAAGCGCTTGCGGCTCTTCTTGTTGGGCACCAGCTCCAGCGCGCCGATCATGCCCACGGAGCGTGCCTCACCAACCATTTCGTGGTCTGACAATTCCGCCCAGCGCTTGCGCAGGTACGCGCCGGTGCCGGTGGCAGCGTTTTCGACCAGCCCCTCTTCCTCGATGATCTTGATGTTTTCGAGCGCGGCAGCGCAGGCAGCCGGATGCCCTGCATAGGTGTAGCCGTGATAGAATTCACCGGACTTCTCGATGAACGGCAACGCCACCCGGTCCGCCACCGCGACGGCACCAATTGGGAGGTACCCGGACGACAAGCCCTTGGCCAGCGCCATCATATCGGGCTCGAACCCAAAGGTTTCCGACCCGAACCATTTACCAGTGCGCCCGAAACCGCAGATCACCTCATCGGCAATCAGCAGCACATTGCGGGCGCGGCACACTTTCTGAATTTCAGTCCAATAGTTCGCAGGCGGAATGAGCACACCCGCCGCGCCCTGGATCGGCTCGCCGATGAAGGCGCCAACATTGTCCTCACCCAGCCAGTCGATCATGGTGTTGAGCTGCTTGGCCCGCTCCAGCCCGAGTTCCTCCAAACTCATCTCGCCGTCGTGGCCGAACCAATAGGGCGGATCGATGTGATGGATGCCGGGAATCGGCATCCCGCCCTGGCGGTGCATCGCCGTCATGCCGCTGAGGCTGGCCGAACCCATGGATGATCCGTGGTAGCCTAATTTGCGCGAAATGATGTTGGTTTTGGCGGGCTTGCCCATGCAGCCCCAATAGTGGCGGACAATGCGGATGATGGTCTCGTTGCTCTCGGAGCCCGAGTTCGTGAACATCACATGCTTCAGCGTGCCCGGCGTCACCGATGCGATCTTTTCGGCCAGCTCCGTCACCATCGGATGCGTGCATTGGAAGAAAGTATTGTAGTAGGCGAGCTGGCTCATCTGCCGATGCACCGCCTCGGCGATCCGCTCACGGCCATAACCGACGTTCACGCACCAAAGCCCAGCCATGCCGTCAATCAGCTTGGTCCCGTCACTTTCATACACATACACGCCCTCAGCCCGCGTAATCACGCGCGTCTTCTGGGCGTTGATCTGCTTGGCGTCGGTAAACGGATGCAAGTGATGCGCCGCGTCGGATGCCTGGATCTCGGCGGTCGGCGGAATGTTGGCAAGGTGGAGCATGGTGTGTCCTTAGAACAGAAAGTAGTCAGAGGGATTAGAGGCTAGGGATTAGGGATTATGGATTAGGGATTAGGGACCGCTAGAACCGCACTCTCTTTCCCTAATCCATAATCCCTACTCTCTAATCCCTCTTTCTACTATTTATTAAACACTGAGCAGCAGATGTTCCCGCTCCCACGGGCTGATCACCCGCATGAAGGCCTCGAATTCCGATTGCTTGATCTTGCGGTAAAGCAGCGAAAACCCAGGCCCCATGATGTCTTGCAGGTCCTTGCACTCTTCCAGCAGCGCCACCGCTTCGAGTAGGCCGCGCGGGATCTGGTAGGAGCTCGAATAGGCACTGCCGGTGACGGCGGGCCGGGGCTTGAGGCCAGCTTTCATGCCCAGGTAGCCGCAAGCGAGACTGGCGGCGATGGCGAGATAGGCGTTCACATCCGCGCCCGCGATGCGGTTTTCCACCCGCCGGGCGTCGGGTGGCGAAACTGGCACGCGCAGGCCCGTCGTCCGGTTGTCCATGCCCCATTCGGCATTGATCGGGGCAGCGGCATCGGGGATCAAACGGCGGTAGGAATTCACATAGGGCGCAAAGAAGCAGGTGGCTGCCGGTAAATACATCTGCATACCGCCGATAAAACCGTAGAACAGATCGGTCGGCTTGCCCGCTTTGTCACTGAACAGATTTTGTCCCGTCACCTTGTCGATGATGCTCTGGTGGATGTGCATCGCACTGCCCGGTTCGTTCTCCATCGGCTTGGCCATGAAGGTGGCGTAGCAGTCGTGGCGAAGCGCTGCTTCCCTCAGTGTACGCTTGAAAAAAAACACTTGATCTGCCAGCGCGAGGGCATCGCCATGGCGCAGGTTGATCTCCAGCTGCGAGGCACCGCCCTCCTGGATGATGGTGTCAATCTCCAGCCCTTGCGCTTCGGCGAAATCATAGAGATCATCGACAATGCCGGCATACTCATCGACGCCGGCCAGGGCATAGCTTTGCCGCGAGGTGCCGCTGCGCCCGCTGCGTCCGATCGGCGGCTCCAACGGATAATCCGGGTCCGGATTGGGTTTCGTCAGGTAGAACTCGATCTCTGGCGCCACGACCGGCTGCCAGCCCTCTTTCTCGTAGAGCCGCATCACGCGCTTCAGCACCGTGCGCGGCGAGTATTCGACCTCGTCGCCGGTCTGCCAGTGGATGTCGTGGATCACCTGCGCCGTCGGCGTCTTGGCCCAGGGCGCACGCCGGATGGTCGTCAGGTCGGGCACCAGAATAGTGTCGCCCTCGACATAGGCCTGGTCGCCCTCGAACTCGACATAACCGCCTGTGATATCCTGGAAGAAGATCGAGACCGGCAGGAAGTTGGGTTTCAAGTCGGCAAATTTCTGCGCCGGCATAGCCTTTCCACGGGCGACACCCGCGATGTCAGCCACCGCCAGCTCAACTTCCTCAATGCGGTGCGATTTCAACCAATCGCGCAAGGAACCGGGCGTCACGGAATGCCCGTCATGAGCAACCTGAGGCGTGGCGGCGGCGGGTGCCGTTACCGATTTCTTGTCCTCTTTGGCCATGTCCGAACCTGTTGCCGCGCGCCATTTTGAATTTGTGATCACATTATTGGACGATGCAGTGGGGGGCCGTCAAGCGGTGGTGTGAGGGGAGGAGAAGCACCGCCCTCTCGATGTAGGGGCGACGGGCCGTCGCCCGTGGTGCACCGGGTAGACAGATGGGGCTGTCTTTCAATACGATGTTCACGTTCCGTTGCACCCCGGGCGACCGCCGGTCGCCCCTACGTCGGCATCAGTGATGACTTCTCACGAAAAACGGCCACAGCGCCGTTCGATCCGGCTGCCGGTTTATGATTATTGAGAGAACCCTGAACATCAGACGTGAGAGCATGTGATGTTGCAGCACGGGCGGCGGCCCGTGGCTTAACATCCGCCACCTCACCCCTTCAGCGCGTCCTCGCCGATGAAGCGCATACCTTGCATGATGTCTTCCCTGATGGCTTTGGCGAGGCTTACCGCGTCGCCTTTCCGGATTGCCTCAAGGGCCAGCATATGCTGATCGATCAGCTTCGAGGTGCCGTAGCGGCCGTAGACCAGACGCATGAACGGGGCAAATTGCAGCCAGACGCTTTCGGTCAGGCCCAGCAGCATGTCGGCGTCCGCGAGGCGGTAGATCGTGAAATGGAAATCATGGTTGCCGCGCATATAGCCTTCGATATCGCCTGACGCCATCGCTCGGTCGATGCCGTCATCGAGAGCCTCGATTCTGGCCAGCGCCGCCGCATCGATGTGGGGCAGCGCGCGGATGGCAAGCTCCGGCTCCAGGGTGCGGCGGGCAAACAGGATCTGCTCGAATTTCGGACCCGTCATGGCTGGCACGCTGACCCTGCGATTGTCCTGCAACTCCAGCGCGCGCTCGGCAATTAGCCGCCGCACCGCCTCGCGCACCGGCATTGGGCTGACGCCGAGTTGGGTCGCGATACCGCGCAAAGTGACGGCCTTGCCGGGCAGGAAACCGCCGGTGAGAATGCGCTGGCGCAACGACTGGTAAACCCGCTCATGGGCTGACACGGCAGCAGGATCGGCGTCCCTCATCAACCGTTCCTTCAGCTTAGGCCCATGCACATCTGGATTGTAACGGCTTGCTACCCCACTCATCTTCATGCAAAACTCACTTCAAGGAGATCGGATGGGTGCAGTCTAGCATAACACGCCAGGACACGCCCAACGTCTATCGTGATCACAGATTCCAGTTGCCAGGCCGGACCACTTGCGATCAGACTTAAGAGGCAAATGGCTGACCGCTGTAACTGGCCACGGGGTTTGTGCAGGTTTGCTCAAGTTGGAAGGAACTCCCATGACAAAGACTGCGTTCGCATTGGGTTTGGCGGCCCTTTTGGCCAGCACGACCGGGTTGCTCTCGCTCACGGCGGCGGCGGCCGAAGACAAAGTCGTCCACGTCTATAACTGGTCTGACTATATCGACGCCTCGGTGCTGGAAGACTTTACTAAAGAAACCGGCATCAAGGTGCAGTACGACGTCTATGACAGCAACGATGTGCTGGAGACCAAGCTGCTTGCCGGCAAGACTGGTTATGACGTGGTGGTGCCGACGTCCTCGTTCCTCGCCCGGCAGATCAAGGCCGGCGTGCATTCGGTCCTCGATAAGTCCAAAATCCCGAACCTGACAAATATGTGGCCGCTAGTGACCGAGCGCTTGGCCAAATACGACCCGAACAACGACCATGCCGTGAACTACATGTGGGGAACCACGGGTATCGGCTACAACGTCAAGAAGATCAAGGCGATCATGCCGGACGCGCCGATCGGCTCTTGGAAGATGGTGTTCGACCCCGCCATTGCCGCCAAGTTCAAGGACTGCGGCATCATGATGCTCGATGCCGATGACGAAGTGATCCCCTCGATGATGGCCTATCTCGGCATGAACCCGGACAGCAAGAACCCGGACGATTTCAAGAAGGCCGAGGAAGCCCTGCTGAAAGTGCGCCCGTTCATCCGCAAATTCCATTCGTCCGAGTACATCAACGCTATGGCGAACGGCGAGATCTGCATCGCGCTCGGCTGGTCAGGTGACTTCTCGCAAGCGCAATCGCGTGCTGCCGAGAAGAACAAGACCATCAAGGACGAGGCCCAGCAGACCGAGATCGCCTACTTCATTCCGAAGGAAGGCGCCGATATGTGGTTCGACAGCATGGCCATCCCGGCTGATGCTCCGAACAAGGAGAATGCCTATGCCTTCATCAACTTTATGCAGAGACCGGAAGTCGCTGCCAAGAACACGAATTTCGTGTCCTACGCCAACGGCAACCTAGCCTCGCAAAAGTTGATAACACCGGAAATCCTCGGCAACCCGAACATCTATCCTGATGCCGACACCCAGAAGCGCCTGTTCACGATCACGCCCTATGACAAGAATGCCCAGCGCGCTCTGACCGATACGTGGCGCAACATCAAGACGGGCAGCTGAAAACAGGCCGCGCACTCACACAACGACGTCATGACCGGGCTTGATCCGGCCATGACGACATAGGGGCGGTACAGTCAATTGCGAGTCAAAGAAACATGGCGACCAAGACGTTGGGTGCGGTTCGCCGCAAATTTTCTCCCTGGACCGACCCGGCGCAAAAGCCGCTGATTGAATTCAAGAACGTCGTGAAGCGCTTTGGCGACTTCACCGCCGTCAACGACGTGTCACTGAGCATCTACGAAAAAGAGTTCTTTGCCATGCTCGGGCCGTCGGGCTGCGGCAAGACCACGTTGATGCGGATGCTGGCTGGCTTCGAGCAGCCGTCCGAGGGCCAGGTGCTGCTGGCAGGCGAAGACATCGCGGGCCTGCCGCCGTATCAACGGCCGGTGAACATGATGTTCCAGTCCTACGCCCTGTTCCCCCATATGACGGTCGAGCAGAACATCGCTTTCGGCCCCAAGCAGGACGGCATGAGCAAGGGTGAGATCGACACCCGCGTGCAGGAAATGCTGAAAATGGTGAAGCTTGAGCCGTTTGCCAAGCGCAAACCGCATCAGCTGTCGGGCGGGCAGCGGCAGAGGGTGGCGCTGGCGCGGGCGCTGGCCAAGCGGCCGAAGGTGCTGCTGCTGGACGAACCGCTGGCGGCGCTGGATAAGAAGCTGCGCGAGGAAACCCAGTTCGAACTCACCGACTTGCAACAGCAGCTCGGCCTGACCTTCCTGATCGTGACGCATGACCAGGAAGAGGCGATGACCGTCGCCGACCGCATCGGCGTCATGGACCACGGCAAGATCATCCAGGTGGCGACGCCCGCCGAAATCTACGAGCAGCCCAACTGCAAATACGTCGCCGACTTCATTGGTGATATCAACATTCTCGCCGGAAAAGTGTCGCGCCGGGATGCGGGCGGCCATCAGGTACGGCTTGAGGGCCTGCCGGTGCCCGGCGCCATCGATGTGGTGAGCGACGTCGCCTGTAAAACCGGCGATCAGGTGCATTTCGCGCTGCGGCCGGAAAAGGTGCGGATCTCGCACAAACCGCCGGCCGATACGTCCGTCAACGCCGTCGAGGGCAAAGTGTGGGACATCGGCTATCTCGGCGATACGTCAATCTATCACGTCCGGCTGCCCAGCGGCTCCAACTTCCGCGCCACCGTCGCCAACACCGCCCGCATGGTCGAGGATCCGATCAGCTGGGAAGACAACGTCTGGCTGACCTGGTCCCCCGACGCCGGCCTGTTGCTGACGAGGTAGGGGAGGTTCAACGTGGCACCCGCTCCCAAAGCTCCACCCCTCATCCTGCCCCACTCCCCAAAGGAAAGGGGACGATTGAGCCGCTCAGTTCGATGCCTACGTCCCTTCTCCCGTTGGGAGAAGGACAGGATGAGGGGTTGCATTGTGCACCGCTCTCTCAGCATAACACTTTAGGAATCCCGTCATGGCCATGCCTGCTGTGGGTGCACGCAAATCGAACTGGATGCGCTGGCTGCCGGTCGGCATTCCCTATCTCTGGTCGTTCCTGTTTTTCCTGCTGCCGTTCGTCATTGTGCTGCGCATCGCCTTCTCCAACTCCGAACTCGCCATGCCGCCGTTCTCGCCGGTGTTCGACATTGGCGGCGAGGGCCTTGCCAAAACCTTCGACCACTTCAAGGAATTCACCACCGACAATTTCGGCCGTCTGGTGTCGCAGAGTGTCTACATCCGCTCCTATCTCTCCAGTGTCTGGATCGCCATCGTTTCGACCATCCTTACGCTGCTGATCGGCTACCCCATCGCCTACGCCATGGCCCGCGCGCCCGACAAGTGGCGTCCCACCCTGCTCATGCTGATCATCCTGCCATTCTGGACCAGCTTCCTCATCCGCATCTATGCCTGGATGGGCATCCTCGCCCAGGAGGGGTTCCTCAACAACGCGCTCCTGTATC
This sequence comes from Hyphomicrobiaceae bacterium, assembly GCA_025359185.1. GTDB lineage: Bacteria > Pseudomonadota > Alphaproteobacteria > Rhizobiales > Hyphomicrobiaceae > JANYHF01. The sequence continues at coordinate 513 of JANYHF010000110.1, read as the reverse complement.
TCGGCATCATCAAGGAACCGTTGGTCATTATGCAGACCAATTGGGCAGTCTATATCGGTATCGTATATTCCTATCTGCCGTTCATGATCCTGCCGCTCTATTCGGCGCTGGAAAAGATGGACAATACGCTGCTGGAGGCGGCGGAAGACTTGGGTTCGCCGCCGCTGAAATCGTTCTGGGTGATCACGTTCCCGCTGTCACTGCCCGGCGTCATCGCCGGCTGTTTCCTGGTCTTCATCCCCGTGGTGGGAGAGTTCGTCATCCCTGATTTACTCGGAGGCAGCAGCACACTGATGGTCGGCCGCACCTTGTGGGAAGAATTCTTCAACAACCGTGATTGGCCGACCGCCTCGGCGTTGGCGATCGTGTTGTTGGCGGTGCTGGTCATCCCGATCGTCTTGTTCCAGAACCAGCAGGCCAAATCAGCGACGAGTGTACGATGATGGTCCACACGGCTCTTGCACTGTACCGTCGATGTAGGGGCGACGGGCCGTCGCCCGTTGGGCAGCAAAC
>JANYHF010000038.1 GCA_025359185.1 Hyphomicrobiaceae bacterium | reverse complement strand
CCACATCAAGGCGGAACAGCGCGTAACATATATAGCCGTATCAATTACTTAATGTTACAAGCGCGACCTTGCACCTTGCATCGTCTAACTAAGGATAATTCCCACGGAATACACTGCGGCTTGGTCGTTGTGTCTGCCTCCTGGTGAGCCCCGGTCTTAGTCGCGTCGACGCATAACGCTCAGCTCAATGAGCATCATGGTCCGCGCCAGGGGACCGTCACCCGGATGGGCCGAGACCCGCCCTTCGCGGGGCTCGGGTCCGCGCCCTGACCATCCCTCACATCGGCGGGATCATGGCCCTCCCGCGGACTAGGGCCCGGCTGCGACCGGCTCGGCCGCAGGGCGCCCAGATCCGGCGAACGGCGACGGTCGAGAATGCGAAGCATAGCGATGGATTGGCGACGTGGTTATGGGACTGCCGACCGCATGTGCGCCCCTAGTCTGCCAACAGATTGAAATTGATCACTGGTCGCATCATCCGCGTGGCGGCAGGTTCCGTCCGCGATCCAGGGTCCAGCTGACGCGCTGCGGACCGATCGAACCGGTAACAGCCAGTCCTCGCATGGGTTCGAGGGCTGGCTTCCAGGGGGCCAGCGTGAAGGTGTCCTGGTTGCGGATGACCGCAAGCTTGCCGGTTGGCGTCTCGATGGCTCGGAGATAAATCCCGCTGACGCGTTCGCCCGGCATTTTTGGGACGTATTCGGCGTCGAGTTCGATCCGTAGCGATGTTGCAAGCCGCTCGGTTTCCAGCTTGCGCAGTGTCGTCATCATCGCCGGCGACGGTACCGGCTCGCCGGCGCCGTTGCGTACGAGGATTTGCCGGGTCTCCAACCATTGGGTTCGCGCAGCGATCGCGGCTCTGAGTTCGGCCGCCAGGCCGGTCATGGCGGGATCGGGTTTCCATTTGGTGATGATGGCCTCGTCGACCCAGGTGGGGCCCTCGTAAGTTGCGATCCGATCGAGGGCAACCGGCGACAGGACGTGAAGCGACGGTGCGGCTGATGGCTTTTCGGTCAGGTTGTCACCGGCCAGTGCCACCAGCATGCCGCGATGCGGCACGGTTTCCGGTTTCAATCGCCCGAGTTCGGCATAGTGCATGCGGCCATCGACGGCATCGACAATGACCCAGGTGCGGTCGGTGATTTCGTCGACCATACCGACGCCGACGACTTTGCCGACCAGCGGGATTTTGCGCGGCCGCTTTTCGAACAGGGCCAGTGCCGACGCCTCGCGGTCGATGCCGGCCTCCTTTAGCGCGCGCTGCATCATCTTGAACTTGTCGGCGCGCTCGCCGAGTTGGCGCAGTTTTGTTTCCAAGCCCGTGTCGAGTTGCCAGACGCCAAGTTGGCGTTCTTCGGCAAGGCCGAGCCGCTGCAGGGTCTTGAGCCGGCCGACGCGCAACGCCCGCCGAGCTAGATCGCTCTCGTTGGTTGCTGTGACGACCAGAACGCCGTCCGTCGCCTGGGCGAGGAAGCTGCGATCGAGCCCCGTCAGCCGCTCCTGCTGAAAGTCGGCCCGCAGCTTCTGCATCCGTTCGATCTGGGTCTCGGGCCCAAGCTCCAGAGTGATCAATCCTTGCGCGCGGGCTCGCACCGCATAGCCGATATAGTCGCGGGCCATGAACAGGTCCCGGCCCCGATCGTCCTTGCCGCGGATGACGACATGGCTATGAGGATGGCCGGTGTTGAAGTGATCGACCGCGACCCAATCGAGCTTGGTGTCGAGATCGCGCTCCATCTGCCGCAGGAGATCGCGCACGAAGGGCTTGAGGTCGGCGAGCCTGCCGCTGTCTTCGGCAGAGACCAAGAAGCGGAACTGGTGCGGGTCCTCGGTCGAACGTTCGAGGAAGGCGTTGCAATCAACCTCAGAGCGTGTGGCGTCATAGAGCTGCCCGGCTTCGCCCTCGCGGGTGACGCCATCGCGCTGGATGTAACCGAGATGGGCGCGGGCGGCGCCGAGGCCACCGCCGGCGATCCTGGTGTAGCGCGCCTTCACAATGACCCTTCGGCCGCCCGGCGCAATGATGCCGGCCCGCGCCCGGAGGCCGGTGCCCATGCCGCGGCTGAGGGCGCCGGGCTTGACGTGACCTTTCGACCACTGGGCGCGATAGCCGGATTTGCCGGCCTGCTGGAACACCTGCTGTCGCAGGCTCGGCAGGCGGGTGCGCCCGTCGTCGCGGGGGGGCGCGAGTTTTGGTTTGATCTCGTCGTCGGCCATGACTATGTCTCCGGTTATCGTTCAGAGACAAAAGATGCGGTCTATCCCAGGATTAACAAGACGACGTCAGTTTCTAAGCTGGAATTACGGGCTCGTTCGCATCCCTGACGTTTCGCAACATTTGCAGACGTTTTCGATTGAACCGAGTATCCGCACCGCGGCGCCAAAGCGACGCTAAGTTTTTATCTCGATGTCCAAAACGACCCCTGAAAACTTCCCGCTTGTTCCTTTTAAATGTGTGCGGATGGTCGATGGATTCTGGCGTGACAGCGTAAGCGTGGTCTGGACGCACACTTGTTTTGCTCATCGGTAATCGCGATCCTTGCAGGGTGATCCGGCAAGGAGAATCCGCGATGAGATTGAAGCGCCGAAACGACCCCGATGTCAGGGCTTTCTGGACACGGCATGTGGCGCTTTGGATGCGTAGCGCTTTCAGCCAGCGTGAGTATTGCGCCCGCAACGGCATCTCCCGAACGCTGATGTCGAAGTGGTGGATCTGGCTGCGCGAGGATCGGGCGCGTGAGGAGCGGATCAAGATCGGGCGCTGCCGTGGCCGTCACCGGCGTAACACTATGACCAACGAGCTTGGTCATAGGACCAATGACGTCACGAGCCTGTCGCCGGCGGCGGTTCTGAAGGAGAGGGCCGACCGGCCGGTCGTGCGCCGCCGCAGGTTCACGGAGGACGAGAAGCGGCATTTTCTCGACCTGGCCGGCCAACCTGGTTCGTCGTTCTCGGATGTTGGGCAACGCTATGATATTGCGCTCAGTCTGCTGTTCCGCTGGCGCAAGGAGTTCGGTGAAGGACCCGCTCCGTTCGCTGGCTTCACGGCGGTAGATATTACGGACGACGCACCGACATCGTCGAATGAGACCGGGAATGCCGCTGGTCTGACGCCCTCCCAGAGGCCTCTTGATGCGCCGACCGGAGCGATGGAGATCGCGCTCAAGGATGGCGAGCGGCTGCGGGTTGAGCCCGGCGCCGATCCCGATGCTGTGCGCAGGCTGATCGCCTTGTTGGAAGGAGCTTCGCCATGATGATCGTGCCATCGGGCGTGAAAATCCACATTGCGCTCGGCTATACCGATATGAGGCGCGGGTTCGACGGTCTTGCCATGCTGGTGCAGGAGTCCCTGAAACTGGATCCGTTCTCAGGTCAATTGTTCGTGTTCCGCGGGCGGCGCGCGGACTTGATCAAGATCCTCTATTGGGACGGCAGCGGGCTATGCCTGTTCTCCAAAGAACCGACTTCATACTGCACCTCTTTCATCTTCGGCTGACAACTTTGGCGGACTCGCATTTTGCGCGCGTGCGGTTGCCCGATCGGCGAGCCGGTGCCAACGGCTGCAATGTTTTTGTGGCAGGTTTGCATCGGGGATTTCGTACAGGCAATAGTGACCGTTGTAAGCATGGCTGGTGATGATGCCATGTTTGGCCCATCGGGCGACGGTGTGCTCGTGAATATTGAGGCGCGCGGCCGCTTCCTGCCGTGTCAACATTCCACGCTCCCTTAGGCGGTCGTAGCGCGGGCGGAGCTTGTATTCGTGCACGTGATCGTCACAGATGTCGAGATCCTGAGGCTCCACTACGCCGAGATGTTGAAGGCTTGGCGAGAGCGCTTCATTGCTCGGCGCGCCGAGGCCGCAGCACTCTACGATGAGCGCTTTTGCCGGATGTGGGAGTTCTACCTCGCCGGGCCCGAGGCCGGCTTCCGGTATGGCGGGCTGATGGTGTTCCAGATCCAGCTGGCAAAGCGGATTGATAGCGTCCCGCTCACCCGCGACTAGATCGCCGAACGAGAGGCCGCGCTGCGCTCCCCGTCATCACTTCGGGCCGTCCTGCAAGTCGCGGCCGAGTAGCGGAGGCCTGCGGCATGGTGCGGCTGGCTGCAGCGAATGAGGCAAGGCACATGCAATGGCTACAGAGCAACTGGATATGGCTTGCATTGGGCGTTGCCTTCGTTGCCATGCACCTGTTTGGTCACGGAATGCACAGCAGTCACGGTAGGCACAACCGGGACCGCTCCGGTGACCCGGATAATACAAACAAGGAAGTTACGACAGGCAAACCGGGCGCTGGGCATGCCCATCAAGTCGCGAGCGTGCCAAGTACGGAAACCCCCGATGAGCCAGCAGCAGCGGGCGAAGCGACGGATCAAACCGGGCACGGATCGCCGCCAACTGCCTTGCGCGGGCAAGGGCACAAGCAGGGTTGCTGACAGCTACTCAGGCGTCGCCGTGCGGCAATTGGATCACCACGCCGGTGCTGCGATGGTGTGCTTTACGCCAGGACTTGAGCCCTGTGGTCTCGGCCAGCAAAACGTCGCTGGACCAATTACCGGACGGAACCAACGCCATGTTCCCGCGTTCAGCATAGCACCGCTTCATCGGATAAAAGTGCCCGGGTCCTGCGCCTTGGGCACTCAGTCGGGTACTTGGACCCGATCGCCGCCATCGCGACTGCCGTTTGATCCGGATCAAGCCGCTCCATCTGTCAGCCTAGTAAATTTACGGTCAATCTCAACAGTCATTTCGTGGAAAGAGCCAAGGCCATGCGAACGGAACACATCAATGTGACAGGAATGACCTGCGGAGGCTGCGCCAGCACCGTCACGAAGGCGCTGAAATCGGTGGCCGGGGTCAGCGACGTGAAAGTTTCGGTTTCTGCCGGCAAGGCGACAGTGCTATACGACGAAAAAGTAACGTCGCCTGACAAGCTGAGCGCGGCCGTAACAGGCACCGGCTATGGCGTGAATGTACGCGGCGCTGCTCATAGCCAGCCGGCCAAAGGTGGTTGTTGCAGCTGATAGTGCATGGATAACTCTGTGGTGCAGCTCGGCGGCTGGACTATGAGCTGGAGTCAATACGATGGAGTGCCGCAATGATGAGCAGTTATGATGGTTGGGGCATGGGTTGGGGTATGCACGGCTTTGGCGGGGGAGACCTCATCCTCTTGCTGGTCATCGTTGCTGGCATCGTCTTCCTTGTGAGGCGCGGTCGCCGTTTGTGATACTCACGATATAGGAACAGTCCGCATGACAACCAGCACGCTTGAAGTTGGTGACTTGTTCTCCGTACTCGGCGCGCAAGGGATTGAGAAGCAGCTGCGGCTTATTACTGGGGTCAACACCGTGTCGGTGAACCCAGTCTCGGGCGCAACAACTGTCGATTACGATCCGGCGAAAAAGAGCCTCGCGGCGCTTCAGGCAGCAATCAAAGAGTGTGGCTTTCATTGCGCCGGCGAAGCGCTACCCAAGCACATCTGCCAAGATCACCCGATGCCGGGCCAGAAGGGTGTCACGATGGCTGGCGTGGTGGCCGGTGGCAAGGTGCCTCACGCCGGCCATGATGCATCCAAGACCGATGCAATGGCTGAGGAAATGGGGCACGGTGCTGGCGTCGATATGCAGGCGATGGTGCGCGACATGCGCAATCGCTTCTTTATCGCGTTTGGCTTCACAGTGCCGATCTTCTTCCTGTCGCCAATGGGCATCGATTTCATCAAAATCCCGCCGCCTTTTGGCCTGCGGCTCGATCTCGTGCTGTTCGTTCTAGCGAGCGGCGCGATCCTTTATCCGGTCTGGCCGTTCATCGTCGCGGCCTATCGTGCGCTCAGGGCTGGTGTCGCCAACATGGCGGTCCTCGTCGTCCTCTCAGTCGGCACGGGTTACCTGTTCAGCGTCGGTTCGACCTTCTTTTATGGTGGCCAGCAATTCTACGAGGCATCGGCACTCTTGCTGGTCTTCATCCTGCTCGGTCACTGGCTCGAGATGCGGGCGCGCGCCGGCGCATCCGAAGCCATCCGGGCCCTGATGGATTTAGCGCCACCCAAGGCCAGCGTGCTGCGCGATGGCAAGGAAATCGAGGTGCCGACGGCCGAGGTCATCGCCGGTGATACGATCGTGATCAGGCCCGGCAACAAGATCCCGGTCGATGGCTCGATTTTGGAAGGCACCTCGCTGGTCGACCAATCGATGCTCACGGGCGAATCGATGCCGGTGGAAAAAAAGGTCGGCGATACAGTGATTGGCGCCACCATCAACAAGAGCGGCACATTTCAGTATCGCGCCACCAAGGTCGGAGCCGATTCCGCGCTCGCTCAGATCGTCAAGTTGGTGCAGGAGGCGCAGAACTCCAAGGCACCATCACAGCTCCTTGCCGATCGGGCAGCCCAGTGGTTGGTGCTGGCCGCAATTGGCGTTGGCCTGCTGACATTCGGTGTCTGGTTCTTTCTGCTCGGCCAGCCGCTGCTGTTCGCACTTGGCCTTATGATCACCGTGTTTGTGATCGCCTGCCCCGACGCGCTCGGGTTGGCGACGCCGATGGCAATCATGGTCGGGACGGGCCTCGGTGCCAAGAACGGCATCCTGTTCAAGAACGCTTCGGCGCTGGAGGACGCGACCAAGCTCAACATCGTCATCTTCGACAAGACCGGCACACTGACGATGGGCAAGCCCGAGGTGGTCGACCTGGTGGTCGCCGATGGCGCGACCGAGGCGCAGCTTTTGACTTCGGCAGCCAGCGTTGACGCCGGATCCGACCATCCGCTGGCTCAAGCGATTGTGCGCCGGACCGGCAAGCTCACCGTGCCCAAGGCAACCGGATTCACCAATATCGAAGGCAAAGGTGCCAAGGCCGATATCGACGGCAAGCCAGCGCTGCTTGGCAACAAGCGGCTGATGACCGAAAGCAATATCGATCTAGGCGCGCTCGGAGCAAAATCCGAGGAGCTACAAGGCGCGGGACGGACGGTCGTTCACCTGGCGGTCGGCGGCAAGCTGGTGGGGCTGATCGCAGTTGCCGATGCGGTGCGGCCGACCGCCGTCGAGGCCATCAAGGCCCTGCGCGCCCGGGGCGTCGACGTCGCGATGCTGACGGGCGACAATCAGGGAACGGCTGATCGCATCGCCAAGAGCATGGGCATCGACACGGTTTTTGCCAACGTTCTGCCCGGGGACAAGGCGAGCAAGGTCAAGGAGCTGCAGGCGCAAGGCAAGAAGGTCGGCATGGTCGGCGACGGCGTCAACGACGCGCCCGCCTTGACCCAGGCCGATGTCGGCTTTGCTATCGGCGCTGGAACGGATGTCGCGATGGAGAGCGCCGACATCGTCCTGATGAAGAGCGATCCCTTCGACGTGGTGGGAGCCATCGAGCTGTCGCGAGCAACATTGGGCAAAATGCACCAAAACCTCTATTGGGCCGTCGGCTATAACGTCGTGGCCTTTCCGCTCGCTGCCGGCGTGCTCTATCCATTCCTTCTAAGCCCGACCATCGCGGCCATCGCCATGTCGGGCAGTTCGGCGGTCGTGGCCATCAACGCCCTGATGTTGAAGCGCACCAAGCTGACGGGTATCGGGGGCTCGAGTGCGCTCGCGCCTGTCCCGGCGCCGGCGGCCATGGCGGTTGCGGCGTGACCGATCGCGGCGCGCAAGGGATATCGCTGGGCACAATGGCAACCCTCATGGCGTCCGTGTTCACGGTGTCGATGGGCTATGGCATCATCCTGCCGTTGCTACCATACCTGATCGAACGGCTGCTCGGGCCAGCAGTTGATGTGGCGCAAGTCTCGCGTTCGACGGGCCTGCTGACCGGGCTGTATATGCTGTCATTGTTTCTGTTCGCACCCATATGGGGGCATCTGTCGGACCGATTCGGGCGCCGGATCATTCTGCTGATCGGGCTGATCGGGTTCAGCGCGACGATGTTCACCTTCTCGATTATCGAGAACCTTTCTGCGGTCTATGTCGAGCGCTTCCTGAGCGGGATGTTCGCGGCCGCCGTCACGCCGGTCGCGCTAGCCGTGATCGGCGATCTCGCAACCACGGAATCGCAGCGGGCGCGACGGCTTACATTCGTCAGTATCGCTGGCATAAGCGGCTTCCTGCTCGGACCGATGTTGGGCGTTTCTCTTTCGCGGGGGGCCGCTGGCGCACTGCCGTTTGCGAGCGCGGCGGGTTCGCTGGCGGTGCCGCTGATCGCGACGGCGCTTCTGGCCGTCATGGTCGCCGCAGCCATCACGATGGCAGTGCCCGGAACCACGACCAGTCCAGCCATTTCGAGAGGCAATCCAGATCGATCGCAACCGACCCCTTGGCTTGTCCCCAGATTGCTGTCGCTGTCGTTTATGGTGTCGGCGGGCGTCGGCGTCTTCGAAGTCGGATTGGCTTTGCGCGGCAAACAAGACCTCGGGCTGTCGCAATATCAGATCGCCATCATGTTTACGGAATGCAGCCTGGTGATGCTGGTTGTGCAGACCGCCGTCTTTTCCCGTTGGTTAAAACCAGAAACGACACGCTGGTTTATCGCTCCAGCCTTCGCCATCCTGGCTGCCGGATTGTTCCTGGTACCCCGGGCATCGGACTTCACACTCATGCTCGTGGTGGTTGGCGCGGTAGCCGCAAGCGCCGGGGTTCTCTCGCCAATCCTGACCTACTGGATTTCGAGCAAAGCGGGCCGGGCACAAGGCGCCGAGCTGGGTAAACAAACGTCAGCAGCCAGTCTCGGCGCGGCCATAGGTTCGGCGGTCGGCGGATTGTTGTTCGATGTGACGTGGCTCCCCAATGCCTCGTTCCTGCTCGTGACCTTGCTCACGGCCACAGGAGTCCTGCTGAGCCTGGGGTTGCCGAAACTGCTCCGGGAACCAATCACCGCTGCTGGCGATGCGAGTGGCGATGGCAACAGGTTGAATGCCACCAGTTCTACCGCAACAGGCCGGCCTATTGCCTGAACCTCCACTGAAAAGGGAATGCACCATGACACATAACGACGCCGTCGTAGCCGTTTTTAAGCACCATCGTGAAGCCGAAGCCGCCATCCGCAAACTTGCCGCGGAAGGTCTCGATATCAAGCACTTCAGTATTGTCGGGAAGGGCTATCATACCGAAGAAAAAGTTGTCGGCTTCTACAATACTGGCGAAAGCGTCAAATTCTGGGGCCAGAACGGCGCTATGTGGGGTGGGCTTTGGGGCCTGTTCTTCGGCGGCCTCTACATGACCATTCCTGTTGTCGGTCCGGTCATTGTGCTCGGACATCTCGCGGCAATGGTGTTCGCGGCGGTCGAAGGCGCGGTCGTCGTTGGCGGCCTGAGCGCTCTTGGCGCTGCCTTGTACGGCCTCGGGATTCCCAAGGACAGCGTGATCCAGTACGAGGAAGCTCTGAAGGCTGATGGCTTCCTGGTGGTGGCGCACGGCCCCGTCGAGGAAATGGCGCGGGCCAAGACCATTTTGGCATCGATGCAGCCGGCCAGCCTCGACGTGCATGAGGACATGAAGGACATGGCAAAGCTTCCGGCCGATCATGTTCACGCTGTCGCCGCGTGATCAAAAGTCAACGGCGCGGCCAGCAATGGCCGCGCCGTTCCGACTGTCGCGCTTAGTCCGCGAGGTTCTTCCACAGGAGACTGAAATGACACAAGTCACTCACATTTCATCCGAGACGACACTCGGCGATCTCCGCAGCGCTTCCACGGGCGCGTTCTCGACTCTACTGATTTTCCTTCTTTGCTGGGCCGGTGCTGTGTTCGGGCGGCCGTTGGTTTTGAGCCACTCGTTCGTAGCTTCGTTCACGCTGGAGCCTGGCGGTGTCGCCGAGGCAATCATCGCCCATTGCTACAATCTAGCTGGACGTTGGCTTGGCGTCTAACGCGCTCATCCAGCTAGAGACGTTGCGCGAGACCGCAGCACCTCGAGAAAGTAATGCCGATTTATCGTGAACCCTCGGCCAAAGCCAAACGGACAGTCGCTAGGCGCCTGATCGGCAGAACTTGGCCGCTCTCGTCGATCCTGCTGTTGACGGTAGGGGTCGCCCTCGTGTTCGTGGGGTTGTACTTCATTGTTATTCGTCCATCGCTGTTGCCCGAGGACGTGCGTTACATGGCGCTACCCGCCGCGCAACTCGACGCGGTCAGGCCGCAGCTTGAGACATGGCTTGCACATGTGTTCCAAGTGATGGGTGGATACATTTTTGCAACTGGCACATTTGCGATCACGCTTGGTGCTACGGCGTTCCGGGAGCATCGATGGGAAGCTGCCGCCGGCGTGCTCATCGGCGGAGTTGCGTCCATTGGTTGGATGACGTTCGTGAACTTCGTCATCATGTCGGATTTCAAATGGTTTCTGCTCGGCCTGGCGCTGCTATGGGCGAGTAGCCTGGTCGTATTCTTTGTTGAACGACGAACACTCTGAACGCTTGCCAACCCATGAGCTCAAATTAAGGCTTCCGCCAATGCCGAAAACCAAAGAAAAGCAAGACCACAACGACAAAAGCGACCGCAAAGCCGCCTTGAAAGCCGGACAGGTTGAGTTGGTGAAGCTGCAGCGGCACGTCATCGAATCCGGCCGGATGATCGCCATCATTTTCGAGGGGCGGGACGCCGCCGGCAAGGACGGCACGATCAAGCGGATTGTCCAGCACCTGTCGCCACGTGAAGATCGCGTGGTCGCGCTGGACAAGCCCTCGGATCGCGATCGCAAGGCATGGTACTTCCAAAGATACGTGGCGCAACTTCCGGTCGCCGGCGAGATAGTCCTGTTCAACCGCAGTTGGTACAATCGCGCCGGGGTCGAGCGAGTCATGGAGTATTGCTCGAAAGAAGACTACGTGATGTTTCTGAAAACTGCGCCGATCTTTGAGGAACTGTTGATACATTGCGGTATTACACTGATAAAGTACTATCTCGACATCTCAAAAGATGAGCAAAAGAAGCGGCTCAAGGAACGGCGCGACGATCCCTTGAGCCAATGGAAGGAGAGCCCCGTCGACGCAGTGGCCGTCAAGCATTGGGAGGACTACAGCGCCGCGCGCAACGAGATGCTGACCCGAACGCACTCGATGGTCGCTCCCTGGACCATCGTGCGGGCCGACGACAAGTCACTGACCCGGCTCAACGTCATACGCGATCTACTGACCCGATTAGAATACAAGGGCAAGGATCGAGAGGGCAATCTCCCCGACCCGGAGATTGTCTTCAACTTTCATGAGGAAGCCATCAGCAATGGAATGCTCGCGAAGTAACACTTGATCTCATGACCGAAGCGGGCGGCGGCGAATACGCTCTGAAGACATCACTGTTTGAACCTGGCTGGTACTCAAGGAACACCCGGCATGGCTGAAGGCAGTCTGACCGCGTTTTTCAGTGCCAGCCTTGCGCGGCTCCAGCAACGTCCATCGACGCCAACCGCCGGATCGGCCGCCAGCGACGTCACTCTGGCTGGTGTCGCTGGTTGTTCCCCGGAAGAGGCGCTGCAGCGGCTTGGCAGTTCCGTCAAGGGGCTGACGCCGCAGGAGGCTGCGGCGCTGCTAAGCTCCGTGGGCCCGAACGAGGTGGCTCACGAGGCGCGGCACACGATCCTTGGCGAGATCATCAGCCGCGCAATCAATCCGCTCAACCTCCTGCTGCTGGTTCTTGCCGGCACATCGTACGTCCTGGGCGACCAAAGGGCTGCCGTCGTGATCGCCGTCATGGTCATGCTCAGCGTCTCGCTGGGGTTCTATCAAGAGCATCGCTCGACCAGGGCTGCCGACGCCCTCAGGCGCATGGTACAGAACAAGGCAACCGTGCGCCGGCAGGGCGGCGGCGCCACCGACAGCCACAACGATGTGCCGATCGGGCAGGTCGTGCCTGGTGATATCGTGATGCTGTCGGCCGGCGACATGATCCCGGCCGATCTCAGGCTGATCTCGGCCAAGGACCTCTTCGTCAACCAGTCGGCCCTGACCGGTGAGGCGTTGCCGCTCGAAAAGACTGCCTCGCCTCACGCCGGCAGCGCCGAGACGCCGTTCGACCTTCCCAACATCTGTTTCTTGGGCAGCGCCGTCGTCAGCGGGGTTGGGTGCGGTGTCGTTGTGCTGACCGGCGCGCGGACCGCGT
>JANYHF010000098.1 GCA_025359185.1 Hyphomicrobiaceae bacterium | reverse complement strand
GTCCCGGATGCGCCCGCATCATCCTTATGGTGCGCGCGCATCCGGGATCAGGCTCACGGCCCAAGCAGCTGTCCGAGCGCCGCCCACGGGATGACAGAAAAGGGGTCGGCCCAGACCTCGACGAACGATAAATGATATCGTCGATCAGAAATAACAACCCAACATCCCAAGTGCGGTGCAGCGATCCTTCGTCGTTGCACCGCAGACGCGGGATCTTATGGCTCGGACAAGTGCTTGATCCGCGAACTAGGTCCGGGATCAGCGCAGCACCATGAAGGATGCTGCAGCGCATCCGGGATGACGGAACGTGATAGGCCGAAGTAACCGCGCGGCGGTATAACATAACTAGGTCAAATACATAAGGTGGTCACCTTGGTAACCAGTTGCTCACCATCACGCGCTAGGTTTGCGTGTGCAGATCGTCAGCCTGACCGGGTTTGCCACGATTTCGCGTTATTCGAGCCGCTCTGTGCCGCGCAGGCCTTTGGCCGCGCAACGATCCTTGAGGACAACGCCCATGTTTGCGTCGCTGTTGGGTTCGCGCCGGTTTCTGCCGCTGTTCATCGTTCAGTTCCTCTCGGCCCTGAATGATAATTTTGTCAAGACGGCTCTGGCCATGCTGGTCTTGTACCGGCTGGGCGGTGTGGGGCAGGACACGTACATTGCGCTGGCCAGCGCGGCGTTAGTGGTGCCGTTCTTTTTCCTCTCGGCGCTGGGCGGCGAACTTGCTGACAAGTTCGACAAGGCCTTTGTCGCCCGCCGTCTGAAGCTCGCTGAAATTCCAGTGGCGGCGCTAGCCGCTATCGGCTTCGTGGCACATTCGCCCATCATTCTCCTTCTTTCGATCCTGGGTTACGGCATCATCGCGGCGCTGTTCGGGCCGATCAAATACGGCATCCTGCCTGATCACTTGAAGACCCAGGAACTGCCGGCCGGCAACGCCCTGGTCGAGGGCGCTACGTTTGCGGCCATCCTGATCGGAACGGTCGCGGGCGGCGAAGTCGCAACCAGCGGCGCTGCGGATTGGCTTTTTGTCCCTGCCGTGCTGGCGTTCGCCGCCATCTGCGTTGGCGCCGCCTTTAGCATCCCGTCAACGGGGGCGGGATCGGCTTCGATCACCATCAACCGCAACCCGCTGACGTCCACATTCCATCTGCTGGCCGAGCTGCGCAAGGATCGGCCGAGTTGGACCGGCGGCCTCATTGTCTCCTGGTTCTGGCTGGTCGGCATTGTGGTGCTGACGCTGCTGCCGGTGATGGTGAAGGACAAAATCCACGGAGCGCCGCAGGTGCTGAACCTGGCGCTGGCCCTGTTCACCATCGGCATCGCGGCAGGTTCCATAGCTGCGGCCCGCATGAGCAGGTTGCGCCCCAACCTGGCGCTGGTGCCTGCGGGCGCGCTGCTGATGGCGATTTTCGGCGCAGACCTAGCCTTGAGTCTTTCGGGCGCGGCCCCAGCTGCAAACGCCGGGCTGCTCACGATCATGGGCTTCTTTCAGTCCTTCGCCGGCTGGCGGCTGGCTGTCGATCTCCTCGGCCTTGCCTTTGCGGGCGGCCTCTATGTGGTGCCCTCGTTCGCGTCCGTGCAGGCAGGCGCTGCCGCCGATCACCGCGCCCGCGTGGTGGCCGGGGTCAACGTGCTCAATGCCGCTTTCATGACGGCGGCGACTTTGGCGCTGATCCTGTTCTCGGCAATCGGCCTTTCGATGTCGGGCGTCTTGGCGCTGACGGCCGTCGGCAATCTGATCGCGATGGTGCTTGTCCTGCGTGCCTGGGGCCGCCAGGGCGTACAGGATTTCGCCATGTTGATTTTCAGGACCGCCTACGGCCTTGAAGTCACCGGCCTTGAAAACTTGCCCCCTGCCGGGTCGCGCACGGTGATCACGCCCAACCATACCAGCTTCATGGATGGCCCGGTGATGCACGCGCTGCTGCCGAGCTATGCCTCGTTCGCGGTCGATAGCGGTATTGCCGAAGCCTGGTGGGTGAAACCCTTCCTGAAACTGATCAATGCTCACACCATGGACCCGACCAAGCCATTCGCCACACGCGATCTTATCAACATCGTCAAGGGCGGCGAGACGCTGGTGATTTTCCCGGAAGGCCGGCTCACCGTCACCAGTGGTTTGATGAAGGTCTATGAGGGCGCCGGGCTGATCGCGGATAAGGCCGATGCGTTCGTCGTCCCGGTACGGATCGAAGGCTTGGAACGGACGCCGTTCAGTTTCCTGCGCGTGACGCAGTTGGCCAAGATGCGCTTTCCCAAAGTGCGGGTCGCCATCCAGCCGCCGCGCAAGCTGTCGCTTGATCCGGCGCTGACGGGCCGCGAACGGCGCCGGGCTGCAGGCGCGGCGCTCAATGACATCATGGTCGAGAGCGCTGTTCGTAACGCGCGTATCGACCGTACACTGTTTGAGGCGCTGGCGACGGCCAAGGCCGAGCGCGATGTCGGCGCGGTGATGATCGAGGATCCGCTCCGCACGCGCCTCACCTACAAGAAGCTATTTGCGGGCGCGCAAGTGCTGGGCGCCAAGCTGGAGGCATTCGCTCCGGCGGGCGCTGCCGTCGGTGTGCTGCTGCCCAATACCGCAGGCGTCGTGGTGACGTTCTATGCCCTGCAAGGCATCGGCCGCGTGCCCGCGATGCTGAACTACACGGCAGGCCCGGTGAATGTGGAGGCGGCCTGCAAGACCGCCAAAGTCGACGTGGTACTCACATCCCGGACGTTCGTCGAAAAAGCCCGCCTCGGCGACATGATCACCCGGCTGGAAACCGCCAGTGTGCGCATCGTCTACCTGGAGGATGTGCGGGCAACGATCTCGTTGGCTGACAAGCTGAAGGGCCTGATGGCTGGCGTGACGCCGCGTGTGATGCGCGATTCCAACACGCCTGCGGTCATTCTGTTCACGTCGGGATCTGAGGGTACACCCAAGGGCGTCGTCCTCTCGCACCGCAATATCCTGGCCAACGTCGCGCAGTCGCTGACGACTGTCCCGGCCAATGCCGAGGACAAGGTGTTCAACGCCCTGCCGGTGTTCCACTCGTTCGGGCTGACAGCGGGCCTGGTCATGCCGCTCACCGCTGGCACGCCGGTCTATCTTTATCCGTCGCCGCTGCATTACCGGATCGTCCCTGAACTGATCTATCAAACCAACGCCACGATCGTGTTCTCGACCGATACGTTCCTCAACGGCTATGCCCGCTCGGCGCACCCCTATGATTTCCGCTCGGTGCGTCTCATTCTGGCAGGCGCCGAGGCCGTCAAGAAGGGCACGCGCGACATTTATATGGAGCGGTTCGGCCAGCGTATCCTTGAAGGCTATGGCGTCACGGAAACCTCGCCGGTGCTGGCCATCAATACGCCGGTCGCCAACAAGGTGGGATCGGTCGGGCGGCTGAGCCCGTTGATGGACATGCGCCTCGACCCGGTGCCAGGCATCCAAGAGGGCGGGCGGCTGTTCGTGCGCGGACCCAACGTCATGCTCGGCTACATGAAGAGCGATAATCCGGGCGTGATCGAGCCGCCGGTGGATGGCTGGCACGACACGGGCGATATTGTCGCCGTAGACCGCAACGGCTTCATCTCGATCAAGGGCCGTGCCAAGCGCTTTGCGAAGATCGGCGGCGAGATGATTTCGCTGGCCGCCGTCGAGGCCCTTGCCGCCGAAGTCTGGCCATCCGTGGTTCCGGTGGTCGTGGCTGTGCCCGATGCGCGCAAGGGCGAGCGGTTGATTCTGGTGACCACTGATAACTCTGCGGCGCGCGAGCAGCTGCTGCGCGCCGCCAAAGCCAAGGGCATGAGCGAACTCTCTGTGCCAGCAGAGCTTATGGTGATGGACCGAATCCCGCTGCTGGGTTCGGGCAAGCCGGACTTCGTGTCGGCAGCGGCGCTGGTGAAGGAACGATTGGCGGCGAGGCCTGCGGCAGCTGCGGCAGCTGCGGCAGAGTGAACCGGGGATGCCGCCTACACTACCACTTTGCCGGGGTTCATCAGGCCCTTGGGGTCCAGGGCCCGCTTGACGGCGCGCATGACGCTCAGCTTCACCGGGTCGCCATACTCTTCCAGCGCCGCTCGCTTGGTGAGCCCAATGCCGTGTTCGGCCGAGATCGACCCGCCGAGCTCGCGCAGGCCCCGGTAGATCAGCGGCGCCACCGCATCCATCCGCTCCGCTATCGGACGATCCGCGGTCACCGTCAGATGCAGATTGCCATCGGCGAGATGTCCGAGGCACCACAGGCGCAGCGTTGGATCAAGCGCTTCGATCTGCGCGCGCAACCGCCGCATGTACCCATCCACCGCTGCCAGCGGCACCGATACGTCGAAATTCAGCCCGTTGGGATAAGCGCGGCCCACGGCCCAATCCTCACGTACACGCCAGACATCGCGGGCCTCTGCCTCGCTTTTGGGCATCAACACATCGAGTAGTCCCGGAACCTCTTCAAGCGCCGCTCCAAGCGCCGCCTCCAGCCGTTCGCGCGCCAGCCCCGGCTGGTGGCTGGCGGCCTCAAATATGATCGTCACGCCCGCGCCTTCTGGAACCCGCAAATGCTCTAACCCCAAGGCTTTGGCGGTGAAGTCCGCCTGCTCACGCCACATGATTTCGGCCCGCGTCAGGATTGCTCCGCCCAAAGATCGCAAACGGTTGAGCAGCGCCAGCGCCACCCCAGCGTCCGCCGCAAAGCAATAGGCCAGCGCCCGTTCGCCCGGATCAGGCTCCAGCTTCAGCACCGCCCGCGTCACGACGCCAAGCGTGCCCTCGGCGCCAATGAAGATCTGTTTGACGTCGTAGCCTTCATTGTTTTTGACCACCGCTGACAGATCACTCAACACGCGCCCATCGGCCAGCACTGCCTCGATGCCCAGCACCCGCCGCCGCATCGGGCCATGGCGGAAGGCATCCATGCCGCCGGCATTGGTGGAGATCAATCCGCCCACTGTGCAGCTATCTCGTGCGCCCAAGTCGATAGCTGCCGCAAGTCCATGCTTGGCCGCCGCCGCCGCGAGTACCGACAACGTCACGCCGGCCTCAACGGTTGCCGTGCCTGCCACAGCATCGATCTCAATCTGCCGGTTTAGCCGCGTGGTCAGCAGGATCAACTCGCCTGCCGCCGAGATGCCGCCTCCGGCAATCCCGGTGCGCCCGCCCTGTGGAACAACAGCGATACCGCGTTCGTTGCAAAGCGCGAGAACTTGGGCGACCTCGGACGTTTTCGCCGGCAGCACCGCCACTCCCGCATCGAGATTGCGCTTTTCGATGCCCGGATCGAGCGCCGCCAGTGCGTCACCCGTGCGCACGCCCTGCGGCCCGAGAATACCGCGCAAGCGTTGGAGCGTGCCTCCGTCAATGCTGTCCATTTGATGAATCCATGTCCAGGTGTTCGGAGGCAAAATGGCACAGGCTGGCGGCATCGGCAAATCGCGCCACACGGCCTGTCGCTAGCACACGAGTTGTCCGGTTTCTGTAGCACACGATATGTCCGGTAATCCGTGATCCTCTCAATGCGGGCAGCATTGGGGGGATTGGATGAGCCGGACCAAGTGTGACGAGGACCGGAGAATGGAGAAGTTC
>JANYHF010000060.1 GCA_025359185.1 Hyphomicrobiaceae bacterium | reverse complement strand
ATCGCGGTTGCCCCCATATATGGGATCGCCAAAGGTGCCCTCGATCGTGTGCTCAAGGATGACCGCAAAGAACTGTGCCGCCCGTGGCGATCCCTCCGGGCCATCGGCCGATTCGATGCCGCGGAGGATGTCATCTTGTTGCGCCTCAGCAAGATCTACGAACCCGATGGCATGGCGGGCGTGCGCCAGGCGATCGATCAGGCCAAGCCCTTCCCGATAGAGGACTTGCAGCGAGCTGAAGTAACCCGCGATGGCCGTGGCAGATGACAAGGGCGTTCTTGTCGATGGTCTTGACTGCTCCAAACATCGCCGCGACCGAGGCGACCGCCTCATCGAGTCTCATGACATCCTTGGCGCCGATGGTGCCCGATAGAGTCGTGCCGACATGGGCGACAACAGTGTCGGCACCAGCCTTGGTCATTTCCTTGGCTTCATCGGGGTTGAACGCATAAGGCGTGGTCAGTAGATCCATATCATGGGCAATGCGGATCATGTCCACCTCGCAGTCATAGCCCATGCCGGTCTCTTCCATGTTCGCGCGGGATGCGACCCTCGAACAGCCCGACAGTCGGGAAGTTCTGCACACCGCTGAAGCCGATCTCCTTCAATTCCTTGAGAAAGCGCGGCATACTGCGGAACGGATCGGTGCCGCAGACGCCGGCGATCACCGGCGTCTTCTTGACCACTGGCAGCACTTCGGCGGCCATCTCGACAACGATCTGGTTGGCGTCGCCATAGGGCATCAGGCCCGCGATGGAGCCGCGCCCGGCCATGCGGTAGCGGCCCGAGGATTGCTCTCACTAAAGACAGGCTGCCAAGCCAGGCAGTCTGGTGAAATCCCCCTGGAACCGTCGTCGCGCGCGCGCCGCCCAGGCGAGCGACGACGGCTCCAGGGGAATCCCCTTGGTGAGTCAGAGCGAGTGTGCATCTGTTCGATGCTCTGGCGATGCCGCTCGCCGAATCGTTCTGAGAACATTGAGATAGAGCGGCCTATCTTTGCGGTAGTGAGCGTCACCCGGATGGGCCGAGACCCGCCTTGACCGCCCTCGCAGCTGGCTCCCAGCAAAGATGGTGGGGCTCTGTCGCGCGGGCCGGGCTGGTCGGGTTTGACGTCAGATGCCAGACCCCGCGCGATAGGGCACGGTCTGTGCCCGCTGGGCACAGAGCCGCCCATAGACTGGTGAAAGTATCGAGGAAAGTTCAGTTTGAACTCATTTGACACAGAGTGTAGCATCGCAGAAACAATTGAAGAGTAATTGCAGCGATGGAATCGCATGACGTCACAGTTACCAACGCAATATCTAGTTCAAACGAAATGGGCAGTGTTATCATATTTTTTGTAATGTCATTGATTCTCCTGTATTTCAGCCTTCAAACGTCAGAATGGCGTCGTTCTTCTATCTCGATGTCCCCCAACCAGCCCTTTCTTATCTTTGTTAGCCCATGTGTTCGTGGTAACAGCAATACAGTGTGAATTGATATCTATGCAGATGATGCACTGAAATCTGCGCTTCGATGCAGTTGCCGCCGACACTTTCAACGGAAGTCGCCTGGGGAGTATGCCAACCTCGTCTCGAGCCATCGCCGCCAACTCGTCAGCAAGCTCAAACAGCCCAGCCGCCGCGACCCCATCAGGCGACAGCAAGCGATCGTGCCAGGCATAGACGACGTGCCGACGCTTCAGCCAGCGATCGTTCTTGGGCTTGTGCGTGTTGAGATTGTCGAGAATGACATGCAGTTCGCGGTCAGGATGCTCGGCGGCGACCCGGTTCATGAAGTCGACGAACTCGATCCGGCGGCGGCGCTGGTATTGCCGGCCGGTGACCTTGCCACTCGTCACGTTGAACGCCGCGAACAGCGTGGTCGTACCATGCCGCTTGTAGTCGTGTGTGCCCGGCGGTCGTTTTCAAGCTGCGCTGGCCCGATCGGATATCGCTGAGGAAAATCGCTGATTCGTGTGGCCTAAATGCGGCTTATGGTGGTGGGTAAGCAGGTAACGTTTTGCGTATGGATGATGGAAAGTTTCATTCGCGAGATACCGGTAGATCTCGAGGAAGCCGCGATGGTCGACGGGGATACAAGGTTAACGGCGTTCCGGCGGATCACGCTGCCGCTTGTGGTCCCCGGCCTCGTTG
>JANYHF010000058.1 GCA_025359185.1 Hyphomicrobiaceae bacterium | reverse complement strand
GCGCCGTGAGGAGCGCCGCCTCAAAACCTATCTCGGCCGCGTTATCCGCGACACCGGCCGTCAGGTTAAAGACAGTCCGTCGTTGAACACGATCTTCCGTCCACTGCTGGACATCACCCAGCGGCTCCATGACCAGGTGCGTGGTCAGCGCGGCCAAAAGGTCTTTTCGATCCATGCGCCCGAAGTCGAATGCATCGGCAAAGGTAAGGCGCATAAGCCCTATGAGTTCGGCGTGAAGGTGCCGGTGGTCACGATCGTCAACCGCTCACGCGGCGGCCAGTTCGTGCTGGCGAGCAAGGCTTTGCCCGGCGCGCCATACGACGGGCACACCTTATCGACTGTGATCCCACATGTCGAAAACATCGTCGGTAACCAGATCAAACGCATCATCGCAGACAAGGGCTATCGCGGGCATGGCATGCCTGCGCCCTATAATCTGCGGGTCTTTGTCTCGGAACAGAAGCGCGGTGTGACGCCAGCCATCAAACGCGAATTGAAGCGACGTGCGGCGGTCGAGCCAGTCATCGGCCACCTGAAAAGCGACCACCGAATGGACCGCAACTTCCTCATCGGCGCCCACGGCGACGCCACCAATGCCGTGCTGGCTGCTGTCGGCTACAACTTTGCAAGACTGATCGCCTGGCTGAGGGCGATCTTTTGTGTCTTTTGGCTGGCAGCCCGATTGGCAAGGATCACGTCGCCACCCCGGCTTAGTGCCGCCGCCTAACAAAGACGTACTTCACGCCCGACTATTTCAAAGCGCGTCCAACCAATGGGATGTTGCGCTGGCTGTGCACAGTCTTCAACTGACGAAGATCCGGACGTATCTCGACACGCGGGATTGCAGCGTCAAGTTTGATGCGCGGCGCGGTCAATCCAACGATCTCGCTCGGTCGCATGCCAGTGGCGGCCACTATCACGACGACGGCGCAGGCCTCTGAGTTCATCGACGCGAATTCGGTTCCCGGCAGAATACGCGTGCGGACAAAATCTGGATCATAGGGTACACGCGGGTTATGTTTCTCACCCGCAATCCGGAAGCCTTTGAAGGGAAGGCTCAGCTTCAAGAGCCGTGCGGCTTCCAGGGTATGCACCATGGTGGCGATGTAGCCCAGATCCGTGTTGGCCAAACCCTGATCGTAGCCGACGTCACGGACACGATCAAGCCACCAAGCCAGCCACCAAGCCACCAAGCCACCAAGCCCGGAAATCGAGGGCTTCGGCTTTCCCAGCGCTCGCGTCCGGCTCTGAGATATGTGCCGAAGCCCAGTCCTCCGTGGGCGTGACAACGCAGGTGGCCTTAGCCTTCCGAGCTCCACTGCAGCGGCTCCGATAGTGAAGATCGTGCGCGGGGCGGCCGAGGGCGGCGGGGCGGCAATTGTGCACTGGCCTGCGGCCGTCGACCTGCCCCTTATCAACTCCGGATGCTATCAGGCTCGAACTGGCGGATCGCTGCCAGCATTTTGGACAGCAGGCTACCTGTGCGCCGAGGCAATTTAGATGGAGCGCGTTCTCACCCAGACTGTCGCACTATTAACCTGGGCCAATGGAAGAGGTGACGACCACGAAGTCGACTGTCTTGGCGGCGATCTTCAACATGGCCGAAGTGTAAGATTGGCGGCCCACACTCAACAAAAATTCAGCTGAGCCCGGTGGCCAGACTGTACGGGAGTTGAGAGCCGTCTCTCAACCAGTTTCCGGCCGAGCGGTCCAACGATCCACCGCGAGCAGATGGGTAAACAAGACATGCCGGTCTGGGCGCCATGTCACGCTTGGTTGATAAAGGCCAGAACGCTTACCAGCGGACCATGCCAGCGTCGACGTTGACTGTTTGGCCGGTCATCCAGCGAGCATCGTCCGAAGCCAAAAAGGCAACCACATTGGCGATGGCTTCTGGTTGCCCCTTGCCCGGCAATGCCTGCAGCATTTGCACGAATTCGAAGGCGTTGTTGTGCGGGCTGGCCTTGACCCCGTCCGATTCGACGAGACCGGGCGACACCGCATTGACCGTGATCCCGTATTTGCCAAGCTCCGTCGCTAAGGCGCGCGTAAAGCCAATGACGCCGCCCTTGGCCGCGACATAGGCCGCCATGTTGGGCGTGCCGGCGAAAAAGCTGTTTGAGGCGAGATTGATGATTGTGCCTTTGGTCGCCATTTTGCGCATTAAATCGCTGGACGCGCGGCTCATCAGGAAAACCCCGGTAAGGTTGACGTCGAGAATTCGCTGCCAGTGGGCGAGATCCACATCGTCCCAAGCTGTGAATGGAACGATGGCGGCGTTGTTGACCAGGATGTCCACAGTGCCAAGCTTCGCGGCGGCCAAAACGTGGAGTGCAGCCACCGCTTTTTCGCTCGAAACGTCGCATTCGGCTGCGATCGCGGCCTTGCCGATCTCAGCCGCAACCGCCGTCGCGCCCTTCAGATTGACGTCGGCGACCACTACGCTGGCACCGTCGGCGGCGAGCCTTACGGCAATGGCTTTGCCGATGCCTTGGGCTGCGCCTGTGACGATCGCATTCCGGCCCTGCAGTTTCTGGCTCATGATACGCTGCCTTTCCTGGTTTTCTGTTCACGCGGTCGCGTCGATGCTTTCCATGGCAGCAGCGACGCCGGCACCGACATCGACTGTCTTGCCGACATGCTTCAATGCGCCGCCAAGCACGGCAACAGCGACGGCTGCGTAGATGGGCTGGGCCGTCGGACCCATATGGCCGACACGGATCAACTTGCCCAGTGTCTCAGACCGTCCCGATGAAACGGCAACGCCGTAGTGAGTGCGGATGGCGGCGCGCCAGTCCGCCTCGACAACGCCAGCTGGTACGGCAATGGCTGTGGTCGTCGGCGAGGCAATGGCTTCGCGAACTGGCCAGAGATCAAGACCCATTGCCTGCACGCCCGCACGGCAGGCACGAGCCGTCCGGTCATGGCGCTTCCAGATCACCTCGGGCCCCTCGTCGAGATAGACGTCGAGCGCGGCGTCAAGGCCGTTCATCTCAGCCACTGAAGGCGTGAATGGGAAAGGCTGATCGTGCCGCCAGGCGTTCTCCCAATCGAGGATGCTCAACATTGATGCGCGTGGCGCATCCGGATTAGATTTCATCTTCTCCCAGGCACCAGAACTGACCGAGAGCATGCTCAGGCCCGGCGCCGAGCCGAGGCATTTGTTCGGTCCGGTGACAAAAATGCCGGCGTGACAATCATCGGGATGGATGCCCATGCCGCCGAAGGAAGACACCGCATCAACGATCAACAGTGCCCCATGCCTGGCGACAACAGCGCCAATCTCGCGTGCCGGGTTGATCGTGCCGGACGGGGTGTCATGGTGGCAGAGCGAGACGATCTTCACGTCCGGCCGCTTCCTCAAGAATGCCTCGACGGCCGCCGGATCGATGGCGTCGTTGTATGGAACCTCGATTTCGACAACTTCCTTGGCATATTGCGCGGCCCAATAGCCAAAGCCCTTGCCATAAACGCCGGATGCGAGATTGAGCACGACGTCGCCCTTTGCGATCAGCGAGGCTGCCGCGGCTTCCAAACCAAGCACCGGTTCGCCATGTAAGATGACCGGCATCTCCTTTGTCCGCATGGCGGTGCGCGCCTTGCCGACGACGTCTTCGTAAAATTGCTGGAAAGCTGGATCGAAATCATAGGCAATTGGGCGCGACAGTCCGCGCAGCACCGCCGGATAGGCATCGACTGGACCCGAGGTCAGGGTCATAACCGGCCAAGTCAGCTTCGGTTTGCTCACAGCGCGTCTCCTTCAACCGTAGAACTCTGTGCCGGTACGGTATGTTTTGTAATTTTCCATATCGTGGGAGTACATGAGTTCCGCGCCATGCTGTTCGGCGAGTTGCTTAAGCCGCCGCATCGAGGCCACACCCTGCACAGGGTCAACATGGAACGAGGCTTGGCACAGCGTCTCAAGACTCTTTTGCGTGTACGACGCATCGATCGTGAACAGGATCGGTTTGCGATTACTGAACTCGACCAGCAGGCTGTAGTGGCCGATCGCATGGCCGGGCGTGAAGATCAGTGTAACGCCTTTGGCCAGCTCGATATCCCCCGTCACGCCTTCGAAAGTCGAATTGTCGGCTGAGGTACCGGCGAGCAACTGCTGGGAGGCGTTGCGGGCATCTGCCGCCTGCTTCGAGAAACTCAGATCAGAATAACCGAGCACCTCAAAGGGCTGCGGCGTTATCGCCTGGGCGATCTCATCCCGGTGGCAGATTTTCTTGGCATGAGGAAAGAACTTGTTGCCGCCGACGTGATCGAAATGGAAATGGGAGTTGACGACCACGCCGACGTCCTTGGGCGCGAGGCCCAGCAATGCCAGGGCGCCGGGGATCGTCTGTTCTTTCGATTGGATCGGCTTTTCGAAGGGAAGAACTTTCATCACGTGGTCATAGTCATAGCCTGTGTCGATCAGGAACCGGCCGTCCCGGTGCTCAATAAGTATGGAATAAACCGGGAAGCGCACCTCGCCTCCAGGTCCCCGGTTCCAGAACACATGGTAGCCGTCAAGCACCAGCGACCCGCCATCGAGGAGGAAAACTTTCGTATCGGTCATGGCTTCTTTCTCCCTGCGAAAATCCACTTCTGAGTCATCGCTCACCTCTGACGTAGGGTAGGCCAAGTGCTACTGGCAGACTGGCCTGCCGGCCAAAGACGATCAGCACCACCATGACTGTCGCGAAGGGCAGCATCTGAATGACGTCGGTCGGAACGTTCACGCCTGCGATCTGGAAGGCCGTTGTCAGCGACAGGCAACCGCCGAATATCATTGCGCCCGCTAGCACGGAAGCTGCTCGGCCGCGCGCCAACATAGCCAACACGACGCCAATAAAACCATCGCCATGCGTCATGAATGGAACAAAGATTCCGGCCCCGACATTGGCAAGGAACGCACCACCGAGCCCAGCCATCAGTCCTGTGAAAATGACGGCCACAGTCCGCGTCGCGATGACATCGATACCCGTCACGTCGAGCGCCGCCGGCCTGTCTCCCGCCGCGCGCAGCCACAGGCCGAAATTCGTCCCTCGGTAAAGGATGGCCAATGCCGGCACCAGCAGGAATGCAAGATAGACAAATGGATGCCGGTCGAAGAGCGCTGGCCCAAGGATAGGGATATCGGAAAGCAGTGGGATCGGCAGTGTCTCCACGCGCGCAAGGCGCGGGTAAGTGCGTGAGAACTGCACATGGTGAAGAATCGCCGTTAACCCTTCGAGGCCGAGCGTCAACCCGATGCCGATGACGATCTGATTGAGGCCGCGTTGGACACAGAGAATGACCATTGGCACCGCAACAAGCGCACCACCACAAGCGCCTGCGAGGAAGCCAAGCCAGATCGATCCAGAAGAGATCGCTGTCAGGAACCCCGCATAGGCACCGCCCAGCATCATGCCTTCGATGCCGACATTGAGGACGCCGGCCTTTTCCGACATCTGCTCACCGAGGCCGGCAAGCAGCAGCGGAATCCCTGCCGTAACGGCGCCCGCCAGTAAGGCCGTCAGGAATGGAACCTGGAGCAAACCTTCCATGACCTCAGCTGGCCCTCCCGGCGCGGGCTCGCTGGTCCGCATATTCAACAGTGGCCAGAATGATCATGATCAGCGCGATCAGCACGAGTGTGAAGAAGGTCGGAACGCCGACCCTGCGCGCCGCGCTTTCCCCGCCGATCGAAAGAACGGAAAAGAGGAACACGAATGCGATGGCGGCGTAACCGTTGAGCCGTGCGAGAAAAACGAGCGGAATGACGGCAAGGCCATAGGCTGGGTTCCAGTCGGCGCGGACATTACCCTGAATGCCCAGAACTTCGACGGCACCCGCCAAACCGATCAAGCCGGCAGAAAGCGCAAAGACCAGTACCGTCAGCCAGGCTACCGGCAAGCCGGCGTGTGCCGCCGCGACCGGATTGGCGCCGACAGTGCGCAACTTCAGGCCAAATGCCGTATGGGCCATCATGATCTGCACGCCGACGATCGCCAGAAGTCCGATCAACAGGCCGGCGTTGATGGTTGTGCCGAACAAGCGGGGCAGCCGATCGTCGACGGGCAGTGTTCTGGTCTGCGGCACCGTCGTCGCAGGATCGAGGAACATCAGCTTCACCAGTACGTTTGCCAGCGAGGTGCCGAGAAATGTCATCATCAGCGTCGTGATTATTTCGTTGACACCATGATAGGCCCTGAGAAGGGCCGGGAGGAGCGACCAGACAACACCAACGATTGCCGCCAGGATGGCGCTAGCGAGCAGCACCAGGGCCGGGGGGAGGGCGTGCGCAAGAGCCGGTGCGCTGGCGGCGGCCAGGACGGCGCCGAGGAGGAACTGACCGTCGACACCGAGATTCCAAATACCCGCTCGAAATGCCACAATCAGACCTGCCGCCACAAGCAACAATGGTCCCATCCGCGTGATTGATTGCTCGAGGCCCAGAGACGTAAACAGGCCGCGTTCCAGGACGACGGCATAATAAGTCAGCGGATTAACGCCGAGGATCAGGAGCAGTGCACCCGAGATCACCAGCGCCAGGACGATCGGGCCGACCGTGAGCAGCAGGATGTGTATGACCCCACTACCGTCCTCAGCAGTTGGAGCGTCGACTGCGGCGATGACATTGCCGTCAGCTTCACCCGTGTTCAAGCGCGCCCCCCACCATCAGTCCGCCAACAGCCAGGCGGGCGTCTCCAGTGTTTTCGAGAATGCCAGCAATGCGGCCCCGGGACATGACTGCAATTCGGTCGGACAGAGCGAGGATCTCCTCAAGATCGGTTGAGATCAGGATGACTGCAATGCCGCGCGCGCCGACTTCAGCAATGCGGCGGCGCGACGTCACAATGTTATTATAATCGAGACCATAGGTCGGCTTGCTGAAGATCACGAGCCGTGCGTCACCGAACAGCTCGCGCGCCAGCAGGGCCTTCTGGATATTGCCTCCCGACAGCTTGCCGATCGGGGTTCGTATGCTCGGCGTCCTGACGTCGAACTCTTTGACTTGCGCGTTCGCATGCACATCGATGACAGCCGTCCTGGTGAAACCGCGCGACCAGAATGGCTCCTTCCCGATCTCCTTGAGCAACAAATTGGCCGAGACCGCAAAGGCGGCAACAGAACCCTCCGACAGCCTGTCGTCGGTCAGATAACGGATGCCGAGTTTACGCCGCGCACCCACATCGAGGTTGTCGATCGCTATCCCGCCGAACGTTATTTTGCCGCTGTCGAGCCGGCGCTGCCCGGCGATTGCCTCAGCTATGAGCTTCTGGCCGTTGCCATCGATGCCAGCGATTCCGAGCACCTCACCGGGCCAAACGCTGAGGCTGATTGCCTCGATCCCGGTCGACCCGGATTGACCAGTTACAGTAATGTCACGCAGCTCCAGCAGCGGCTTGCCAGACATTGCGACGCGCTTCCGTTCCTTGCCAACGACCGCTTCGCCGGTGGCCTTGATGGTTTCGAACATCAGCGAAACGATCTCTTGATGGGCGCTAGCGTCGTCCAGCGCTTCCAATCGCTCAGAAGAGATCTCGCCGACTTTGCGGCCGAGTCTTAGCACGGTGATACGGTCGCCAAAGCGGCGTGCCTCATCGAGCTTGTGCGTAATGAAAACTATAGCGAGCCCGCGCTCCACTAATCGCCGCATCAACGCGCCAAGCTCCTCGATGCCTTGCGGCGTGAGCATCGACGTCGACTCATCGAAGATCAGCAGGCGGGTCTGCCGAAGCAGTCCACGGATGATCTCGACTTGCTGCTGCTCGCCGAGCGATAGCTCACCTGTCACCGCATCGAGGTCAACGTTCAATCCAAAATCTCGTGCGATCGCCCCTACGGCTTGGTCAAGGGCTGCCCGCGCTGGACGCCGCCACCAGCCCTGGCCAAGCAGCAGGTTCTCGGCAACCGTCAGCGCTGGCGAGAGCATCACGTGTTGAAATACTGTACCGATGCCGAGTGCGAGGGCAGCGCCGGGAGAGAGTATCCGCATTGGACTGCCATCAACAATGATTTGGCCCGCATCGGGCTGTAACAATCCAGACAGAAGAGCAACCAGCGTTGATTTGCCGGCCCCGTTCTCGCCAAGCAAGACATGCACTTCTCCAGCACGGAGTTCGAGGTCAATCGACTCGTTGGCGACGACGTTGGCAAAGCGCTTGCCGATGCCTCGCAACGCAACCAACGGGGCAGCAAGCGGCTGTGGCCGGGCGTGGGGTTTTGCCATGAGAGTATCGGCCGGCATGATCAAGATGCTGCCTTCGAAAGCGTCTGCTGACCGCCATGAATGCTGCCGGTCAGCAGCTCACAATTGCTAAGAGCCGTCTTACTTCGGCGGTTCGGTGACGCTGCTCATCAGGGCACGGACCTGAGCCGCTTCAAACACAGGTTCCACTTTGATCTTGCCACTGATGACATCGTCGCGTAGCGCCATGATCTGCTTCCACACGTCGTCCGCGATCTGTGGTGTCTTGAGCAGGCGCACACTGTCGTCGGCTAGCGAGATCTTGTAGCTCTTCGTGCCATAGGTGTCGGACTTCAAATCGGCAATCATCGCGGAATAGACCGGCACCATGTTCCAGACGACTGATGAGAGCAGATTGCCCTTGTCGATCTTAGACTTGTCGCCAATTACGTCGATGAACATGACTTTGTTGGCGGCCTTAGCGGTCTCGACGGCTTCCAGCATGCCGAAGCTCGAGCCGTTACCTTGGCCAAAGATGATGTCGGCACCAGCTGCGATAACGGCCTCGGTGACCCGCTTACCGCCCGCAGCATCCGCATACGCCGCTGGACCAATGACGGCATAGAGAACCTTGGCGTCAGCCTTCTCAGCCTTGACGCCCTGGGCAAATCCTGCCGACTGCGAGTTCCAAGACGGCGGTTCACCCGAGACGACGATGCCGACCGTGCCGCTCTTGCTCATCTTGGCCGCCAGGCGTCCCGCGAGATAGGCGCCTTCATGCCCGCTCAGTGTGTAGTCGGCGACTGAGCCGGCCTTCAATCCCTTTGGTGTGTCGACGATGGCCACCGCCACACCTGTTTCCGCTGCGATTTCGGGCGCGGCGGTATTGTAGCCGCTGGCATGGGCAATCAGCAGTGTTGCACCATCTTTTGCAAGCTCACGCATGGTGGGCCGGACATCGCCATAGCCAAGCCCCTCGGCAACGACGACCTTGATGCCAGCCTTTTCGCCGGCGGCCTTTGCAGCGTCGATGCCCTGCTGGTTCCAGCCGAAGTCAGTTCCCTGTTCTGGCGTCAGAATCGCGATCGACTTGACGTCCTTTGCGTGCGCTGATCCGACGAGCGCGAGGACCAGAGCTGTCGCGCTCAGCCCGGCACTCAAAGTGTTCCATTTCATAGCGAGCCTTTCCAAGTGGTTTCCGTTGTGCAGGCCTTATTCTCGTCTTCCGGACGTCGGTTCTGGTTTGCCTCCTGTAAAATGCATCAGATTGAAAACAGATTGACAATGTTGGATAGTTTGAGGGGCGCACTCGTACGGCGCGAGCACTGACCGGGGTCCAAATCAGATGAATTTGCTGGCAGCCACCGCATGGATCATCCTGGCATCGTCGCTTGCGGTCGAGCATGCGCCGGTCGTCGAGCGTGGTGTGGCCGGCCTGCAAACGGTCGTGTTCACGGTGCGCAATGCCGGCGAGGTGCCAATGAGTTGCAGCGTCTCCATCGCGCATTGGTACTCGCTGTCGCTTGGCACGGCGCCACCCAACGGGGTGGTCACCACCAGTCTCTGGTTCGACCCGTTGCGGGGGGCCGTCTTCAAGATGACCAAAGACGACGTGCGCCTTCCCGTCGAAATCCTGTGGTGCGGTCTCGAAGGACACAGCTGGGAGACACGGTTCGAGGCTGACATGCCACGGCAAATTGGCATCATCCCGCAACCAATCAGCTTGATCTGTGCGGCCGAAACTGGCCGGCTGCGATGCCACTGAATCTGCCGCAAATGATTGCAGTGTCATGACTTTGCCTCCAGAACCTTGCGGACCGCGACCAGCCGGCGGGCCCTTTCGGCCGCAAGGATTTTCGCCTGTTCTGGGGTGTAGGTACTGATTCCTTCGCCACTTTTGATTCCGAACTTGCCGGCGCCGGCGCGCTCACTGATGTAGCGGGGCACGTCCTTGCGGTCGCACAACTCGGCATTGAGGAAGCCCGAAACCGAGCTGTAGATGTCCAACCCGGCCATGTCGAGCAAGGCCATCGGGCCGATGACACTAAGTTTATAGCCGATCCCCCACGATACACAGGTGTCTAGGTCGCCGGGATCAATGACACCCGTCTCGACGAGATCAATGGCCTCCCGCAGCAGCGCATAAAGAATACGATTCTCGACAAATCCCGGCACGTCCTTCTTGACGACGACGGGCAGCAATTTCATGACGCGGATAAGGTCGACCAAGGCCTGCGTCGTGGCGGAATGCGTATAATGACCCGCAATCACTTCGATCATTGGAATGATTGCCGGCGGATTGGACCAATGCATGCCGGCCAGGCGCGCAGGATGGGACAGAAACGCCTGAAGCTTCGTAATTGGAATACCTGACGTATCAGAAGCGACCAGGGTTTCCGGCGCGATGAGCGGATCAAGACCCCGGTAGAATGCCGCCTTCGTCTCGATGTTTTCGGGCACGTTTTCAATGACAAGATCGGCCTGCTGGACGGCCGCCTCAAGACTGTCGCAAACAACGACAGCACCCTCGCCCGAATCAGGTGCCGCTATGCCGAGGCTATCTAAAATGCCGCGGGCAAAGGCGATCCCCTGCGGCGCTCTTTCCCGGGCTGGCGCCGACACATCGAAGACCGAAACAGTCAAACCGGCCCGCGCACATCGCGCGGCAATGCCTGGGCCCATTGTCCCAAGACCCGCAATGGCGATGGTCCTGATTTTCATAATTGTCAGGCCGCTTTCGTCGACGGCTTCAAACCCGTTGCAACGGCGAACGCCGCGCGTGCCGAAACACCCGCGAGCCATTTGTCGACATTGGTCAGCTTTGGCCTGTCAATCGGGAATTCAACACAGCGCTTCATGATCGGTGCAAGTGCGATATCGGCAATCGTGAACCGGTCCAGCGCGACGTAATTGTGACCTTGCAAGTGTCCGTCGAGTATTAGGAGTTGCGCATTCAGATCTTTGGCTTGCGCGGCAAAGTCCGGGGCGCGCTCTGCCTCTGGCTTCTTGGAATCCTTGAAGACGGCCAAGTAGCCCGGGTTCACGGCTGCGAGCAACCAGTCCATCCAGCGCTCGACCTGGGTGCATTCAGCGGGCGTGGCACCGGTGAGCTTCGGCGCCTTGGTCGCTGCCAGATAACGCAGGATCGTATTTGACTCCCATATCGCAAGGTCGCCCTCGATCAGCGTTGGCACCTTCGCGTTCGGGTTCATGCCCAAATACTCCGGGGTCGTCGTGTTTGAGAATTGGCGTCCGTAATCTTCGCGTGCATAAAGAGCGGCAATTTCCTCAAGCATGAAGATCACCTTCTGGACGTTTCCCGATGTCTGGCGCCCGAGCAGCTTGATCATACGTCGTCCTCCATCTTGCTCATGTTTCATTACGTGGCGCGTAGGCGATAGCATCCATCTCGATCTTGGTATTGATGACAGCGCGTGCCTCGACGGTGGTTCGCGCCAGAGCCGCATTCTTGAAATACTCTCCAAAAACCTTGTTATACCGGCCGAAGTCCCGAACATCCTGGAGAAAAGTCGTTATACGCACGACATCATCAAGGGTCGCGCCGTCGGCTGCGAGGACGCGGGCGATCGACTCGATCGTTGCGCGGGTTTCCACTTCGATACTGCCTTCGACCATATTGCCGTCAGCATCCTTGGCAACTTGGCCCGAGACAAAGATGAAGTCTCCAGCCCTGACGCCCGGATGAAAGGGCAGGTTGGGGTTTTTCTTGCCCACTGGGTATCGTTTCGGCTTTGTCGAACTAGCGTCAATCATGGCGTCCTCAGTGGGCCTGGGCTTCGATAATGTCGACACCGCCGATGCGATCGACGAGATAGATCAGCCCGCGCTCATCGATCGTCACGTCATTGGAGGAGGCTCGGTCCGCACCGGGCGCCGGATCGGGTACGTAATATCCAACTTCCTTGGGAGCAAACGGATCGGCGATGTCGAAAAGGCGCAGGCCATGCGCAAACCAGGCGAACGGAACGACAGTGCTGCGGACCCGCTCAGAAGGCTGATGACAACCGGTCATCGGCGGCTGCGGGGCACCCTCGCGGTCGAGACCGGCAGGGCGCAAGGTAGCAATGGGGACCGGAAAGCGCTCGTCCGAAATATCGAAGACCCAGGCAAATGCGGGCGAAGCCGGTCGCAGTTTGGCGACATCCTCATCGGCCACCACCATCACCTTGCGACCCTTAAGGAGCTGGGCGATTGGGAGACAAGTGTGCGTTGGATGCGGAAAACCATGGCCCTTCTCAAACTTGGATACGAGCCTCGGTCTTGCCATGTCGGCGATATCGAGAATGAAAAGACCATGGTGCCAGTAACTTACGAAAAGCCGGTCGCCCATACGAATGGGATGATGACAGCGCGGCACGTGTCCATCCGTCCACGGATAGTCCTCGCCGCCTGCCTGCCATTGCCCCGGTATCCACCAGCGCCCGACCTCTTCGGGCCGTGCCGGATCCTTGAGGTCCAGGATCATAACGATGTTGCCGATATAACCCTCGGCTGTCGGCGACACATAAGCATAGCGGCCGTCGAAGTCGTAGCGATGGACACCGCGGCCGGCCGTCGTCCATTTGCCAATCTGCCTTGGCGAGTGTGGTTTCGACACGTCGTAAATTGCCAAGCCACCGCCAAAGGCAGGATCGCCTGCCGCTCCCAGCTTCTCGTGATTGACGATCATGATGTCGCCAGCGACCCGGACTTTGTGCGAATGCCATCCGATCGGCATTTCAATGACGCTCAACACTTTAGGCAATTTCGGATCAGCAATGTCCACAATCGTCGT
Organism: Hyphomicrobiaceae bacterium; assembly: GCA_025359185.1. Taxonomy (GTDB): domain Bacteria; phylum Pseudomonadota; class Alphaproteobacteria; order Rhizobiales; family Hyphomicrobiaceae; genus JANYHF01. The sequence continues at coordinate 6,024 of JANYHF010000058.1, read as the reverse complement.
GCCGTTAGGTGCGTTCATGTGGCCGATGAACAACGTCGTCCCTTCGACCCACACCTGTCCGCCGCCAGCGCAATCCAGATGCCCTGCCCGTCGCGTCGCAAAGGAGCGCACCTGCCCCGAGGCGTCCGCGCGTGAACTCCCTCCTGCGGAGCTAAAACTCAACTCTTCGTCTGCACCACACATCGGCAAAACCCGTTGGTTGGAACACTCAGGCCAGAGCCACCAGATCTCCCGACTTGTCCCGGCCCCATTTTTTGTAAAGCGCGAGGGCCTTCAGTGTCGGTTCATCACTTGCGACGAACAGGAAGACGGGCTCACGGTCAGAAGAATTGACATGCTCGAACCACGAGCCACCGGGGATGGCCAGCGTGTCGAACGCGTTCCAATCAAAGCGTTTGCCGTCAACCACACTGTAGCCATTACCACGAAACGGCGCGACAAGGAGGCTCGCGGTCTGGCGCTGCGACTGTGTTTTTTCGCCCGGTCTGAGCATCTGTGCAAAGAACGTGATGGTCTTGAACACCGGTCCCCCGCTTGCCGGGTCAATGTATTCGACCATGAGTGCGTCGTATGGATCGCCATCAATATCTTTGTGGCGGGTAAGGAGATCTTCCATCCGCTCCCATCGATAGACATACATCGGCGATGACAGGCCTGAACCGCGCCTATGATTAGCAAAGCGCGGCAGCATTCCGCCTTCGCCATAGATCGCCTGCGAATAATCGCTGGAATAGACGGCGGTCTGAGTCTTCTTGGCGACCTTCTCGCCGTTCACGAGTTCAGAATAATTGTGGTCGAAGTGGATTGCGCTGAGCGTCTCGACCAGAGGCAGGTCAAGGACGGACAGATTGACTGCGGGCTCACCAGCGACTGTGCCATGATTATGCCACGTGTCGTTGGGCGTCAGGACCATGTCGCCGGGACCAAAGACAATGTCTTCGCCAGCGACGCCTGTGAAATTTCCCTTGCCGGTCAGCCCAAAGCGAATAGCGCTTGGCGTATGCTTGTGCGGCGGCATGATTTCATCGGGGTCGTTCAGCCGATAAGCCGTATACATCGTGCTTACCGTGGCGCGCCGGGGTGCCAAACCTGGATTAATGAGGATGAGCGAACGTCGCTCGGAATCATCCATCGTCACCAGTTCGGCGGCTCGATGCAGCAATGGATCGATGTCGGCCTTGTAATTCCACAGGAACGGCACAGCCTTGCTGGTGGCCATCAGCTGCTTCACCTCGTCGTGCTCGACGCTGGTGGAGGTTGCCCAAAAGGGAAACATATTCTTCGTCGAGATATCGTCGTAGAGGCCCTTCAGCGCTTGGTCACGATTTGCGCCACTTGGCTTTTTCTGATGCGTTGCCGGCATGTCAACTCCTACCAGACGAGACTTTTAAACTTGACCCATCGGCCAACCATTGTCTGATCTAACACTCGTTAATGGTTGGAACAATGGTCCTATCGTTCTTATCTCAGTTCTGCCAACTCGAACGTGATCGGGTCTGCGACAGGGCGGCCACGGATGAGATCGGCGGCTTTTTCGGCAATGGCGACCACGGCTGCGTTGATGTTGCCTGTGATCGCATCGGGCATCACGGAAGCATCGACCACGCGCAATCTGGAGACGCCTTTGACCCTCAATTCGGTATCGACAACGGCCTCAATTTCGTTCGACGGCCCCATCTTGCAGGTCCCCAGCGGATGATGCAGCGTGATGGCCGTTGCCCGGATGTGCGCATCCAGATCGCTGTCGGTCAGCTTGCCAGACCCAGGAGCCATCTCTGCTGCAATGAACCCCGACATCGCTTTCTCAGCTGCAACATCACGCGCGATGCGCAGCCCGGTTCTCAGCACTTTCCAATCGGCGTCAGTCGCGAGAAAATTCTGATGGATTTGTGCGGGCGCGGTTGGGTCCGCGGACGTCAGGCGAATGCGACCGCTGCTTTCAGGGTGGAGCGAGACTACTCGGGTGGCAAATCCATCAGTGAACGGCGCCTTGAACGGCTGCAGATATGGCCAGGCTCCAAACGGTGCGGCCGTGAAGAGCACCTGGATGTCTGGCAGCCCACGTGTTTGGCCGCTCTCCAGAAACGCGGTAATTCCGCCCGGCACATCGCCTGCGGTTCCTTTGCCGAACAGATAGGTAGTCGCCAAATTTACGCCAATCCGATCAGCACGCATCATCCGGTGAAACGGGCCAGGTTCTTTGCGCCGGTAGGTCAGCACCGCTGACATGTGATCTTGTAAATTGCAGCCAACGCCTGGCGCCGCAACGAGTGTCCCGACACCAATCTGCTTCAAGGCTGCCGGGTCGCCGATACCTGAAAGCATCAACAATTGCGGGCTGTTTACGACACCTCCGGAGAGGATCACTTCACGCCCGGCATGGACCACATGACGCTCTCCGTTGGCAATGTATTCGACGCCGCTCGCTTGTCCTTTCTCAATGATGACGCGCGTTACCAGCGCAGCGACGCGGACGGAAAGCTGGCTGCGGCTAAGTGCAGGTCTGAGATAGGCCGAGGCCCCACTGCACCGGCGGCCATTCCGGATTGTCATCTGCAGCCGGCCAAAGCCGTCCTGCTTGGCCCCATTGTAGTCGTCGGTCCAACCGTGACCGGCAGTCTGACTTGCTTCAGCGAAGGCGTCGACAAGCGTGTCTTCAAACTTGCAAGCCTGTGTTGTCAGGGGCCCGTCACCACCGCGATACGCATTCGCTCCACCTTCCCAACTTTCCTGTTTGCGAAAATAGGGTAACAGCTTCGAATAGGACCATTCCTTCAAGCCCGCATTCGACCAACGGTCAAAATCTCGATGATTGCCGCGTACATAGGCCATGGCGTTGGTCGACGATGAGCCGCCGATGACTTTGCCACGGGCACACTCAATCCGGCGGTTGTTGACGTTGGGCTCAGGCTCGCAGAAGTACATCCAATCATGCAGACGGTTTTGCAGGATCTTGCCCCAGCCAAGGGGAATGTGGATCCAGGGATCCCGGTCCCAGCCGCCTGCCTCCAACAATAGGACGCTGGTAGAACCGTCCTCAGTCAGGCGGTTTGCCAACGTGCAACCAGCCGACCCTGCACCGACGATGACATAGTCGAAGGTCTCTGTGCTGGGCATCGACACCACTCGCGGCAATTTCTACCGACGTGCCCATAATCACCGACAAACCAATATTGTCAACCAGAAGGTATCCAGTGTAGCTATGGTTGGAAAATGGTTGAAAACCAGTGCGCCGGTGTGTTGCAATTGGAGCAGCATCTGAATGTCTGTACGACGAGAAGACCGAGTCCGCCCTCCCGCGGAGTTGCTCGAGGCCGTGCGGGCCGAAATCGCACGCGCCGGCGAACTGCCGCCAGAACGCGACCTGAGCGAACGCCTGCGTATCAAGCGGCACAAGCTGCGCCAAACTCTGCAGTTTCTGCGTCAGTCCGGCGAAATCCCACAAACTGCGCCCGGCCGGCGTCGAAGCCCCGGCACGCCCCTGGGCCAATCGCTTGCCAGACTCACAAACCCCATTGAAATCATTGAGATGCGCTCCATCCTCGAGCCGGCATTTGCACGCCTTGCCGCCATTCGGGCCTCCGCACTGGATATTGCGCGAATTTCGCAGGCAGCCACGACCCCTCAGAATTCGGATTATGGTTTGGCTGACGCGGCCTTCCATCAAGCCGTAGCTATCGGGGCACGAAACGGCTTTGCCGCAGCAATCTATGACATTGTTCGCAAGGTCGGACGCGATACGCGCATGACACTAGGCAACATGCCGCCGATCTGCGCGACTAGACTAGCCAGGCGCGACGCGGAGCACGGTGCAATTGCCGCCGCGATCGCGGAACGAGATCCCGATCAAGCTGAACGAGCTATGCGCGCCCATCTCGCCGCAGTTCAACGACAGATCAATGATCGGCTGACGCCAGGCACCAGTGCGGCCTGACATGAGCATGAGCGGCTACGATATCGTTGTGGTCGGGGCCGGTTCGGCGGGATCAGTCGTCGCTGCCAGGCTTTCAGAACATGCTTCGTGCAAGGTCGCATTGGTTGAAGCTGGCGATATGCCGAGCGATCCCGACATCCAGAACCCATTGATGTGGCCGCTATTGCAGGGGCGCGCATACGATTGGAATTATCATACCGTTGTGCAGTCTGGTACTGCGGGACGGCAGCATCGCTGGCCACGCGGCAGGATCGTCGGGGGTTCGAGTTGTCTGCACGCAATGGCACATGTGCGCGGTCACCCGGATGACTTCGACACCTGGTCCGATGCCGGCGGTCCGCAGTGGTCCTACGCCGGTCTCTTGCAAGCGTTCCGGCGCAGCGAAAATTTTTCAGGTGGCACCAGTGACGTCCATGGCTCCGGCGGACCGCTCGATGTCGTTCTTCCTGACGCAGCAATCAGTCCTGTCGTGCGGGACTACATGGCGGCTGCCGAGGCCATCGGCATTCCGAGACTGGGCGACCACAATGGCCGCCAGCTCGCCGGTACCGCCGCCAATTCACTGACGCTAAGGGCAGGCCGGCGCCTCAGTGTTGCTGAGGCCTACCTCACTCCCGCCCTATCGCGCTCAAATCTCTCAGTGGTGACGGGGTCTATCACTGAACGGATCGTCTTTGATCGAGCGAGAGCAATCGGCCTCAGCATCGTTAGAGCCGGTCGCAGAGAGTTCATTGCGGCGGATGTGATCGTGGTCTGCGCCGGTAGCATCGGTTCCCCAGTCCTGCTTATGCGTTCCGGCATCGGTGACCAAAGCATGCTCGCTGCTTGCGGCATCACTTGCATCGATTATCGGCCGGCCGTTGGTCGAAACCTGCATGACCATCTCCTTGCCTTCGGCAACATCTACCGGTCGTCGAAACATGTGCCGCCGTCCAAGCTTCAGCATTCGGAATCTCTCACCTATTTGCATAGCGGAAATCTAAGCAGTGTTGACGGTTCGCCAGATGCCGTCGTTGCCTGCGCCGTCGTCCCTATTTTTTCCGATGCTTTCACGCCAACGGCCGGACTGGGCGAAGCATTCACTTTGCTATGTGGGTTCACACATCCAACCAGTCGTGGAACGTTGACGCTGACATCTGCCGATCCCCTCGCTGCGCCGCTGATCGACCCCGCCTATCTTGCAACTGAGGCCGATCGCAACGCCTTGCGGGCCAGCTTGAAGATTGCACGAGAGATTGGCCGGACCGCGCCCTTAACTGGCTGGATTGCAGATGAAATCCTTCCAGGGGTAGGGTGCGCCAGCGATGCGAGCCTCGACGCGTTCCTGGCGCAGGCCGTCTCGACCCACCATCACCCCGTCGGAACCTGCCGGATGGGATCAGACGAGCGTTCGGTCGTCGATGGGTCACTTCGGTTGCGCAATTCAGACAATGTCTTTGTTGTTGACGCATCGATCATCCCGACTATCCCCAGCGGCCCGGTGAACGCATCGATCGTTGCGATTGCAGAAAAATGGACGGAACGCGAGTTTCCAAGATGATTGCATTCGCCCTAAACTATATATGCCTACAGACACTTCTCGCTAAACTGGTGCCGAGATCACGACGGCATCGCGCTCAGTATTTCTGAGCAACCGCTTTGCTGGAATTTGTAGCAATGGGCGAGCAACGAGCAATTTTGTAGCGACGGCAGTGCCGCGTCTGCCTCAGTCGTAATCACAAGCATTTGAAATTCATGCTGATTTTAGTGGTGCGGCCAAGAGGACTCGAACCTCCACGAGATTTCTCCCGCTAGCACCTCAAGCTAGTGCGTCTACCAATTCCGCCATGACCGCATTTTTGCGAGGTCTCAAATCCCGCTCGCCGAGCCGCGCGGCGTTGATGTATCGCGCGACCTAACGAGGCGGGGTGGTACCAGGGCCTTGGCGGGTTGGCAAGTGATCGTGCGGCCGCTGTCGCTAGCACACGAGTTGTCCGGTTTCTGTAGCACACGATATGTCCGGTAATCCGTGATCCTCTCAATGCGGGCAGCATTGGGGGGATTGGATGAGCCGGACCAAGTGTGACGAGGACCGGAGACTGGAGAAGTTC
>JANYHF010000025.1 GCA_025359185.1 Hyphomicrobiaceae bacterium | reverse complement strand
AGCGTCTCCCAGCGCACTCTGATGCCATCCCGGTCGATCATGCCTGCAGCATGTACGACTGTTCGCATCACCGCGGAATCGCCCCGAGTCGATCCGCCGCACGCCCACTGATCACGATTCACTTATGGATGAGAGTGTCCTAAGATCGCCACAGCAGAAACCTTCTGCACAAGTGGCGGACCGATCTCATGGCCCTCTTCGACACCATCCTCGACCGCATCGGGCACTTTATTGCTACGCGCCTTGAGGAGGAAACCAGCGGCTATGAGCCTTTCACGCCATCTGATCCCGAGACGTTGCGGGCAGCCTTGCAACCGGGCGACATCCTTCTGATTGAGGGCAATCAGCAGATCTCGAACGCCATTAAGTATCTGACGCAATCGACCTGGTCGCACGCGGCGCTTTGTGTTGGTGATGCACTTGGCGCGCCGCCGGATGGTTCGGAGCCGCGCACCTTAATCGAGGCCAATCTCGGCGTCGGCGTCCATGCCGTGCCGGTCTCCAAATACCGCAGCTACAACACTCGGATCTGCCGGCCAGTGGGGCTGACTGAAGGTGATCAGCGCAAGGTGATCGACTTTGCCATTTCCCGCCTCGGCTACAACTACGATCTTCGCAACCTGATTGACCTTGCCCGCTACCTCTTGCCCAACCCACCTGTGCCGGTGCGCTGGAGGCGGCGGATGCTGGCGCTCGGATCGGGCGAACCGACGCGCGCGATCTGCTCCACAATGATTGCGCAAGCCTTTGAAAATGTTCGATTTCCTATCCTTCCGCGGGTCGAGCGGATGGATATCAAGCGGCGCGGCGTCAGCACTTATGCGCGCTGGGAAGTGTTGCATATCCGGCACCACAGCCTGTTTGCGCCGCGCGATTTCGATCTCTCGCCCTATTTCAAAATTATCAAGCCGACCGTGGAGGCGGGCTTCGACTATCGGCATCTGAGTTGGTCCAGCGAGGCGCCGGATGAGGGGCCCATTGGGCAGAGCCGGGTGGTTGAGGATAAAGCGGGATCACCGGCGGCGCGCGACAGATTGGAGCCGTGAGAAAACCATGGTGGATGGCGTGCTCCCCAGCTGCCGTCGCTTGTGATAGTTTAACGCCTAGAACTTGCTTGAGCTTGAGGCAACCCCTTGCCATCACATCGCATACTTCTCATCATCGGAGGCGGAATTGCCGCCTATAAATGCCTTGAGCTGATCCGGCGGCTGCGAGAACGTGGGCATACAATCCGTGTAGTGATGACGTCTGGGGCGCAGCAGTTTGTAACGCCGCTCAGCGTTGGCGCGATCAGTGGCACTCAGGTGTTTACCAACCTTTGGGCGCTCGATGGGACGCACGAAATCGGGCATATCCGGCTATCGCGCGAGGCCGATCTGATCGTGGTCGCACCCGCAACGGCCGATCTGATGGCGAAAATGGCGGGCGGGCACGCGGATGACCTTGCGACCGCCGTTTTGCTGGCGACCGATAAACCCGTGCTGCTGGCCCCGGCCATGAATCCGCGCATGTGGGCCCATAAAGCGACGCAGCGCAACGCGATGCAGTTGGTGGCTGACGGCATTCACATCATTCCTCCAACGCATGGCGAGATGGCGGAAAGCGGAGAGACAGGCGTCGGACGCATGGCTGAGCCAGCGCAAATCCTGACAAAAATCGAGACGCTGCTTGGCCAGCCGGGGCCGCTGACAGGTCTGCGGGTGCTCGTTACGTCCGGCCCGACGCACGAACCCATAGACCCGGTGCGCTACATCGCCAATCGTTCCTCGGGCAAGCAGGGCCACGCCATCGCCGAAGCGGCGGCGCGGGCGGGCGCGGCGGTCACGCTGATCTCGGGTCCGGTCTCCCTCCCCGATCCCAACGGCGTCACCGTTTTCCATGTTGAAACCGCCCGCGAGATGCTGGCTTCGGCCACCGCAGCGCTCCCTGCCGACGTCGCAATTTTCGCGGCCGCCGTCGCCGATTGGCGCAGTGCCGATACGCCAAACGAAAAAATCAAGAAGGCCAAAGGCGCACCCGTGCCAAAACTTGATCTCATTGAAAATCCAGACATTTTGCGCGCCCTCGCCGCCCCTGGCCCCACCCGCCCTCGCCTCGTCATCGCCTTTGCCGCTGAGACCCAGGCCGTGCTCGCCAATGCCAAAGCCAAGCTTTCCAGCAAGGGCTGCGACTGGATCGTCGCCAATGATGTCTCGGCTGCAGGCGGTGTGATGGGCGGCACCGAAAACACCGTTCACGTCGTGACGGCGGAAGGCGTCGAGAGCTGGCCGAAACTGAGCAAAGTCGCGGTCGCCGAACGGCTGATCGCCAAGGCGGCCCTGCACCTATCAAAGAGGAGAACGTAGACCATGATCAAGAGCAAAAAAGCCGGACCTCCGGCTCCCAAATCCCCCATCGGCCGTCATGGATTGCCATCGGACCCGCGCCAGTTGGCCGACATCATGGCCAAAATGGCTGATCTAGCGGAGCTTGTGGGCATTGACGAATTCGACGAGTTGGATGATTTCGATGGCCCGCAGGACGAACCGCTCGAAGTGACCATCAAGCGCCTGCCGCATGGTGAAAGTCTGCCATTGCCGGCCTATCAGACGGACGGCGCCTCAGGCGTAGACTTGACCGCGGCTGTGCCCGAAGAGAGCCCCCTAACCCTTGCGCCAGGCGCACGCGCGCTGGTACCTACCGGCATCGTCATGCAAATTCCGCTGGGCTGCGAAGGTCAGGTCCGGCCCCGCTCCGGGCTCGCCCTTAAGCATGGTGTGACCGTGCTTAACGCGCCTGGCACCATCGATTCCGACTATCGCGGCGAGATCGGTGTGCTGCTGATTAACCACGGCACGGAGCCGTTTACCATCGCGCGCGGCGACCGGATTGCCCAGCTGGTGTTCGCCATCGTCGTGCCGGCGATATACATAGAGAAGGCAATGCTTGTCGAAACCAAGCGAGGCGCGGGGGGATTTGGTTCGACGGGCAAACGCTCGCGAAAGGGTTAATCTGGAGCGTGGGTGCCCGCTTGCAGAGGTATAATTCAGTGCACGAACGTGTTCATTCCCGCTCATTCCCGCTCATTTAGGTATGGTTCGCGGCGATTCCCGCTCAAACAGTGATGGTTCCCGCACCTAGCGTCCACAGCGCCAATACGCCAAGATGAGTGCAGGCCTTCCTCCCCCCAAAACCCGGAGTTCATCATGAACGAGTCCATCCACATCAAGACGCTTGAGGGCACCCACAAGTGGGGTCACGACCGGGTGTTCAACGACATCACCGAGACCATCGGCAACACCCCCGTGGTGCGCCTCAACCGTATCGCCAAGGAGGCCGGCGCCAAGGCCGAAATACTGCTCAAGCTGGAATTCTTCAACCCGCTCGCCTCGGTCAAGGACCGCATCGGCGTGTCGCTCATCGATTCCCTCGAAGCGGCCGGCAAGATCGGTCCCGGCAGTGTCCTGATCGAACCCACGTCGGGCAACACCGGAATTGCGCTCGCCTTCGTTGCCGCCGCGCGCGGCTACAGACTTATACTGACGATGCCCGAAAGCATGTCGATCGAAAGGCGCAAACTGCTGGCCTTCCTCGGCGCCGAACTGGTGCTGACGCCTGCCGAAAAAGGCATGAAGGGCGCCATCGCCCGCGCTGACGAACTTCTGGCGGCAACGCCCAAGTCCATCATCCCCGGCCAGTTCAGCAACCCGGCCAATCCTGAAGTGCACGAACGGACGACGGCGGAAGAAATCTGGAGTGATACCGGCGGCCAGCTCGACGTGTTCATTTCGGCCGTCGGCACCGGCGGCTCGATTACCGGCGTTGGCCGCACGCTGAAGCCACGCTTGCCGCACTTGAAGGTGATCGCCGTCGAGCCAACCAACAGTCCCGTCATGTCCGGTGGCGTGCCCGGCCCGCACAAAATCCAAGGCATCGGCGCCGGGTTCATTCCCCCGGTCATGGACATGAAGCTGGTCGACGAAATCATCAAGATGGACAACGACACGGCGTTTGCGACCTCACGGCTGCTGGCGAAGCTGGATGGTATTCCAGGCGGGATTTCCACGGGCGCGAACGTTGCGGCGGCGCTGGAAGTCGCCAAGCGGCCAGGGATGGAAGGCAAACGTATCCTGACGATCGCGTGCAGTTTTGCCGAACGATATCTGTCCACGGCGCTGTTTGAGGGGGTGTAGGGAGGAGTTTGGCAGAGGGGCAAAGCACGGAACACGCATACCCGGTGCACAACACTGCCTTGCTGGGCCGTGTGCTCACGGTTTGACCCGTGCAGATTTGTCGATCAGAATTGCTAACCTGTCAGCCCGAATGCGGTGCAGCGATCCTTCATCGATTCACCGCTGACGCGGGATCTTCTGGCTCGGACAGGTGCTTGAACCACGTACAAGATCGCGGCTCCGCACTTCACCCATGTAGGAAGCTGAAGCGCATCTAGAGCTTTTCTGGTTCAGACGGAATCGAAGCGCCGTTCATGGTGAGATCGCCCGCCCCCGCCTTGTTCCTCCCCTGGTCGAGGGCTTCGGCATTCACTCAGGTCTACAGCGTTGCACTGGACTGCAAAGTCATGCATTGCCGGAGCCGCGTGCTCCCGCCTCCCCCTTGTGGGGAGGCCGGAGCCAAGCGACGGGTGGGGGTCGGCCAAGGTGTTGATTTTTCAATAGAACGCACGCCTTTACCGAAGAAAAATATACGTCCTATTTCTCCAAGCTCCTACCCGCACCCGGAGCCTTCGGCTCCGACCTCCCCACAAGGAAGAGGTGGACGCCCCACCCGATAAACCACTGATGTTGCGATATGTTTTCGAGATGTGTGAATCCGGTAGCCCCTCAAGGGGGAGGAGACGCAAGTATCCATGGCAATGCGTTTTTTCGTGAATTGCGTTCCTTCCCCCTTGAGGAGGTAGGACAGCCTGCCAAGCCGTAGCCCTGCGAAGGCTGGGATGTGGGTGGGGTGGGAAAGCAGTTCAACAGCGGGCGCCTGCTTCAACCTGAACCGGAAATACCCTAGGATGACGCACTGACCTATTTACGGCCTGTACGCATAATACGTGCCCTGCGTATCCTTGACGCTCATGAACATCTTCGAGCGCTTGTCGGGCGGGCGCTCGCCGTTGCGCAGGATATGTTCGAGATCGCACAGGATCGATGAGGATTCGGCGACGTAATAGTGGTTGAGGCGGAACAGTTGCAGGCTGGTGAGGGTCGCGTCGATGGTGTCCATGTGGGGCAGCAGCAGCGGGCCGCCATAGCGCGTGTCGCCGGCGCGCGGTTCGTGATTGAAGGTTTGCGAGGCGGCCAGCGCCAGATCGTTCGACGCCGCATAAAGAGTAATGCCACCGCGAACATTCTGCATATGGCCGATCATCGTGGAAAACTCCTCCCGGCCGACATCGGGCGCGGCCAGCACCACTTCGTCGATAGCGGTATCGGGTGACGGCCGGTCGAAGGCGACGGTTTCGTCTAAGGCTTCCATTAGCGGCCGGTTGCCCATGCTGTGGGCGATCACCGAAATGCGGGTTGCGCCGGTTTTGTGCGCTACGAGATCGAGAAATGCGCGCAAATGCCGCCCCGCAGCCTTGGCGCGCGGCAGGTCTGAACGGTAGGCGTCCAGCGTGCCCGCCGACGGCCAGCTGTACATGAAGGTAGCGCCGTCGAACTGCATGTCATAGGCGATTTGCGCGGTGCGGTAGAGCGCATCATCGAACGTATTGTAGAAGCCGTGGACAAAAACAAAAGCCTGGCCTTTGAAGGTTTTTGATTGCGCCAGCTGGTCGCGCGCCTTGGCCAGGAACTGATCCTGTGGCAAGGCCTCGATCGAAGCGATGGTGAAATGCTTCTTGGGGTCCTGGGTTTCGAAAGTGATCTCAATCTCGGTGCCAGGCACCCGCAGCGCCCAGGGCCGCTCGACCTGCGGCACCTGATGCGACGCAGGCACCGTAACCCGGGCCATGCCGAGCGTGAGTTTGTTGGCGTCGCCACTCGTGAAGGAGACGCGGGCGGAGCCGGGGCCTGGCTGCCGGTTGGTGCCGTAGAACACGTTGACGACGCTATAGTCGGCCTGATCGATGTTGGCAAAGTTCGGCTCTGCCCGGGTGGCGGCGGCCGGTTTGCGGCGTGCACCCATTTTCGGCTTGGCCAACGTCGTCTTGGCGGGCGGCGCCTTTTCGACCACCTCTGGCGGCGGGGCGGCTTCGGTCGAGGGAGCGGCTGCGCCTGGCTGCGGCTCTGAAACGGCTGGAGGCGGTGGCGCTGCCATAGGCTGCTGCTGATCGGCGCTGGATGCGCCGCCGCCAGCACCTTCTTCTTGCGCACTTCGTTTGTCCTGCGGCACAGCAGTGGGTAAATCAAATGTCTGGCCGGCGGGCCTCCCCAGGTCATCCGGTAGGGACGCCACGCGCTGCCGCAAGTTCGCGGCCTCGGCCGTGCGGCCCTGACGTTCGTAGATTTCGGCGAGGCGGGTTTGCAGGGCGCGAGCCTGCACGCTGCCTGGGCCGTCACCATCCTCGGCCAGCGCCAGCGCGCGCACGATGGCGGCCTCGGCGGCATCGAGCTTTTTGGCTTTTGCCAGAATATCCGACAGCGCTTTCAGGTCAGGCCCCGGTGAGTTGTTGTCGGCCACGGGCAGCAGCAGGGCCTCCAGCGCCAGCTTAGCCGCCGCCTCGAGACGTCCGCGATCGCTGTAGAGCTGGGCAAGTTCGCTGATATAAACGCCCAGCCTCGGGTCGGTTCTGGGCAGCGCTTTGCGGGCCGCGCGCACCAGCCGGTTGCCAAGCGCGATGGCGGCATCGGTTTTGCCGGCCTTGGCGAGTGTCTCAAATTTTGCGGCGGCAGTGTCGAGTTGAGCCGAAGATTGCGCGTGGGCGGACGGTTCCACGGCAAGCAGCATGCAGACGGCCGCAGCCAGCCAATGGAGACGAAGCGGTCCGCACACCTTGCCCAGCCAACCGACCATGACTTATCTCCCCGCCAACACTAACTAAGGGGTGCCACGTACAATTGGCCGAATTGGGGCAGGCGGGCGCGCTATCCCGTGATGCGTTCGATCTGTGCGCCACAGCGGCTGAGCTTTTCTTCCAGCCGCTCAAAACCCCGGTCTAGATGGTAGACGCGGTTGATCATGGTCTCGCCCTCGGCCATCAGCCCGCCGATGACCAGGGACACCGACGCGCGCAGATCGGTCGCCATGACCGGCGCGCCGGTAAGCCGTTTGACGCCGCGCACGGTGGCGATATCGCCCTGCATGTGAATGTCGGCGCCGAGCCGCACGAGTTCCTGCACATGCATGAAGCGGTTCTCGAAAATCGTCTCGCGGATGGTGCTGGTGCCATCGGCGCGGGTCATCAGCGCCATGAGTTGCGCCTGCAAATCGGTGGGGAAGCCGGGGAACGGTTGTGTCTCGACGCTGACAGGGCCGATGCCGTTGCCGTTGCGCGTGATTTGGATGCCATCGGGCGTCGGCTTCACGGTGGCCCCGCAATCGGCCAGCACGTTCATCGCCGATTCCAGGTCTTCGATCTGCGCGCCTTGCAGCATGACGTTGCCGCCTGCCGCCGCCACTGCCATGGCGAAGGTGCCGGTCTCGATGCGGTCCGGCAGTACAGCGTGGCGCGCACCTTCGAGGCGGTCAACGCCCTGGATGCGCAGCGTCGACGTACCAACGCCCTCGATCTTGGCACCCATCGCCACCAGACAGCGGGCCACATCGGCGATTTCGGGCTCGCGGGCGGCGTTCTCGATCACGGTTTCGCCCTTGGCCAGCACCGCCGCCATCAGGATCTGGTGCGTGGCGCCCACCGACACCTTGGGGAAAATGATCCGCGCGCCCTTGAGGCCTTTTGGCGCCTTGGCCACCACATAGCCGCCATCGATATCGATCTCGGCGCCTAGTTGTTTCAGTCCCTGCAAATGCAAATCCACCGGCCGCGTGCCGATGGCGCAACCGCCCGGCATGGAGACGCGCGCCTGGCGGCAACGGGCGACCAGCGGCCCCAAAACCCAGAAGCTGGCCCGCATCCGCGAGACAAGTTCATAGGGCGCCGTGGTATCGACGATTTCGCGCGCGGTGAGATGGAACGTCTCGCCCAGATGCCCTTTGCCGCCCGCCCGTTTGCCCTCGATCGTGAGATCAACGCCGTGGTTGCGCAAGATCCGCGCCAGCATGTTGACGTCGGCCAAGTTCGGCACATTCTTGAGGGTGAGCGTCTCTGGCGTGAGGATGGAGGCGATCATCAACGGCAGCGCGGCATTCTTGGCGCCCGAAATCGGGATGATGCCTTCGAGCTTGTGCCCACCCGTGATGCGAATGCGATCCATTTGAAGTGTCCCCTGGAGCGTTCACCGCTCGTGAGGCGGCGGAGAATCATGACGGCACAATGCGGCTGAAGCCGAGCCTAGCGCAACGTGGCGCGAAGTCTTAACGGCAGGTCTTGGCGCGAGCAAGGCCGGCATCAACCGTTCGTAACACCTGGTTTTGCAGGAAGCGGGCCAGCCGGGGCGGGCTCGTCAACACTTTGTTGACGCTGCTGGTCCTTGCGGCGCGAGAGGTTGGCGCGCAAGGCGGCGGCGGCCCGCGCCCGTCGGTCAGCTTCGATGCGAATGGCGGTAGGATTTTTGGGCATAGCCATTCAGTCTCAGATTGGCTGCCCGACGTCGATCCTGTTGCCGTCAGGGTCCTCGAACACAAAGGCGCGCAGGCCATAGTCCTGGTCGCGGAGGTCCTTCACGATCTTGAGGCCATGGCCAAGACAGATGGCGTGGAGACCGTTCACATTATCGACCATCAGATGCGCGACATTGAAGGGAGCAGCCGGGTAGTCCGGTTGAAGTGTGAGGTGTAGTTCCGCAGAGTTACGCTCCAAAATCACGAAGCCCACGGGAGTGCCGTTCTCGAAGGTGGACGTAAAACCGAGAACGCCAGTATAGAACGCGCGCGCCTTGTCGATGTCCCGTTCGGGGATCATCGCAGCCATCCGCCCGAAACGAATGCCGTGGTGTGCTGTTTGCGCCATTGCCAGACCTCGCTGCTCAAGAAATCATAGATCGATGCAGCTGGGACAGGCAACCTTAACTCGCGCTTGCGGCTTGCCTCGCCTTGTGGCACCACTGTATTGCCTCAAGCTGCCGTAGCTCAGGGGTAGAGCACACCCTTGGTAAGGGTGGGGTCGTAGGTTCAATTCCTATCGGCAGCACCATAATACTTGTGCCAGGCGACACCCGCTCCGGGAGACGGCCGCCCGGCACGAAGTGCTGGGCACCATGCTGAATCTCCCCATTGGCGATGCGCTCTTCGCGCGACCCAATACCTTTGCAAAACCGTATGTGGCCGAGATGTCGGTTCGCGCGAAGGCTTGACCCAACCTACTAAGCAAGGCGCCACGCCCTCCTTGACGCCCGCCGCCCCCTGCGGCACACCAAACTCATGACCGACACCTCTGCACAAAAACCGGCCGCCAGCGCGGGCGACGCGATGATGCCGCTATCGCGTATCCGCAACTTTTCCATTATTGCCCACATTGACCACGGCAAGAGCACCCTCGCGGATCGGCTGATCCAGACCTGCGGCGCTGTCGCTTTGCGTGATATGAAGGAGCAGATGCTCGATAGCATGGACATCGAGCGCGAGCGCGGCATCACCATCAAGGCCCAGACCGTGCGCCTCGACTACAAGGCGCATGACGGGCTAATGTACCAGCTCAACCTGATGGACACGCCCGGCCACGTCGATTTCGCCTATGAAGTGTCCCGGTCGCTGGCCGCCTGCGAGGGGTCATTGCTCGTTGTGGACGCTTCGCAAGGTGTCGAAGCCCAGACCTTGGCCAACGTCTATCAGGCGCTCGACAACAAGCACGAGATCGTGCCGATCCTCAACAAGATCGATCTGCCTGCGGCGGAACCTGACCGGATAAAGCAGCAGATCGAGGACGTGATCGGCCTTGATGCGTCCCAGGCCGTGCCGATTTCCGCAAAGACCGGCATCGGCATCGATCTCGTGCTCGAAGCCATCGTTACTCGCCTGCCGCCGCCCAAGGGCGACATCAACGGCACGCTGAAGGCGCTGCTGATCGACAGCTGGTACGACGCCTATCTGGGCGTGATCGTTCTCGTCCGCGTAGTCGATGGGTTCTTGAAAAAGGGCCAGAAGATCAAACTGATGTCGTCGGGCGCCGTGCAGCAGGTCGAGCGCGTCGGCATTTTTCGGCCCAAGCAGGAGATGCTGAGCCAGCTCGGGCCGGGCGAAGTCGGGTTCTTTACCGCGCAGATCAAGGAAGTTGCCGACACGCGCATCGGCGATACGGTGACGGATGCGGCCAAGCCGACGCCCAAAGCGCTGCCCGGCTTTAAACCGGCTCAACCTGTCGTATTCTGTGGCCTGTTCCCGGTCGATGCTGCGGATTTCGAGAGCTTGCGCGAGGCCGTCGGCAAACTGCGCCTGAACGACGCCAGCTTCTCCTACGAAATGGAAACCTCGGCCGCGCTGGGCTTTGGTTATCGCTGCGGCTTCCTCGGGCTGCTGCACTTGGAGATCATCACCGAGCGCCTCAGCCGCGAATTCAATCTCGACCTGATCACCACTGCGCCGTCGGTCATCTACCACGTCTACCGGACCAACGGCACGATGATGGAGATGCACAACCCCGCCGACATGCCGGACGCGGGCCAGATCGAGCGGATCGAGGAGCCGTGGATCAAGGCGACGATCCTGGTTCCCGACGAATATCTCGGCTCAGTGCTGAAACTCTGCCAGGACCGCCGTGGCCGCCAGATCGAACTCACCTATGTCGGCCAGCGCGCCATGCTGATCTATTCGCTGCCGCTGAACGAAGTCGTGTTCGATTTCTACGACCGCTTGAAGAGCGTCTCGCGCGGTTACGCCTCGTTCGATTACTCCGTGTCCGGCTACGAAGAGGGCGACCTCGTCAAGATGTCGATCCTGGTAAACTCCGAGCCGGTCGATGCTTTGTCGATGATCGTCCATCGCGCCCGCGCCGAACAACGCGGCCGTGGCATGTGCGAGAAGCTCAAAGAGCTGATCCCGCCGCATCTGTTCGTCATTCCGATCCAGGCGGCGCTGGGCGCCAAGGTGATCGCCCGCGAGACAATCCGTGCACTGAGGAAAGACGTGCTGGCCAAGTGCTATGGCGGCGATGTTTCGCGTAAACGAAAACTGCTGGACAAGCAGAAAGCGGGCAAGAAGAAGCTGCGCCAGTTCGGCAAGGTGGAGATTCCGCAAGAGGCGTTTATCGCGGCGCTGAAGATGGATGAGAATTGAGGGGCCATGGAACGGATCGCAAAGCTTCACATCGAAAAGCTGCCTGAAGGCGTTTATCTGCCGGGGCTGCTCGCCCAGGGCAGGACGATAGCAGAGACCATCGAGATCGCCCGCGATGTGGCGCGGAAATTGTTGGAGGCGCAGGGAAATGTTGCGGGGAATCCGGCCCTCGCGCCGGCGCAAGACGTGTTCGACTATCCGCTCATCTTAGGCGCCTGATGGGCCGTCTGAGCGGGTTCAGGTACCGCGACGTCATTGGGAAACTCAGGCGATTCGGATTCGTGCTCCATCGCCAGGCAGCGGGGTCGCATGAAATCTGGTGTTGTCCGGCCACGGGACGATTTACAACAATCCCAAATCACCCAGGAGATCTGCCCGAAGGAACCCTGCGGGCCATCCTGCGAGTGCTCGAACGCGCTGGTCTGGTCATTTCGCGAGTTCGAGGCAGCCACCCTGTGATGAGCGACCCGAATGATCCTCGCCGGGCGACCACCGTGCCGGTTCACAAAGGCTAGGACATTCCACGCGGGCTCCTGTTGAACATCATCGAACAAGCTGGTTTGACCGCCGCCGAGTTCTTGCAGTTGTTGTAGAGTTATCGGACTTTTCCTGCCGCCTTACCCTTCTCGACAAAGTCCCCCCGATGACCCACCCCCTAACCATCCGCGACATCGCCGCCACCGACGAGCCGGTCTGGCGGCACCTTTGGGCTGACTATCTCATTTTCTACCGCACGACATTGTCCAGCGCGATCACCGACGCAACCTGGGCGAAGCTGCTTGATCCGTCGTCGGCTGTATTCGGCCGGGCTGCGGTCAGCGACGGAGTCATGATCGGTTTTGCCCTTTCGCGCGAGCATGAAGGAACTTGGACGGCGTCGAACTCATGCTACCTCGAAGATCTGTATGTCGATCCATCTGCGCGCGGCAACGGCGTGGGTCGCGCGTTGATTCAAGACTTGGCCGATATGGGTCGCGAGCGCGGCTGGTCACGCCTGGAGTGGCACACAGCCGAAAGCAACGCGGTCGCGCGAACTCTCTATGACCGCTTTGTGCTGGCAGACGATCACGTCCGGTATCGGATAAAGCTCAAATGAGAACGTGAACTGTGGTAGCAGGTGCAATACGGGCAATAGGATGCCTATTGCACCCTACCCCTCCAAAAACGCCCGCAGCAGCTTGTACGCGATCGCGTGTTTCCCCGGCAGGGTCAGGTGCTCCGGATGCCGCCCTTCGAGTATGATGGCGAGTTCGGCGCGGTCGACCCAGCGGGCTTCTTCGATCTCGGCGGGATCGAGCTTTAGATCCATCGTCTTGGCTTCGGCGCGGCAGCCGAGCATCAGCGAATGGGGGAACGGCCAGGGCTGGCTCTCCTGATAGCGCACCTCACCGATATCCAGGCCGACTTCCTCCATCACCTCGCGGCGCACAGCATGTTCGATGTCCTCGCCGGGCTCAAGGAACCCCGCCAGCGTCGAGAACATGCGCAACTGGATGTCCTTGAAGCGGGGCTCGTGGCTGATCAGGCAACGATCGCCGTGGGTGACCAGCATGATGACGACGGGGTCTGTGCGAGGGAAGAATTCCTTGCCGCAGGCAAAGCACTTGCGCCGCCAGCCGCCGTCCTTGGTGTCGGTCGCCGAACCGCAATGGCCACAGCATCGGCAATTGCTGTGCCATTCAGTGAGCGCGCGGGCGGCGCCAGCGATGGACAGCTCCTCGGGTGTCAGCTGGCCTTGCACGGCTAGCGTGCGCAAATCGACGTAGGGGCGGACGGAAAACGGGCCGCCGGGTGTCGCGATGGCGCGATGCTCGGTTATCGCAATGGCAAAATGCGGCACTTGTGCCGGGTCGAGCCCCATAAAATGGCGCGGCCAGTCGGCAAGGCCAAGGGCGGCAATCTTTGCGTGCGGCAACCAGCGCAGCTGCGCTTGGGTCTGTTCGGCGTTCGAAACGATGGCCGGCTTCAGATCCACCAGCAGCAGCGTGCGGCTCGCATCCGAGGCCGCCTGCGCCGCCAGCCAATCGGCATCGGCGCGCTTGTGACTGACACGGTCGAGCGACTTGACTGACCCCAGAGTGGGCATGGCAATTTTCCTTCAGTCCCGCAGGAAGCCGGCACCTCAATGCCGCGTGAAATAGATCGCGGTCATAATGATGACAATGGCGGCAAATTGCAGCCCTACGCGCCAGCGCATGAGTTTCTGGCTGGTGCCTGGATTGCCGCCGCGCAGCATGTTCCACAGCCCGAGGCCGAGCACGACAGCGACGGCGCCGACAGCCAGGGGGGTGAGATATGTGAAAAAGGTATCCATGTCGCTTGTTTAGCACTCCAATGGGGCCACGGGTAAGGGAACGCCGCGCAACGCACCACAGACACTTGGTAACAGGGTCGCAGGCCCCCTGTGACATTTGCGCTACGAATGGCGGAAACCACGCACGGTTTCCGTCTGCAGGCAATGCGTGCCGTTGATTGAACATGGCGCGCGTGCATCATACTTAACAATCCGTGATTCTCACTGAGAGCCGTTTAACGTCTCGGTTGATGGCGCGGTTCGTCTTGGTTCGTTGCGTGGTGTTCGTCAGGCAACGAGGAGACGTACCCTATGAATTGGCGATTGAACCTAGCCTTGGCTCTGGCAGTAACCGCCAGCACTGGCATCTGCGCCGTTCCCGCCGCGCGGGCCGATGATGATGTCGATAGCGGGGCCCGCTGGTCGGGCTTCTATCTTGGCGTCGATGTCGGCACCACGGTGTCTGGGGTTAGCTTCACCCATACGGATTCGACGGGCATCGACGCCATGCATCAATCAAGTTCGGGCGGCGCTTTAGGCCTCGAAGGCGGGGTGCAGCGGCAATGGGGCAATGTTGTCGGCGGCCTGGACGTATCGTTCACCGACACTGTCCGCATTGATGCCAAGGAAGAATCGCCCACGGCACCGGCCCGTACCCGCGAAACGGCGGTGCGGGAACTGTGGGCGTTCACCGCCCGGCTCGGTTACGTTCATGACAACTGGATGATCTTCGGCAAGGCCGGCTTTGCCACGGCCGACATCGACCAGACCAATATTGTGACCGTCTCACAAGCGCAGGTCTCGGAATTCAAGGCCAGGGGCAACGGCGTGATCGTGGGCGGCGGCTTTGAATACGCGCTCTATCCCAATGTCATTTTTGGCTCCGAATACGACTGGGTGAAGTTGGGCGCCGCCGACCTGCTGGCACCAACAACGTTGGCACCGGGTGCACCCGTGGGTGAGACTGATACGGGGATCTCCGCTGACATGTTTGTCGGCAAGGCCCGCTTCATCTTCAAGATGGATCCATAGGGGTCCAATTCAACGGTGTAGCCCCACGGCTCCAAGTTCATCATGGCAGCGGGGCTACCCCCGGCGGATCACGCCCCGCGCACAAACTGGTCCCTGAGAAACTGTGGCAGCAACCGGTTGCTTGCGACAGCGAGATAGGTCGGGATCGTCACGTAGTAGCGGACTTTGGGGCGCGGACTTTCGAGCGCGTGCAGCAGTTTGGCGGCGACGGCTTCGGGCGGCAGTTTGAATGTCTGCGAGCCGCCTACCGCCATTGCGGCAATCCGGAACTGGTAGGTCTCACGGTGTGCAGACGTTTCAAGAGCGATGTTCTTGCGGAACAGCGCCAACGCGGTGTCTACGAAGTTCGTCGCGATCGGCCCCGGTTCGATCAGGCTGACATGGATGCCGGTCCCGGCCAGTTCGTGGCGCATGGCCTCAGTCAAGGCTTCGAGCGCGAATTTCGAGGCGTTGTAGGCGCCGCGATAGGGCGGCGAGATCAGGCCGAGCACGGACGAGCAGTTGACGATCCGTCCGCTGCCGGTGTTGCGCATGGCGGCGATGATGGGCCGGGTCAGCGCGTGCCAGGAAAACAGATTGACCTCGAACTGATCGCGCAGCAGCTCGACGGAGAGATCCTCGACGGCGCCCGGCTGTCCGTGAGCCGCATTGTTGAACACGGCCGTCAGTTTGCCGCCGGTCCGCTCCAGTGCCGTGCGGGCGCAGGCATCGACCGATGCGGGATCGCGCAACTCCAGCGGCAGCGCTTCCAGGCCCAGCGCCGTCAGCCGTGCGAGATCCACGGGCTTGCGCGCCGTCGCAAACACCCGCCAGCCGCGTGCCTTCGTGGCCATGGCCGACGCCAGCCCGATGCCCGACGAGCATCCGGTGATGAGTACGGAGCGTTGCGTCATGTCCAGTTCCTTGAAATCGCGATACCTGTCACGCGAACGTGATGCTGTTTCGCATTGCCGACAGGTTCGTCGCCTAACATGGTCATCGTCCAAGGTCCATGACGGGAGCGCGTCCGATGCCGATCAGCCAGGATATCATCAATCTCTATGACAGCTTCACCCATGGCGTCATCGGCCGGCGCGCCTTTCTGGATCGGCTGGCCAAGCTGGCGGGCGGCGCCACCGCCGCGACGGTGATGCTGGCGGCGTTGCAGAACAATTACGCAGTCGCCGGACTGATCGCCGAGGACGATGGGCGGCTGGCGATCAGTACCGCGTTCTATCCGGGGCCGGACGGCAAGACCAACGTTTACATCGCCAGCCCGAAGGCAACCGCGAAGCGTCCGTCCGTCATCGTTATTCACGAAAACCGGGGGCTGAATGCCCATATCAAGGATATTGCGCGTCGGATTGCGCTCGAAGGTTTCAACGCCATTGCACCCGATCTGCTCAGCACCACCGGCGGTACGCCGGCTGACGAGGACAAAGCCCGCGATCTGATCGGCAAACTTGATCCCGCCAAGGCCGCCGACACACTCTCCGATCTCATCGCGCCCGTCAGGGCCAGGGCAGACTCGAATGGCAAGATCGGCGCCATCGGCTTTTGCTGGGGCGGCGGCATGACCAATCAGTTGGCCGTGCGCGCTGCTGAACTCGGCGCCGCCGTTGCCTATTACGGACCGCAACCCGACACGGCCGATGTGCCCAAGATCAAAGCCGCGCTGATGCTGCACTATGCGGGCAAGGACGAGCGTATCGGCGCGGGCATTCCGGCCTACGAAGCGGCGCTGAAAGCGGCCAAGACCGACTACCAGTTGTTCATCTACGAGGGCGTGCAGCACGCCTTCAACAACGACACCAACGCCGCCCGCTACGACAAAACGGCCGCCGAACTCGCGTGGTCGCGCACGGTGACATTCCTGAAGGCGAAACTGGCTTGAAGGCGAAACTGGTGTATGACCCAAGAACCGTCGTCCCGGATGCGCTGCAGCATTCTTTTGGTGCAGCGCGGTTCCGGGATCTTGTTTGCGGCTCTAGCCCCTGTTCGAATGACAAGATCCCGCGTCTGCGGTGCACCGAAGAAGAATCGCTTCACCGCGCTCGGGATGACGAGTTCTTATTTTTGATCGCCGGTATCACTTGTGGCTCCGGCACCAGTCCAATGCGCATGGTCCCGTGTCCGCCGCGCACGGGATGACGTGTTCGCAAGGTCAACCGTAGGGTCGCCCTCTAAACCGTCAGGACATTGGCCGGTCGCGCTTCAGGACTTTGACGAAGCGGCTGAGCACGGCGGAGGCGCGCTCGGCAACGGGGGCGGGGTCGCCGTTGGGCGTGGCCGCAGCCAAGACTTCGTGCGCGCGACGGATTTCGACGCTTGCTTCCTCCCAGTCGGGAGGCAGGGGGCCGCCCTGTGCTAACGAGCCATTGCGCGAGGGGATGGCTGATGGCATCGGCACATCTGCCAGCGGCTTGGGCACTTGGCGAGGCACGGCGTCGAGCATGGGGCTGGCGGGCCGCGAAACGAAGCGGATTTCCATCCCCTCGTCGGACACCGGCGGCGCCGGGGCTTCCCTGGAGCGGTCGCGGAACAGGGTGCCACTGGCAGGGGCACGGACTATGTGCGTGGCCGGAACCACACTTTCGGCCGGGCGATCTGGGATTGAAATCCGCGCTGCAGGCGAACCCGGCGGCGGCAAGGTCACAACTGCGGGCCGGGCCGTCCAAGTCGATTGCGGCCCCGAAATCCGCTCAGCCGCCGCCACGGTCGCTGCCACCGCAGCCGCGACATTGGCCATCGTGCCTTCCATCGACAGGCGCGGCGTCCTTGGGCCAGCGTGCGGGTCCAGTCGCCGGCCGGCCTCGATGGCCAACGGAGCGAGCGGCAGGTCCGGCACAACGGCGGGCGTTGGGACGGCAGCGGGACTGCGCAACTTGGCCAGGGTCGCAAGCACGGTGGATTCGGCAGTTGTATCGCCGAGGCCAATACGCGGCTGTCGCGTGCGCGTGTCATCCACCACAATGGCAACTGGCTCGATGTTAGCCGCCACCGGCTCGGCAACGGGAGGCGCAGCGGCTGTTTTGCTGGCCTCAACCGGCGGATGCTCGGGCGCAGCCGTCTGGCCAAACAGCACAGACCGGGGGGCTGCAAGCGGAAGCCAGATGCGCTCAGCAGACCTCGCCCGGGCTTCCGTCGCGGGGCCTGGGTCCACGGCAGGCAGCGGCACTGGGTCGGCGGGCTTTGCGGGTACATCAGGCGATGGGGTCTTGGCGGTGGTGCCAAAAGCCGAGGCCACAGCCGCCAAAGCCGCCGCCTGTAAATTGCCCGCGTCCCAGGTCGAGCCTTGGGACGCGAGCGCCGGTTGCGCAGGCTTGGCGGCGAGGCCCTCAGGTTCGACTACGACGGCACTAGCCTCTGCTCCATTGAGTTTTGGTGCGGTCACCTCCACCGCCGGGACCGCAGGCGCAGCCGCTTTGGCCGGTTCTGGCACGGCCATAGGGGCGCTCACTTGTGGCTTCAAAGCGAACTGCGCATCCCTGAGCTTGGTCAGTAGCCGGAAGAATGGATCGGCGTTGAGCTCGCGCTCCAGATGCGCCCGCAGTTCGCCCGTCGCCATGGCTTCGATCGGCCGCCCTTGTGCCTCGCGCGCTGTGAGCTGGCCCAGCGCCCGGTAGGCCTCGTGCCCGCGCAGCCGCGCTTCGAGCCGCTCGCACAGCCCGTCAAGCTGCCGCTCGATCTCCGCCAGCTCCGCCGCTTTGAGGTCTGTCTCCATGCGCGTGTCGCAACCCTGTTCCCTGCGCTGATGATAGGTCAGGCGACCGGCCCACGTCCATCACGGGCTGAGAAATCAGCAAATGAGCGACCGGGCCATGGCGGAACGGCAACAGCTCACGGCTGGGATGTGCCTACGACTCCAGCGCCTTCTCAAAAATCACCCGGAGTTCGGCAAAACCGGCGGCTTGGTAAATCCGGCAGGCGCGTTGATTGCCCGACAAAGAACTGATGCGGAGCCATTTTGCCCCCGCGCGCCGTGCCAGGGCCTCACAATCGGCGATCAGTAACTGGCCGATGCCGCCGCCGCGTTGCCCAGGCGCAACGCACAATTCGCCGATATAGGCGTAGCTGAAGGGGACAACGCCGGGGTCGTCAGCAACATCCATGGCTGCAACGGTCAGAATGGTTGCATAACCCACGACCGTTCCGTCGCGGGTTGCCAAACGGATAAAGCCTTTGTTATTGGCGCAACCGGCCAGCAGGCGCTCGATATACCAAGGCCCGATTTCGGCCGCAGGAACCAGCCGGTCAAAGAATGGCCCCTCGAAGCGCTGCAGGTCCTGGACAAGACCGATCAGCGCAGCTTCATCCGTTGGCGCATAGTCACGCATGACGATCGCACTGGTCATTTCACATCCCGGTTCCAGTTGCGGCGCGTGCGTTTGGCGGGTTCAGGGCGTTGCGGCACGCGGGCGCGGCGGTCGGTATCGTAGAGTTCGCCGCCGTAGTTGCGGTTGTAGACTTTGGCTGCGTCGGTGCGCGGCTCCCAGTCCCAGGGCGCGATGCGGCCGGTGACGAGGGCGTCCTGTACCAGGATGCGTGCCTTCTGCGAGGCGACCACATCGGCGCGGATGGCGTCGCTGTCCCAGCGTTTGGCAGCTTCGGCAGTCATGGCCGCGAGCGCTTTGGCATGGGCCGGATCGGCGGTAAGGTTCGTGAGTTCGTTGGGATCGTCGGCCGTGTCATAGAGCTGCACCGGATCGGCCTTAGCCACGATCAGCTTCAGCAATCCGCGCTTGATCATGAACACGGGCTCGGTGGTGCCCTCGGCGAGATACTCGCCATAGACCGTGTCCGTCCAACCCTTGGCTCCCTCGCCGCGTATCAAAGGCATCAGGCTAGCGCCTTCGATAGGCGCGGCCAGCTCCGGCGGTTTGCCATCGGTGGCCATATCTAACAGCGTCGGCAGAATGTCGATCAGCGACGCATTCTGCGCCACGCGCCGCGATTTGCTTTCGCCCGGCAGTTTCACGATCAGCGGCACACGGACGGAACGCTCGTTGAACACCATTTTGAACCACAACCCGCGCTCGCCGAGCATGTCCCCGTGATCGGCGCAAACGATGACGATGGTGTTGTCGGCGAGGCCCTGCTTTTTCAGAGGCGCCATCACCTGGCCGATCAGTTCGTCGGCATATGTGATCATCGAATAATAACCGTGCCGCGCCGTGCGGACATGATCCGCCGTCACTTCATACTCGTCACGGTCGTACATCGCCCACATGCGCGCACCGAACGGATCGCGCTTTTCAACCGGTATGTTTGGCACCACGGGCATATCGATATCGGCATCCTTGTAGCGATCCCACAGATGCTTGGGCGCCATATAGGGGTCGTGCGGGTGCATAAGAGAAACGCACATCATGAAGGGCCGGTCGTCGGTGCCGCGCCCGGCGTCCCAGAGCCAGCGGGCGGCGCGCTGCGCCACCTCTTCGTCGTAGTCGATCTCCAGCGTGCGCTCGTAGGGACCGGCCTCGGTGACGGAAAGCATATTGTGGAACCACCAATGGACCTTGGACGGGTCCTCCCATGTTGGCGTCCATCCGAAATCGCCGGGATACATGTCCGTTGTCACGCGCTCCTCAAAACCGTGCAGCTGGTCGGGGCCGACGAAATGCATTTTACCCGCGAGGCAGGTCCGGTAGCCGGCGCGCCGCAAGTAGTGGGCGAAGGTCGGGATGGAGGCCTTGAACTCGGCGGCGTTGTCGTAGGCGCCGAGCTTGTGGTTGGCTTGCCCGGTCATGAACGAGACGCGCGAGGGACCGCACAGGGCGGAGTTACAATAGAAGTTGTCGAACACCGTTCCGCCATCGGCCAGCGCTGAGATATGCGGCGTCTGCACCAGCTTGTGCCCATAATCAGCCATCGAATGCGGCGCGAGCTGATCGAGCATCAGCAAAAGGATGTTGGGGCGTTTGGTGGCCGGCATGGGCGCGACGCTCGTCGGTTGGCAGTGACACGATGTCACCCCATAGCACCCAGGCCGTGACGCTGCCCAACCTTACCGCGCCAAAACCTAGTTCTATTGCGGCAACGGCATCGGCGCGCCGTCATCGGCTTTTGGCGGCGGCAGGGCAGCGACCGTTTCGGCTGTCCACAGCACCAGCTCTTCCGCGGCCTTGCCGAACACCTCGTCGAGACCAGCAGCAGCCGCTTTCGGATCGCTGGCTGAGATCGGCGCACTCTTCTTGATCACCCGCCCAGCGACAATGCGGCCCTTGGCGTTCAAGACTTTGACGGCGAGTTCAAACTCGGCGCTGAGCGCGGGCACGGCACCCGTCACCCGGAAGGCATGGACATCGGTTTGCAGCTGATAGTCAGACGCCGCCGCATCGCCGCCACGGATGACTGAGCCGACCAACCCTGCGTTTTCAAAACTCTGTACAAAGCGGGCTTGCAGCAGTTTGGGTAGCGCATCAGCCCATTGCGCACCTACAGGCGTATCGGCCTCCGCTGTGGGGTCGAGGACGAGCTTTTCGGTGTCGAGGGTGCCAATGGCGGTTGGCTCCGGCAAAGCAATCTGCACCTTGGGAAGCGCTGCGGCGCGACTGAATTTCTGAGGCGGGGTGAGATCGACAACCAGCGCCGCCGTCTTCTTGGCCGTGGCGCCCGTCATCCGCTCGATACCGCTGATGATGCCGTCCACCCGGTCGGAGTTGCGGGCGAGCGCGCCAGTGAAGGTGTTGAGATTGCCAATAGTCGCCTTCAGCGGCTCAGCATTGTCTGTCAGCACCGTGTCGAGTCTCTGCATCACCGTGCGGGCCGATTGCGTCATCGATTGCGAGGCATTGGCGTCGGCCATCAGCATCGGTAGATCGCCGGGCCGGTTGGCTGGCGCGGGCGCGGCGCCGGGGCTGCCTCCCGTCAAGGCAACGGCTGCGGCCCCCGTGAGGCCTTGGAACTCCATCCCGGCCTTGGTGTCACTGCGCACGGGGGTGCCCGCCTCGACGCTCAAGACCACATCCATTTGGCTGGGGTCCACCGGCGAGATGCGCAACGTGGAGACCTCACCAACGCGCAAGCCGTTGAAGGTGACAGGCGAGCCCACAAACAGCCCCGCCACCGAGCCCTTGTATTGCACGCTGTACCTGTCGCGCGCGCCGAGCCCGCCCGAGTTGTAGAGCCAGTAGACGAACATGAACCCGGCCGCGATCACACCCAGAGTGAACAGGCCGATCGTCAGATAGCGCGCGCGAATTTCCATGATCGTCCTCGCAAAGCCGATGGCGTTCCCACCCCCACTCTGTCTCTCCCCCCACAATGGGGAGAGGACGCTGGGACAGGATGGTGGTGGGACCGGAAGGCCTCACCCAGAATTCTGCTGCTTCTTACGCAACGTGATCCACAAACCGCTCAACGCCGCCGCCCCTTGAAATACGCCTCAACCCACGGATGGCGGCTCGCCTGCATCGCTTCCAGTGTCCCCAGCGCCACCACTTGCCCACCAGCCAGCGCGGCGATCCGGTCACACACCGTGGAGAGACTATCCTGATCATGGGTGACCATGAAGACGGTCAGCCCGAGCGTCTGTTGCAGGGTGCGGATGAGTTGATCGAACCCGCTCGCTGAAATCGGATCCAGACCCGAGGTCGGCTCGTCGAGAAACACGATATCGGGATCGAGCGCCAGTGCCCGGGCCAACGCCACGCGCTTGGTCATGCCACCCGACAGTTCGGACGGCAACTTGCGGCCGTCGTCCGCGTGCAGCCCCACCATCTCCAGCTTGGCGACCGCCATCTCGCCCAGCATCCGCTCAGACAGTTGCATGTACTCGCGCATGGGAAACTGCACGTTCTGCAGTGCCGTCAGCGACGAAAACAGCGCACCTTGCTGGAACAGCACGCCCCAGCGCCGCTCGATTGCGCGCTTTTGGGCATCGGTGGCGCTGGACATTTTCGTCCCCAATACCTCGATAGTGCCTGCCCGCAGAGGCACCAGCCCGATGATGGCGCGCAACAGCACCGATTTGCCCGCGCCCGACCCACCCACGACACCCAGAATCTCGCCGCCGAGCACATCCAGCGTCAGCCCGCGCAGCACATCGGCCGCGCCGAAGCCGACCCGCAACTCCCTGACGCTGATGACGGGCGCTGTCATGGCCTCACATCCCGATCGAGGCAAAGAAGATGGCGAACAGGCCATCGAGCACGATGACCAGGAAAATTGATTTTACCACCGACGCCGTCGTGCGCAGGCCGAGCGATTCGGCGCTGCCACCGACCTTCAGGCCTTCCATCGCCGCCACCACGCCGATAGCCAGTGCCATGAATGGCGCCTTGATCATGCCGACCTCAAAATGGGTCAGCGAAATCGCTTCCCGCAATCGCACAATGAACGCCGCCGGACTCATGCCGCCATAGGCCGAAGCCATCAGCCCGCCGCCAACGAGGGCCGCCATAGCGCCGAGAAAGGCCAGGATCGGCAGCGCCAGCACCAATGCCACAATGCGCGGCAGAATCAGCACTTCGACCGGATCGAACCCCATGGTCGAGAGCGCATCGATCTCCTCGCGCATTTTCATCGAACCAAGCTCAGCCGTGTACGAACTGCCTGAGCGCCCCGCGACCATGATGGCGACGATCAGCACCCCGATCTCACGCAGCACGAGGATGCCGGTCATATCGACGGCGTAGAGTTCCGCGCCGAAACGCCGGAAATGGAAAAAACCCTGCTGGGCAATGATGCCACCAATGAGCAGCGTAATGAGCAGGATGATCGGGACAGCTTGCAGGCCCACCCGGTCGAGCTGGTGCACCGCTGAGGTCAGCCGGAATTTGCTGGGCTGCAGCAGCATCCGGCCCGCAGCCGCGCCAATCGCGCCGAGCATGTTGGTGAAACTGACGAAATCGCTGCCGATGCCCGCAACCGCTTGGCCAACATCAGAAATGGCGCAGAGCAGTCCTGGCGCGCGCGGCGGTGGTGGCGCAGAGGTCTGGTTGGTCAGTGCGATGTTCGCTGCCAAGGCGGCAAAGCGCTGCGGCAGTCCTTCCACGGCAAGATTGGCCCCGCTTCGCGCCTGCTGACGCACCAGCCGCTCAAGCCGCCAGGCCCCGAATGTATCGAGCGCGGCAATCCCAGACGCATCGATCACCGTTGCGCCCGAGCCCGCCAGCGTACTCGCCAGTGGTCCGGCCAGCAGTTGCTCTATCTCCCGGTTGAACGCGCCCGTCCAGGCCCCGGTGGCCGCCAGCCGCATCCGGCCGCCGGCCTCCACCCGGGCGAGCTTGGGCGCGCCGTTCAAGTCGCGTCTCCGAGGGGTTTCGTCAAAGAGATCAGCGTTTGGCGAGGTTCATGTTGACGCTCTGCAACGCACCACCCTGCACCGTGATCGAGACGCTCTGCTGCGATCCCGAAAACGACACCGACAACGACCCAGCGACACTACCGCCAAGGCCCAACGACAGGCGGCCCGGCACAGCTTTGCCCGACGCGCTGCCAGAGAGGCCCAGATTGGACTCGCTCCAGTCGCCGCTCACACGGTTGCCCGAGCTATGCAGCCGGCCGCTGACATTGATGTTGCGGGCGCTGTTGGAGCAGTTGATGGACATCGACAATTCCGCCGACGCGCCGGTATAGCGCGCATTGCAACGCATCTTCTCGCTGCTGCCATCGGTATATTTTATGATGCCGCTGCCGCCCCAGGACCCTGAAAGTCCGCCAAATGAACTATCCGCCGCCATGGCCGGAGCCAACACTAGCATCCCTGCCGCTAAAATCGCCAAACCCACGCCCCGGCCCCTACCAGCCGCCGCCGCCGTCCGCATGTCCCGTTCTCCCTGGCCACTTACCTGATTGTGGTTTTAACATAACCTGATTGGCCGCCTTGGCCAATGACTTAGGAAAAGTTTGCTTGCAGTCCGATTGCCGCGCTCAATCGGCGACCGGAACGGTGTAGTTGAGGGGGATACGCCCGCCGTCGCAATAGATGGTCTCGCCAGTAACATAGCTGGAGTCGGGGCCTGCCAGGAAGCTGGCAATTGAGGCGACCTCCTCCGGCCCACCGAACCGGCCCAGCGGCGTGCGCGACAAGATGCGGCGACGCACAGCGTCGTCCGTAACCACATTGGCAATCAGCGGCGTCACAATGGTGCCTGGCCCGATAGCGTTGACGCGGATACCCTGTGGTGCCAGCGCCACCGCCATGGCTCGGGTGAGCTGGCGCACGCCGCCCTTGGCCACCGTGTAGGCCACATGGTCGGGCAGCGCGAAATGATCATTCACCGAACTCATATTGATGATGGCACCGGGCGCAGAGCCGCCAGTTATCTGCGCAACCATCTGGCGTGCGACGGCCTGGCCAAGCACAAAGTAGGAGCGCAGGTTGATGGCCAGCACGCGATCAAACGTCTCCAGGTCAAGATCGAGAAAGCCTGCCGTATCAATGATGGCGGCGTTATTGACCAGCACATCCACACGGCCGTGCGCCTTGAGCGAGGCCGCCATCAGGTTCGCGATTTCGCCCGGCTCAGCCACATCGCAGTGCACAAATCGCGCATCTGCGCCCGTCTTGCGCAAGGCTTCGGCCTGCCCGGTCCCGGCCGCTTCGTTGCGGTCCGCCAGTATGACAGCGGCACCATCGGCAGCGTAACGCTTGACGATCGCAAGCCCGATGCCCTGTGCTGCGCCCGTCACCAGCGCGACTTTGCCTGCGAGAGTTCCTGCCATCATACGGTTCCCAACTTGGTTTCTGCGCGCCACTTAGGCTGACATGCGCCCCAGCTTCAAGTTTCGGCAGTCACGCATTTTATGCCAAAACAGTCGTGCAATGCCTGTGAATTGACTATCACGCCATGGACTCAGTTTGATTTTTTTGTCATACTTCGACTGTTGTCCCTTTTTCAACCGGAGGACAGAATGGCGCAGCCTGCTCAAATTGAGGAGCTCTCGGCCAAACATCAGGCCCTTGAGCGGATGATCCAGGACGAAATTGACCGGCCTGGCAGCAGTGATCTCAAAATTGCCGAATTGAAACGCCGGAAATTGCAATTAAAGGATCAGATGACGAAACTCGAATCGCGACGGACCAGGCATTGACGGGAGCCCGTTAGCTTCCCATCCAGGTGCATGGCGCTGTGGAACCCCGCAGCGCCAATTTTGTTTCTGGCGCCTTCCTTTTCCTGGCGGTTGACCGGCTGGCCTTTGCCGCCTAACGTCCCGCTAACATTAACTTATTTGATGGGTGCTGGCTCGACAGCCAGGGGCATGATGGGTTCGGGTCGCCCGGCAACGGTGGCCTCGGGCAGCGTCCCCTCAGCGTCAGGACGGAGGCTTGGCCGATGACGACACCAAAGAGAAAGGCTGGCGCCTGGGCCGAGCCCAGCGCAACTGCCGTGCTGGTGCTTGCCGATGGCACGGTGATTGAGGGTGCGGGGCTTGGCGCAACGGGCTCAGTGGTGGCCGAAGTGTGCTTCAATACGGCGATGACGGGCTATCAGGAAATCCTCACGGACCCCTCTTACGCTGGCCAGATCATCACCTTCACATTCCCCCATATCGGCAATGTGGGAACGAACGTGGAGGACAGCGAGACGTCCAACCCGGCGCAGGCCTCGGGTGTGCGCGGCTGCGTGTTGCGCGCTGCCGTGACCGATCCTTCGAACTACCGTTCATCGGCAACCTTCAGCGCCTGGCTGGCGCAACGCGGCATCATCGGGCTCGCGAACATCGACACGCGCGCGCTCGCAGCGCTCATCCGTGACAAAGGGATGCCCAACGCAGTCATCGCGCACGATCCTGCCGGCAGTTTTGATCTGCCCAAACTGAAGGCGCAAGCCGCAGGCTGGTCTGGGCTTGCCGGCCTCGACCTTGCCAAGGACGTGACCTGTGGACAGAGCTATACCTGGGACGAGACGCGCTGGAGCTGGAACACGGGTTTCGGCCGCCAGACGGCTCCCGAGTTTCACGTTGTCGCCATCGACTACGGCATCAAAAGCAACATCCTGCGCTGCCTCGCCAGCGCCGGCTGCAAGGTAACTGTGGTGCCCGCCTTTGCCAGCGCCGCCGATATCCTCGCCCGCAAGCCTGATGGCGTGTTCCTCTCCAACGGTCCCGGCGATCCGGCCGCGACCGGCGTCTACGCCGTGCCCGTCATCCGCAAGCTGATTGACAGTGGGCTGCCGGTGTTCGGTATTTGCCTCGGCCATCAGATGCTCGGCATCGCGCTCGGGGGCAAAACCATGAAGATGAAGCTCGGCCATCATGGTGCCAATCATCCCGTCAAAGATCACACCACGTCCAAGGTCGAGATCACGTCGATGAACCATGGCTTTGCGGTCGAGCGCGTCTCACTCCCCAAGGGCGTCGAGGAAACCCACGTCTCGCTGTTCGATGGTTCCAATTGCGGGCTACGGCTCACGGGCCGCCCGGTATTCTCAGTGCAGTACCATCCCGAGGCCTCGCCCGGCCCCGAAGACAGCCACCACCTGTTCCGCCGTTTCACGAATCATATGCGGGCCGCGCGCGGCCAAATCGCCTTGGCCGAACGCGACGCCGCGTAGAACCCACCTAAGTATCGCGTTCAAGGAGTACCCTGCCATGATTGACGACAGTATAACCAACGTGGTGGCGATCGTCCTCACCGCGCTTTTCCTTGGCCTGGTCAACTCGTTCCAGTTTGCGCAGACGCAGCTGCCACCCGACGCGCTGCCGCAGTTCCGGCTGCCGATTGCGCCGTCGGGCACCACGGGCGATGCCGGCCCCCTGGTGAAGCCCGGCACCATCATCACCGGGGCCCTGGCGCCCTTGCAGAACTGGGTGGCACGGCTCGGCCGGGAGCATCCGCTGGTTGGCCGCATCTGGTCCACCGACCGCCAGGAAGGCGTGCTGCCGACCGAAGTCGTGCGCGCCGCCGCCGATGCCGACATGGTTCTCATCGGCGAGACTCACGACAACCCCGATCATCACAAGTTGCAGGCCTGGCTGATCCGTGAGTTGGCCCGCAAAGGTAAGCATCCGGCCGTGGTGATGGAAATGATCCCGTCCGACAAGGCCGATGCGCTGGCGAGCTATCAGATCGCCAGCGGCGCCAGCGCCGACGGCATGGCCACCACACTCGGCTGGGACTCGAGCGGCTGGCCCGCCTGGAGCCTCTACCGCCCGATCGCCGAAGCAGCCCTCGGGGCCAACTTCACCGTCTACCCCGGTGACCCCAGCAAGACCCAAGTCCAGCAAGTCAGCCAAGGCGGCCTCGGTGTGCTGTCCTATGGCGAGCGCGTGCGGCTTGGCCTCGGCGTGCCGTTCGCGGCGGCGCTGAACACCGCGCTGACCGCCGAGATCAAGACCGCCCACTGCAACCAGCTGACCGACACCGATGCCGCGCAGATGACGTCCGTGCAACGCTACAAGGATGCGGTGCTAGCTGACAATCTGCTCAAGGCTGCTGACAAATCAGGTGGCGGCGCGATCCTGATCGCGGGCGGCGGCCACATCCGCAATGACCGTGGTGTGCCCTATTATCTGCACACCAGGGCGTCTGGCCTGAAAGTCGTCAGTATACTACTCAACGAAGTGGCAACCGGTGTCGAGAACCCTGAGGACGCCGTGCCGCGTGACCCTAGCGGCAAGCCGGCCGCCGATTATGTCTGGTTTACCGCCCGCAGCGAGCGCGGCGATATGTGCCTCGATCTGCAGAAGCAGTTGCAGGACAAATCGACCGGAGCGGGCTGATGCTGATGTTGTGGGCCGCGGTGGCGCTTGGTCTTCTCGTTGGCGGCGCGGGCCCGGCTGCGGCTGATTGCGCCAGCGAGGCCAAGATGGCCATGGAAAAACGAACGGGACAAGGAGGTGCCGCCTGCGAAAACTCCTAGTTGCGCTACTTCTCTTGAACTCGTCAGCCTCGCTCGTCCATGCTGATTGCGCCGGCGAAATCAGAACCGCGTTGCAGGCGCGCCTCAAGGCACTGCCGCTGCGTGAGACGCTGGTTGTCAAAGGTGACGGCGCCGTCAGTACCACGATGCTTGAGCTTGAGACGCGGCATCGGGTGCATCTGGTCCTTACCGAGACCGGTGCTGACGCCAGTCCCGATATTGAGCAGATCATGCGGGATGACAAGGGATGGAGCAAAGAAAGCGGCCTTTGGGTGCCCTTTGCGCAGGCCGCGATCACTGCAAACGGTTATGTCGCCAGCGAGGAGGCGCTTGCCGACGAATTCGTCGCTGACGCCACGGCGGTTTGTCCCGGCCAAGTCATGCACGATGGCCGCATAATGACCAGCTACCAGCTGTCGCGCGACGCCGATCCGTCCTCCGATGCGCCGTTCGCCAGCCTGCAACTCTATGTCGATTCCGCCAGCGGCCTGCCAATGAGCTTCGAAACTACCCTGCCCGGAAATACGACGCCCGTGCACTCGGTCTGGACAATGGTCTACGACAAGTCGATCAGAGTTGATCCACCAGCCGGGGCCAATTAACTTACAGGCTGGCTCGCCAAGGAATTCACACAATGAAAATCGCCATCGCCGGTGACAGCGCCGGTTTGCCGCTGATCGAGGTGATCGCAAAGCACCTAGCGTCCAAACCGGGCCTCGAAGTGACGGACCTGTCGCCTGGCAAGGACAACAGCAAGGAATTTTACGCCTTGACCGCAGAGCGTGTGGCCACAGCAATCGCTGCCGGAAAATTCCAGCGCGGTATCCTAGCCTGCGGCACCGGCATTGGCGTCGCCATGGCGGCCAACAAGGTGCCAGGCATCCGCGCCGCACAAACCCACGACACCTACTCGGCCGAGCGCGCCGCCAAGAGCAACAACGCCCACATTATCACCATGGGTGCGCGCGTCATCGGGCCCGAACTGGCCAAGAGCATCGTCGATGCGTGGCTGGCGTCTGAGTTCGATCCCAACGGTTCGTCCGCTGGCAACGTTGCGGCAGTGGATGCGCTGGACGCCAAATACAACAAGGCCAAGTGATGGGCTTTACCCTGTCGATGAACACCAATCCGCTCGTCAACCGATTTGCCGAGCCCGGCGAAATGATCCGGGTGGTCGCGGGCGAGATCGGGCTTGGCCACATCCAGATGGTGCACGAGTTCATCACGCCGCTGTGGCCCGCGCCAGTGCTGGCCCGGCTGACCAGATCAGCGGCAAAGGCGTGCGCGGATACCGGCGCCAAGATCACATCGATGATGACGGGGCCCTATGGCCGGCTCAATCACTTCGGCCATCCCGATGCGGACGTTCGGGCGTATCATGTCAGCTGGTTCAAGGGTCTCGCCGACATCGCAGCCGACATCGGCTGTCCGGCCATCGGCACGCAATTCGCGATCTTGACGTATGCCGATTATGATGATGTGGCACGCCGCGAAGCCATCCTTAGCGCTGCCACGGAGTGCTGGCGGGAGGTTGCCAGCCACGCAAGAGTGCGCGGGCTGACTTGGCTGTTCTGGGAGCCTATGTCCGTCGGCCGTGAACTGGGGCACACGATTGCTTCGACCAAAGCATTGCAAGCCCGCATCGCCGCCGCTCAGTTGCCTATTCCGCTGAAGCCGATGGTGGACATCGATCATGGTGATGTGTCCTCGCCGAACCCGGCCGACGTCGATCCCTATGCCTGGGCGCGAGGTTTCGCGGCCGCCTCGCCGATCATTCACATCAAGCAAAGCTCGATGAACAAGGGCGGCCATTGGCCGTTTACGGAGCAATACAACCGCGACGGCCGCATTTTACCTGAGAAGCTGCTGGACTCCATCCGCGCAGGCGGCGGCCACGACAACGAGATCTGCCTTGAACTCGCCTTCCGCGAGCGCGAGCCCAACGACCGCAGCGTGGTCGCGGCTATCGCCGAATCCGTGCGCTATTGGGCGCCTTACGCCGATACTGGCCTCGGCAAGAGGATTTGATCTTGGCAAAGACGCTCTGGATCGGTACGAGCTGGAAGATGAACACGATGCGGGTTGGGGCGCGGGCCTTTGCTTCGGCGCTGGCAGCGTCCCCAGTTATTGCCGACACCCGTGCGCAACCCTTCGTCATTCCGCCGTTCACGTCCATTTTTGATGTGGCGGATCTGTTGCGCGGCACCCGCGTACGTGTGGGAGCGCAGAACATGCACTGGGCCGATGCAGGCGCGTGGACCGGAGAGATTTCGCCGCTGATGCTGAAGGACGTGGGCGCCACATTGGTTGAACTCGGCCATAGCGAGCGGCGTACGTATTTCGGCGAGACGGACGAGACTGTGGCGCTGAAAACGGGAGCGGCGCTGAGGCATGGGCTGACGCCGCTGGTGTGCATCGGCGACACGCGGGCCGAATTCGTTGCAGGGCGAACGGCCGAAGTGCTGGCACGGCAGGTGGCGGCGGCCTTGTCGCTTATTGAGTCCCAGCAACGCGATGCCGAAATCCTCTTGGCCTATGAACCCGTCTGGTCCATCGGCGAGGGTGGCACGCCTGCCGAACCCGGCTTCGTCAACCGGCAGCACGCGCTGATCAAGGCGCAAACGCAAGCCGCTCTCGGCCGCGCCCTGCCCGTGCTCTATGGCGGCAGCGTCAATCCC
This sequence comes from Hyphomicrobiaceae bacterium, assembly GCA_025359185.1. Lineage (GTDB taxonomy): Bacteria > Pseudomonadota > Alphaproteobacteria > Rhizobiales > Hyphomicrobiaceae > JANYHF01. Next base: position 157,260 of record JANYHF010000025.1, on the reverse strand, counting down.
GGCAACTGCCGCGAACTCGCCGCACAATCCAACGTCGACGGATTGTTCATCGGCCGCTCGGCCTGGGCGGTTGAGGGCTATGTGGGAATTCTGGCCTCCGTGTTGGCGGGGTAGCCACCATTGAATAGATCTTTGTACGTTGCGCGCAGCTCAGCCTTAGTCACCTTGCCCATGGCGTTGCGCGGCAATTCTGCCACAACGATCACCCGCTTGGGGCATTTGAACTTGGCTAGACGTTCCGCCAGCGATGCAATAATGGCGGTTTCATCAATTGGCTGATTGTCTGTAACCGTCACAACGGCCACCACGCCCTCACCAAAATCTTGATGCGGCACACCGATCACCGCTGATTCGCTGATACCGGGAATCGCGTTCAGCGCCTGTTCGATTTCGATGGGATACACATTCAAACCACCCGTGATGATCAGGTCCTTAGCGCGGCCCACGAGTGCCAGCCGCCCATCCTCCGCCATCACACCCTGGTCGCCAGTGATGAAATAGCCGTCGGCACGGAACTCCTCGCGGGTTTTCTCAGGCATCCGCCAATAGCCCTTGAAGACATTCGGCCCGCGCACCTCGACCATGCCGGTTGACCCGCGCGGCAGCTCGCGGCCGAAATCATCGGCGACGCGCACCGACACGCCCGGCAAGCCATAACCGACACTGCCTGCGACGCGGGTTCCTTGGCACGGGTTCGACGCAATCATGCCCGTCTCGGTCATGCCATAGCGTTCGAGAATCGGGTGCCCGGTGCGTTCATGGAATTGCGTATGGGTTTCAGTGAGCAGAGGCGCTGATCCCGAGATGAACAGGCGCATGGAACCGCAGGCTGCCCGGTCCAACCCGCGTTCACGCAGCAGCCGCGTGTAGAACGTCGGCACACCCATCATCACCTGCGATTGGGCGAGCAATCCGAGCACGTGCCCAACGTCAAACTTTTCGAGCCAATGCATTTTCAGCCCACCCAGCAACGCGGTGTTCATCGCCACAAACAATCCGTGCACATGGTAGACTGGCAGCGCGTGGATCAACGCCTCGCCGGGCCGCAACTCCCACAGATCGATCAGCGTACGTGCATTCGACAACAGATTGCCGTGCGTGATCATCGCCCCCTTTGAGCGGCCCGTGGTGCCGGAGGTGTAGACCAGCGCCGCAAGATCATCGGCAGTGCGCAGAACGGCGGGGCCGAACGGCTTGGCCTGCCTGGCGGCCTCGATCAGCGAGCCCGAACCATCAGCCTCCAGCGTGAGCAGCGCCCGCACACCACCAGCCAGCCCTGACATTTTGGCGGCCGGCGCGATGACAACCTTGGGCTCTGCGTCGGCGAGAAAATAAGCAACCTCGGGTGCCGTGTAAGCAGTATTCAGCGGATTGAAGACAGCGCCGATTTTCAGCGTGGCGAGATAGACGGCGACGCCCGGGATGGACTTGCCGGCTTGCAGCATGACGCGGTCACCGGGCCGAACGCCCGCATCTGCGAGCGCTCCGGCGATCTGATCGGTCTGCGCCAAAAAATCTGCCCGAGAGACCCGCGAGCCGCTGGCAAGGACGAACAGAGGAACCGCATCGCAGGTAGAAAAAGACGCGTCTGCTTGCACAAACAAGTTGCCAATTTCAGCCCCCTGGCCGCTCAGGGGCACCGGGGGGCTACTTCGCGGGCTTGCCATCGGATACCGCCAACCGGGGACCTTCCGAGCGCGCCGACGATTCGAGCGCCGCGGTCACCGCACTCATGGCCGGGCTGAAGGCCGCCACCGGACGCACGGGCGTTGCGACGCGCAGATGTGGCACCACACCGGGGTCCATCGCCTGTTCGGCAACTGCCATCACCGGTACCGGCCGCGACTGCTGCGCTGGCGGCACCATGCGCTGCGCCGTTGCCGTCGCGTTGCGGGCAACCGGGGCTGGGCGCGGCGGGGCCACCGGCATCGCCATTGCCCGTTCGTGCAGCCTGGTCAGCACTTCCTTCGTCATTGCCCGGATGCTCTGCCCCGCATCGCCCGGATATTTGGCGATGTACGTCCGCTTGCCCATGTCAAAATCGGCGGCCCGCTGGATGTAGGCGCGGCGCGGAATGTGGCTCTCGAAGCACTTGTTCTCCGGGTCTGCCATCAGCTTGGCGTGCCAATCCTCCTCGGACGCGATGCGTCCATCCTTGAGATTGATCAAAACTCCCAGCATCTCGGCAAAGCCCTGGGCGGCATACTGCTCGCGAAATTTCTTCAAGATGGCGAGGCCGCGCACGGCGAGATAGTCGGGTTTTGTGGGCGGAATGACGAACTGCACCTCGCGCAGCCAGCACTCCGTCAAAAGCGACAGGCCGGGTGGGCAATCGACCAGCACCACGTCGAACATGCGCTGCGCCTCATCGAGCAGATTGCGCACGACCGCGCGCAGTTCCGCCTCGCGCTGCTGGGCCGACACCTCGCGCTCGAACAGCGACAACTCCATATGGCTCGGGATCAGATAGACACTGCGCGCGTCGTCCACGTCCGACACGCCGCTGGCCACAAAATCCTTCCAGCTGGCCTGGCCGTTGCCCAGCACCATGGTCGACATGTAATCGACCAGCGTCCGGTTCTGGCGCTCCATCTGCTCCCAGCTGCTGATATGCATCAACATGCTGCTCATGGACGTCTGCGAATCGGAATCGATCACCAGCACGTTTTTGCCGTGATACGCCGACAGTGTTTCGGCCAACGCCATGACGACCGTCGATTTGCCGACGCCGCCCTTGGTGTTCATGACTGCAATGGATTGACCCATGACGCTTTAACTGCCCCAACGGTTACTGGTCTCATGGAACTGGCACGGGTTTCCCGCCATACCCGCCCTGCCCCAGCAGGTGTTACACGATGCATGAGGAAACTTATCGGCCTTTGTGGGGCAACGCTATAAGCCCGCGCCAGCGGTCTCTCTCAAATTGCCACAAAGCGCCATTAGCCAACGCCAATCCGTGCGGCGCGTCTGGCGCGCCCCGGCAGTTATGGCGTGAGCTCTTATGTTGATCATATTGCGATATCTGTCGCTCGTCATTGAGGGATTGCTGGCGCTGCCCCGGCGCACTGCCCGTTTTCTGCTCGATGCGGTGATGCTCAACCCGTATCTCGGCTGGAGCCGCTACGTTATCATTAGTGGTCTCGCCTATGTCGCCTTCGCTTTTGTGCTCGTTTACGTCGTTGCTCCTGTCAGAGGCATAACTGGCCAGGTCTGGCTCGGTGAAAAGCTGCGCTACGACAGCGAGCGCTGGCTGGCGACCGCCATTTATGACCGCGAAGGCGCGTTTGTCGGCACCTTCGATCCGTTGCTGGACAGCGCCCAAGACGTCAACACCACGGGCAAACCGATCCAACTCGCCGACACGGGATACGTCGCCAATCCCGATCACAAATCCATCCCCGTCAAGGTAGTGCCGGAACAGTATTGGCGCTGCCTCGTCTATCACGAGGACCGCAATCTCGGCACCTGGCTGAATCCCTTCGGCATCGACCTCATCGGCGTGCTGAAAATCCCGCTCTCGACGATCTACCGTTCGGTCGCGAGCCACGGTGTGCGGATCGGCGTTGGCGGATCGACGCTGCCCATGCAACTGGCTCGCGTGATCTACGAAACGCCGCCGGACTCGCGTGAGAGCACGATGGAGAAGCTCCGCCGCAAGGTCAGCGAGTGGTGGGACGCGCCAGTGATTTACTGGGCGCTGACCCGGCATGGCGACAAGGATCCGTTGCGGCAGTGGACAGCCAATCACCTCTGGCTGGCTCAACGCACGGGCGGTTCACCCCTGCATGGCGTCGAAATGACCAGCCGCGTCGTCTTCGGCAAGCCGGCCAAAGAGCTCACGACCGCTGAGCAGTTCGTGCTCGCTTCGGCCGTCAACAAGCCGATTATCCTCTTGGAAGGTAGCGAACGTCTGAACGCCGTGCGGTTGGACCGCTGGCGCTACATCGTGGATGTGCGCGCCCGCAAATGTGCCAGTGAGCTGATCACTGATGCGGCGGAGCAGAAAAAGGTCTGGTTTGACCTGACGCAGATCGCCAACGGCCCGCCAGACCCTCAGGTGCGGCCGAAGTTACAGCGCGCGCTTGAGCAGTTTGCACCCTCGGCCGCCAAGGCGGCTCAAGCCAACCCGGTGCTGCGCGCCAACGTACTCATCCCCGATGGCCGCTATGGCCTTCGCGAGGAGATGAAGAACGAATACGGCTACGGCTGGCGCGAATATGTGCGCGGTGTCACGACCACGCTCGATATCGCCCGCAACATGTTCCTGCGCGAGCGCATTAAGACCCGGCTTGGCGAGTTGCAGGTGAAATTCGCCCCGTCGATCAATCCAGGCTACACGCTCGATCCGGCAGCGCTGACGGCGGCCGGCGATGTCGACATGCCAAACGTGATCGTGGCCGCCGCCAACCAGAACGGCGAGCTGGTCCGCTATTTCGAAATGCGGGATATCGCTTCCTATTTCGGTTCACCCATCGCTCGCACCAACGGACACTACGATTCGACCCGCGAAGTGCGCGCCATCGCATCGATTGGCAAAATGATTGCGGCCACCGCCTTGGCCAACCAGGGCAAAGACACAGCGGAATCGCCCTATCTGGATACCGAAGGGCCTGGTCCAGGGGTAGCGCTCAATTGCAGCAAGGGCACCGTCAACCGCACCATTCCTGCGAGATTCGCCTTCGCCTGCTCACTGAACAACCCGATTGAGCGGCGGCTGGCCCAGCTTGGCCAGGACCCTGTGCGCCATCTCATCGAGGGTTTCGGCCTCAACATGCCGCGCTCTAATGGCCGTGAGGATGCGACGCCGCCCACCACGGCGGCTGTGCGCGGCCTGGTCACCGCCAGCCCGCAGAAGGTGCAGCAGATGGCGGCGGTGATTCTTGGTGCGCTGACAGGCCACGGCAACGAACGGGTCCGGCTGCCGACGCTGGTCAAGAGCTACGACCGCTCGCTGCTGGCTGCCCAGACGCCGCCGAAGGAAGCCTCGGCAAGCGACATCGTGCCGTTCAAGCTGATCAAGGCCGATGGCGTGCCGCTGATCAAGACGCTGTTGTCCGCCCCCTTGTGCAACACAGTTGGCAAGACCCGCGTTGGCACCTTGTCCAGCCTCGGTGATTGGTGCGCAGGCCGCAAACCCAACGTGACGCTGCATTTCGGCAAAACCGGCACGCAGGTGAACGCCGACCCGGATTCCACTGTGGATGCCTGGGCGGCAGGCGGCATCCAGTTCGCCAACGGCGATGCCTATTCCTACGTCGTCGTCGTCGGCACCGGCGATTCGAGCAAGCCGTTTGCGCACAAATTGCACGCCGCGCAGCTGGCGGCTCCGTTGCTTGAGGTGCTGCTGCAGGACCTCTCCGGCGAGGTCAAAACCCCGGCCGCGTTGGCCGAACTGCAACCCGCCGCCACCAAAGGCAAGGTTGCCCTGCGCACGCCTTGAACCGAAAAACGTTTTTCCATCGGTATTTGCGTCTCCTCCCCCTTGAAAGGGGGAGGAGCAAGGTTGGGGTGGGGTGGGGGAACTTCAATCGGGTCCGGCCCCTTCGTGTTGCCGCCGCGCAGCCCAAGATTCGCCGGAATAAACCGCGAAGAGAAGAACTGGACTGGGGTGGGTACGGCTCTGCAACGGGCAATGCCTTGATCCCAAGAGGGCAGCACACGGATCTCTGATCATTCACCTCGCGTTCATTGGCCCGCGTTCATCTGGGCCTCTCTCAAGGCTTTTGCGTCGTAAGCCGTGTCAGTATGTGTAGGGAGCATTGGCCAAAGCCATGCAACAGTCAGAGGCGAGTTTTGCGGGCGTACGCGGCAGCACAGCCAAAATGCTGCGCCAGCGTCCGGAATACAAGCGCACGCACGATCTGAAAAAGATCGCGCTCGTTGCCGGTCTCGCCATCCTCTCCTGGATCTCCACCTATTCCGGGATGCTCGAACTCGTGCAAGCCAATCTTGGCGACTTGGACCTGGTTTTCAAGATCGCTATCGGCGCATCCGTCGCCATGCTGATGTTGATGGTGGTCTGGCTGCTTGATCAATTGTTCAACGAAGACACCGGTTTCACCGTCCGCGCGCTCTACATCGCCGGCTATTTGTTCCTGACACTGATCTCCGTCGGCTTCTCGTTTGGTTTCTATTGGAAGTTCCTCGAAAGCCGTTCGGAGGCCTCACGCACCGCCGAATCTGCCGTCACCCAGGTGCAGTCGGCGATGCATGGCGCCGAGACGCGCCTGGCACAGATGCAAACGGTGTTCGACGGTCTTGCCGTCGTGTCGACGCAGAAAGCCGCCGACGAAGTCTCCAAGGGCAACTCCTGCCCCAACAGCCGCCCCGGCGATGGCCCGCGCCGCCGTCTGCGCGAATCCGATGCCGCCAGCTTCTCGACCGCATCGCAGTTCGTGCAGCAGCGTTCGGCGTCCATCAAATCCGACATCGCGGCGCTCGACGGCGATCTGCAAAAGATCGTCAAGCAGGACAAGAGCACGTTTGACCTGAAGACCGGCACCCGCAACGACTTCATCAAAGCGCTTGGCCGCAAACTGGAGCTGGCCGTCGCCGGCTTCAATGCCTTCCGCTCCGATCCTCAGCTCACGCAACTTCGCTCCGACTTTGCCAAGCGGGCCGATACCACCGTATTTTCCGACGAGCAGGGCAAGACCTTCTCGTGCCCGGATGCACAGATCTCCGCCTCGCTGAAGAGCGCCGTCAAATCTATCGACGCGCTGCCACTGCTGGAGAAGCCAGAAATCGTGACCGTGGAAGGCGCCGACGCCACCATCGAAGCATTCCGCCGTCTCAACTATACACTGATGAGTCTGGCGCAGTTCAAACTGCCCGCCACGCCCGACCAGATCCGTACCCAGCAACTGCGCGCTGTGCAGACCAATGGCGTCGAAGTGAAAGCCGTCAGCAATGCCGAAGCCGGCCTCGGCCAGCGCGATTATATTCCGCTCGCCATCGCACTCTTTGTCGATATCTGCCTGCTGCTGGTGTCGATCCCCAAACCACTGTCGTCGAAAGAGCGTACCCGCCGCCGCCGTGCTGCTTCGGACGGAGAGGTTTACCGCACGCTTGACGACCTTTACGCCATCCACGATGACCCCGACGCCCGCGCCAAGATGGAGCCGCTGCGCCACATCGCCTTCGATTACATGGGCCATGACTATGTTGCCGTGCCGCTGATTGCCGGGCGCGAAGGCGCGGGCGGCGACCATGATGGCAGCGCCCGTAATCTCTCGGAAGAAGACCTGATGGAAGCCCAGTTCATCATCAATTTCTTTGCCAGCCAGGAGCGCGGCGGCCCATTCCGCCGGGCCAGCTTCCCGCCCGCCAGCGCCGTGCGTACGCGGCTGAAGAAGCTCGGCAGCAAATGGTCCGGCATCCAGAGTTTCCGCCTTTATCGCTTCAACAAGGGCGCGTGGTCGGACTTCGTCATGGACATGGTGGTTGGTGCCGATCACGAGTTGACGCCGGTTCGGGAAAAGCAGCTCGAAGCCCGCATCAAAAAGAATGAGATGAAGAGCAGTCAGATCGTGTTCGAATCTGAGTTGAAGGAGATCGAGCACGACGCGGTGAAATCGGCCAAGCGCAAGGAGGCCGAACTCAACACGCTGATGATCGAGACCAACATCACGTCGAAGCAGCAGGAGGCCGATCTTCGCCGCCGCGAAATGTCGGCCCAGTCAGAGTTGAACACGCTCGATCTTGAAGCCAGCATCACCGCCAAGCGGGCCCAGATCGAGCGCACCAAGCGCGACATCTCCCGCACCTATGGCGACGATGATCATGGCACGCTGAAGGTCGATGGCGGGCATGAGCTGCACGCCAACGGCAATGCGGCGCGCAAACCCGGCTTCTGGGACAAGATCATGGGCCTCAAAGACGAGATGATCGTCGAACCCAGTTTCGTACGCCGGCCCTTGTCGCGCGCGAACGCCATGTCCGAACCACAGCATACGGCGCCCGCACCACAAGAGGGCCCGTCCGCCGATGTCGCGATGCTGCGTGAGACGGTATCGGAACTGGCGTTGATCATGCGCGATTTGACTACGCATCAGGCTGGCCATGTGGCTTTGGCGGCACGGGCCGAGGCCACGGCGGCGCAGACCACAGCGTCGCCCCGGTCGCTTGATGCGGCGCTCAGCGCCATCAATGGCCAAGGTGCAAATGGCAATGCTCATTATCCGTATGCGCCAGACCATGGCGGCGACGTGCTCGGCATGATACGGCCCGGCCAGCAGGCCACGCACCAATCCTGGCAGCAGACCGCATTTGACGCGGCATCGCCCGTCGCGGGCACGGCGCGTCTTGATCCCGAATTTGGCCCCCGCCCGTCGGCCTACGATGCGGGCGAAGCCTCGACCGTCATCCTGATGCCCAACCTGTCGGCCGCCAAAGCCTGGTCAGACAACGGCCAGGACCGGCATTCGGACCATGCGACACGGACGGCCAGCCGTCAGCCTACACAGCAGAGCTACTACAGTAACGGTAATGCGGCCCTCGCCAGCAGCGACCCCCGCACCTGGCAGGCTCCCGCGCGGTTGCCCGAAGCGTTCCGCTGGGCGGCCGAAAGTACGATGGCAGGCGGCGTGCATCAGATCGATTATGCTATCGAGCCAATGGTGCCGGAAGCCTTCCATGTTGGCGCTCAGCAGTCCGTCGCGCCCGAACTGCAGCAGAGCTGGGACGCCTTCGAGGCGCCGGAAGCCCAATTGCCCCCAGCCGGGATTTCAACAACCAGCGACATCGATACCTTCATCGCTCACAGCCGCGATGCCGATAGCGCCGAATCCGGCTGGCAGCCCATCGATCCCGATTGGCAAGATAGCCAATCGGATACGCTGGGCGGCGACGCCACAGTCGATATCCACGCCGCCGCCAGAGCCCGCGAAGACATCGAAATTGAACGTATCGCCACAAAATTCGGCCGTGGCAGCAGCCGCCGCAAGCGCACATCCTGAGCCGTGGGCAATGGCCGGGCCGATTTTTCTTCCCGTTCACGCCCCGTATCGCGCCATTTTTGCCCACTTTTTGGGCGACCCGAAATCGTTCGTTAACCCAATGGGCCGTTATATCACATGGTGAAATCAATGCCCGGACGGATGCCGATCGTACCCGGCGGACGTGGCAACGGGCCAGAGGGTCAAGTCCACATGAGCTTCTTTGACAACGCGCGGCAATCCAAATTTGTGAAGCCTGAGGAGAAACAAGAGAACATATCCCGTTTCGCCGGTTTTTTCCTGGATCGCCTCAGCGCCGTCGAAGCTCCACCTTTGACACAGCGCACCGTTACGCTGATGGTCCGCTCACCGGCGTCCCCGGCCGCGCGCTCCATGCTTGCGTCGTTGCGCGATTTCTCGACCCTTGGCGTGCAGGTGCAGCTGATTCTGAACCTGCTCGACCCCGCCGAACTGTTAACCGAGTGGATCGAGCTTGGCCTCTTGAACAATGGCGCCACCAGCGTCCCGGAGATCCGCTGGGCGCGGCATCCAGCCCTTGTCGATGCCCATGAGCAGATGGTGCTTGGTACTTCGTTCAGCTGGCACGGCGACTGTATGCGGCGCGACCCTGAAACCCGCGATGCCTTTGAGACATTTGAATGCTTCAACGCGGCCGCCGCTCACCGGGCCTCATTGAGCTTCACGGCGCTGTGGAGCAAATGTCAGACCGTGGCCGTGATCCGTCCGCAGCGTCTGGCGTCCGGTGTTGGCCAAGTTCCACACGATGTGCTGAACCCTTTGGGCGGACATCTTGTGCCCGGTGCCGCTGGCGCTACCGTCAGCACCCGGCACTAATGTCTCCGTCATCCCGTGCGCTTCGCTGCGCTCCTTCGCGGTGCGCCGCAGACACGGGACCTTATACATCGGAGAGGATCCCGGATGCGCCGCACCATGAAGAATGGTGCAGCGCATCCGGGACGACGGCTACGGATTGAAAACATCAAGGCGCGGGCACTTCGGTTCCCGCGTCTTTTTTATTGTTTGTTAACACGTTCTGAAACAATGCTGCCATTGTTTCGCCAAGGGGAAATGCTCATGATGATCGACGGCCGGTGCTGCCGCTGATCGGTTCAGCGCCGGTCCGCCAAGCGCATCTACCAACGGTGGAACAATGATCCGTCACTTGACCGGTTTCTGCGTCGCTCTCCTCCTTATCCTCCTTGCCATCCCACCAAGTCTCGTGAGTGCGGCGGAAAAGCCGTTCTTCCACCCTGACGTTGCACAGGATTCGACGCGGCTTCAGGCCTCCCTTAAGAAGATCTGGAGCCCGGCGGGCAAGACGGCAGTCGCTTGGCACAAGCTGGCCGAACAGTCGATCAAGGCGGGCGACAACCGGCAGGCGGTGCAGAACCTCGGGGCCGCGCTGGCCCTCGAACCGCAAGATGCCAAGAGCTGGCTGGCGCTTGCCAAGGCGCTAGAGGCCAGCGACCCGGTGAACGACCAGGAGAAGACCTCCTTCAACGAATATGCGACGGGTGCGGCCTTCACCGCCTATCAGCTCGGCCAGGCCGATATGCTGAAGGCGGACTCGCTGGCTGTACTCGCTGAAGCGCTGAAGCGGCGCGAATTGTGGCGTCCGGCGCTCAGCGCCTTCAAGTCCAGCTTGGCCCTCGCCGACGACAAATCCGTACACGAGGCCTATGACACCTTGCGTGGCCAGCAAGGGTTCCGCATCACCGATTACTCTGTAGACAGCGACGCCGTGACGCCCCGCCTGTGCGTCCAGTTCTCCGACCCGTTGGTGCTTGGCCAGCTCGACTACAGCAAATTCATCTCCCTCAACGGCGCCGATCCGGCTGCTGTCAGCAAGGAAGACTATCAGCTGTGCATCGATGGCCTGACACATGGCCAACGCTACGAAGTGCAGCTGCGCTCGGGCCTGCCATCGTCCGTTGGCGAAGACCTCGGCAAGACCGCGACGCTCGCCATCTATGTCCGTGACCGCTCACCGATGGCGCGATTTTCGGGCAAGAACTACGTGCTGCCCAACAAGGGTCAGCAGGGCATTCCGGTCGTCAGCGTCAATACGGCCAAGGTGATGATCGAGGTCTTCAAGATCGGTGACCGCAACCTGGCGCGCACGATCATCGAGGGCGATCTCACCAGCCAGCTGTCGGGCAACCAGTTCGACGACATCCGAAACAAATCCGGTTCGGCGCTCTGGAAGGGCGACCTCGCCGTGAAGCAGGAGCTGAACCAGGAAGTCAGCACGGCGTTCCCGGTCAGCCAGATGATCCCCAATCTCGGACCTGGCGTCTACGTCATGTCGGCCGAGGCCGATGGCAGCAAGCTCGAAGACTATAAGGCGCGGGCGACGCAATGGTTCATCGTCTCGGATATGGGACTTGCGGCCTTCACGGGCGATGACGGCGTACACGCCTTTGTGCGTTCGCTGGCGACCGCCGTGCCCAAGGAGGGCACCAAGGTCAAGCTCGTCGCCCGCAACAATGAGGTGCTCAGCGAAGGTAAGACTGACGCCCAGGGCTACGTGCATTTCGATGCCGGGCTTACGCGCGGCGAAGGCGGCCAGGCGCCAGGCATCCTGATCGCCGAGACCGCCGACAACGACTACGCCTTCCTCGATATGAACGGCGGTGCGTTTGACTTGTCCGACCGCGGCGTTGCCGGACGCGACGCACCCGGACCTTTGGACGCCTATCTGTGGGCCGAGCGCGGCGTCTACCGCCCCGGCGAGCAGGTGCATCTCACGGGCCTGCTGCGCGACCGCAAGGCCAACGCTACCGAAAACCTTCCGCTCACGATGAAAATCGAGCGCCCCGACGGCGTCGAACAGCAGAGCCTGATTTTGAAGGACGACGGCCTGGGCGGACGCTCTTTCACACTCGGCCTACCGCCGACAGCTATGACCGGCACCTGGCGGGCTCGCGTCTTCGCTGACCCGAAGGGCAACGCCATCGGCGAGACCTCGTTCCTGGTCGAAGATTATGTGCCCGAACGCCTGGATATGACGCTGACGCCGGTTGCCATGGCCTTCGAGCCCGGCAAGGACGGCATCATCAAGGCCGACGGCCACTACCTCTATGGTCCGCCTGCTGCCAATCTCGGCATTGAGGCCGATATCCTGGTGACCCAGGCCTCGCAAGGACTGGCGGGCTTCCAGGGCTATCGCTTCGGCATGGATGACGAAAAGGTCAATCCGGTGCGCCTGTCGCTGCCAACACTGGGCAAGACCGATGCCAAGGGACATGCAGATGTCACCATCGCTTTGCCGCAACTGCCGCGTACGTCTCATCTACTTGAGGCCAAGATCGCGCTCCGCCTTCGCGAACCGTCTGGCCGCACGATTGAACGTGCCGTAACAATGCCGATCCTGCCGGGGTCGGCCTCCATCGGCATCAAGCCCGCCTCGGACAAAGTGCTCGAACGTGGCGGCGTCGCCAATTTCGATCTGGTCATGATCGGCATTGACGGCAAACCCGCCGCCGTCAAGGGGCTTGCGTGGCAAGTCAAGAAAGTGGACCGGCAGTACCAGTGGTACGGCAAGAACGGCTCATGGACCTATGAGCCCGTCGTTTACACGAGCAAGGTGCTCGACGGCACCATTGACCTTGATGCCGCCACGCCCGGAAAACTGAGCGTTCCCGTGCAATGGGGCGAGTACGTCCTGCAAGTCGCTTCGACCGAAGCGGGCGGCCCGGCCAGCAGCACAACCTTCTATGCTGGATGGTACGGCGCCGAGAAAGCCGACAGCCCCGAAGTGCTCCAAATCGGCACCGACAAGGCGAGTTACAAAGTCGGCGACACGCTCAAACTGAACATCGCGCCCGAGGGCGAAGGCAAAGCTATCATCGCCGTATTGCGCGATGGTTTGGTCTCTATGCAGATGGTCGATGTGGCCAAGACCGGCGCCAGCGTCGAGATACCGATCAGTGACGCAATGGCTCCAGGCTCCTATATCACGGCCATGCTCTACCGGCCCATGGACGAGGCCGCCAAGCGGATGCCGTCGCGCTCCATCGGCGTGCATTGGGTGCCGGTGGATTCGGCCAGCCGGACGCTCGGCGTGAGTTTCACCTTGCCGGACAAATCACCATCCGGTGACAAACTGAAAGTGCCCGTCTCGCTGACCGGCTTGGCCGCAGGCGAAGAAGCGCGCGTCGTGCTCGCCGCCGTCGATGTCGGCATTCTCAATCTCACTGCCTACAAGACGCCATCGCCGGAAGGCTGGTTCTACGGCCAGCGCCGCCTCGGTGTCGAAGTCCGCGACTTGTACGGAAAGCTCATCGATGGGATGCACGCTGAACGTGGGCTTGCCCGCTCGGGCGGTGACGGCGGTGGGCTCGATACGGCTGTGGCTCTGCCCACCGTCGCGCCCGTTGCTCTGTTCTCCGGCATCCTCAAGGTCGGCGCGGATGGCAAAGCCGAGGTCACGTTCGACATCCCCGATTTCAATGGCGCGCTGCGCGTCATGGCCGTCGCCTGGACCAAGACCAAGCTCGGCCATGCCGACAAGGAACTGATCGTGCGCGATCCGGTCGCCATGCTGGTGTCCGGTCCGCGTTTCCTGACGCTTGGCGACAAGAGCCAGCTGGTGTTCGACGTGCACAATGTTGAAGGTGCAGCGGGCACGTATCATGTCGCCGTCGAGCAAACCGAAGGCAGCAGCAAGAGCATGGCGCTCGACCAGGATGTTGTCCTGGGGGCAGGCGAACGTAAGTTGCAGATCGCGGCGCTCGCCTCACCCAAAGCCGGCAAGATCAGCTACGCCGTGTCACTCACAGGCCCCGGAAACATCTTGGTACACCGCAATTTCGGCCTGGAGGTGCACGCGCCTGCTGGCGACGTGAAGCGCACGACGGTGCAGACCCTGTCTGCCAAGACTGGCAAGATCACCGTCACCGCTGACGTGCTGAAGGATTTGATCCCCGAGCGCTCAAAGGTGACGCTCGCCGTTGGCCCGGCCGCCAGTCTGGACGTGCCCGGACTGTTGGCCGCGCTTGACCGCTACCCCTACGGCTGTGCCGAGCAGACGACCAGCCGCGCACTGCCGCTGCTCTATCTCAACCAGGTCGCCGCCGCCGCTGGCATCACGGGCGAGTCGGAAGCCAAGACCCGCATCCAGGAGGCCATCAACCGTCTCTATGACATGCAGGACTCGTCCGGCGCGTTCGGCCTCTGGGGTCCGAGCAACGGCGATTTGTGGCTAAGCGCCTATGTCACCGACTTCCTCGGTCGCGCCAAGGAACAGGGTTTTACGGTGCAGCCGCGTGCCTTTAGCCAAGCCCTCGACAAGTTGCAGAACTCGGTGAGCTACGCCTCCGACTTCGAAAAGGGCGGCGAATCCATCGCCTACGCCCTTTATGTGCTCGCCCGCAACGGCCGCGCGCCCATCGGCGACTTGCGCTATTACGCCGATACCCGTCTCGACCGCTTCGCCAATCCGATGGCCAAGGCGCAGATCGCCGCCGCCCTCGCGCTCTATGGCGACACCGAACGCGCCGGCAAAGCCTTCGATAGCGCCATTGCCGATGTGGAGAAGGACGCCGCTGACGGTGATGCGCGGGCCGACTACGGCTCGGGCTTGCGCGATGGCGCTGCCACGCTGGCTCTGGTTTCCGAAACTGGCGTACGCAAGCAGTCCGCCTCGCGCCTTGCCGAACTGGTGAGCAAATCGCGGCTGTCGCACACCTATACGTCCACACAGGAACAATCGTGGATGCTTCTGGCCGCCCGCAGCTTGATCGAGCAAGGCAAGACGCTGACACTCGACGTCAACGGCAAACCACAGACTGGCGCGCTGATGCGGGGCTTGACGTTGGACGATCTCACCAAGAGCCCGTTCGTGGTCACCAACAGCAGCGACACCGATGTGCAGGCCGTCGTCACGGTCTCGGGCGAATCGCTGACGCCGGAACCCGCGACGTCCAAGGGCTTCAAGCTGGAGCGCACTTACTTCACGCTTGATGGCAAGCCCATCGCCGCCGTGAAGGGCTTGACCACGCTGAAGCAGAACGACCGTGTTGTGGTGCTGGTGAAAGTGACGCCAACGGACGGCAAGGCCGGCCGTGTGCTGGTGGTTGACCGGCTGCCTGCGGGTTTCGAAGTCGAAAACCCGCGTCTGGTTGAGAGCAGCAGCACCAGCAACATGCCCTGGCTGAAGCAGTTGGGCCATGCCGAACACACCGAGTTCCGCGATGACCGGTTCGTGGCTGCGCTGAACTTGAACGCGGGAAGCACGGGTGCACCGGCTGATGCGGCGTCTGCGGACAATAGTGATGGTGCTGACAATCCCGATGCCAATGCGAATACGGAGGATGCTCTGGCTGCAAGCAAAGACGCACCTGCCGGCAACTCTGTCACGCTCGCCTATGTGGTCCGCGCTGTCACGCCCGGCGACTACCTGCTGCCCGCCGCCACCATCGAAGATATGTACGCGCCTGATCGTTTTGCACGGACGGACGCCGGCAAATTGAAGGTTGAGGCGCAGTAAGTGGAGAGGCTTTCCCGCCCCACCCCCACCTTGTTCCTTCCCCCTCAAGGGGGCGGAGACACTGGAGCCGATGGAGCGGAAATTCATGACTCTAGGGGTCCCTCCCCCTTAAGGGGGGAAGGACCGGATGGGGGTAGAACGGGAAAGCCCAACCAGGCATTCAGTCTTTTCCGTCCATCCAAGCTGATCGTCGCCGGGCTCGTGTTGGCCCTCTTTTTGATTGTTCTGCCAGCACTCTTTGTCAACCAACTCGGCCCGCCGCCCCTTGCCGCGGCCACCGAAGGTTCCATCGTAGTCCTCGACCGCGACGGCAAGCTACTGCGGCCGTTCACAACCAAGGATGGCCGCTGGCGGCTGCCGGTGGACGAGACCACGGTCGATCCGCGTTACCTCGCTATGCTGTTTGCCTATGAGGACAAGCGCTTTGCGACCCATCTTGGCGTTGACCCGCTCGCGCTCTTCCGCTCCGTTGGCCTCGTGTTACGCTACGGCCGCATCCGCTCGGGCGCGTCTACGCTGACCATGCAGGTGGCCCGGCTGCTTGATGGCAAGCACGAGCGAACCAGCCTCGGCAAGTTACGCCAGATGATCCGTGCCGTGCAGATAGAACAGCGGTTGACCAAGCCGGAAATCCTGCGGCTCTATCTGAAACTCGCGCCATTCGGAGGCAATCTGGAAGGCGTGCGGGCAGCCTCGCTCGCCTATTTCGGCAAGGAGCCGATGCGGCTGTCAGCGGGCGAAGCGGCACTGTTGGTGGCGCTGCCGCAATCGCCCGAAGCGCGGCGGCCCGATCTGCACCCCGAGGCCGCTAAGCTCGCCCGCTCCCGAGTGCTTGCCCGTTCGCTGGCGGCCGGAGTGATCGATACTGCCGAGGCAACCCATGCGGACGCCGAACCCATGCCAACGGCGCGAAAGCCTTTTCCTCAGCTTGCACCCCATCTCAGCGAAGAGGCCGTCGCCGCCAATCCCGAAACGCTCATCCATCGGCTGACGCTGGACCGGCCGCTGCAAACCGCGCTCGAAGACCTCGCCCGCACGTCGGCTGCCAGCCTAGGCCCAAGGCTCTCCATCGCCATCGTCGCAGCCGACCACACCAATGGAGAAATCTTGGCCTATGTCGGCTCGCCCGGCTATCTCGACATCAAGCGCTTTGGCCCCATCGACATGGCCAACGCGCTCCGTTCGCCCGGTTCTACGCTCAAACCGCTGGTCTATGGCCTCGCCTTCGAGGCCGGCATCGCGCATCCCGACACCATGATCGACGACAAGCCGACGCGCTTTGGCCGCTATGCGCCGAAGAATTTCGATGATCTGTTCCACGGTATGGTCAGTGTGCGTGATGCGCTGCGGCAATCTTTGAACGTGCCCGCCGTAAAAATGCTGGCGGCCGTGGGGCCAACCCGGATGATGGCGCGGCTGAAGGAAGCCGGCGTGCCCTATGAGTTGCCGCTGGACGCGGGGCCATCGCTGGCCGTCGGCCTTGGCGGCGTCGGCATCACCTTGCGCGATCTTACGCAGCTTTATGCCGGGATCGCTCGCGGCGGGCAGTCCATTGCACTCCTCCACCAGATCGCTGACCGCAAGGATCAGCACACGCTTAATCTGGCACCCCGGCTGCTCGCCCCGGTTCCCGACTGGTACATCCAGAGCATCCTGCGCGGCACGCCACCGCCACGCAATGCCAAGGGCGGCGAGATCGCCTATAAGACGGGCACGTCCTACGGCTTCCGCGACGCCTGGGCTGCGGGGTTCGATGGCAAATACACCATCGCTGTCTGGGTGGGCCGGCCTGATGGCGTGCCGGAGCCAGGCATCACCGGCGTCGGCACGGCCGCGCCGATCCTGTTCGATGCCTTTGCGCGCATACCAGGCCGCCGCGTACCATTGGCTGCGGCACCTGAGGGTGCGGAAGTGGGCATTGATCTGCCGCCGCCGCTCAAAGTGTTCGGTGCTGACCGTCAGGACAAGACCGAGGGCAAGCCCTTCGCCGATCCCGAACTCGCCATCGCCTTTCCTCCGGACAAGTCCGAATTGGACCTCGCTCAAGCGCCAGATGGCACGGCGCGGCCTGTCATCCTCAAAGCCGAGGGCGGCGTGCTGCCACTGACCTGGATGGTCGATGACGCCCCCGTTCCGTCCGACCCGTTCAGCCGCGCGGCGAGCTTTGTGCCCGCAGGCCACGGCTTTGCCCGCGTCTCGGTGATTGATGCCACCGGCAAGGTGGACCGGGTACAAGTGGTGCTGCATTAACGGTTGCAGCCGCAAGGGTTAACGGTCGCCGGGTCAATTTCGCCAATCTAACGATTTTGGGTCCGATATCTAAAATTAGTGGAGAATTTTACCGCCCGTTGAAACGGGGTGGCAATATTTTCGCGTTATTCTTCAATGCATTAGAGACAATTGACCGAAGCTAAAAAATCACTTGAGGGTTTGCCACTCGCCTGCACGTTAACCACTGGCCCCGCCGTTAACTTTTTCTCTCTCCTGCTCTCTGCTCCCACTGAATAACTCGGCCGCCCCGCCATGGGCGGCCGATTTTCATTTGCGCTTCTTGCGAGGAGGCCCCAGCGCTTCGGCCGGCAACAGGAACACTTCGCCCGTACTTTCTTCGGTGTCGAGCCACAGGAAGGGCAGATGCGGATACTCCGCTGCCAGAGCATTCTGGCCCGAGCCCACTTCGACGAGCAGCTGGCCGTCCGGTGCCAGTATGGTGGGAGCTTCAGCGAGGATGCGGCGTACAATGGTCAACCCATCCAGCCCGCCCGCGTGCGCCATGATGGGTTCGCTGGCATGTTCGGGGGGAAACGCCGCCACAGCCGCATCGGTAACATAGGGCGGATTGCTGATGATGAGGTCATAGCGCTGGCCCTTCAGCGGGGCAAATAGATCGCCTTCGAAGAGTTTGATGCGCGCGTCCAGGCCATAATCAGTGACATTTTTCTGCGCCACCAACAAGGCGCTTGCGGACAATTCAACGGCGTCTACCGCCGCTTCGGGGAAAGCCAGCGCCGCCAGGATGGCGAGGCAGCCTGAGCCCGTGCACAGATCGAGGATACGCGCGGGCGGATCGCCGGACATCAGTACGCTGGCACCCTCACCCGCCAGCAGCTCGCCGATGAGGGACCGCGGCACGATCACATCCTCAGTAATCACGAAACGATGCCCACGGATCCACGCCTCGCCCGTCAGATAGGCAGCTGGTTTGCGAGTGGTGATGCGAGTGTCAATCAGGGCAAGGAGTTTCTCCCGCTCCGCCCGTGTCAACCGTGCGTCGACAAACGGATCGAGCTGATCGATGGGCAGATTGAGGCCCCACAGCAGCAGGAATGCGGCCTCGTCGAGGGCGTTTGTGGTGCCGTGTCCATAGGCGATGCCGGCCTCGCGGAAGCGCGACACGGCGTAACGCAAGAGATCGCGCAAGGTCAACAGCTCGTCAATGGGGCCTGTCATGGCGTGTTGGTTCCGCTCAGTTCCGCTCAGTTCGCGCCGATCCAGTGCTGCTTCCTGCTCATCCAGTGATGCGAAAGCGCAATTGATAGTCATCCGCGATAAGTTGCACAGCCCTCTCGGCCAGCGCGGTGATGGTTAAGAGAGGATTGCATCCGAGCGAGCGTGAAATGATCGACCCATCGCTGACATAGAGCCCCTGATGGACGCCGCCGGCGGTTTCCCCCGTGAACGGCTGCCCCTTGTGGTTGACGGTGCCGCGCGCAGCGTCCTTGCCCATGCCCGACCCGCCCAAGGGATGCGCAGTCGCCGGCTTCTTGCCCATCACGCCCTCGGACATCGGGTTCTTGACATAAGCCGCGCCATTGACCTTACACAGATCAACCAGCGCCTTGTCAACGCGATCATAAACGGGCTGGTCCATCACGCCGGGCCAGTCGATCACCGCGCGGCCATCGCGCAGCACGATGCGGCCCTTGGCATCGTCGTGCGAGACGACAAAGAACGTGTGCGTGCGCGCGAGCGGTCCGTCGTACACGCCCTTCAGCAGCGCGTGTGCCGCCCCGAGGATGCGGCCGCCCGGCACGAACACAACCGGCAGCAGCGGGCCGACCGCTGACGGCAGCACGCCCTCCTGAACGATCAGACTGCGCGACAGGTCATCGGGATCATCGACGATGATCTGCCCACTGACGCTAGCCCCAACCGGCGGCACGTCCGCCCGCGCTGGATGGCCAACGCCGACCGCGTTCACGCGCTCCTTGGCGTTGTAACCAAAGGCGATGATATCGCCGTTGGCCGAAAAACCGTGGCCGAGCCGGTCCGACAAGGGGAGGCCCCTTTCGCGCGAGCGCAGCAGGATTTCGGTGGTGCCGAGGGAGCCTGCGGCGAGCACAACCATATCGGCCGTGATCGCCGCAAGTTCAGCTTTGGCGTCCCCGGTTGGCCGCCAGAAAATCCGCCAGCCCGCCGCGCCCTGCCGCTCGATAAAGTCCACACGCACTTGCGAAAATATCTCAGCTCCATGACGATCCGCATCGGGCAAATACGTCATCGCGATCGTGTTCTTGGCGCCGACATTGCAGCCGCCGCAGCAATCACCACAGCGCGTGCAGGCCGGTTGTTTAATCCCCGCCGCGTTGACGGTGGCTTCAAAACTCACCACCACTTCGGCGGCCGATGGCGCGGTGCCCAGTGCGCCGCTCGCCCGGTCCAGCGCGCGGAACTTGGTCATTTGCTCCGCCAACGGATCACGCGCCGGACGCAACCATGCCGCCGCCCGTGCGTAACCTTCGTCCAGCGAGCCATCTCCCCACGAAATCTCCCCCGGCCAAACCGGATCGGCAAATACGCGCGCATCCGGCCGCAGTGCCACGCCGGCATTCACCAGCGATCCGCCGCCAAGCCCGCAGCCCACCAGCACATGCATGTGCTCGCCGACCCTGAGGTCATACAGCCCCGGCTTGCCATTGCCGCCCGACATCATGGTCTCGGCGCGCATATCGGTCAGCCGCGCCGGAAAATCCCCCGGCAGATACTCTTTGCCGCGCTCCAGCACGCACACCCGCTTGCCCGCCCGCGCCAGCCGCGACGCCGTCACCCCGCCGCCATAGCCCGAGCCGACGACGACAACGTCGTAGTGGGGGCGCAGAGAGGAGATGGGACGGGAGAGAGGCTGCATGGAGGGACTCAAGAGGACGGGTTGCCAAGCCTTGTAGCGGATTCGCCCCAGCAGCCAAAGTCCCAGCCCGCGTCCATCTCACCGCAAGGTGAACGGGGGGACTACTTTCTTTTCGTCATGGCCGCGCTTGACCCGGCCGTGACGAAGGTTGATTCTTATCAATGAGCTAAAGCGTTAGCCCGTACGGCGAGGGTTGGTTGATGGCGGCCTTCACACGGGCGTGAGTGGCCAAGTCGCGCACCCATTCATAGTACAAGCCCTTGACGGTTGTGACGGTTATGCCGGCATCGCGTAGTCGCGCGAGCCCGGCTTCGTGATACGGCGGCGGGGAGCCGGTGGCGTCGGAGATCACGACGGTGCGGTTGCCAAGGTCGCGCAGCCCGAAGGCTGAGTGGGCGACACAGACGTCGGTTTCGAGGCCAACAAGGACGAATGTGTCGCAGCGGCTGCCCTCGATAGTCGCCCGGATATCGGGCTGACCGGCGAGGCCGAAGACCATCTTGTTGAACACCGTTTGGCCCTTGGGCAGCAGGCCGGCGAGGTCTGGCACCAGCGGCCCGTCATGCGCACTATCCTCGGCGGTTGCGATGATAGGAATGGCGAGCGCCGTGGCAACACGCATGATCCACCCGATCCGGTCCACCAGCGGTTGGCGTTGATCGAGCGGCAGCTTGTCGAGGAAGAATTTCTGAACATCGATGACAACCAGGCAGGAGCGGTCGCGTTCGATGAGGTCTGTTTTTGGGCTCGTCGGAGAACCGGTCACGCTCAGACCTTTACGGTTTGCACTGAACACAGCCAACAGCTGTCCCGCCCGGGAAAACCCAAATAAATACGCCGCGTTACCTTGAGCGCTCAACAAAGGCTTGCAGCAACAGCAGAGGCCCGGGCGGCGTAGCCACCCGGACCGCAAGCAGTCCTACTTCTTCAAATTGGTCCAGATCTTGTTGTACATCTCGACCACCTCTTTCGGGCACGGCGGCACGAATTCGGGCACTGGCGCACCGGCCGGGGCGTTTAACTCGGGCGACTCGGCAAATTCCTTGGGCAGGAATTTCAGCGAGCCGGTGATGCCGTTGTCGTAGCCAGCAAACTCTGAGATCAACGCGGCGTTCTCGGGGTCCATGATGAAGTTCTGGAACAGTTTAGCGTTCTCCATGTTCTTGGCGTCTTTGAGAACGGAGGCGTTGTCCATCCAGCCCTCGATGCCCTCTTTCGGAAAGGAGAACTTGGCGGCCGGAATCTTCTGGCGCATCCGGTAGGCGGCGCCGTTCCAGGTTTGCGTCACGTCTACGTCGCCCGATGTCAGCTTGGTGATGGTGTCATAGCTGAAGGTACGCCAGCTGGGCTTGGCGGCCAACAGTACATCACTGACCTTCTTCAGGGCTTCCTTGTCACCGCCGCAACGCGGCACGCCCGCATAGCGCTCGGCCGCGTGGATCAGCGAGTTTAAGTCGTCGAGCACATTGATGCGGCCCTTCAATTCGGCTGGCGGGTCGAACAGGATTTTCAGCGTGTCGATGTCGCCCTTGTACTTGTCGGTGTTCACGACGAACGTCGTCTTGCCGTACTGCCAGGGCACGGAATAGTGACGGCCCTCGTCCCAATAGACGCCGACGAATTCGGGCCGCATGTTCTTGAAGTTGGCCATGGTGTTGGGCTCGGTCTTGGCGAGCAGGCCGCCCTCGATCATAATCTTCACGGTGTAGTCGGACGGCATGACAACATCGTAGCCCGAGCCGCCAGCCTGCACCTTGGCGAGCATGGTCTCGTTCGAATCGTAAACGTCGAGTGAGACTTTGACGTCAAACTGCTTGGAGAATTTCTCGATCAGCTTTGGGTTGGTGTAGTCGCCCCAGTTGTAGATGTGCAGTTCGCCCGCAGCCAGCGCGGGGCTGGCAGACATGGCCAGGGCGGCGGCGGCAGCCGCGAAACCAATCATGCGACATTTCATTCAACGTACTCCCTTGGTTATTCAGTTTTGGAACGGCGGCGGTTCGCGATCAGGAATGACCCAACCACAAAGAGAATCGAGATCGCCAGGAGGATCGTGCACATGGCATTCAACTCAGGCGTCAGCGGCCTGCGGGTTTTGGCCCAGATATAGAGCGGCAATGTGGTTTGGCCAGGACCCGCGACCAGCTGCGTGATGGTAAAATCGTCGAAGGAGACGATGAAGGCGAGGGCCGTGCCCGCGCTGATGCCCGGGACCAGCAAGGGCAAGGTCACGCGCTTGAAGGCCTGCCAGGGCGTCGCATAGAGATCGGCCGCGGCCTGCTCGAGCCGCTCGTCCATGCCCTCCAGCCGCGCCCGGATCGGCATATAGGCGAAGGGGATGCAGAACACGGTGTGGGCCAGCATCAGGTTGCCGATGCCGAAATTGATCCCCGCATACTGCGCCAGCAAGGAAAAGAACGACAGCGTGGCAATCGCGGTGATGATTTCGGGAACCATCAAGGGCAGGTTGACGACCGTGTAAATCGCACCTTGGCCAGCGAACCGGCGGCCACGGGTGGTGCCGATGGCAGCAGCGGTGGCAACCAATGTGGAAATGATCGTGGCGACGACGGTTATCTTGATCGTGTTCATGGCGGCGCTGCGGAATTCCTGATCGGCAAACGCCTCAGTATACCAGTGCCAATTTGGCAAGCCGCCCCAGCGCGTGATGGAGTCGCTGCCATTAAAGGAAAACACAAACAACACAATCATGGGTGCATAGAGCAGCACAAGGCAGACCATCGTTGCCACGCCGAAGCCGGGCTGCCACTTCAGGTCAAAAGCACCCGTCCGCACCAGCGGCACCTCGGTGGTTGCGTCAGCCATGCTGCTGCACCTTGCCACCGGACAACCGCACATAGAGCGTCAGCGTCACCAGCACGAAGGCCATCAGGATCAGCGCCTGGGCACAGCCAAACGGCCAGTTGCGGCCCGACCCGAATTGCTGGCCGATCAGATCACCGATCATGAGATGGGTTCCGCCACCCAGAATGAGCGGCGTCACATAAGCGCCCAGTGCCGGAATGAAGACCAACATGCAGCCCGCGACAATGCCCGGCAACGCCAGCGGCATGATGATGCGCCGCAACACCTTTCCGCGCGTCGCATAGAGATCGAAACCGGCCTCCACCAGCCGGAAATCCATCTTTTCCAGGCTCGCATAGAGCGGCAGGATCATGAACGGCAGATAGCTGTAGAACAGCCCGAGCACGATGGAGAAATTCGTATACAGCATAATGACTGGCTTCTGGATCGCTCCGGCCCAGATCAGTCCGTCGTTCAGCAGCCCCTCGTCGCGGATGATCAGCATGACGGCGAGTGTCCGCACCAACAGGTTCGACCAGAACGGAATGGTGATCAGCAGCACCCAGTAATTGCGCTGCGCGGGCGGGCGTGTCGCCATGAAGTAGGCCGTTGGGAAACCCAGCAGCAGGCAGATCGCCGTGGTGCCGAGCGCAAACAAAAACGACCGCAGATAGATCTGCAGATAGTCGGGCGCAAAATGCAGCGTGTCGTCAAAGATGTCTTTTTGAAACAGAAAGCCCACATAGGCGTCCGTCGAGAAACGCCACTCGACGCCGCCATAGGCCGCCGCACCCAGGAACGAATAGACGACAATGACGAGCAGCGGGACAATGCCGAAAATGCCGATGATCAGCAGCGACGGCAGCGACAGCGCCCAGCGCGTGCGCACACTGGCTTGTTCCGCCGCGCGCGCAACATGTTCGGCGTTATCATCGGGCAGCAGGCCGGCACTGAATGTGGTCTCTGCCATGTCAGTCCCTCAGAACCTGAACGGCGTTATCGCTGAGGGTGATGCCAACGTCTTCGCCAGCCGCGAAGGCAGCCGCTCCGTCGCGTGTGTTCTGCTGGCGCACCATGAAGGGTTCGCCCGACGCGAGCTTGAGGTGGTAATGCGTGTCGGTGCCGAAATAGACGACAGTGTCGAGTTTGCCCTTGAGCGCGGCAGACGCCAGATCGCGTGTCAGCCGCGCATGTTCCGGCCGCACAACGACGCTCACCTTTCCGTTGGACACGGCCGCATCCACGGGCAGACTGGCGTTCATCCTGGCACCGCTTGGCAGCCGGACGGTGCCGATACCGCTGGCGAACGATTCCAGCTCCGCATCGAGGAAATTGGTATCGCCGATGAAGTTGGCGACGAACCGCTCGGCGGGGCGGTCATAAATATCGCGCGGGCTGCCGATCTGCAACACCTTGCCCTTGTTCATCACCGCGATGCGGTCAGACATGGTGAGCGCCTCTTCCTGATCGTGCGTGACGAACACGAATGTGATACCGGTTTCGTGCTGGAGCCGCTTCAGCTCAATCTGCATATCCTTGCGCAGTTTGAAATCCAGCGCCGAAAGCGGCTCATCCAGAAGCAGCACCTTGGGTTGAGGCGCCAGCGCCCGGGCGAGGGCCACCCGCTGCTGCTGACCGCCGGAGATCTGGCTGGTACGGCGGTTTTTCAACTCCTCCATGCGAACGAGCTTCAGCATCCGGTCGACGGTCGCCGAAATTTCGGCGCGCGGTTTGCCGAGCATCTCCAGGCCAAATCCGATGTTCTGGGCCACCGTCATATGCGGGAACAGCGCGTAGTTCTGGAACACGGTGTTGACGGGCCGCTTAAAGGGCGGCAAGGCGGAGATATCTTGGCCATCCAACAACAGCCGCCCGCGCGTCGGATGTTCAAAACCCGCGATCAGCCGCAGCAACGTGGTCTTGCCGCAGCCCGACGGGCCCAGCAGGGTGAAGAACTCGTTCTTGCGTATGGCCAGCGACACGTCATCGACCGCGCGCACGATGTCCTCGCCGCCGCCAAAGCTCTTGCTGACGCGCTCGATGGAAATCGCCGCCTCGCCCGCTGCCGCCACCCTGGGCGCAATGCTGGGAGCCTGTCCGTGCATGTCGCGCTGATCCGTTTCCCCAAAGGCAGTGTTCTTTGTGATCTCTAGCCAAGCATGAGGCCACTGGCCAAGTCAATCGAGGGAGATGGTTGGCAAACGGCTGGAGCCCGCGCAGCGAAGCGGCTATTATGGACCCCACCATCAATCCTCGATCCGAGCCGCACCCCATGGACGCCCGTATTCCCATCGGCCACAGCGTTTGCCCGCATGACTGCCCTTCGGCCTGCGCGCTGGAGGTGGAACTGCTGGACGAGCGCAGGATCGGCCGGGTGCGGGGCGCCAAGGGCAACGACTACACGGCGGGCGTGATCTGCGCCAAGGTCGCCCGCTATGCCGAGCGGCAGCACCATCCGGACCGGTTGATGTATCCGCTGCGGCGCACGGGGCCGAAAGGCTCCGGGCAGTTTACGCGCATCACCTGGGACGAAGCTCTCGACCGCACCGCCGACGCCTTCAACGCGGCCGAAGCCAAGTTCGGCGCCACCAGCGTCTGGCCCTACTACTATGCCGGCACCCTGGGCCTCGTGATGCGCGACGGCATCGAACGGCTGACCAACGCGAAAAAGTACTCTCGTTTCCACGGCACCATCTGCACCGGCACATCCTGGCCTGGCGCCATCGTGGGCTCGGGTGCGCTCTGGGGGCCGGATTCACGGGAGATGGCAAAATCTGACCTGATCGTGCTGTGGGGCACCAACCCAGTAAACACGCAAGTCAATGTGATGACCCACGCCTCTCGGGCTCGCAAAGACCGCGGAGCCAAAATCGCGGCCGTGGACATATATCAGAACGGAACCATGGACCAGGCCGACCACGCCATCTGCATCCGGCCTGGCACCGATGGGGCGTTGGCCTGCGCCATCATGCATGTGCTGTTCCGCGACGGGCTGGCGGATTGGGATTATCTCAATAAATATGCCGACCGGCCGAAAGAGTTGCAGGCGCATCTGGCCAACCGGACGCCGGAATGGGCCAGCGCCATCACGGGCCTGCCGGTGCCCGAAATTGTGGCCTTCGCGCGCCTCATCGGCAACACGAAACGCACGTTCTTCCGGCTGGGCTACGGCTTCACCCGGTCACGCAACGGCGCGGCCAACATGCACGCCGTGACCTGCATTCCGGTGGTGACGGGAGCCTGGGCGCATGAGGGCGGCGGCGCGCTGCACTCGCTGTCGGGCATCTACAAATGGAACAAGACGCTGATTGAAGGGCTGGACGTTCGCGACCTCAGCGTGCGCGCCATCGACCAGAGCCGCATCGGCGCGGCGCTCAATGGCGACCCGTATGATCTCGCGGGCGGGCCGCCGGTCAAGGCGATGTTGTTTCAGAATACCAATCCGATGGAAGTCGCGCCCGACCAGAACCGGGTCCGAAAGGGATTTGCGCGCGAAGATCTGTTCACCTGCGTGCACGAGCAATTCATGACCGCGACCGCGCAGATGGCCGACGTCGTGCTGCCCGCGACCATGTTCCTCGAACACGACGACGTTTATCAGGCGGGCGGGCACCCGCACATCCAACTCGGCCCCAAGCTGGTGGAGCCGCCGGGCGAATGCCGGCACAATCATGACGTGATTGGTGCGCTGGCTAAGCGCGTGGGCGCGGAGCATCGGGGGTTTGATATGACCCCGCGCGAAATCATCGACTGGACGCTGACCAACTCAGGCCGTCCCGGCATCGAAGAGCTGGAGCGCCGCCACTGGATCGATGTCATGCCGCCCTATGAGGAGGCGCATTTTCTCAACGGCTTTGCTTGGCCGAACAAGAAGTTCCGCTTCAAGGCTGATTGGTCCGCCATACCCGCGCGTGAAGGCCTGAAGGGCGGTTACGCGGAACTGCCTACATTCCCTGATCATTGGGCGGTCACGGAGGAAACCGACGCCGCACACCCCTTCAGGCTAGCCACCTCCCCAGCGCGCGGCTATCTCAATTCAACGTTCAACGAAACGCCGTCGTCACGGGCTAAACACGGACCGCCGCACGCCCTCATCCACCCCGACGACCTCGCGTGCCTCGCACTGAATGACGGCGCACCGATACGCATCGGCAACACACGCGGCGAAATCGGCCTGGTGGCCAAGGCGGCCGTAGGCCAGCAGCGCGGCGTGGTGATTGTGGAAGGCGTTGCCCCCAATAGCCAGTTCGCTGGCGGCGCCGGTATCAACACCCTCACGGGATCAGCGCAATCGGCACCACATGGCGGCGCGCCGTTTCACGACAACCGGGTCTGGATTCGGGCGGCGTAGCGGCCTACCAGGCGACGGTTCTTCGACCCACTCAATCGCTCGTTTCTTATCGACTTCGTCATGGCCGGGCTTGACCCGGCCATCCAGGACAGCAAGTCCGACGCTTGTGCATTGGACCCTGGATGGCCGGGTCAGGCCCGGCCATGACGTTTGAATTGAATTGCCCCCGCGCCGTCACCACCAACATTCGTGATCCGCGCGGCCCGCGACCTATGCTATGATTCGTGCTAGCGCTGATTTGTCCGGGACCGTGTCCATGTCCTTGCGACGTTCCCATCGAGCTCGCTTTGCCGATTGGTTTCCGCGTTCTTCGAAACACCATTTTTGGCATCAATGGTCGCGTTGAGTTGATCACGCGCTGCATCGGCCGGAGACGCATTTTTCTTGTCAGTTTCCGCTCCGGGAATGGTAGTATGTGCATCACGAGATTGGGTCTGCGGGCAGGTGTGCCGGGATCTTGACGCGCGCAATTGGCCGCGCTGAACCTTATGGCGGTGTCGCAGCCGTTGGCGAGCGGGTTCGGAAAGCGGGAACAACAGGCGAGGCAGAGGTCGAAATGACATCAGAAAATGAAATCTTCGATATCTATGCAAAGAGCTACGACCGCAACAAGCAGTCGCAGCTCTCGCTCCGGGAATTCCTTGAGGGCTGCAAGACCGATCCAATGCTGTTCGCCAGCGCGGCTGAACGCATGATCACGGCCATTGGCGAGCCGCAATTCATCGATTCGGCGCGCGACGCCCGGCTCGGCCGCATCTTCATGAACCGCACGCTGAAGGTTTATCCGGCGTTCAAGGACTTTTACGGCCTGGAAGAAACCATCGAGCGCATTGTCGGTTATTTCCGGCACGCGGCGCAGGGGTTGGAAGAGCGTAAGCAGATCCTCTATCTGCTCGGGCCGGTCGGCGGTGGCAAGTCCTCGCTGGCTGAGCGGCTGAAGGAATTGATGGAGACCTGCCCGGTCTATGTGCTGAAAGCGGGCGACGAGATCAGCCCGATTTTCGAAAGCCCGCTCGGCCTGTTCCAGCCCGACAGCACAGCGCAGATGCTGGAAGAAAAGTATCACATCCCGCGCCGCAAGATTACCGGCTACATGAGCCCCTGGGCCATCAAGCGGCTGGACGAGTTCGGTGGCGATATCTCGAAGTTCAACGTGGTAAAACTGTACCCGTCGAAACTACGCCAGATCTGCGTCGCCAAGACCGAGCCGGGCGACGAGAACAACCAGGACATTTCGTCCCTGGTTGGCAAGGTGGACATCCGCAAACTGGAATTCCACGGCCAGAACGATGCCGACGCCTACTCCTATTCGGGCGGCCTCAACCGAACGACACAAGGCTTGCTCGAATTCGTCGAAATGTTCAAAGCGCCGATCAAGATGCTGCATCCGTTGCTCACCGCAACGCAGGACGGCACATATGTTGGCACAGAGAATGTCGGCGCACTGCCCTATCAGGGCGTAATCATCGCCCACTCCAACGAAAGCGAATGGGCAACCTTCAAGGCCAACAAGAACAACGAGGCGTTCCTCGACCGTATCTGCATGGTGCAGGTGCCCTACTGCCTGCGCGTCACCGAAGAGCGGAAGATTTACGAGAAACTGTTGGCTACCAGCGAAGTCAACAAAGCGCCGTGTGCGCCGGGTACGCTGGAAATGCTGGCCCGGTTCTCCGTGCTCACTCGTCTCAAGGAACACGAAAATTCGAGCCTGTACTCCAAGATGCGCGTCTATGACGGCGAGAGCCTGAAGGACACCGACGTCCACGCCAAAACGATCCTTGAATACCGCGATGCGGGCGGCATGAATGAGGGCATGGACGGCACGTCCACGCGCTTTGCCTACAAGGTGCTGTCGGAAACCTTCAACTACGACACACACGAGGTTGCCGCCGATCCGGTGCACCTGATGTACGTGCTGGAGCAGTCGATCCGCCGCGAGCAGCATCCGGCGGACACGGAAGACAAGTACCTCGAATTCATCAAGGAAGAGCTCGGGCCCCGCTACGCTGAGTTCATCGGCAACGAGGTGCAGAAGGCCTATCTCGAAAGCTACAACGATTTTGGCCAGAATCTGTTCGACCGCTATGTGGCCTATGCCGACGCCTGGATTGAAGACCACGACTTCAAGGATCCCGACACCGGCCAGCTGATGAACCGCGGTCTCTTGGATCAGGAATTGAGCAAAATCGAAAAACCTGCAGGCATCGGTAATCCAAAGGACTTCCGCTACGAAGTGGTGAAGTTCTCGCTGCGTGCCCGCGCCAAGAACGGCGGCAAGAATCCGAGCTGGACGTCCTATGAGAAGATCCGCGACGTCATCGAGCGCCGCATGTTCAGCCAGGTCGAAGACCTGCTGCCGGTGATCTCGTTCGGTGCCAAGAAGGACGGCGACACCGCCAAGAAGCACGACGAGTTCGTCAATCGCATGGAAGAGCGCGGCTACACGCCAAGGCAAGTGAGGCGGCTGGTCGAGTGGTATATGCGGGTCAAAAAATCGTCTTAAGACAAAGGCAACGGGTAACTCCAGAATGGCAGCAGGCAACGGGCAACAGGCAGCGGGAAGAAAGGTATGTCGCTTCTTTGTTCCCGCTGCCTGTTGCCCGCTGCCCGCTGCCTCCCTTATGAATTGAGCGAAACGAAATGAACATCGTCGACCGCCGCTTGAACCCCAAGGCCAAGAGCCTTGGCAACCGCCAACGCTTCTTGCGACGGGCCAAGAACGAAGTGCGCGAGGCGGTGCGGGACGCCCTCAAAAAGCGCAAGGTGTCGGATGTGGCGGGCGGCGAGCGGGTGTCGATCCGTGCAAAGAGCTTGAGGGAGCCGACGTTCCGGCACAATCCATCGACGGGCTCGCGCGACTTCGTGCTGCCGGGCAACCATGATTATTCGGCGGGCGACGCCATTCCCAAGCCGCAGGGCGGCGGTGGCGGCTCCGGCAACAAGGGCAGCCCGGATGGGGCGGGCGAGGACGACTTCGTGTTTTCGCTGAGCAAGGACGAATTCCTCGATCTGTTCTTCGAAGACCTGAAGCTGCCGAACATGATCAAGGCCAAGCTGAAGGACATGAAGTCGCCCAAGCCCGTACGGGCTGGCTATTCGTCCGATGGCCCGCCGTCGAAACTCAACCGTGTGCGCACCATGCGCAACAGCCTCGCCCGCCGCATTGCCCTGCGCCGGCCCAGCAGCCTGTCGATCAAGCTCATGGAAGATGAATTGGCCGCCGAAGAGGCCAAAACGCCGAATAATTTGGCCAAGATCGCGGAACTGCGCCAGCGTCTTGACCGGCTCGTACGTTTGCGCAAAACCGTCGCCTATATCGACCCGCTCGACATGCAGTACAACCGTTTCGACCGCGTCCCCAAACCGACGACGCAAGCCGTCATGTTCTGCCTGATGGACGTCTCGGCCTCGATGACCGAGCAGCTAAAAGACCTCGCCAAGCAGTTCTTCATGCTGCTGCACGTCTTTCTCACCCGGCACTATCGCGAAGTGAACGTCGTGTTCGTGCGGCACACGACAGAGGCGGCAGAAGTGGACGAGGAAACCTTCTTCCGCGGCACCGAAACCGGCGGTACGGTGATTTCGACGGCGTTCGATAAGATGCTGGAAATCGTCAAGGAGCGCTATCCAGTGTCCGATTGGAACATCTATACGGCCCAAGCCTCCGATGGTCACAACTTCGACGACGATATGGACAAGGCCATGGCTCTGCTACAGGAGGGCATCCTTCCGCTCACGCAGTATTTCGCCTATATCGAGGTCGCGCCCGAGAACCAGCGCGGCGGCATGTCCGACAGCCTGGTCTGGACCGGCTACGAAGAGCTGGTCGATGGCAACGAGAATTTCGCCATGCGCCGCGTGTCGTCGCCCAGCGACATCTATCCCGTGTTCCGCGAGCTGTTCTCCGGATCGGCGGAGGCGGCGTAAGAAAGAGCGAACAGGGAGTAGCGAATAGTGAATAGGGGAAAAAGCGTGCGAAGTTGGAGCTCTATTCGCTATTCGCTACTCACTATTCGCTTCTATTGACCTAGCGGGGATAGTCACTGGCATGACGACAGCAAAACCGGCAAAGCGCAAAGGCAAGGTCGCACCGCTCTATGAGGGCGCGGAGTGGAGCTACGACCTCTTGAAAAAATCCTTCGCCGCCATCGAAGAGATCGCCATCGGCGAGATGGGGCTCGACGTCTACCCCAACCAGATCGAGGTCATCACCGCCGAGCAGATGCTGGACGCCTACGCCTCAATCGGTATGCCGCAGATGTACCGGCACTGGTCGTTCGGCAAGCATTTTGCGCGTGAAGATGCGATGTACAAGCGCGGTCACCGGGCGCTGGCCTATGAGATCGTCATCAATTCTGATCCTTGCATCAGCTACATCATGGAAGAGAACTCCATGACCATGCAGGTGCTGGTGCTCGCCCACGCCGCTTTCGGCCACAACCATTTCTTCAAGAACAACTACCTGTTCAAACAGTGGACCGACGCCGGCGCCATCCTCGACTATCTGTCGTTCGCCAAGTCGTTCGTCAGCGAATGCGAGGAGCATTACGGGCTCGAAGCGGTCGAAGCCGTCATGGATTCGGCACACGCGCTGATGCAGCAAGGCATCAGCCGGCATCCTGGTAAGCGGCGTGTACGCTCATTGGCGCAGGAGCGCGAGCGCCTGCAGCAACGGCGTGAGTATGAGGAATCGACGTTCAGCGATCTCTGGCGCACGGTACCCAAAGGCGCGGGGCCGGAGCCTGAGGCCAAGAAGACCGGCGGTGGCGGCACGCCGCAAGAGGGCGCGGCGCTTGGCCTGCCCGAGGAAAACCTGCTCTATTTCCTCGAAAAGAACGCCCCCAAGCTCGCTGACTGGCAGCGCGAGCTCTTGCGCATCGTCCGTATGCTGGCGCAGTATTTCTACCCCCAGCGCCAGACCAAGTTGATGAATGAGGGTTGCGCCACGTTCGTGCACTACGAAATCCTCAACCGGATGCACGAGCTTGGCCAGCTCACCGAAGGCTCGATGCTGGAATTCCTGCACAGCCATTCGTCCGTAGTCACCCAGCCACGCTTCGATCAGCCGCATTTCAACGGCCTCAATCCCTATGCGCTCGGCTACGCCATGATGCGCGACATCAAGCGTATCGCCGAAGAGCCGACCACGGAGGACCGCGAGTGGTTCCCGGATTTTGCGGGCAACGGCGATGCGCTCGGCACGCTAAAAACGGCGTGGGCGGAGTTCCGCGACGACAGCTTCGTGCTGCAATATCTCAGCCCCAAGGTGATGCGCGATTTCCGGCTGTTCGAAATCAGCGACACCGCCGGTTCGCCCGCCGCCCTGGTCCGCTCGATCCACGACGAGCAAGGCTACCGCCGTGTCCGCCGCACGCTCTCAAGCCATTACGACGTCAGCGCGCATGATCCCGATCTGCAAGTGACCGACGCCGATTTGTCCGGCGCCCGGCGGCTGGTCGTCTCGCATACGGTGCGCAACGGCGTGCTGCTCGACAAAGAACAGTGCGACCGCACCTTGCAGCACCTGGCGCAGCTCTGGGGCTACCGCGTCAAACTGGTGGAAATCGACGCCGACACCGGCAAAACGCTGAAAGAGCACGAAGCCCTGCCAGTGCCATGATTCGCGATTGGCAAACCGTCATCCCAGATGCGCTGCACCGTCTTTCATGGTGCGGCGCTGATCCGGAACCTCGCCTGCAGCTCCTGCGCCCATCCGGCCAACAAGATCCCGTGTCTGCGGCGCGCCGCACAGGAGCGACGCACCGCACACGGGATGACGGGTGCCAAAGCCTTACGCCGCAATATCCAGCCTCGGCGCGGCAGCCCGCACTTCAGCGTCCACATTAGCCTCAAAGCGCTCGAAATTGCGGTTGAACAGGCGCACGAGTTTGCGGGCCTGTTCGTCGTAGGCGCTCGCATCGGTCCAGGTATCGCGCGGCGTCAGAAGGCGCGGATCGACGCCCTCGACGCCGTAAGGCACCTCGAAGCCGAAGAACGGATCGCGTCGCATCGGTGCTTTCACCAGCGCACCCGACAGTGCCGCCTCCAGCAATTTGCGCGTCGCCCCCAGCGGCATCCGCCGGCCGCCTGCGCCCGCCTGCCCGCCGGTCCAGCCCGTGTTCACCAACCAGCAATTAACGCCCCGCTCCGCAATCATCCGCCGCAGCATGTTGCCGTAGACGCTGGGGTGGCGCGGCATGAACGGCGCGCCAAAACAGGTCGAGAACGTTTCTTTGGGCTCCGTCACGCCCTTTTCGGTGCCAGCCACCTTGGCGGTATAGCCCGAAAGGAAGTGGTACATCGCCTCGTTGGGCGTGAGACGGGCCAGTGGCGGCATGACGCCAAACGCATCGGCCGTCAGCATGACGATGTTGCTGGGGTGCCCCGTTGTGCCCAACAGTTTGGCATTGGCGATGAAGTCAATCGGATAGGCGCCGCGCGAATTCTCGGCGAGGCTTGCGTCGTTGAACTCGGGCTGGCGGGTGACGGGATCGACGACCACGTTTTCCAGCACCGCGCCAAAGCGGTTGACGGCCCGGAAAATGTCGGGTTCGGCCGCCGCCGACAGCTTGATGGCCTTGGCGTAGCAGCCGCCCTCGAAATTGAACACGCCTTCCGGTGACCAGCCATGCTCGTCATCACCGATCAGCGCCCGGTTCGGGTCCGCTGACAATGTCGTCTTGCCGGTGCCCGACAAGCCGAAAAACACCGCCGTATCGCCCGCCTTGCCCTCATTGACGGAGCAATGCATCGGCATGACGCCGCGCTCGGGGAGGATATAGTTGAGATAGGTGAACACCGATTTTTTCATTTCCCCGGCATAGGACGTGCCGCCGATCAGCACGACGCGGCGGTTGAAATCGCCCGCAATGACCGTTTGAGAGCGCACGCCATGGCGGACCGGATCGGCGCGGAACGACGGCAGATCGATGATGATCAGATCGGGCACGAATTCATGAAGCTCATTGGCCTGGGGCCGGATCAGCAGATTGCGGATGAACAGCGCGTGCCAGGCGAATTCGCAATAGACCCGCACCCGTAGCCGGTGCGCCGGATCGGCCCCGGCGAACAGATCCTGGACGAAAATCTCCTGGCCGGGCACGTCTTTGGCCACATGCGTCTTGAAGTCCTGCTGCAGCAAGTCGAACTGCGCCCGGGTCATGGGCTTGGAATTGTCCCACCAGACGGTGCTTTCGGTGGACGCATCGCGCACCGTATATTTGTCGGCGGCCGACCGCCCCGTATGCTGGCCGGTTTCCACAGCCAGGGCCCCGGAAGCGGTCAATTGGCCGCCTCCGCGCTTCAGCGCAAACTCATAAAGCTCAGCGACCGAGGTGTTGCGGTGCAGTTTCGGGCTGTCGATGGCACTGAACATGGTGGCGTCCCTCGCTGGCGAAAGTCAGACGGACTCGGGGGCAAGTACGCGTCAGCATACTCTAAGTGAGCTCCAGGGTTGCAGCAAGGGAGGTGGGACACTGCGCCTGTCCACGCTTCTTACGGCCAAGCATGTTGCCTCAGCGCCACAATTGGCTAGTATCGGGGCGATTGGACGGGTGGCGATGACACGGCCGCCCTCGCCTCAATTCATCCACCTTGCCGCCCTATCGGGGGCCAGGGACTGATGCCAGGGAATGGGAAACGCGGAAACATGCGCACCAACAGCTCAATCGCGCTCGTCGATGACGACAGGAACATCCTCAACTCGCTCCGCATGGCGCTGGAGGCCGAGGGCTACAAGATCCGTACCTATAATGACGGTGCGGCGGCTTTAGAAGGCCTGACGGAGACCCCGGCGGACCTCGCCATCTTCGATATCAAGATGCCGAAAATGGATGGCATGGAGCTCTTACGCCGCTTGCGCCAGACCAGCGATATGCCGGTGATATTCCTCACCTCCAAGGACGAGGAGATCGACGAGCTGTTCGGCCTCAAGATGGGTGCCGACGACTATATCGCCAAGCCGTTCTCGCAGCGGCTGCTTGTGGAGCGCGTGAAATCGATCCTGCGCCGATCGGGCGTCAAGGATACGCCTGTGACGCCAGCCCAGCAGGCCGCCATCGTGGAGCGCGGCCTCCTCAAGATGGACCCGGAGCGCCATACCTGCCACTGGGACAACAAAGCCGTCACGCTCACAGTGACCGAATTCCTGATCCTGCAAGCCCTTGCCCAGCGGCCCGGCGTTGTCAAAAGCCGTGACGCATTGATGGACGCCGCCTATGACGATCAGGTTTATGTGGACGACCGCACGATCGACAGCCACATCAAGCGGCTGCGCAAGAAATTCAAGGAAGTCGACGATAATTTCGATGTGATCGAGACCTTGTATGGCGTTGGCTACCGCTTCAAGGAAGCCTGAGGGTGCCGGGATGTCTAGGTCGGGTTTGCGTCCGGCGGTTCGAGACTGATCTTCGGGGGGACACCCAATGATCGATCGCCAAGCCCTGTTGCGCCCGTTGATGGCTGTCAGTTCATCGGCGGAACCACATATCGGCCGATTTCACGCCGCCATTGCGCCTGCCGTGGCCTGGCTGAACGCCGGTTTGAGAGCCTTAGGCAGGGTCTGCGCCAATGCCGCCGAGCCCGCGCTCGATTGGATGGCCCGGCAGCGCTGGCTCGGACCGTTCTATGGATCGGTGGTCGGTAAGATCGTCACGCTCAACTTGATCGGCCTCTTGCTCCTTACACTCGCCATCCTGTTTTTCAGCCCGTTCCAAGCCTCTTTTGTACGTTCGAAGCTCGAAAGCATGGTCTCGGAGGCCGAGATCGTTGCAGGCTATATCGCTTCCACGGCGACCCGCGAGACCGATCGCGTGGTCATCGACAGCGAACTGTTGGAGCCGGGCAAAAGCTCTGAACTGCGCCAGGCAATAGCAACCCATACGCTGCAATTTCCCATTCGCCCCGAACGGCTCAGTCTAATCGCCCATCAGGTTGTCGACGGTTCGGGGATGCGGATGCGCCTGTTCCGCACAGACGGAACCTTCATGTATGACAGCCAGGAAGAACAGGATGTCAGCACCGAAGCGGGCAGCGCTCCACAAACCCAGATCATCAAGAGCTTCTGGACCCGGCTCAGCGACTGGATGGATGGCACCGACCTGCATGTCTACCGCGACATCGGGCGCAAGAACGTGCTGGCCTACCCCGAATTTGCCGAAGCGGTTAAAGGCAAGTCCGTTGCCATCATCACGATGAACGACCGGGGCCGGCGCACGATCTCCATTCTGACGCCGGTCAAACGCAAAGAGACGCTTGGCGTGCTTTGGATTTCGACGCGCGAAGCCGAAATCGATAAGCTGTTGTGGACTGAGCGGCGGACGGTGCTGTGGATCGGCGGTCTCGGGCTGCTGGCCATGGCGATCACGTCATTGCTGCTGGCGGGCACCATCGCGCTGCCGTTGCGCCAGCTCGCCAATGCCGCCGACCGGGTGCAGCTCAATCTGAAACGGCGCCAGGACCTGCCCGACCTCAGCGACCGGGGCGATGAAATTGCGCATCTCTCGATCACGCTGCGCAGTATGACTGAGGCGCTCTACAAACGTATTGAGTCGAGCGAGCGCTTTGCCGCCGACGTGGCGCACGAGCTGAAAAATCCGCTGACGTCTGTGCGCAGCGCGGCGGAGACACTTGCGGTGGTCAAGACCGACTCGGATCGCAAGATTCTCACAGATACCATTCAAAACGATGTCAAACGGCTGACCCGGCTAATCGACGACATTTCCAAGGCCACCCGCGCCGATGCCGATATGGCCCTCAACGACGCCAAGCCGGTGGACCTCAGCCACCTTTTGACGACGCTGACAGATATGTTCAATGACGTGCATGTGCGCCACGACCAGCGGGTGCTACTGCACATGGATGAGACCGACCTTGAACCAACCCAAGCCTATCGCATTTTGGGCCATGACACGCGGCTGGGTCAGGTGTTCAAGAACCTACTCGACAACGCTCTGTCGTTTTCGCCGCCCAACGGCCAGGTCCGTATCCGGTTGAGCCGCGAGGCCGGCATGGTGCACATTGCTATCGAGGACCAGGGGCCGGGCATCCCCGCCGACAATCTGGAGCGGATTTTCCATCGCTTTTACACCGACCGCCCGGTCAGCGCCTTTGGTAACAATTCGGGGCTGGGCCTCAGTATTTGCGAGGAAATTGTCAAAGCTCATGGAGGCAAGATCTGGGCCGAGAACCAGATCGAGAACACGGTGCATAGGACCGGCACGGCGGATCTTGGCGTCGTCGAAACCCGGGTCGCGGGCGCTCGCTTCAGCGTCCAGCTGCCAGCCACCATCACCCTCAAGGGCCAGCGGGTGCAGCGTGTCCGGTCCTACGGGCGCCGGTAGTGCGCAGCCTCTCAATTGCGATGCAAATACCACAGAGATAGGCAACACAGACCGTGGAAGCCAATCGCCGAACTGGCAAGACCGTGCACGGCACGCTGGTGGCGCTTGGCAATGATGGCGTATTGCTGCGCGGTCCATCGGGGTCCGGGAAGTCCGATCTGGCGCTGCGGTTGATCATTCCGCCGTCGCCGTGGTCCTTGGTGTCTGACGATCAAGTTGTGCTGAGCCGGGACGCAGACGAGGTCACCGGGCGCGCGCCAGCCTCGATTGCTGGCAAGCTGGAGGTGCGCGGCATCGGTATTGTGCCCTGGCCTGTTCGCGATGCCGCCGTGATCCGCCTGATTGTGGATCTGGTGCCGCGCCAGGACGTGCCCCGGATGCCGGAGCCAGATCACAGCGCCAAATTGCTAACCGTGGCCATTCCCTGCGTCCGGCTGCACGCATTCGATGCGTCAACGCCAGCCAAGATCGCGGTACTCCTGTTGGGTGCAGTGCAGCGGCAATAGACAAGATTTGATGTAAACCCGCCCACCTATGCATTGACTGCATAGCTTTGCCTCGACTAGCCTGCGGTCACCTTTTTTTGAGGCTGCCTGCCCGTCTTTCGCGTAGCCCCGCGCCGGAGGTCTTATGAGCAAACACCACCATTCGAAGGTCGTGATCGTCGGCTCGGGCCCGGCTGGCTACACGGCCGCCATTTATGCCGCCCGGGCCATGCTGAAACCGATACTGATCCAGGGTATTCAGCCCGGCGGTCAGCTTACCATCACTACCGACGTCGAGAACTATCCGGGCTTCGCCGCGACCGTCCAGGGGCCCTGGCTGATGGAGCAGATGCAGGCCCAGGCCGAGCACGTTGGCACCGAGATCATCACCGACACCATTACCGATGTGGACCTGACACGGCGCCCGTTCAAGATGATGGGCGATTCGGGCGACACCTACACGGCCGATGCGGTCATCATCTGCACCGGCGCGCAAGCCCGCTGGCTGGGCTTGCCGTCGGAAGATCAGTTCAAGGGCCACGGTGTCTCGGCCTGCGCCACCTGCGACGGCTTCTTCTTTCGCGGCAAAGACGTTGTTGTCGTTGGTGGCGGCAATACGGCCGTCGAAGAAGCGCTGTTCCTCACCAAATTCGCGCGCAAGGTCACGGTCGTGCATCGCCGCGATCACTTCCGCGCCGAGAAGATCTTGCAGGAGCGGCTGTTCAATAATCCCAAGATCGACGTGATCTGGGATGCGGCCCTTGATGAGGTGACTGGAACACAGAAGCCGGTCGCCGTAACGGGCGTGCGCCTGAAAAATATGAAGACCGGCCAGATTACGGCGCTGCCCGTGGATGGGATCTTCATCGCCATCGGCCACGCGCCGGCAACGGAGGTCTTTAAAGGCAAGATTGCCCTCAGGCCCAGCGGTTACATCATCACGCAGCCTGGAACGGTCGCGACCAACATCCCTGGTGTGTTTGCTGCTGGCGATGTCACCGACGACATCTACCGGCAGGCCGTCACCGCCGCAGGCATGGGTTGTATGGCGGCCCTCGATGCCGAGCGGTTCCTTGCCCACGCCGAAACCAGCCAGATGCCATCGGCATCACGGGCAGCCGAGTAATTCCAAAAGGGGCTCAACCACCCGTGCCGAAAGCCCCCAGCCAGCCGCGAGCCGCCATGCGTGAGAGCAGTACGACCCGCTTCGCTTTGGACTGGGACAAGCTGCGGATCTTCCACGCAGCGGCCGAAGCGGGCAGTTTCACCCACGCCGGCGACACCCTGGATATGAGCCAGTCGGCCGTCAGCCGCCAGGTGAGCGCGCTGGAACGTGAGCTGAACGTCTCCCTGTTCCACCGTCATGCCCGAGGGCTAGTCCTCACCGAGCAGGGCGAGCTGTTGTTCCGCGCCGCCCATGAGGTGTTCACCAAGCTGCAAAAGGCCGCGAGCCTGCTTGCCGATGCCAATTCAAAGCCGTCAGGCGAGCTGCGCGTGACCACCGCCGTCGGGCTCGGCTCGGCCTGGCTGACGCCACGGCTCAGTGAGTTCATCGATCTCTACCCGGAAATCCGCCTGCAGTTCATCCTCACCGACGATGAGCTGGATCTGCCAATGCGCGAAGCCGATGTCGCCATCTGGTTCCGTGAACCGCGCCAGAACGACCTGATCCGGCGGCCACTGTTCACCGTCCATTACCAGGCATTCGCCTCAGCAGAGTATATCAAGCGCCATGGCGAACCGATCAAGATCGAGGATCTCGACAATCACCGCATCTTGATCTTCGGCGGGCCGCAGATCGATAATTCGCGCGAGATCAACTATCTGGAGACCGCGGGCCGCGAGGGTCAGGAGGGCAGGCCGGGCGCACTCAGGGTGAACAATGTCTATGGCCTGAAGCTGGCCGCCCAGCACGGCGTCGGCATCGCCATGCTGCCTGACTACCTCGCCAGCGCCGACGGCTCGCTCGTCCGTGTTCTGAAGGATGTCGAGCTGCCCGAGAGCCAGACTTATTTTGTGTACCCGGAAGAGTTGAAAAACTCCAAGCGCGTGCATGTGTTCCGCGACTTCCTGGTCGCCAAAGCGCGCCAGTGGAAGGCGTAAGCCGTACTGCCATCGCATGACTGATATACCAGTCCGGCCCTAGGCCAGGGCAAACCATGACTGCATAATAGCAACGCTGTCCTTGACAGTCCCGAAGGCAATTTCCTCCCTTTTTGCCAACGGTTGCGCGGGCAAATCGCCCCGCGCCGCGCCTGACCCCAACAGGTGTCTAGACCCAACTTGTGCCGGGCCTGGTCCCGGCTCTTTCTGTTTGGGCCCCCCGAGCCTTTGGCGCTAGAGTCCTTCCGGCTGAGGTTGAAGCAGGCACCCCCATCGATGGGCCTTCCCGCCCCACCCCCACCTTGTTCCTCCCCCCTCCACGGGGAGGAACAAGGTGGGGGTGGGGCGGGCTGTTTCTCCGCGAACCACGCTCCGTTTCCATCTCAGCCAGCAACGCTTCAGCTGACCGTTATGATTTCGCCTTTTTGACTTTTGGGGCTGCCGTCTTGGCGGGCGCTGGCGCCATCATCGCCGGCTTGCCTAGACCGAACACGGCCCCGCCCGCATCGGCGACAATCGCCATGCGCCCGACACCCGGTACGTCCCACGGCGGACGGTGCACCTTGCCGCCAGCAGCGACGATGGCGGTCACGCTCGCATCCACATCGGTCGAATGGAAATACGTGAACCAATGATCAGGCACTTTCTTGAACATCTCACCGTCCATGGTAAAGCAGCCAAGCGACGGTTGGCCGTTCTTGATAAATGTCGTGTAGCTGGGCTCACCCGGTTTGGGCGCACGCGACATATCCGCCATCGACATGACGTTGGCGGCCCATCCAAACACGGATGTATAAAATTTGCGCGCCTTCTCCGGGTGGTGAGTATTCAGCTCGGTCCACCAGACCGTTCCGCCATCGGGCATGAGAGATCTCCTTGGGTTTCTTGCTTCAGGGCTTTCCCGTCCCACCCCCACCTTGTTCCTCCCCCCTCAAGGGGGAGGAGACCCAGGATGGGAGGGAGGCACCATGTCTCGGACTAGCGTTCCTTCCCCCTTGAAGGGGGAAGGACACGATGGGGGTGGGGCGGGAAGGCTTCACAACCCGCCCCACTCCATGGTTTTGCACTCACGCCGCCACTTTGGCGTGGCTGGCGAGCACAAGATCGGCGATCCGCCCACTGATCTCAGCCAGGTGATCGAACTTAGCCGTGAACGTTCCAACGCCCGAGGTCGCCGAACGCAGCTCGATGATCAGGTTCTGGATCTCGGCCTCGGGCAGTTGCGCGTGCACCAAGTCCCAGCCATCCCAGCCCGGCCGTCCGTCAAAGCCAAGGATCTGCCCGCGCCGCCCGGAAATGATGCTGTTGATCTTGGCCGTCGCGTCCGAGGGCACAGCGATTTCGACTGACATCACCGGTTCCAGCAGCACTGGCGAGCACTGCGGCATCCCCTCCACCATGGCGAGGCGGCCTGCCTGCCGGAACGCCATGTCGGAGCTGTCCACGGAGTGATAGGACCCATCCGTCAACGCCACATGCACGTCCACCACCTGGAAGCCGAGCGGCCCCTGCTTGAGATAGTCGGACACACCGATTTCAACCGAGCCGAAGAAATTGCGTGGCACCACGCCGCCGGTGAT
The DNA here is from genome assembly GCA_025359185.1 of Hyphomicrobiaceae bacterium. Lineage (GTDB taxonomy): Bacteria > Pseudomonadota > Alphaproteobacteria > Rhizobiales > Hyphomicrobiaceae > JANYHF01. The sequence goes on along the minus strand of JANYHF010000025.1, from coordinate 115,024 downwards.
CCGCTCCTCGAACTGGAAGCCTTCTCCACGCGGTAACGGCTTGATCTCAAGCACCACGTCGCCGAACTGTCCGTGTCCCCCTGATTGCTTCTTGTGGCGTCCACGCAGACTGATGCTCTTCCTGATCGTCTCCTTATAGGGCACCTGCCTTGGCTTCACTTCGACGAGCACGCCATATTTGCGCATGAGCCGCTCCTGCGCCACCCGCAAATGCATCTCGCCCTGGCCCGACAGCACCATTTGCGCGGTCTCGGCCTCGTGTGTGAACCTAAGCGACGGGTCCTCCTCGACGATCTTGTGCACGGCCGCCGTCAGCTTCACCTCGTCCTTCTTCTCCTTGACGCCGATGGCGATATGCATGACGGGCTCTGGCACCGAAACGCGCACGATCTGTCCGAGCGCGGCCTTCTCAGTGGTTATCAGCTCACCGGTCGCGACGCCTTCCAGCCGCCCGAACGCCACCGTCTCGCCCGCGTGCGCTGCGCCGCGCTTGATCGCCTCCTGGCCCTTCAGCATGAACACGCCCGCAATCCGTTCCTCCTTATGCGCCCCTTGCACCGTCGTGCCGTCGCCGAACTCGCCTGCGATCACCCGCGTCACCGACTGCTTGCCGCCATGCGCCGTATGCAGTGTTTTCAGCACGTAGGCGGCTGATTTCACTTTGTCCAGCCCCAGGCGTTTTGCCGTCGTACTCACATCAGGCGCTTCATGCCGCAGCGCCTTCATCAACCGCAGAATGCCGTTGCCATTCTCGGCCGACCCCAGCAGCACCGGGCAGATTTTCCCGTCCTTCAGCTCCTGCTTCAGATCATCGAAAATTTTGTCCCTGGGCGGAGGAATGTCGGCGAGCAGCTGTTCCATCAGCGCATCGTCATAATCGGCCAGCTTCTCCAGCATCTGGAACCGCGCCTCGTGCTTGCGGTCAGCCAAATCCTTTGGAATCTCAATCACTTCGCTTTCGGCGTGCTCGCGGTAGACGAACGCACGCTCCAGCGCGAGGTCGACAAACCCGGTGGCGATGCCGTCCTTCCAGATCGGGACCTGCCGCAGCACCAGCGGTAACCGGCTGGCCGGTTGCAACACCGGGATGAGATCGCGCACCCGCATCTCGGCCTTGTCGATCTTGTTGAGGAACAGGAAATGAGGGATTCCGTGGTCTTCCAGCTGGCGCAGGATCAGCTGCAGCGCCGGCACTTTCTTAGGATCGGGCTCGCACACCACCACGACGGCGTCGGACGCGAGCAGCGCGGCGGCGGTGTCCTGCTGAAATTCGATCGACCCCGGACAATCCAGAAACGTGTACGTATCGCCCATGAACTCGGCGCTGGCGACATTCATCTCGACGCTCATCTTGTGCGCGCGCGCCTCGGGCGATGCGTCTCCAATCGTTGAATTGCCCGCGATGGTGCCCTGGCGCGCAATGGCCCCGGTGCGCGCGAGGATGGCTTCGAGGAGCGTGGTCTTGCCCGACAGATAGGGCCCCACCAGCGAGATCAGCCGCGATTGCCGGCCGGCTGGGGTGCCGGCAGTGTGAACAGTGTCACTCATGTCTTCCTCCCTGATGGTTCTGTCAGGGGGCGGCGGCGACCGGACGGGCGCCTCAGCCCCGGTGCGCTAAGGTGACGCGGGGAAGGGGTCGTTGGCAAGGGGGATGTTGCGAAAACGCAGAAGAAAGACGGGTATTGCACAAGGCACCGCTCCCGGACACCGGCCTTATTTAGCACAAAAGGCTATAGTGTTCGGGCTTGAGCGGCTTGCAGACGCCAGTCTAGGCGATCAAGGCAATGGAGCGCTTTTGCCGGAAGGAACCTATCAGCAGCGCGGCGCTCGCAGAGGCTGTTGATCGCGCCAGGCGCGGCCTGAGCGGCGCGGATCTGGGCGGCGCGGATCTGGGCGGGGGGCTGATCAAGCAGCGTGTTGCACGGCTGGGGCGCTAGCTACCGTCTAGCGCCGTGACGCCCCCGGCGAGCTTCCTTGAGCGTCAACCCTGCTATCTACTCCTGATAGTGGGTACTACTCCCGCGCCCCACCTTCACCACCAGCTCCTCCTTCGCAAACACATACCCCGTCGAGCAGAACTCGCACTTGGCGCGGATCATCCCGTCGGCCTCCACCATCCCGGCGATCTCGTCCGGTTTGAACTGCGATAATATCCCCGCCAGCCGCTCATGCGAGCAGTTGCACTGGGCGGTCAGCGGCGTCGCGTTGTAGGCGCGGATGCCTTCCTCGTGGAACAGGCGGAACAACAGGCGTTCGGGGGCTAACAGAGGGTCAACCAGCTCGTGGTCCTCGACGGTGGACGCTAAAATCCGCGTACGCTCCCAATCGTCGTCGTCCTCGCGGCCAGTACCGTCGCCTTTCAGGATGTCGCGGTCGGGCAGGCCCGCGCCGCCTTCGGACGAGAGGTGCTGGACCATCAGCCCGCCGGCGCGCCAATGCCAGCCACGGCCTTGCGGGCCGCCCGACACAAAGTGCTTGGCGACGGCCAGACGTATGAACGTCGGCAGCTGGATCGACTGGCGGAAATAGGCGAGCGCGGCTTCCTCCAGCGTCTGGCCTTTCAGTTCGACGATGCCCTGGTGGCGGTCCTGGTCGCCGCCGGGATCGATGGTCAGGGCAAGGTGGCCGTCACCGAGCAGTTTGGCCTCCGATACACCCCCCTCGGTCTCCAGCCCAGCCAGACTAACGGCGTTGAAATTGGCGTAGCCGCGCAGTTTGCCGGGACTCTCGCAGCTGACAACCAGCAGGTTCAGCGGGCCATCGGTTTTGGTCTGGAGAATGATCTTGGCATCGGTTTTCAACGCCGCGCCGAGCATGGCGGCAAGCGCGAGGGCGGCACCAAGGATTTTGGTGACCGGCTCGGGGTAGTTGTGGCGTGTGAGGATTTCATCCGCCGACGCGCCCATCCGCACGAGGCGGCCCATGACGCCGGAGGCTTCGGCCCGGAACGGCAGCGCGACGTCGTCGGGCAATGGTCCGGCGGCGGGGTTGATGGGCAGGTTGCTTGGGGTCAGACCCATGGTGAGACCTCTCCCCGCTTGACCAGTGTTACCCGGGTCTGACCCCGGGACACCGCCACTCTCAATCCTTGCCTAGGCACCAGGCCAAAATCGCCTTCTGCGCGTGCAGGCGGTTTTCGGCCTCGTCCCAAACGCGCGACTGCGGGCCATCGATGACTTCGGCGCTGACCTCGTGCCCGCGATAGGCGGGCAGATCATGCAGGAAAATCGCGTCCTTGGAGGCCAGCCGCAGAAGGCCCTTGTCGACGCTGTAGGGCCCGAGCAGCTGCTTTCTGCGGCTGGTATCTGTCTGACCCATCGAGACCCAAGTATCCGTCACCACGCAATCGGCCCCGCGCACAGCGGCGTCGGGATCGTCGGTGAGTTCAACCTTGCCGCCCTCGGCCCGCGCCCACTCGAGCACGGCAGCAGGCGGATTGAGTTGTGGCGGCACGCCCAAGCGAAGTTTGAAGCCAAACCGCACGGCGGCATGAATCCACGAGGTGGCGACATTGTTGCCATCGCCGACCCAGGCGACAGTGGACCCGGCGATCTTGCCCTTGTTCTCCTCGAAGGTGAGGATGTCGGCCATGAGCTGGCACGGGTGGCTGAGATCGGTGAGGCCATTGATGACGGGCACGCGTGAATTAGCCGCCAAATCCAACAGCTTTTCGTGCGAGTTGGCGCGCAGCATGATGACGTCGCCATAGCGCGACAGCACCCGGGCCGTATCGGCGACGGTCTCGCCACGGCCCAATTGCAAATCCGACGCATTGAGCGGCGCGAGGCTCTGGCCGCCCAACTGGCGCATGGCGAGGTCGAATGAGATGCGCGTGCGGGTCGAGGGTTTCTCGAACACCATCAACAGCACTTTGTCTTCGATGCCCTCAGGACGCATGGCAACAGGAACGCGCCGCCCGGCCGCTTTCATGGCGTGGGCGTTGTCGATCATCTTGCGCAAGGTTGAGCTATCGAAATCCGACAAGTCGAGAAAATGCCGGATCTTGGGCTTGATAGCCTTGGCGATCGGCGGAGCGGCCTTTTTAGCGGCCATTGTTGCTGTCCTTTGCGCGGTCATGCGCTCTTTCCATTCCAAGTTGCGGCCGCGCGTCCGATACGCTGCACGGCCTCGCCGATTTCGTCATCTGACACAATCAACGCGGGCAGCAGACGCATCACACTGTCGCCAGCAGGAACGGCGAGCAGGTGCTCGCGGGTCACAGCCGTGATCATGTCGCCCAGCGGAACTTTCAGTTTAAGGCCAACCATCAGGCCTTGCCCGCGCACATCCTCGATTACGTGGGGATAGCGGTCCTTGATTTCAGCCAGGCGCTGTTTGAGCAGCAGGCCTTTGCGGGCGACCTCGTCCAGGAATCCGGGCGACAGCACGATATCGAGGACGGCATTGCCCACCGCCATCGCCAGCGGATTGCCGCCAAAGGTCGAGCCGTGGGTGCCTGCTGTCATGCCGACGGCAGTTTTCTCGGTGGCCAGGAACGCGCCGATCGGGAAACCCCCGCCCAGCCCCTTGGCGATGCTCATGATGTCGGGCGTGATGCCCGCCCCTTCATGCGCAAAGAGCTTGCCCGTCCGCCCCATGCCGCATTGCACTTCGTCGAGCATCAGCAGCAGGCTGTGCTTGTCACAAATGTTGCGCAACTGTTGCAGAAACTGCGCCGGCACGACCTTGATGCCGCCTTCACCCTGGATCGGCTCGATCAGGATGCCTGCGGTTTCGTGCGTGATCGCAGCTTCAACAGGAGCGATGTCAAATTCTGCCACATGATCGAAGCCATCGACCTTGGGGCCGAAGCCTTCAAGATGTTTTTTCTGATTGCCCGCTGACACTGTCGCCAAGGTGCGGCCATGGAAGGCGCCCTCGAAGGTGATGATGCGGAACCGCTCAGGCGCGCCCTTTACATAATGATAGCGCCGCGCCAGCTTGATGGCGCCTTCGAGCGCTTCGGCGCCGCTATTGCAGAAGAACACGCGGTCGGCGAAGGTGGCTGCGCACAGGCGCTCGGCCAGCCGTTCCTGACCGGCGATGCGGAACAGGTTGGAGGTGTGCCAGAGTTTGCCCGCTTGCTCGGTCAGCGCTGAAACCAGATGCGGGTGCGCGTGGCCGAGTGCTGAGACGGCAACGCCGCCGGAAAAATCGAGATAGCGCGTCCCGGCCGTGGTCTCCAGCCACACGCCCTCGCCCCGCTCGAACACAAGGTCCTGGCGGGCATAGGTCGGGAGCACGGCGGCGGACATCATGAGCTTGGCCCGTTGAATGACAGTCTGGTCCGGAAAATCAAAATGCCGCCTTCGGCCGAAGCGGCATCAAAGCTGTTGATACGGTGCTCATCCACACAAAGTCAACGATTTGGATGCGGCGGACGGCTTGCGCAGAGCCCGTACTGGCAGCAAGATTCGCGGATATTCCGCCTCTGCCACACAATGCCCACGTGACAAATTCGCCACGCCGTGCACCGCAAGCCACCGCCTTGATTCGATGTGGGCTTGCGCCGGCAAGATTGGTTGATGTAATGTTAACTCAGTTGAGCCGATGTGTCCGAGTGTAATTCGCGTAAGTGCCTATCGACGTGTCCGGACCCGGCAAGTCTCCCAAGTATAGCGTTTCTTGAAATCTGTGCGGCGTCTGTTGGCGCGGGTCTTTTGTCGGCCCAGCCCTGAACATGCGTTCGCCTCGTGACGGGCTGTTGTGCCCGAAAGGATAGTATTGTGTCCATTCAATTGGGGACATCGGGGACAGCGATGGCTTGGACCGAAGAGCGCGTCGAACAGCTGAAGAAGCTCTGGAGCGAGGGTTTGAGCGCCAGCCAGATCGCAACGCGCCTCGGTGAAGTCACGCGCAATGCCGTGATCGGCAAGGTACATCGCCTCGGCCTCGCAGGCAGAGCGACAGTGTCGCGGCCTAAGGCCCTGCGGCCGCGAAAGAATGTGGCGGCACGTCCTGGCGCAAACAAGCGTCCGAACAAAGTGCTGAGGTATCAGAACCCGAACGGCACCCAAAACAGCTTCGGAACGCCGTTTGGGGCGGCCGATTTCAGCGCCGAGCCGTTCAGCCGAACCTTTGAAGAGCTGGTGATCCCGCTCGAAGAGCGCGCCTCGATCCTCACCCTCAAGGAAACCAGCTGCCGGTGGCCGATTGGCGATCCGCAGCACGAGGAATTTCATTTTTGCGGAAAGGGCAAGCTGGATGGGCTGCCTTACTGCGAGTTCCACGCACGCCGGGCGTTCCAGCCGGCGCAGAGCCGCCGCCGCGAACCGGCACGGCCAGTGGATGTAGCTAAGCTCGTCAGCAACGGCTGATTGAGCCATCGGGGTTTGGGGGCGTTGGACTGCGGGGTGATGCCGGAGACCGCTGGGGGGCGGTCTCCGGTATTCTTTTGTTTGCCGCTGACGACTCCCGTTCCGGGAGCCGGCCGCCAGCGGCGCCGGATGTGGCCATAGCGGAAACCCAAGTAGGTTTATTCTCTTTCACTGAACACATAGCCGGCTCCGCGCACAGTGCGGATAGGGTCGCGCTCGCGGCCACGGATGAGGCTTCTGCGCAGGCGGCCGATGTGGACGTCCACTGTGCGCTCATCTACATAGACATCGCGGCCCCAGACGCCGTCGAGCAACTGGTTCCGGCTCAGCACGCGGCCTGGGCTGCGCATGAAGAACTCCAGCAGCCGGAATTCAGTCGGCCCCAGCCGAAGTTCGCGGCCGCTGCGCACGACCCGGTGCGCTTCACGATCAAGCTCGATGTCCCCAACCGTAATCTTGTCCGCGAGGCGATCCGGGCTGGAACGCCGCAACAGCGCCTTAATGCGCGCCGTCAGTTCGGCTGGCGAAAACGGTTTCGTCACGTAATCGTCGGCGCCCGTGGTCAGGCCCCGGATGCGGTCACCTTCTTCGCCGCGTGCCGTCAGCATTAGAATCGGCAAGCCGCGGGTTTGCCGGCCTGCGCGTAGCCGGCGGCAAAGTTCGATGCCCGACAGGCCCGGCAGCATCCAATCCAGAACCATCAAATCGGGTTGCGTCTCGCGAACTGCGATTTCGGCGTCCTCGCCGGTTTCCACGACATCAACCACGAAGCCCGCAGCCTCTAGATTGTATCGCACCAGCATATTGATCGAACCGTCGTCTTCCACGACTAAAATCTTAGCCGTCATGATGACGTCCGATCGGTGATGGCCGTTGAGCTTGTCGTGTCGCCCTTGGGACGGTCCTCGGCCAGTTGCGCGCCGGTCACCAGAAAATACGTCGTCTCGGCGATATTGGTGGCGTGATCGCCGATGCGTTCGAGGTTCTTGGCGGCAAAAAGAAGATGCGTGCATAGCCCGATATTGCGCGGGTCTTCCATCATGTAGGTGAGCAACTCGCGGAACAGCGAGTTGTAGAGCGCATCGATCAGGCCATCATTGCGCCACACGGCTTCAGCCTTCTCGGCGTCGCGCATGGCATAGGCGTCAAGCACGTCCTTCAATTGCCGTTGCGCGATTTCCGTCATATGGCCGATGCCGCCCATCAGCTGCTTGGGCCGCGGCTCGTTCGCGACGGCCAGTGCCCGCTTGGCGATGTTCTTGGCGAGATCACCTACGCGCTCCAGATCGCCCGCCACCTTTATCGCGGTGGTGATATGGCGCAGATCGAGCGCCATCGGCTGGCGGCGGCCGATCATGGCAATCGCTTGTGATTCCACCTCACGCTCATGTCTGTCGATGGCAAGATCGCTGGCAATGGCAAGTTCCGCCAGCCGCGTGTCGCGCTTGTCGAGCGCCTCGAACGATTGATCCACCAGCCGCTCGGCCAGTCCGCCCATTTCGGCGATCCGGTTGTCGAGCGAGCGCAACTCGTCTTCAAACGACGTAACAATATGTGCGTGTTCGGGCATGGTCCGGCTCCGTCGCTTCAGCCAATGCGGCCGGTGATGTAGTCCTGGGTGCGCTTGTCGGTTGGCGCCATGAAGATCTGTTGCGTTTCGCCTTTCTCGACAAGGCTGCCGAGATGGAAAAACGCCGTATGCTGAGATACGCGCGCCGCCTGCTGCATCGAATGGGTAACGATGACGATGGTGAAATTCTTGCGCAGATCGTCGATCAACTCCTCGATACGCGCGGTAGCGATGGGGTCGAGCGCCGAGCATGGCTCGTCCATCAGGATGACTTCTGGGCCGACGGCAATCGCCCGGGCGATGCACAAACGCTGCTGCTGGCCGCCGGAAAGGCCTGTGCCTTGCTCTTTCAACCGGTCTTTGACTTCGTCCCATAGGCCGGCCTTTTTCAGGCTCGCCGTGACTATCCCCTCCAGGTCCGTCTTGGACTGCGCTAAACCGTGGATCCGCGGGCCGTAAGCGATGTTGTCAAAGATCGATTTTGGAAACGGGTTAGGTTTCTGAAACACCATGCCGACACGCGCGCGCAGTTGCACAACATCGAGCTTGGAGTCGTAAATGTCCTCGTTATCGAGCGTAATCTTGCCAGTGACGCGGCAGCCCGCAATGGTGTCGTTCATGCGGTTGATGCAGCGCAGAAACGTGGATTTTCCGCAGCCTGATGGGCCGATGAAAGCCATCACGCTGCGCTCGGGAATCCCAACGTTGACGGACTTCAACGCCTGATTCTCGCCGTAGAAGACGTTAACATCACGTGCGGAAATCTTGCCAGAATGCGCGCCCGGCCCGGTGAGGGTTTTGGCACCGGACCCGTTGAGAACGCTTGCGTCTGATGCGGCTACCATTTGCGCTCGAACCTCCGGCGAAGAATGACGGCGATCAGATTCATGGCCAGCAGGAACACCAGCAGGACCATGGTGGCGCCCGACGTGCGCTCAACGAAACCGCGCTCCTGGGCCGTGGACCACATATAGATTTGCACCGGCAGCGCTGTTGCCGGATCAAGCGGCGTGCGCGGATAATCAACGACGAACGCAACCATGCCGATCATCAGCAGCGGTGCGGTTTCACCCAGCGCCTTAGCGAGCCCGATGATCGTACCTGTCAGAATGCCCGGCATCGCCAGCGGCAGCACATGATGGAAAATCGATTGCATCTTGGACGCGCCGATGCCGAGCGCTGCCTGCCGGATCGATGGCGGCACGGCGGTGATGGCGGCGCGGGCGGCGATGATCACGGTGGGGAGCGTCATCAGGGCCAGCACGAGGCCACCGACCAGCGATGCCGAGCGTGGCAGGCCCACGAAATTGATCAGGATGGCGAGACCGAGAAGCCCGAACACAATCGAGGGAACCGCCGCGAGGTTGCTGATGTTAACCTCGACAAAATCAGTCCATCGGTTCTTAGCGGCGAATTCTTCAAGATAGATGGCAGCCGCCACGCCCAGCGGCACCGCGACCAACAACACTGTGATCATCATGAAGAACGAACCGATGACGGCGACGCCGAGGCCCGCCGTCTCCGGCTGGCTCGACGCGCCGCGCGTGAACAAGCCCCAGTTGAAGGCCTTGCTCAGCCGCCCGCCCGTCACGAGTTGGTCAACCCAAGCGAGTTGCTGATCCTTGATTTGGCGGCTCGCCTCGGGCACGGCCCGGTCGATGGCCCCCTTGAGCACCGCATCCACATTGCCATTGGCCAGCAGGTAGACACTTTGCGTTTTGCCAATGATAGAGGGGTCTGCCAACACCAGCTTGCGCAAATCGACATCGGCGCCGGTGGACAACAGACCATCCGCAAGCGCCGTGGCCACAGCGTCATCCGGGGCGATGCCGAGCTGCTTGTAAATCGCGGCCGCTGCGAGTGCCTGATAGTCCGCCGCCATAATGTCGTCGGTAACCCGCTTGCCGGCTGGATCAATCACCGCAGGATCGAATGCGACCTCCAGCTTTAGAGTGCTTTGCAGAAAGGCCGGCCAGCCCTTGGCAACGATCACAGTAAAGAGCAAGGCGACACACAGGAGGCCAAACGTGATGGCCGCGACGCCATAGGCCTGGAACCGCCACTCGGCGGCCCGGCGTTGCGCCACGCGGCGGCGCACGGCTTCAGGATCGAGGGCCGAGATCGAAGGCGACGTGTAGCCTGTGTCAACGGTCACATCGGTCACTCGTAATGCTCCCGGAAGCGACGTACCACGCTGAGGGCGTAGATGTTGAGCCCAAGCGTGATGGTGAACAGCGTCAGCCCTAGTGCGAAGGCGACAAGTGTCTGCGGGCTATTGAATTCGAGGTCGCCGGTCAGCTGGCTGACGATTTTCACCGTCATAGTGGTGACTGGTTGCAGCGGATTGACTGTGATGTTGGCGGCGATACCGGCGGCCAGCACCACGATCATCGTCTCACCGATCGCGCGGGACGCCGCCAGCAGCACTGCCCCGATGACGCCGGGCAGCGCCGCCGGCAGCACCACTTGCTTGATCGTTTCAGAGCGCGTGGCGCCGAGGCCAAGTGAGCCGTCACGCAAAGTTTGCGGCACGGCGTTAATGACGTCATCGGACAACGACGACACGAACGGGATTAGCATGATGCCCATGACGAAACCGGCCGTCAGCACGCTCGACGCCGAGACCGGCACGCCGATGGCAGCGCCGGCGTCGCGCAGAAACGGCCCGAAACTGATAAGGGCGAACAGGCCGTAGACAATCGTCGGAATGCCCGCCAGAAGCTCCAGCATTGGTTTGACGACGGTGCGGACACGCTTGCTCGCATACTCGGACATATAGATCGCCGCCAACAGTCCGATGGGCACGGCGACGACGAGCGCCACCAGCGAGATATAGGTCGTGCCCCACAGCAGTGGCAGTAGTCCAAATTGACCGCCAGCGGTGCCCGTGCTGCCCGCTGCCGAAAAGCGCGGATCCCAGACAGTGCTGAGAAAGAAGTCCTGCGGCGGAACCTTTTGGAAGAAATGTATGGTTTCCAACAGCATCGACAGCACGATTCCAGCCGTGGTGAGGATGGCGACCGTTGACGCACCCACCAAACCCGCAAGCATGATTTTCTCGACCGCGTTGCGCGCGCGCAACTTACCGGTGAGCCGGAACATCGACAGCACGAAGCCAAGCGCGGCCAAACCAAGGGCAATGGTAGTGATACCGTAGCGGCTGAGATCAGACCACCTGTTCAACTGCTGTGCCGCAGCAATCTGAAAGGCCTCAGGCTCGGTGCCCAACGCCACACCCTTGCTGCCGAGCAGGTCAACTAGCGAGGTCTTCGAGGCCAGAGCGGCTGCAAGTTCAGTGGGCGTCAGACGCTGGAAACCATCGGCGATGGTGCCGATGCTGCTGTCGACCATAGCCACTTCAGCTTTGGACTTCGTCAAAATGTCCGCGGGCAACTGGCTTTGGACCACGCTGTGCATGACCATAGGCTCGGCGATCGACCAGGCGATAACAAGTAAAAGAGCGGGCAGAACGGTCCACAGCGCCACGAAAAATCCGTAGTAGGACAGCCGCGAATGCAAATTTGATAGTTTCCCGCCCGACAATTGACGGGCGCGGTCTGTGGCCAGACCATAAGCGGCTCCGCCCAAGGCGAGGATGAGAGCGCTGAGTAGAAGTCGCGTCACGGCCGGCCCTCAGGGTTCGCACACCGCCGCCGGCAGAGAACTGCCGGCGGCTAAACTCGTAAATCTACAGTCGCTTACTTCATAACCGTCATTTCTTTAGCAACAGCTTCCATTGCCTTCAGCTCAGCGTCGGGCAGCGGCACGAGGCCAGCCTTCACCAGCGGACCCTTGGCGCCGATGTTCTTTGCACTGACGAAGAAGTTGACGTATTCCTTCAGTCCCGGGATGACGCCGACATGCGCCTTCTTGACATAGAAGAACAGCGGGCGCGAGACGGGATACTTGCCTTCGGCGACGCTGGCGGCCGAGGGCTTCACGCCTTCGACTGTGGCGACGCGCAGCTTGTCGGTGTTGCTCTCGTAGAATGAAAGACCAAACACGCCCACGGCCTGCTTGTTGCTCTGGAGGCGGGCGAGGGTCTCGGTGTAGTCGCCATCGATGTCAACGGCCGCACCGTCCTTGCGCATCTTGGCGCAGAGCTTGTCGACGGCGCCCTTGTCCGCTGCTGCGTTAGCCTTCTCGATTTCGGCGCGGGCGCCACTGGTCTTGCAGCCGGCATGGAGCAGCTTCTGCTCGAACACTTCGCGCGTGCCGTGCTTTTCGCCGGGGACGAACGCCATGATTGGCCATTCGGGGAACTTGGCGTCGACGTCCTTCCAGGTCTTGTTGGGATTGTCGATTAGCTTGCCGTCCTTGACGATCTGGAGGGCGAGAGCGCTGAACAGATCCTTGGCTGTGAACTCAAGAGCCGGGCCTTTGGCATCCGACGCGAACACAACGCCATCATAGCCGAACTTGACTTCAACGATGTCCTTGACGCCGGCCTTTTCGCAATCAGCGCGTTCCTCAGGCTTCATGGCGCGCGAGGCGTTGGCGATGTCGATCTTGTCTTCGCCCAGGCCCGTGCAGAACTGCTTGATGCCCGCGCCTGTGCCGCCACTTTCGACGATGGGGGTCTTGAATTTGCCCTGCTTGCCGAAGTTCTCAGCAACGATGTTGGCGTACGGCAGCACCGTCGATGAGCCGGCGACCTTGACCTGATCGCGGCCGGCGAAAGCTGGGCCAGCCATAGTGATGACGGCGATTGCTGCGCCAATCGCGAGCGACTGAACCTTCGAATTCACTGAAATATCTCCATCTGAGCGGGCAGTACCCTACTGCAGCCAAGCTATGAGTAGCGCATACCAGCGAAACAATTGTGACAATGCAAGCTATTGTTTTTCAATAAGTAATTCAGGCAGCGTCACCGTAAAGGCTGACCCATTGCCAAGCTCCGAGCGGATGTCGAGCTCGCCGCGATGCCGCTGCACCACATGCTTGGCGATGGCAAGCCCAAGCCCGGTCCCCTCTTTGCGGCGGCTGGCGGCCACATCGACGCGGTAGAACCGCTCGGTGAGGCGAGGCAGGTGCTGCGGGGCGATGCCAGGGCCGTCGTCGGTCACGCGCACGCGCAGGGACCGGCCCGCCCGTTCGATGCCCACCGACACGCTGCCGCCTGAGCGGCCGTAGCGGATGGCGTTGTGGATCAGATTCTGGAACACTTGTACCAGTTCGTCGCGGTCGCCCTGCACTAATGCGCGGCCAGTGAGCGGATGCGACGTCAGGGTAATGGCCTCGGCCTTGGCCAGCGGCTCCAGCGCCTCGCGCACATGCGCCACGACATGGTTGAGATCCACCTCGCCACGCGGCATCACATGAGCATGCATTTCAACCTTGGAGAGGCTCATGAGATCGTCCACCAGCCGCTTCATGCGCTGTGCTTGTAGAGCCATGATCGCGAGAAACTTGTCGCGGGCCGCTGGATCGGTCTTGGCGGCGCCTTGCAGCGTCTCGATGAAGCCGATGATCGAGGCCAGCGGCGTGCGCAGTTCGTGGCTGGCGTTCGCGACGAAATCGGTGCGCATGCGGTCGATACGGCTGGCTTCTGTCAGGTCACGGATGATCATCAGCAGCGCAGGCGCGGCGGTGCTGGCGCTTGTCGTTGACACATTGGAGAGCGTCGCCAGCATGGCGCGCTCCAGCGGCACCCGCTCACTGAATTGCACGGTCATCTGTTCGCCACCCCGCCGCACCAGGGCGATGCCCAAAAGCAGATCGGGATTACGGCTGAGGGCCGAAACCGGCACTCTCATCTGGAGCTGCGGGAACAACTCGGCTGCCTTGGCGTTGAATCCGGCAACCAGCGCGTAGCCGTCGAGCAGCACGGCGGCATCCGGCAGGGCGTCCAGAACAATCGGCCAATCAACCGTTGCCATCAGCCCCGGACCAGTCCTTTGGCGGCGAGATCATCAAGATAGCGCTGCCAGTGGTCGCTTTCGTGACGGCCAAGATCATGCAGATAGGCCCAGCGGTAGAAGCCGGTGTCGTGGCCATCGTCGAAAACAATCTGCACCGCGTAGTTGCCAATGGCCCGCACGTCGCGGATGCCTACGTTGCGCTTGTTGCCCACGGTCACGCGCTGCTCGGGCGAATGGCCTTGCACCTCGGCGCTGGGGCTCATCACGCGCAGGAGTTCGGCTGGGATTTCGAAACTCGTGCCGTCATCGAACGCAATCGTCAGCGCGCGCTTGCCAGCGGCGAGTTTGATCTCGGTTGGCCAAATGTCCTTGCCAGAATCGCTCATTCGATGACGATCCTTGGCGCGGCCTTGGCGCCCGTTGTTCCGCCCTCCAGTGCTGCCCAGCATCGCGTTGCAACATCCCGGTAAATGGCCGAATGCGGACTGTCCGGCGCGGCAGCAACAATGGGCGTACCCAGATCAGATTTCTCGCGGATCTCCATATGCAGCGGGATTTCACCCAGGAACGGCACGCCGAGCCGCTCCGCATCATGCCGCGCCCCGCCGTGAGAAAAAATGTCCGAGCGTGTGCCGCAAGAGGGGCAAATAAAGTAGCTCATGTTTTCAACGAACCCCAGCACTGGAACACTCACCTGCTGGAACATGGCGAGTCCTTTGCGCGCGTCGATCAGCGCCAGATCCTGCGGCGTTGATACGATCACCGCGCCGGCCAGGGGCACCTGCTGCGCCATGGTGATCTGCACGTCGCCAGTACCCGGTGGCATGTCGACGACCAGCACATCGAGATTGCCCCAGGCGACATCCTTCAGCATCTGCGTCAGCGCCGAGATCACCATCGGCCCGCGCCAGATCACCGGCGTGCCTTCATCGACGAGAAAGCCCATCGACATGACGGCAAGGCCATAGCCGGTCATCGGCTTGATTGTGCGACCTTGGAGGATCTGCGGTTTGCCGCTGAGCCCGAGCAGCCGTGGCACCGAGGGGCCATAGATATCAGCATCCAGCAATCCCACCTTGCGGCCGATGGCCTGGAAACCGAGCGCGAGGTTGACGGCGGTAGTGGATTTGCCGACGCCGCCTTTGCCGGAAGCCACCGCAACGATGTACTTGACGCCGGGGACGACGATTTGAGCGTTGCGGGCGGCTGGACGCGCGGCCGCGCCGCCGGCAACAGGCTTGGCAGCCGGGGCACCTTGCGACCGTTCCGCGGTCAGCACGGCACTCACCGAATCCACGCCGCCGATCTTTTTCACCGCCGCCTCGGCCGCAAGCCGCAACGGCTCGAGCTTGGCCGCCCGCTCCGCAGGCACAGAAATTGAGAAGTAGACTTTGCGGTTGGCAAGGACGACTTCGGACACGAGGCCAAGATCAACTAGATTGCCGCGCCCATCGGGTCCGGCAACGGTCTTCAGCGCTTCAAGCACGGTGGCTCGCGACAATTCGGCGGGCATCAGAACTCCAAAGGAAGAGGTCAATCTAGCGCGACTGTAGGCCCGCGCTGGCATGGGTCAAGCGGCGCCTTGAGTTAGCGACCTCGCGGCACCAGGGAGACCGGCTGTCGCCCTCCATCGGCGAGTACCCTACGACGCCGAAAGTCACCCCAACACCTGATAATGCGCTTCGGTCGGCTGCATCCCCTTGCCATTGATCGGTAGCATATCCTGCGGGCAGGCGGACATGGCGACGATGCAATCCATCTCGGCTCGCAGCACCACATAGTCGCCGGGTTTCGACAACGGTTCGCCCCAGGACGTCGCGCCATCCTTGGCCACTGGAATGTTCATCCAAAGATTGAGCGGCGAAGGCGTCTCGGGTGACTTCAGGCCGATCTGGCGCAGAGATGCATACAGATTGTCCGTGCAGTTATCATGATACTCCGTGCAGCCGAGCAGGCCATAGCGGTAGTCATCGCAGGCCGCAATGAGCGTGTCGTGGATGCCGGGCGAGGTGTCCTCGGCAAAAAAGAGAATGGGACGGCGGCGGTTGCTGTGGAGGAAATGGCCCTGGCGCGGAAAAATCGTGCCGATGGTCGGGCGCATATGCTCGTTGGACAGGAACTCACCCATGTCCTCGGCGTTGAAGCACCAGGTATCGACCACCTGCGAGCCATGGGTGTTGATGATCTTGATCGACTGGCCCTTGCTGAGCCGCGCCGCCCGCCCGCGCCGGGCTGGGATCGTGAGAATGTCACTCTGCTTCAGTGCTGTCGGCGTCATGGCCCGGCGTCCTTGAAGTTTCGGCACTCCCATCATACCTGCTGCCCAGCGCGCCGCTAATGCTTTCCGCGCACCTTGCTTGCGAGCTTCCCCCAATTCCTCTAGGCATCGAACGATCCCAATCCACCCGGGCGCCGTCCAATGCGCCCACCGGAGCCCCAATGGCCAAGACTCTCACCCCGCAAGAAGCGCTCATCTACGTCATGGTTACCACGGCCGCCGTCGATGGCGTTATCACCGATGCCGAGCTGCGCCGCATCGGCAACATCGTCGCGCAACTGCCGGTGTTCGAGGAATTCGACGTCGAGCAGCTGATCCCCACGGCCGAAGCCTGCGGCAAGCTGCTGTCGGGCAAGGACGGCCTGAAGAAGGTGCTCGATCTGGCGTTGAAGTCGCTTACCGAGCGGATGCACGAGACGGCCTATGCGCTCGCCGTGGAAGTCGCCGCCGCCGATCTCAAAGTGCAGCAGGAAGAGTTGCGCTTTCTCGACATGCTGCGCGACACCTTCGATCTCTCCAAGCTGATTGTCGCCGCAATCGAACGCGGCGCGCGGGCAAGGCACAGGGTGAAGTAGGGCTGAGCGATCAGCGAGTTGTGATCGTGGCGCTGTTGTGCACGGCCCAATCCTGGGCCTACACTGCGTCATGCGCAACACATTCCTGACCGAGACGTTTCGCCGTGGGCTCGCAGCCCTGACGCTGTTCACCTTGGCGGGCTTGGCCGTTCTGCCAGCCTCGGCCGATGACAAACCGAAAGACAGCGGCAGCGCGCAATCGATGCCAGTTGGTAGATCGGCGCTTGCGGCGGCTGCCGTGCTGCTCGATCAGCTGAAACAGGCCAAGGATGCCCCTACGGCGCATGACCTTGAAGCCAGGATCTGGGCCGCATGGGGGTCGTCCGGCGATGCCGCCATCGACAAGCTGGTGCAGCAAGCCGCGATCCTGATGCAAGTTCAGCAGTATGACGAGTCGCTCGCCATTCTTGATACGGTGGTCGCCAAAGCCCCTGAATTTGCCGAGGGCTGGAACAAGCGCGCGACGCTGCTTTATATCATGCAAAAACTCGACCGCTCGATGGCTGACATCCAAAAGGTGTTGACACTCGAGCCCCGCCATTTCGGGGCGATCGCGGGGATAGGCCTGATCAGCCTGGCCAAAGGCGACAAGGCCGGCGCCCTCAGCGCCTACAAGAAGGTGCTGGAGATCAATCCGCAAAACACCGGCGCGCAGCAATCCATCGATGCGCTCAATAAGGAATTGCAGGGCAATCCGATCTGATGCTCTGCACAAACTCCCAATATGGGCTTTACGCAACCGGCCGGGGCTGCTTATGCTCTTTGTTCGGCGTGGCAAAGACATATGGTGCGCGGCATGGACATCGAACAGGCCTTGAAGATCGTGCGGGCGCTCGCCGACGGGCATGATCCGCATACCGGCGAGGAGCTGCCGCTGGCTGGGCCGTATCAGCAGCCCGATGTGATCCGCGCCATGTTCGTGGCCGCCCGGGCGCTGGAGCGCGAAGAATGGCGCGAACGCCGCCGCAAGCAGCTGCCTGAAAACGTCGGCAAGCCGTGGCACCCCGACGAGGACACCCGTCTCAGTGAACGCTTCACGGCCGGGCACAATGTCGAGGCGCTGGCGGCGTTGCATCTGCGGACCAGTAACGGTATCCGGGAGCGGCTGGTCCGGCTCGGCAAAATAGCGCCGGCGAATTAGCATTTGGTTGACTATGTAAGGATTTCCCGCCCCATCCCCAGCCTTGGCCGGGGATGAGGTTGGGGCGGGAAAGCAGCGCAGTCAAGCCGGAACCCCGCATGAAGAACCGGCTGATTTCGACATATGAGGCCCTGCTGGCGGGCGGCACGATTGCACCGGATGCAGCACAGGTTACTGCCGTGTCTGCTTTGCAGCGTCTCGCGGACGCGCTGGAGCGCTACCGGCCGAACTCCGCATTCGGATCATTTTTGGGTTTTGGCCGCCGCGATGCCCCCACGGGCCTCTACATCTACGGCGCTGTCGGGCGTGGCAAGACCATGCTGATGGACCTGTTCTTTCGCAACTTGGCGATAAAATCCAAGCGGCGTCTGCATTTTGATGCCTTCATGGCCGAGGCGCACGCGGCTATTGAAACCGCCCGTGAGGCGGGCACGGGCGATCCGATCCCTGGGGCTGCACGCGCGATAGCCCGCAAGGGGCTGCTGATCTGCCTCGACGAGTTCCAGGTCAACGACATCGCCGACGCCATGATCCTCAGCCGGCTGTTCGAGGCGCTGTTCGCGGAAGGCGCGGTACTGATCACCACGTCGAATACGGCGCCAAACGATCTGTATCGTGATGGTTTGAACCGCCCATTGTTCCTGCCCTTCGTGAGGCTCTTGACGGAGCGCACCGCCACACTGGAGCTGCTGTCGGCGCAAGACTACCGGATGCGTAAGCTGATGGGACGGCGGCTGTACTTCACGCCGGCCGATGCGGTGGCGGCGGCCGGCCTCACCGAGGCCTGGAGCTTGCTCACGGGCGGTGCAGACGGCAGCCCACGCAGCCTGGACGTGCAGGGCCACAAATTGCGAATTCCCCGCGCCGCCGAAGGAACCGCCTGGATGACGTTCGCAGAACTTTGCGGGCAGCCGCTGGGGGCCGCCGATTACCGCGCCCTCGCCGCGAACTTCCATACTCTGATCTTAGAATCAATCCCCGTTTTATCCCCCGAGCAGCGCAACGAGGCGCGCCGGTTCATCCTGCTCATCGACGCGCTCTACGACCTGCGCATCCGCCTGATTGCCTCGGCGGCCGCCGAACCCGGCGCGCTTTATCCACAGGGCGACGGAGCCGAGGCTTTCGGCCGCACGGCTTCGCGCTTGGTGGAAATGCGCTCACAAGACTATCTGGAGGCCTCGCGTCCGCAAGCTGTACCAGTCGCGTAGCGGCCACAGGCAAGGAACCTGAGCATGTCCTCATCCGCCCCTCCAAAAGCCTTTCCGGTGTCCTGGGATCAGTTTCACCGGGACGCCCGGGCGCTGGCTTGGCGGCTGGCCGACAAGGGGCCGTTCCACGCCATCGTCTGCATCACCCGCGGCGGCCTGGTGCCAGCCGCCATCGTTGCCCGCGAGCTGAATGTGCGGCTGATCGAGACCGTGTGTGTGGCCAGCTACGACCACGACGACAAGCAGGGCGCGCTGACCGTCATTAAGGAAATCGGTGCCCATATCCGCGCCCATGGCAATGGCAAAGGCAAGGGCATCCTGGTTGTGGATGACCTGACCGATACGGGCAAAACCGCCAAGGTTATCCGCGAGATGCTGCCAGAGGCGCATTTTGCGACGGTGTACGCGAAACCCGCCGGCGTGCCGACGATCGACACCTTCATCACGGAAGTGTCGCAAGACACGTGGATCTATTTTCCGTGGGATATGGGGCTGAGTTATCAAGAACCGATTGCCAAGGGGGCGGAGTAGGGGGTGGGCTGAATTTTGGCCGGGCAGACGATTGCCATCGGCCGTCGACCGGTGTCCGAAGCTCCCCCTACACCGTCCGTTGGAAGAACGGGTCGAGAACCGGACCGCTTGGGGTGACCCGTAAACATACTGGCTTGTTGGGCTTGCACGGTCTGCCCTGAGCAGCAGACGTTCAAGAAACACCACGGCTGCGCCACGCGGGTGCGGGCCGTTGAACAACAGCGCGCCCATCGCCTGTCTTGCCGGGCTTTTGACGACAACCTCACCCCCCTCGTCTCGCCTCTCTCCCCCCGCGCCGCTTGCCGCCACTGCCACCCGCGTCTGGCCCGGCGCCCGCCTCGCCTACCGGTGCCGATACGGCGCCCGCCACTGGCTCTGGCCGGTCGCGGTTGTGCATGATCCATGTGGTGCAGTGGGCGTCCGTACCCATGAGAACGTTGGCGGCGCGGATGGCGTCCATCTCTTGCGGGCGGCAGGGGTTCATGATGGCGCTGGTCATGCCGCTGGCGATGGCCATGGGCAGGAAGGCAGCGTTGATGCCGTGCCGGTGCGGCAGGCCGAAGCTGATGTTGGACGCGCCGCAGCAGGTGTTGACCTTCAGTTCCTCGCGCAGGCGGCGGACGAGGTGCCAGACCTGCAAGCCGGCCGTACCCATGGCGCCGATCGGCATTACCAGCGGATCGACGACGATGTCCTCGGCCTTCAGGCCAAAATCCAAGGCGCGATGCACGATCTTCTTGGCCACCTCGAAGCGCACGTCCGGGTTCTCGGAGATGCCGTTCTCATCGTTGGAGATAGCGATTACCGGCACGTTGTACTTCTTCAGCAGCGGCATGATGATCTCGAGCCGGTCCTCCTCGCCGGTGATGGAGTTGACCATCGGCCGGCCTTTGACAACCGCGAGGCCAGCTTTTAGCGCATCGGGGACCGATGAATCGATGCAGATCGGGCAATCCACGATCGACTGCACAAGTTGGATGGTAGCGGCTAGCAAAGCGGGCTCGGTCTCGTTCGGGTTGACGGTGGTGACGCCCGCATTGACGTCGAGCACCAGTGCGCCCGCCGCCACCTGCTCCAGCGCGTCCTTGCGCACCGTATCGAAGTTGCCGGCCACCATCTCGGCGGCCAGTTTCTTGCGGCCGGTCGGGTTGATGCGCTCGCCGATGACGCAGAAGGGCTGGTCGAAGCCCATGATCACGGTCCTGGTGGCAGATTGCAGAATGGTTCTGGTCATGAGCGTGTCCTGTGGCTGGCATTGCCTAATGTGTTGCCGGTGTGCGTGCGGATGTATAACGAGAAATCAGGCGAAGTGAATGTATTGTCTTTTGGTCATCCCGCAGCGAGGCGACATGTCCAGACGCGACATTTCTGTCAGTTTTGAATTTTTCCCGCCCCGGTCGGACAAGGCCCGCGAGGCGCTGGATCGCACGGCGGCGCGGCTGGCCAAGCTCGGCCCAGCCTTCATGACCGTGACCTATGGGGCTGGCGGGACCACGTCAGATCCGACTCTGAATGCGGTCCTCGCCATCCAGGGCGCGACCGGCGTGCCAACGGCGTCGCATTTGACTTATGTCTCAACGCCGATTTTCCAGGTCGCGACCTACGCCGGGCAACTCCGGTCCAATGGCATCACCCATGTGGTGGCGCTGCGCGGCGATCCGCCACCGGGAAAACCCGGCGACCGGCATGGCGGCGCGGGGTTTTACCATTCGACACCCGCGTTCGTCGCCAGCCTCAACCGGGTCTGGGGCTTTGACATTTCGGTGTCGGCCTACCCGGAGCCGCATCCCGATACGCCATCAGCCGAAGGCGGCATCGAAATGCTGGCCCGCAAGGAGGACGCGGGGGCAAAACGCGCCATCACGCAGTTTTTCTTCGATAACGACGTGTATTTCCGGTTTTTGGACGAGGCGGCAGCCGAAGGCGTTGTGATCCCGGTCGTGCCCGGCGTGCTGCCAGTGATGGACTTCGAGAAGATGAAGGGCTTTGCGGCCCGCTGTGGCGCAAACGTGCCGCAATGGCTGCATGAGCGGTTCGCGGGCGTAACCAGCCAGGAGGAAAACCGCAAGATTGGCCAGGACGTGTTCAACCGCCAGATCGAAGGCCTGATCGCCGGTGGGGCGCCGCATATCCACCTGTTCACGCTGAACGACGCCGAGATGCCGGAAGCGGCCTGCCAGGCGCTGGGGCTAGGCAGAGCGGCAAGGGGGGCGAGCGCGGCCTGACACGGCACATATGCCTTGGCATGCCCCTCCCCTCCACATCGTCGACAATCCCGTGCAGATCGTCGACAGTTTCGGGGACGGGAATACGGACGCCGGTGCCATCGGCGATGGTCGCTGTCGTATCGCGCTCGATGGTGGTGCCGCTGCGCCAAAGGGGTCTGACCCCATTGGCCCTCGCGCCTGCCGCTGCCGAGAGAGCGGGGTCGGTGACGGCGGCCGCCGCAGCCACGGTGTGCTGCCCCTGCCGCCGGTCATACGCGGCCTTCGCTAGCCGCATGCCAATTGGCCCGCAGCGCGCTGGGTCTGACCGCATATCGCTCGTCGAGAAACTGCGCCGTGACCACGCGATCGGCCCGGAAGGTGCGGAAGTCTTCGCGCAGTTCGCACCAGGCAACGAAGACCCGGCTGGCCTCGCGGTAGCCGACCAGGAACGGCCAGACCGTGCGCTCCGTCACCCGGTCGTTTTCGTCGCGATAGCCAAGGACGAGCTTGCGCCCGGCCTTGCACCAGGCCCTAAGACGCGCGACGTCGATGGTGTCCACCTTAGGACCGCAGGCCTGGGGCGTGGTGACCGCGGATTCGGCGACGAAGATGCGCAGTCGCGCCGGAACTGTCGCGGCAATCTTGGCGATGAGATCCTGGGCGGCGCGAGCCAGCGCCGGATCGCCCGCGCTGGCGACCCACTGCGCGCCAAGCACGGCCGCCTCGACCTCGTCGGCGGTGAGCATCAGCGGCGGCATGTCGAAGCCGCCGTCCAGCACATAGCCGATGCCGGCCTCACCCCGAATGGGCACGCGCTGCCCAATAAGCGTGGCGATGTCGCGGTAGACGGTGCGCTTCGAGGTCTCCAGCTCGGCGGCGATGGCGTCGGCCGTCAATGGCTTGGACGTGCGCCGCAGCACCTGGATGATCTGAAATAGGCGGTCCGCGCGGCGCATGCCCTCCCCCTATACGATCACTGCTGACAGCATGCTGGCAGCAGGGTCACCGTATTCAATTCGCACTGACCGCGACACCGGTGAACAAGTCGCACCCGTCGCGGTTCGCCGGTAGCCGGACACTGCAAGGAGACTGGCTTGCCAAACTTGAAGACTTTGGTCGTTATTGGAGGATTAATCGTCATGTCCATCGCGTTCCCGACCGCAGCCGCAGCTGGCGAAAATGCGGACAAGCTAACCATCGTCAATCCGCAAAGCCTCTTTGACCCATCGACAAATGGCTACAGCACAGCGGTGATCGCGCCGCGCGACGCGCGCGTGGCCTATGTCTCGGGGCAGGGCGGCCAAGATGGCGCCGGGGCCTTGTCGCCCGACTTCGCCGTCCAAGTGAAGCAGGCCTACGCAAATTTGCGCAAGGCTCTCGATGCGCTCGGCGCCCGGCCCGATCAAGTCGCCAAGCTCACGGTCTTCGTGGTCGACCACGATATGACCAAGCTCGAAGTGCTGACCAAGGCCGTCACGGACATGTTCGGCAAGGCGCTGCCGGCGCAGACTCTAGTTCCCGTTCCCGAGCTTGCAATTGACCCCATGCTCTTCGAGGTGGAAGCGGTCGTCTTCCTGAAGTAGCGGGTATTGCGCACCGCTGGAGCAAGACCAATGGGGTCAGACCCCATGATGCAAGCACCGTTCGCGCCGCTACCAAAAAAGGGGTCTGACCCCATTGGCTGGCGTCGCCCATGCGCTTCTGGCAAGAACAGACGCGTTCTGAAATTGCACTCCCCTGCGAGCCCCCATGCCCAGCCTCGCCGAACCCTTCCCGCCCCCGCCATTCATCGGTTTCCCGCCGGACGCGCTCGCCTTCTTGCGCGAGCTCTCAGCCAACAACGAGCGCGCGTGGTTCAACGCCAACAAGGCCCGCTACGAAACCGCCGTCCGCGATCCGCTGATCTCGCTGGCGGCCACGCTGGCTCCGCGCCTGGCCAAGGCCAAGCTGCCGCTGGGCGCCGATCCGAAGAAGTCGATGTTCCGCATTCATCGCGATGTGCGGTTTTCGAAGGACAAATCTCCGTACAAGACTCATGCCGGGGCGGTGCTCAGCCGCAATGGCGAGAAGATGGCGCCCGGCTCGCTCTACGTCCATATCGACCCCGCGGGATCGATGGTGGTGGCAGGCTTCTACATGCCCGAACCGCCCGTGCTCGCGAAGCTGCGCCGCGCGGTGGTCGAGGACCCCAATGCCTGGGCCAAGGTCGAGGCGGCATTGAGGCGCGCGGGGTTGGCTGCTTGAGACCACGGATGCGATCACGCGGCTGCCAAAGGGGTTCGAGACCGCCCCGCCGGGACTGGCCGGAACGCTGAAGCTGAAATCCTGGTACGTGAAACAGGACCTTTCCGCTGCCGAAATCAAAAGCGCGGCGCTGATTGAGACGCTGGCCAAGTTCGCCAACAAGGCCGCGCCGCTGCTCGCGTTCGGCTGGGCAGTGATCGACTGAGATCGATCTAGTGCTTGTCTTCGCACCGCGACCGCGAGCGCTTGATCAGCCCATGCCGAGATCTTCGACGTATCTCGCCGCGGCGGCGCCTTCATCCGAGACGCTTGCCAAAGCTCGCTCCTCAGGCTGACGGCGTTGGGTTAGGGGCTCCCTTGGCCGCCAGCCGTTCCTTCAGGATGCCGCTCTCTTCGATGATTTCGCCCACCAAATGCTCGCGGCGGTAGGCCATGATGTGCACGCCCGCCACGCCTTCGATCTCGCGCACCTGGCCGATGATATCGATGCAGAGCTTCTTGCCTTCCTCGGCAGGTTTGGCGGCGCGCTCCAGCCGGTCGATGATAGTGTCGGGGATATGGATGCCCGGCACGTTGGCTCGCATCCAGCGGGCGGTTTTCGCAGATGCCAGCGGGCCGACACCCGCCAGAATGAACACCTTTTTGTCGAGGCCCATGTCCCGTACCTGATTCATAAACGTGCGGAAGCGCTCGACGTCAAAAATGTAATTGGTCTGGATGAAATCGGCGCCCGCGCGCACTTTCTTCTCCAGGCGGGCGGCACGATACTCATACGGAGGAATGCATGGGTTCTCGGCTGCACCCAGGAAGATGTCCGGCGGCGTCGAGAGTTTGCGGCCGGACAGGAACTGGCCCTCGTCGCGCATGGTCTTCAGGGTACGCAGCAAACTCATGCAATCGAAATCGAACACAGGCTTGGCACCCGGCTGATCGCCCACGCCGACGCCATCGCCGGTCAGGCACAGGATGTTGCCGACGCCCATGGCCGCCGCGCCCAGCACGTCGCCCTGGATGGCGATGCGGTTGCGGTCGCGGCAGGAAATCTGCAACACAATGCCCATACCGGCGCGCGACAGGATGGAGCAGATGCCCATTGACGACATATGGCAGTTGGCGCCCGAGGCATCGGTTGCATTGATGGCGTCGGCGACGGCCTTCAGCGGCTCGGCGGCCTTCAGCACGTCGCGCGGATCGGCGCTGTCGGGCGGGTTGAGCTCAGCCGTGATGGCGAACCAGCCGCGCCGCAGCGCCCGCTCGAGGATGGAACCGGATTTGTGGCCGGGCAGCGGCTGCAAGGGCGGATGCAGGACCGGGTCATACGGTTCGGGCGTTTGGAGGGGGGTCATCGGGTGGTCCATTGGCTTAACCGAACTGGCACCCCCAACCCTATCCCTCCCCTGCAAGGGGGGAAGGACAGGATGGGGTGGGGCGTGTCATCCCAAAGCAACTTGAAAATCCGTTTAGTGTCATTTCAAACGTTCCGGCGTCGTGCTGGCGGTCTTGGGTTCGCTGGCCAGCGGCGCGGAGGCAGGCTCGAACTCGCGGGCGCGTTTGAAGGCGTCGGCGATGGTTTGTTTGCCGGTGTTGGCAGGAACGGATGAATGAGCTTCGGCCTTCTCGCGTGCCACCCGCAGCCAGGCCGACGAGCCCTCCAGCGCCCTATCGACCGGCGGCTGGACGATCTTAATGCGCTCAGCCCCCTCGTTCATGCGGCTCGCCCCATCCCACGCATCGACCCAGACGCAACGCATTTCCGGCTTCACCTCGCAGAACCCACCCTCGCGCACTCCGCCGCAGGGGCCATTGCGCAGGGTCTTGGGGCAATTCATCGGGCACGACATGCCAGTCGAGGACAGCACGCATTGCCCGCACATTTTGCAGTCGAACAGGAAGCCCTTCACCACCTTCTCGGTGAACGCCACCGGCTTTTCCAGCCGCCCATAGCCGATGCGCCGGAAGATAGGATCAAGCGATATGATCACGCGTTCGAAGCTCTGATAAAAGCGCTCAACGAACCGCGAGTGGCGCACAGCGAAACGGCGGACTGCGTACATGGGGTGGGGTCCGTTTGGCTGGCGTGGAGGTGTCGTAGGTCGCGCCAACAAAGTGCCGCGAACCGTCCAGTTGCGACGTCCTGTCCGCGACATAGGTGCGGCGGATTCCGGCCAAACAGTGATAGGATAAGGATAACGCGAAAAGGATGTCTCGCAATGAGCGGCGAACCCAATACACAGCCCGAGCACTACGTCCCCCGCCCGCGCTTCAGCCGCCTCTGGTTGGCGTTGCTTGTGCTCGCGGCGCTGGCGGGCTTGTGGCGGTTTGCGCCATCTTTGCTGGGCCTCGCGCCGGGCTTGCTCACGCAGGAGCGCGCTGTCGGCGGGCCGTTTTCGTTGCTGGATGTCACCGGCAAGCGCGTCACCGACGCTGATCTCGCGGGCAAACCCTACGCCATCTTCTTCGGCTATACCCATTGCCCTGACGTTTGCCCGACCACGCTCTCGGATATGACCGGCTGGCTGCAAGCGCTCGGGCCTGACGCAAGCCAGCTGCGGCTGGTGTTCGTTACCGTTGATCCTGCCCGCGACACGGTGGCGGCGATGGCCGACTATATGAAGGCGTTTGATCCGCGCATCCTCGCCCTCACTGGCAGCGAAGCGGATATTGCCAAGACGCTCATCGCCTACCGAGTTTACGCCAAAAGGAACGATGAGAAGGGTGCCGACTACGGTATGGACCACACCGCCGCGATCTACCTGATGACGGCCAGCGGTGACTTCAAGACGGTGATCGGCTTCGGTGAGACATCGGCGGCGGCATTGTCGCGGCTGAAGGAGCTGATCAGTGGCGGATGACCGCAGGAGTTTGTCAAAACGCGAAATTCGGCTCGCCTATGCAGGCGCAGCTGGGTTTGTGGTTCTCACCCTGGCTGCCATGGTACTCTGGGCGCGCAACGGCGAGATCCTCTATCTCGCCCGAATCCTCAGCCAGCTGCCCAATTGCTTTTGAGACCGCGCTCAATCGCGCAGCCCGCGGAGCACCTGCTCCAGCAATTCAGCTGTGAACTGTTCGCCCACTGGCGCGTGCCCCATCATCAGCCGGTAGAACACCGGCCCATAGATCATGTCGAGGACGACTTCGATCAGAAATCCTGGCCGGATTTCGCCCTCGGCCGTCGCCCGTACCAGCAAGGCGCGGCCCTCTTCGCGGCTGGCCTGCATCACCTGATTGCGGAAGGCCTTCGAAAGTTCGCTGTCGCTGTCAGCAGAGGCTGCCATCAATGCAGCGTTGCGGCCCTGCGGCGATGTGAAGACGCGCGCGACCTTGCGCAGCTGCCGCCTGAGATCGTCCAGCGCCGAAACGGTTTGACGCACCGTGGTGTTCAAATCCGCCGTGGCCAGCAGAGCCGCCATGGCCAGCGCCTCGCGGTTGGGCCAATTCCGGTACACCGTGGGTTTGCCGACGCCAGCACGCAGCGCCACGGCCTCCATGGTGACGGCGCCGATACCGCCCTGTTCGATGAGTTGGGCGGCCGCCCTCAGCATCGCCTCCCGCGCCAAGGTGTTGCGTGGACGGCCGCGTAGCTTTGGCTGAGGATTGACAGGTGGCATGGTTTCTATTATGTTACGATGCGTAACGTAATTTAATATGAAAGCCAGGAGATGGCAATGACCAAAGTGCCTCACGCCGCCGCTGGCGCTGGCGGGCTGATACCGTACATCGCCGTGCGCGACGCCAACGCGGCCACAGCGTTCTACAAGAAGGCGTTCAGTGCCAAGGAGCTGTTCCGGCTTGTCGATCCCGCCAGCGGCAAGATCGGCCATGCGGAGCTGCGCATCGGCAATGGGCTGCTGATGCTTTCGGACGAGTATCCGGATTTTGGCGCCGTCGCGCCTGACAGCGTAGGAGGCACGCCGGTGAAGCTGCACCTGGACGTGGCGGACGCCGAAGCCGTATTCGCCGCAGCACTGAAAAGTGGGGCCACCCAACTGCGCAAGCTGGAGCAGCAGTTCCACGGCTGCCGCCAGGGCATGTTGGCCGATCCGTTCGGCTACAGCTGGTTCATCAGTGAGAAGACCGAAGAGGTGCTGCCAGACGAGATGCAGAAACGGTGGGATGCGATGGGCAAGGCGTGACGCCGCCGTGCCCGCAACGCGCGACTAATTCGAGCTGCTCGGAAGGGTGATGTCCATTTCGCCGTGGTAGCCGTTGGCGGCGCCGTTGCGGCCCGAACTGGCCGCGATCATCTGTACCGTGGGATCAACCACCGGCTTTTCCTGCTGCGCCTGAATGCTGCCCAGCACCGTGGCGCCGCGAGCCACCGAAAGCGTCTGATAGACCAGATCGCCAAGCACATTCGCCGTTTCGCGAATGTCGAGGTGCTCGTGCACGACGAGGCTGCCCTCGATGGTGCCGTGGATCTCGGCGTTCTGAGCTTCCACCTTGCCCTTGATGCCGCCACCGACGCGCACCACGACGACTTCGGCGACCACATCGGCCTCCAGCACGCCATACACATTGAGCTGGCGGCAATCGGCGATGGAGCCGAACACGCGCGTGCCCCGGCCGATGATCACTTCGCCTTCGGTGCCGTCATCCGGCGCATCAGGAATAACGGCTGAGCCGTAAGCGGGCACCGCGTCCTTGATGGCGGTGGTGAGCGACTTTTCGAATATACGGGGTTTGTCGTCGTCGATGTTGGTGACCTTACCGGCCTTACGACTGAACATGGTTCAAAGCTCCCGCTCCGCACACACTGATGAGGACGGCCGGAGCATCTGGTGCTTACCCTTAGCCCGTCAAACGAAGACGCGGGTTATGAACAGAAATCTTCGGTGCCTTTTCATGATGGCCGGGGAGCATGTAGGGGGATCGACCGATAAACCAGCCAACCGCCGCCAGGTCCGTTGGCGAGGCGTCTGGACAGGAACGGCAGCAGCGTCTGCATCTGATCTTGCAGCGTCCACGGAGGATTGATCACCAGCAAGCCGCAGCCGTTGAGGCGTTCGGCCATGTCCGGCGCGCGGGTGTAGAGCTCAATCCGCAGCGACCTGGCGAGCCCGAGGTTTTTGAGCGAGACGTGAAACTCTTCGACGGGCGGCATGTCTTTCACCGGATACCACAGCACGAAAGTTCCCGTCGCAAACCGGGTCAGCGCTTGGGTGAGGCCGCGAGCCAGCCGGGCGAGTTCACCCGTTTCCTCATAGGGCGGATCGATCAACACCAGGCCGCGGCGCTCTTTGGGCGGCAGGAGTGCCTTCACCGCCACCCAGGCATCGAGTTGCAGCACCTTGACTTGCGCAGCACGCATGAACAGGTCCAGCAGCTCGGCATGATCATCCGGGTGCAACTCATTGACGATCAACGCATCCGTGGGGCGCAGCAGGCGGCGCGCGAGTTCGGGCGATCCTGGATAGGCGGTGAGCGTATTGCCGGCGTTGAATTCGCGCACGATGGCGAGGTAGGGCGCAAGTAGCGCCGCGATGTCCGGCGGCAACGGCGGCGCATCCGGCCCGAGGATGCGGCCGATACCGCCCTGCCATTCGTTGGTCTTACCCGCCTGCACCGAGAGCAAATCATAGCGCCCGACGCCTGCATGGGTATCGATGACACGGAACGGCGCGTCCTTTTGCTTCATGTACTCAATAATGAGCGCCAGCACGGCGTGCTTGAGCACATCGGCGAAGTTTCCGGCATGATAAATGTGGCGGTAGTTCATGGCCGCGAGGCGAAGGCCCGAACGGGGCCGAAGTCAAGCGGAATGGCGTGCGCAAACGTTCGATTCCGTCGTCGTCATGGCAGCGCGTGCTCTTGCATCTTTGCTTTGCAGTGGACGGGACGAAGGCGGGGCGGTAGTTGGCTTGTGGGCTTGGACAGGGGACGACACCAATGGACACCGCGCAGATGCTCGAAGCGCCAGCGACCTATGCGCTGTTGATCGTCAATATCCTGGTCAGCGGTTACGCTTTCACGGTTGACCGCAATCTCAACAACCAGTTCGACCTCGATGTCGGGCGGGTGCTCAGCCGCAGGGAATACTACCGGCTGATCACCTCGGGTTTCGTGCATGGCGACCCGATCCATCTCCTATTCAATATGTACACGTTGTATGTCTTCGGACCCGTCGTCGAAAGCTACATGGGGCTGATCCCGTTCCTCATCCTCTATTTCGGCAGCGAATTGGCCGCCAATGGGCTGACGCTAGTGCTGAAACGCTGGCAGCGCGGATATTCGTCACTTGGCGCGTCGGGCGCGATCTGCGGCGTGCTGCTGTCGTTTTGCGTGTTCCAGCCGTTCTCGAAGATCACGATCTTCCCACTGCCGATCGGCATCCCGGCCTTCATCTATGCGGTGTTCTATATAGGCTACTCATCGTTTCAAGTTCGCGACGATGCGCGCGATGGCATTGCCCACGAGGCGCATCTCGGCGGGGCGCTCGCAGGCATCGTGCTGACCTTGCTGCTGCGCCCGGACGCGCTGGCGGTGCTGATAAGCCATTTCAGCGGCGGCTGAACGAGGCTACTCTATCGCCACCAGACTCGCGCGGTCGGTGAGCACATACATGCGGCCATCGGCGACGACGGGGGCGAGGTACAGCGGCGCGCCAAGATCGCGTTCAGCGACGGGCTTGCCGGTCGTAGGATCGACACCCACCAGCTTACCCTTTGACGACGTCACCCAGAGTTTACTGCCAGCCAGCACCGGGCCGCTCCAGACTTTGGCCTCACCCGGCAGCTTCACCGCCCAGCGGATTTCGCCATTGGTCCTTTTCAGCGCCAACAGCCGGCCGGTGATATCCACCACATAGACCGCGTCGCCTGCTACCCAGGGTGTCTGCACACTGGCGACGTTCATTGACCAGGCGCGCACACCCGTGTCCTCATTGGTGGAAATCATACGGCCGGAGCGGCTGACGGCGTAGACGCTGCCCCCAGTGGCGACGGGGCTCGCAGGGTCGCTCAGCGAGGCAATGGACGCACTGGCGCGGGCGCCGTTCAGCGTATCAGACCAGACCGGCTGGCCGCTATCGGTTTTCAGCGACACCAGATCGCCTGAGGTGAACGGCACGACCACAGCGTCACCGCTGACAGCGGGCCGCGTATTGGAGAGCAGCGCGGCCGACGATTGCGGCACGCCGTGATAGGTCCAGAGCACGGTGCCGTCGGCGACCGCGAGGCAAACAACCTGGCCATCGGTGTTGGTCGCAAACATGCGGCCATCGGTGACGGTGGGGGCCGAGTGGAACGGTGCGCCGAGCTTCTTTTCCCAAAGCCGTGCGCCCGTCGCCGCATCCAACGCCACCGCCGTGCCAAAGCCGGTCACCGCAAACACGCGCCCGCCCTCGGCCGCGATGCCGCCGCCAAAGGCTTTGGTTTCGCTTTCGCCGTCGGGCGACACCTTCACACTCCAGGCGCGTGACCCGCCCGACGCCGAAAACGCCGCAACGTGCGAAGCAGCGTCAAAAACATAAACGCGGCCCTGATGCACAATCGGGCTCGCCGTCAGCTTGGCGACCGAACTGGAGCCTGTGCCTGCCTCGGCTGTCCACAGCGTACGCAATGACCCGTTTAGCGCCAGATGCCCAGGGGCATTACTCGGCATCCCGCCCGGTGTCGCCCACTCGGACAGCTGCTGCGGCGGTGGAATCGCGATCGCGCCGGTCGTCTCCTCCATGCGCGTGTTGAGCGTGTCCTCGGAGGTCAGCACGGCAATACGCTTGCCCGGCAGCGGCGCTTTGCTGATCTGGAACGGGTTCAGATCTACCAGTTTGGGCAGCGCGAAGCTCGATGATGAATCTTCGTCGAGGGACGACGCGCAACCCTGCACGCCCGACGCAACTGCAACACCGACGGCGAGGATTGCGAGCGTTCGGGTCATGCGGGCCATGCAGGGCAGTCCTTAATTGGTTTTGGTCGTCACGGCGGGCGTGGCGGCCGGAGTTGCAGAGGGAACCACCACCGGCGTTGCCGTCGCTGCCAGGATCAACTCACTCATCATCTCGGCCACCTGCGAGGACGGCCCGCGGCCGAGCTTATCGCCGAGCATGGCTGAGAAATAATCCCTGGCCTCCGTCAGCTTGCCAGCTTTGTAGGCGCTGAGGCCCAACAGCTGGCGCGCCGACTGCCGCCACGCGCCTTCGGGCCTGGAGAGATCTGTCAGCCGGGTCTGCATTTCAGCGAAATCGGCCTTGTCGAGGCGCAACTGCGCGGCCTGGATCTGCGCGAACCCGCGCAAGGTGTCGTCCATCGACGAGGATTTGCCCAGGGCCTCATAGCGGGCGAGCGCGTCATCGGTTTTGCCAGCCTCGCCAGTCATCGCCGCCAGCCGCAGCCCGGCAAGCCCCGCATAAGCGCCCGCGCCATTGGCAGCGATGGCCTCGTAGGCCTTCATCGCCTCATCCTTCTTGCCGTCGCGCAACAGCGTTGCCGCAGCGTCGAACTGCGCGCCTGCCGTAGCGGCCTGGCGCGCCTGATAGCCTTGATAACCCTTGTAGCCTGCGACCACGGCGATCACGACTGCGGCCGCCGTCAAAATCCAGCTGCGGTACTCGTTCCACAGCTTCTCATACTGCTCGCGGCGCAGCTCTTCATCCACCTCGCGGACGACATCGGTATTGGACATTCGTAAAACGCCTTTTGCGGACCGGACTCAATGGCTTCAAGGACGGTGATAGCGCGTGTGCGGAGCCGGTGCAAAGAAAACGGGAATACGGTTGCCGTCGCCGCATCAAGCACCCGGACTCTTTGGCTTTTTCGCGGCTTTGCTGGGGCCATCGGGCTCAGCGAGCGCATAGGTGTTGGCAGCTTCCGGAAATGACCGCGCCTTCACCTCCCCGGCGTAAGCCTTGATCGCGCCCTCGATGGCCTCGGCCACCTTGCCGAACTCTTTCACGAACTTCGGCACCCTGGGCGACAGGCCGAGCATGTCCTCCATGACCAGGATCTGCCCATCGCACCGCGCCGACGCCCCGATGCCGATGGTCGGGATGGCGATATCGCGGGTGATCTTGGCCGCCAACGGCTCGGCCATCGCTTCCAGCACCACCGCGAACGCCCCCGCCTCGGTGACGATTTTTGCATCTTCCTCGATTGCCGCCCAGGCATCGAGTGTCTTGCCTTGCGTTTTATACCCCCCGAGCACATGGATCGACTGCGGCGTCAGGCCGATATGCGCCATCACCGGCACGCCGCGCTCGGTGAGGAATCGGATGGTTTCCGCCATCCGCCGCCCGCCTTCGAGCTTGATGGCCCCACAGTCGGTCTCCTTCATCACCCGCGCCGCGTTGCGAAAGGCGACGCCGGGGCTCTCCTCATAGGTGCCGAAGGGCATATCCACCACGATGAGGGCCTTCTGCGAGCCCCGCATGACCGCCCGCCCATGCATGATCATAAGGTCCAGCGGCACCGGGATGGTAGATTCGTAGCCATGCATCACCATGCCAAGGCTGTCGCCGACCAGTAGGAAATCCACATAGGGGTCGGCGATGCGGGCGGTGTGGGCGTGGTAGGCAGTGAGAGAGACGATGGGGTCGCCGCCCTTGCGGGCGGTGATGGCAGGCGCCGTGGTGCGGCGGGCGGGGGCGGCGGTTGTGGCGGACATGGGGGCTCCGTGGCGGGGCGGGCGGCGGCTGTCCGCATTATGCACGATTTGCTGCGCTGCGGGAGAGCGTGTCGTTTCGATCACACTTGGGCTGTCATCCTGGGTCTCATGCCCTGGACCCATCGAGCCGAGTCGATGCCGGCCCACTCGTTGTCGTCACCTTCGTAAACAAGCGTATGCGGACCAGAATACCCGCCTTCGTTCTCCGCTTCCAGGCAGTGGACGTAGTCCTCGCGGTCCATCGCCAGCCCGGCGACAAGGTGTGCTTTGGTGTGGCAGCGCTCGGCGCGGCCGAACACAGCGGCGAGCTTTTCGTATTTGTCCGCACCCTCCCAATTTCCCATGTCGGCGAGGAAGCCCACGTCGCCAGCGACGGCGCTCGCCGCGTTTCCCTGCCTGCCAAGCCGCTGCGGCCCCACGACCGACCGCGCAAAGCCTCCGGTGCCGGCAGCTGCTTGCCCGCGATCACCCGCGCCGCCGTTGCGCCAAGCGCCGCCGCAATATCGATCCAGCCCGCGAACGCGCCGAAAATGGCGTTCCTCAAGATGAGGTCACAAAGACGGCGCGTGCCACTACAGATTTGACAGCCGCCGCACTTCCAGCGTTGCTAGCGGCAATCGTCGCCGGAGCCCAGCCATGCCCATCCATTTCACCGCCACCGAACTTGCCGCCCGCCGCCGCCGCGCCTGCGACGCCATGCAGCGTGACGGCGTCGATGGCCTGCTCATGTTCCGCCAGGAGAGCATGTACTACCTGACGGGTTATGATACCTTTGGCTTCGTGTTTTTCCAGTGCCTGTATGTATCGGCCGACGGATCAATACGTACGTTGCTGACACGGGCGCCCGACCTGCGGCAGGCACAATTGACGTCAGATATTGAGGATATCCGCATCTGGCGCGACCGTGACGGCGCGAATCCGGCGCTGGAGCTGCGGGCGCTTCTTGAGGCGCATGGTTGCAAGGGCAAGCGGCTTGGTGTCGAATATGATGCCTACGGATTGACGGCGGCGAACGGCAAGCGGCTGGAAGCGGCGCTGGACGGGTTCTGCACCCTGACGGATGCCTCGATGCTGGTCTCGCGGCTGCGCGTCGTCAAGAGTGCGGCCGAGATCGCCTATGTGCGCCGTGCGGCCGCGCTGGCCGACGACGCCTATGATGCGGCGGTGGCGCTCGTGAAGCCCGGCGGCTTCGACGGCGATATTTCGGCGGCGATGCATTCGGCCATTTTACGCGGCGACGGAGATGAGCCCGCCAACGAGTTCATCGTCGGCTCTGGGCCCGTGGCGTTGCTGTGCCGGTATTCCTCCGGACGGCGGCATCTGGCGGCGAACGATCAGTTGACGCTGGAGTGGGCGGGCACGTTCCGTCACTACCACTCTGCGATGATGCGTACACTGGTCGTCGGCAAGCCGCCCGCCCGGCAGGTGGAGATGCAGGAGGTGGCACTGGAGGCTCTTAATGCGTGTGAAGAGCAGTTGCGGCCGGGCCAGACGGTGGGCAGCGTGTTCGATGCCTATGCCAGGGTGTGCGATGCGGCTGGTATGACAGACTGCCGGATGAATGCCTGCGGCTATAGTCTGGGCACAACCTTTGCGCCGAACTGGATGGACTGGCCAATGCTGTATACAGGCAATCCCGTGGTGCTGGAGCCGGGCATGGTGTTCTTCATGCACATGATCATTTTCGACAACGAGGCCGGCGTGGCTGTGACGCCAGCGCAGACCTATCTGGTTAACGCGACGGGCAATGAGAGCCTGTCGCGTTCGCCGTTGCACCTTAAGGTGGGGTGAGTTAGCGCCGTTGCAGCTGCAAGTGCCGTTAACCCTGGGCAAAGTACGCTCAATCGGCGCAAACTACCCAAGTTTACGCGCAATCACGCTGAAGCATCACTGGAATACCTCGAACAACCCGCAAGGAGCACCCGATGATCACCCTTTACGACATGGAACGCAGCGGCAATTGCTACAAGGCGCGATTGCTGTTTGGCCTGCTCGGCGTGGAATACAAGAAGCACACGGTCGATCTCTCCAAGAAGGAGCAGATGGAACCCTGGTTCCTCGCCATCAATCCCTTGCACCATGTTCCCGTGCTGGATGATGCGGGCACGATCATACGCGACAGCAATGCGGTGCTGGTCTATCTTGCCGCCAAATATGACGCGGCGCGTACGTGGTATCCGGCCTCCCCTGCCGGCATGGCCGAGGTGCAGCAGTGGCTCGCCTACGCCAACAACGAAATTCTCAATACCCTCGCAGCAGTTCGCGCCATCGGGCTTGGCCTCCGGCCGGGCAACCTCGCCGAGGCGCAGGAGAAAGCCAGCGGTGTGCTGAGCGTCCTGGAGGCCAGCCTCACCGGCCGCAACTGGCTGGTAACTTCTCATTCCACCATCGCCGATGTGGCCTGCTATCCTTATGCGTCTCTCGTCTCGATGGGCGGCATGACACACGACGCCTACCCTGCAATCACCGCCTGGTTCAAGCGTATCGAAGCTTTGAAGGGTTATGTGCCGCTGCCCGCCCGGCCGGTTGCGAAGGCTTGATCCGTGGCGGGACAATCAGACGAGGTCCGCATCGCCGTCGAGGCCGAGCGCATCCGCTGGCGCAATCTGCTGGCGGCTGTTGCCTGCGTTACCGTGTTCGGTTTCGCACTGGGTGAAATGTTTCCGCTGCTGGCGCTCCTCATGGAACGGGCCGGCGTCAGTTCGCAATGGATCGGTCTCAACACGGCGATGCAGCCGGTCGGCATCCTCCTTTCGGGCGTCATCGTGCCGCCGTTGGCCTTGCGCTTCGGCGCCAAACGGGTGCTGGTGATTGCGGCCTTGCTCGCAGCGGTGATTGTCCTCATCTATCCGTTAACGCCTATTTTCTGGGGCTGGTTTATTCTCCGGATCGTTCAGGGAATCGCCGTGTCCACGCTGTTCTCCATCAGCGAGGCCTGGATCATCCAGTCGGCGGATGGCGAGTACCGCTCACGGGTGGTGGCCGTCTATTCGAGCATCCTCGCTGCCAGTTTCGGGCTAGGCCCGGCGCTGATCGCGGTCACCGGCATCGCTGGCATTCTGCCATTTGCGATTGGTGCGGTGGTGCTGGCGGCGGCCACGGTGCCGGTGCTCTCAGTCAAAGAGCCGGAATACTCAGACAATGAACACGGAGCGTCTGCGAGTTCAGTGTTTTCCTTCTTTGTCCGCGCGCCCGTACTCCTGCTCTCCGTGGCAATGTTTGCGTTGTTTGACGCCGCCTGCCTTGGCTTCCTGCCACTGTATGCGCTGCGCAAAGGGCTTGATCAGCAGACGGCAGCATTGACGCTGACGATCCTTGTGCTGGGTAATGTGGCGCTGCAATTTCCCATCGGCTGGCTAGCCGATCATCTGTCCAAGCGCGTGGTGATGACCGGCTGCGTGGTGGTTACGGCCGTGTTCACAGCGCTGCTCCCGTCCGTGATGGGGACGCCCATGCAATGGGTTATACTGATGATCATCGGAACTTCATCGTCCGGCATGTACACAGTGGCGCTATCGGAAGTTGGCGAACGTTTCACCGGCCGCGATCTGGTGACCGGAACCGCCGCGATTGCCAGCATGTGGGGCGCCGGTGCGCTGGTTGGGGCCCTGCTCACGGGCTGGACCATGCAGGCCTTCGGGCCAGACGGCTTCCCCTACTCCGTCGCATTTCTGCTGGCCGTGTTTGTCGCCGTCATCGCGTGGCGCGAGCGCTGGAAGACGACGCACCAAACAGAGACATCCTAAAGGCCTCACCTAGCGAATCGATCCGCCAATAGGCAATGAACGCCCAACCCATCCACGGAGGTTGCGATGCTGCGATTGACCCAATCCTTTGTCATCAACCTGATGCTCTGCTCAATGATGGGTTCTGCCAATGCCGTCACGCTTCCGGCACCGGCCGGGCCAAGCGAACTCAGCCTCATCCCGGTCCGGGGCCTGCTCTGCGGCAATGGCTGGCATTACAGCTTTTACTATTTCAAGTGCGAGCGTAACCGGCACCGCTGCCCGGCTGGCACGCACTGGATTTCACTGCTGAAGGTCTGCGTCTGAGCGCGCGATCAAACCGCCTGATCGCGAATCCGCGCCAGTGCTTCGTCGCGGCCAAGGCTCACTAGCACATCGAAGATGCCGGGCGAGGTGGCCCGGCCTGTCAGTGCCGCCCGCAAGGGCTGGGCGAGCTTGCCAAGCTTCAATCCGGCCGCTTCTGCATGGGTTTTCATGGCGGCCTCCAAAGCCGGTGCCTGCCAGACTGTGGCAACCTCCAGAACGTTGAGCGCGCCTTGCAGGGCAGCTTTTCCATCAGGCCCAAGCAATTTCTGCGCTTCCGGTTCCATCGCTAGTGGCCGCACCGCGAACAGGTAGCCAGCGCTTGCCATCAGCTCCACCAGCGTTTTGGCGCGCTCCTTCAGTCCCGGCATCGCTCCAAGCAGCCGCGTCCAATCGGCGTCCGTCATGCGGCTTGCGAGATCCGCGTGATCGGCCGAATTCGGCAGCATCTCGCGCAACGCCGCGATCAGATCCGTGTCCGGCGCCACGCGCATGTAATAGCCGTTGACATTGGCGAGCTTCAGAAAATCGAAGCGCGCCGGACTGCGGCCGATGGCAGGCAGATCGAACCATTTGAGCATTTGTTCAGCCGAAATAAATTCGTCATCGCCATGCGACCAACCGAGCCGGATCAGATAATTGCGCAGGGCCACAGGCAGATAACCCATGTCTCTATAGGCATCGACGCCGAGCGCGCCATGCCGCTTGGACAGTTTGGCGCCGTCAGGCCCGTGGATCAGCGGCACATGCGCAAAGACGGGCCGGGTCCAGCCCATAGCCGCATAAATTTGCGATTGCCGGGCCGCATTGGTCAGGTGATCGTCGCCACGGATAATGTGCGTGATGCCCATATCGTGATCATCGACAACCACCGACAGATTGTACGTCGGATTGCCATCACTGCGCAGAATGATCAGATCGTCGAGGCTCTCGTTCTTGAATATGACGCGGCCCTGCACCTGATCATCGATCACCGTCTCACCTGTGCGGGGCGACTTGAAGCGGATCGACGGCTTCACGCCCGGGGGGGCGAGCTTGGAGTCGCGGTCGCGCCAGGTACCGTCATAGACAGGCGGCCGGCCTTGGGCCCTGGCGGCTTCGCGCATGGCGTCAAGCTCCGTAGGCGTACAATAGCAGCGGTAAGCATGACCCGACGCCAAAAGCGACTGGGCGATCTCCTGGTGACGGCGCGCCCGGGCAAATTGATACACAGGCAGATCGTCCCAGGTCAGCCCAAGCCATTGCAGCCCATCGAGGATCGCAGCGACGGCGGGCTCCGTCGAACGCTCGCGATCGGTATCCTCGATGCGGAGCAGGAACTTGCCGCCCCGGCCGCGCGCGTAAAGCCAGTTGAACAGGGCAGTGCGCGCGCCGCCGATATGCAGGAAGCCGGTTGGCGAGGGCGCGAAGCGGGTGACGATTTGAGCGGTCATGTCGAAGGCCGTTGTAAAAGGTCAGGTGAGTAATGCGTTGCCGTCCTCTAGCACAGGCCGGCAGGAGGAGTAAGGCCGGCTGCCATGGGGGTGCTGGGCGCCAGGTCCGAGTTGTGGCTTGCGGGGGTTTCCGGCGTCAATCCGGCCATCGCATTGCGCCGCTATGCGACGCGCACGCTCACCTTCAGCGGCGTGTTGGCGCTGCTTGATGCCGAGCAGAATCGCTGGTTCCTTTGGGTGCCGGTGTTCGCTGGTGTGGGAATCGGCGTCTATTTCGGCCTGCCGTTTGAGCCGGGCTGGTTGTTTGCGCTTGCCCCTTTGGTGGCGGCCATCGGCCTCAGGATGGCTTTGCGGCACGGCGTGATGGCACTCGCCTGCACGGGCGCGCTGCTGAGTTTGGCCATCGGTTTCACGGCCGCCAAAGCGCGCGTCGAATGGATGCGCGGACCGGTCGTCGGCTATTCCAAGCGCGTGCAGGTGGTGCATGGCTGGGTGGAGCTCGTCGAGCGGCGGGCCGAGAAGGGCGTGCGCTATACCATCCGTGTCGCGAGCATCGAGGGCGTGGCGGCGGAAGCAACGCCGCTGCGCGTGCGGGTGAGTTCGCGCTACAGCAATACCGGCGTGCTGGCGGGCGACGCACTCATCGTGAAGGCGATGCTGCAGCCGCCACCGCAGCCGTCCGAACCGTTCGGCTATGATTTTGCCCGCCAGGCCTGGTTTGCCGGTGTGGGCGGCGTTGGCTTCACCATCGGGCGGCCGGTGCCCGATCCGCAACCGTCAGCGATGCCCTGGTGGACCCAGTGCCGGACGTTCGTTGAGCGGATGCGCGAAGATATCAGCCTGCGCATCACCACTGCGCTGCCGGGCAAGAGCGGCATCATCACCGACGCCATCGTCACCGGCGAACAGAAGTCGATCCCGCGCGATATTACCGAGGCGCTGCGCGATAGCGGGCTGTCGCATATTCTGGCGATTTCCGGCCTCCAGATCACCCTGATGGCGGGGTCGCTGTTTGCGCTTACACGATCGCTGCTGGCCGCCTTTCCGAGCGTCGCTTTGCGATGGCCGGTGAAGAAGCTGGCGACCGGCGTAGGGCTTGCTGGGGCGACGTTCTATCTGCTGATCTCGGGATGCGGCAGCGCCACCAGCCGGGCCTATGTGATGGTCGCGATAGGCCTCCTGGCTGTGCTCCTCGACCGTCCCGCATTGTCAATGCGCAACCTCGCCATCGCCGCGCTGTGCTTGCTCCTGCCCGCGCCCGAAACGATGATGGACCCGAGTTTCCAGATGTCGTTTTCGGCCGTGGTGGCGCTGATGGCGGCCTATGAGTGGGCGCGCGACCAGCACCGGCCGGGCGAACTTCCGGCGCGCCACAAGCTTGAGCTGCGGCGGCAGGCCGGCAAAGCAGTGAGCTGGCCGCCCTGGGTGGAGCGGGCGGCACGGTTGGCCGTGACGATCCCGCGCGAGACGCTGGCTGCGACCATGATCGCGACGATTGCGGTCTCGCCCTATACTCTGTTTACGTTCCATCGCTTGCCGGTTTATGGCGTGCTCGCAAATGTATTCGCCGAGCCGCTCTTCAATCTGATCATCATGCCGCTGGTGGCACTGGTGCTGATGGCAATGCCGTTCGGGCTGGAAGCCGGGCCACTCGTGCTAGTCGATAGTTGCGTTGCCGCGATGCTGTGGATTGCCGAACGCGTGAGTGCATTGCCCGGGGCCGTGGTACTGGTGCCGCAGATGCCTGTGTCGGCACTGGCCGCGATCACGTTAGGCGGCGCATGGTTGTGCCTTTGGCGGTTTGGCTGGCGCTGGCTGGGGCTGGCGGGCGTGGCGGCGGGGATGCTGTTGGCCGTGCGCAGCGATGCGCCAGATATTCTGATCGGCCGTGAGGGCACGCCGGTGGCAATCCGGCTGCCGGGCGGCGGCCTATCGGCAATGCCGGTCGCCGGAGCGAAATTCCAGCTGGCGCAATGGCTTGAGGCCGATGCTGATGGCCGGGGAGCGGACGCCATTCAAAATGGCGACGGGTTCCGCTGCGACACTCTGGGGTGTACGGCTCTCGTTCATGGCAAGGTGGTGGCGATTTCGGATGGACCGGCGTCGTTGCAGGACGATTGCGCCAACGCGGCGATTGTCATCCTGCGATACCGGCAGCCAGGTCCATGCAAAGGACCGGCGCTTGTCCTCGATATCCGCGACCTCAGGGTCGGCGGAGCGCACACCATTCGGATGACGGCGGCTGGTCCCATACTCGCCAACGTCGCGGCCGGTCGTGGCGACCGGCCCTGGGCGCAAATGGCCACGCTCTATGACCGCTCAAGTGCCATCGAAGATCTGGCGACACCGGGCTGGCAACACGGTGCCTCCAAAACTGGCGATCACAGGTATAGCGGCCACAAATACAGCCCGTCGCTGACCCACAAATTTTCGGCCCATGCGCCATCGACTCACAAACCGGCGGCAAACAAAAACAAACCTCACAAAAAGCCACCGTCCACGCCCAGCTCTGATCCCGCAACGATCCCGGCCGCACGTTCAGCACGCAGTAGCCCCGAGCCTGCCTCAACTACTCCGGCCGCATCCTCAGCCAACGGCTGATGCCGCCCTCCCATGGAGACCGCAAACTGTTCAACCCAACCCGACCAGTCAGTACCGCCGGATCAGACCCACCAGCTTGCCCTGAACATTGATCTGGTCGGGGCCGAATATGCGCGTCTCATACGCCGGGTTGGCTGCTTCCAGCGCTATCGACGCGCCCTTGCGCCGGAGCCGCTTCAGCGTCGCCTCCTCGCCCTCAACCAGCGCCACCACAATATCGCCGCTACCAGCCGTTTCGCCCCGGCGGATGATCACCACATCATTTTCGAGGATGCCGGCGTTGATCATCGAATCGCCCTTCACTTCGAGGGCGAAGTGCTCGCCGCCAAGCACCATGTCGGGCGGCACTTCAATATCATATTCGTGGTTCTGAATGGCTTCGATCGGAACACCGGCCGCGATCCGCCCCATCACGGGCACTGAGACAGCGCCTCGATAACTGGTCGATTTGGGCGTTGCTATGCCACGGCCATAGGATCCTTCGACGACACTGGGCGTGAAACTTCGCTCGGCAGGAAGTGGCTGAGGGGCGGCTGGCGGGCTCGCAACTTTGCTGTTCCTGGACGCAGCTGGCATTGAATCGGGCAACTTCACCACTTCCAGCGCCCGCGCCCGGTTGGGCAGCCGGCGGATAAAACCCCGCTCCTCCAACCCGACGATCATGCGATGGATGCCCGATTTGGATTTGAGATTGAGCGCGACTTTCATCTCATCAAAGCTGGGCGGGATGCCGGACTCTTGCATCCTTGAATGTATGAACAGCAGCAGATCCTTCTGCTTGGCAGTCAGCATGGCGGGCTCCGCTTGAGTTGCATGGCGGAACGTCGGATGTTCCGTCCACTTTGCACAAAGAGTGAACAATGCATATATGTTCGCTCAATGTTCCACAAGCCTTATCTGCATCTGCAACGGAAAAATCAGCGTGGCCGGGGGATCAGGTCATTGCCGGCTTCTGGCGTGAGGCCCGCATGGACGAGAACGGACAGCGCGGAAATCACCGAAAGCACGGCAAAAGCAATAGCGAAGTCGTCCGTCCGCAGGGCCGTTTCGCCGCGCCAGTGCTGGGCCGCCTCCAGCACGAAGGCGGCGATCGACACACCGAGCGAACTCGACAACTGCTGGGCAACGCTGGCGAGACTGGAAGCGGCACTGAGGCGTTTGGGCTCAATGTCGGCAAAGGTGATGGCGTTGAGGGCTGTGAATTGCAGGGACCTCAGAAAGCCGCCTGCCAGTAGTACGGCGAGCATGATGATGGGCGCTGTGGTGGCCGTGAAGAGGCCCGACGCGGCCATGAACATGGCACTGGCGATGCCGTTGGCAATGAGGACCCGCCGAAAGCCGAACCGGCCGAGGATCGGCTGCGCGGTTGTCTTCATGGCGATGGCGCCAGCGGCCGCCGCGAAGGTGAGCGAACCGGACTGAAAAGGAGTGAAGCCGAAGCCAAGCTGCAAAAGCAGCGGCAAAAGGAATGGCAATGCGCCGATGCCAATGCGGAAAAGCCCCCCACCCACGACGCCCGATTGGAACGTTGGCGTCGCCAGCAGCGTCAGGTCGAGGATGGGATGCGCCGTCCGTTTGGCATGACGCATATAAAGCCAGGCTATCACACTGCCAATCATCAGC
The DNA here is from genome assembly GCA_025359185.1 of Hyphomicrobiaceae bacterium. GTDB lineage: Bacteria > Pseudomonadota > Alphaproteobacteria > Rhizobiales > Hyphomicrobiaceae > JANYHF01. The sequence continues at coordinate 71,789 of JANYHF010000025.1, read as the reverse complement.
AGCCCAAGCGTCAGGCTCCACGACACCGAGGCGCGGCCGATCAACGTCACGCCGAACAGCAGCGAACTCAGCGCCGTCGCCGTCAGAATGAACCCCAGCCAATCCAGCCGTTCGCGATGCGCATCCCGCACCAACGGCAAATAGAGAAACGCCAGCACCAGGCCCAGCAGGCAAACCGGTACGTTGATCCAGAAAATCCAGCGCCAATGCCAGTAGGTGGTGATGAAGCCTCCCAGTGGCGGGCCGACAACTGGGCCGATCAAGGCGGGCATGGTGAGATAGGCAAGCGCCGTCAGCATTTCGGAGCGGGGCACCAAGCGCAGGATGATCAGGCGAGCGACCGGCACCATCATGGCGCCGCCGACGCCTTGCAGCATCCGGAACACGATCAAGCTCGTCAGCGATTGGGCCATGCCGCAACCGATCGACCCAAGCGTGAACACCAGCATTGCCAGTTGGAAAATCGTGCGGGCGCCGAACCGGTCAGCGGTCCAGCCGCTGACAGGAATGAACACGGCAAGGCTGAGGAGATAGGACGTGAAGGCAAGCTTCAGCGTGACCGGATCCGTACCGAGATCAAGCGCCATCGCTGGCAGACTGGTGGCGATCACCGTCTGGTCCATGTTTTCCATGAACAATCCGGCGGCCACGACCAGAGGTACAATGATCGATTGCCTGTGCATACCCACAATTGCGCGCGGACGGACCAGGAAGGCAAGCCGATCATGGCGCGGCGTTGCCAAGCTGAGGAAAGCGCGTAAATCGAGGGCCGCGTCAGGCCACAGCGCCGACCGTCTCGCGGATGTCTTCCAGGGCTCGCTCTGTCGCCGAAACACCCAGCGCGATCAGTTCGTCGGCGCGGTGGAAGTCGAACGAACTGAAATTGCTGAGCCGCGGGGCAATAGTGAAGTCGGGCGGGTCACCCGCAAGGCGAGAGCGCGCAATGCGGTCCTGGGTGATGTTGAAGGCTTCCATCATCACGGTTGAAATGCCCGGCGCATCACCGGCGCCCTGGCCAAAAAACTGGCGATGCAGCAACCGCAACGCGCCGCCGCCTTTCGGATCTGATTTGGCCGCCGCCGGCTCCTCGTCGCTATCATCGAGGCCGATCAGATTGTCAGTCAACACCGAACCCTTGCCGAAAACATCGTGTTGCAAGTTGACGGCGATCACCACGGACGCGCCCATAGCCCGGCACACCGATACGGGTATCGGGTTGACAATGGCGCCATCAAACAGCCAGCGGCCGTCGAGTTTCACGGGTTTGAAGATGCCGGGCAGCGCATAGGACGCGCGCATGGCGCCAACCAGGCTGCCGCGTGACAGCCAGACTTCGTGGCCGCTGCCGATCTCGGTCGCCACGGCCACGAATTTGCGTTCCAGGTTTTCAACTTGGGTCTGGCCAAGATGCAGATTAAGCAGGTCCTGTAGCCGGTCGCCGGAGATGAGGCCCGAGCCCGATAGGTTGAAATCGAGAAAGCCGAAGACTTTGCGCCGGGTCAGCGAACGGGCGAAAGATTCGAGCGCGTCCAACTTGCCGCCGACATAACAGCCGCCAGCCACAGCGCCGATGGACGTGCCGACGACGATATCGGGGCGGATTCCCGCCTTTTCCAGCGCGTGCAGTACGCCGATATGCGCCCAGCCGCGCGCCACACCGCCGCCCAGCGCCAGACCAATTTTGCCACGGGCCATCATTCCCCTCGCCCTCAGAAGCGTTTGCAATGACGGGACAGGTGCAAGCTCCATGCCCAGCTCCCAAGGCGCCACAGGCTTAGACCAGGACCCGAGGGTTATCGCCCGTGATTGACCAGCGACATGAAGCGCTGCTGCAAGACTGTGTCCGTGCGAAAGCTGCCCGTGAACTGGGTGGTAATGGTCGCCACATTCGGCTTATGCACGCCTCGCAACGACATACATTGGTGCACCGCTTCGATCATGATGGCGACGCCGCGCGGGGCCAACGCCGTGTCGATGGCCGCAACGATCTGCGCGGTCATCGTCTCTTGGGTTTGCAAGCGACGGGCAAAGATTTCGATAACACGGGCAAGTTTGGAGATACCGACGACGTTATCGCCCGGCAGATAGGCAACATGCGCCTTGCCGATGAACGGGATCATGTGGTGCTCGCAATGGGAATTTACGGCGATATCGCGCAGCATGACGATGTCGTCATAGCCGCCGACTTCCTCAAATGTACGGTCAAGCGCTTCGACCGGGTCCTGCTCGTAGCCGCTGAAGAATTCGGTGTAGGCATTGACCACGCGCTTGGGTGTATCAAGCAATCCTTCACGGGTCGGATCATCACCAGCCCAGGCGATGAGCGTGCGCACGGCAGCTTCGGCCTCGTCGCGGCTCGGGCGTTTGAGAGCGACTGGCCGCGACGGTTCGGCCTTGACGCTCTTGCCGTTTCTCTTTTTGACAACGCTCATGTCCATAGCAATGCCCTTCATGGCGGCTCGGGTCGGGGGAAATGGCCCTGAACGTCCGCGCCGCGATCTCGTATCCATATGGTCTAGGTCTCGATGGAGGCGACGTCATCGCCCTCAGCGGCATAGGTGCACGAACAAGAGGCGGTTCTGACACCTCCGCACGAGACCAGCTTTCGCCAACTGCATGAGGTAGGATATATAGACAGGCCAGGAGGCCCGCAAGAGCAGCCGCCAATAGCGTATACGTGAAGGTTCCGGACGATGACCGCCCTCGAAGATATTTATAGCCAGCGCATTTTGGAACTGGCCGCCAACACGACGCGCAACCTGCGTCTGACGCACCCCGATGCCACTGCAACAGCACATTCCAAGCTGTGCGGGTCCACGATTACGCTCGACGTGAAAATGACGGGCGATGTGATCAGCGACTATGGCCAGAGTGTGAAAGCGTGCCTGCTTGGGCAGTCTTCGGCTGCTGTGGTGGCTGCCCATGCGGTCGGCTCAACTGCCTCCGAGGTTCGGGCTGCCGGGCAACAAATGCGCAAGATGCTGAAAGAGAATGGTGCACCTCCAACGGGCAAGTGGCAGGATCTGGCGGCGCTGGAGCCGGTGCGCGACGTCAAGGGGCGACACGCCTCGACGCTGCTGGTGTTCGATGCCCTTGAGAAGGCAATCAGCGAAATTGAAGCCAAGCGGGCGGTGGCGTCCGCGGCGGAGTGAGGAGCGCAGACATGGCAAAGGTAATTGATCCCGCGACGGTCGAAGCCCGCACGGGTACAATATATCCCAAAGAGCTGGCCAAGATGGTCGAGGGGCGCTCTAAGCGCGCGCTAACCGATCTGATGGGCCTGACGCAATTTGGTGTCAACGTGACGACCTTAGCGCCGGGGGCCGCCTCGTCGCATCGCCATTGGCATGTGGCGGAAGACGAGTTCTGCTACATTCTCGAAGGCGACATCACACTGATCAGCAACGAGGGCGAGCAGGTGCTCAAGCCGGGCATGGCCGTCTCGTTTCCCGCCAACGAGGAAAACGGGCATCAGCTGGTCAACAAGTCGGACAAGCCAGTGACCTATCTTGAAATCGGCACGCGCGCGCAGGTGGATCAGTGCACGTATCCCGACGTGGACATGCACGCCACCAAAGTCGGCGGCAAATTCGCCATGCGCCGCAAGACCGGCCGGCCCTTCGAATGAATTTTGGGGCGGCCCTGTTGAAGGTGCCGATCATTCTCTATCGCTATACGCTGTCGGGACTGATCGGGCGGCAGTGCCGGCATTTGCCGACGTGTTCGGAGTATGCGTTGGAAGCCATCGACCGGAACGGGCCGTGGCGCGGGTTCTGGCTTGGGCTCGCACGCATCGTGCGCTGCAATCCCTGGGGCTCCAGCGGTTATGATCCCCCACCGGACATTCGCGCCGAGCGGTACCGGTTTGCGCCGTGGCGCTACGGGCGTTGGCGGATCTGATCGCACATCTTGAAGGGACGGGCGATTTCGAAGGCGCGGGCCGCGCGCAGCACGAGCGCATCGGCACCGAGCGGGCCGACGATTTGCAGGCCAATCGGTAGGCCCGCCTTGGTGAAGCCCGCAGGGCATGACGCACCCGGCTGTTGTGTCAGGTTGAACGGATAGGTGAACGGCGTCCACGCCCACCAGTCAGCGCCGTAGCTGCCGTCAGCGGGCGTATCGCGGCCAGCTTCGAAGGCGGGAAGCGGCAAGGTGGGCGTGATCAGCAGATCAAATTTCTGGTGGAACTCCGCCATTGCAATATGCATCGTAGCCCGGCGAGCGGTGGCGCGGACGAAATCGGCGCCGGTCACTTTGCGGCCGCGCTCGGCCATGCGCACATAACCGGGGTCGCAAACGCCGCCTGCGCCTTTGCCATAACCATCGAGGATGGCAGCGCTGCCTGCGCTCCATTGCGTCAGTAGCACCTCTTCCATGTCGCCAGGCAATTCTGGGTCAGCCTCAGTGACATGCGCGCCAAGAACTTCGAACACAGCCACGGCGGACCGGATGGCGGCCTCAATTTCAGGGTCGATGCGCGTCACATGGCCGCCGAGGCGTGGTGAGCAGGCGATTCGCAGGCCTTTGACGCCACCCTCAAGGCCAATGCGGTAGTCCGGAGCCAAAGAACGATCGGCTGTGACATCGAGCATGTCGGGGGCGGCCATAACCGACATCATCAGCGCGGCATCGGCCACTGTGCGTGTCATCGGCCCGAGGACAGCTAGCGTGCCCATCAACGACGCCGGATAGAGCGGAATGCGGCCGTAGGTCGGCTTCACCCCGAAGCAGCCAGTGAAAGCTGACGGAATGCGAACAGAGCCCGCACCGTCCGTGCCCGTATGCAGCGTGCCCATGCCCAGCACCGCCGCCACCGCCGCGCCGCCTGAGGAACCGCCCGATGTGCGATCGGTGTTCCAGGGATTTCGCGTGACGCCAGTCAGCGGATTGTCGGTGACGCCCTTCCAGCCAAACTCCGGCGTGGTCGTCTTACCCAGCAGCACGGCCCCATGTTCGCGCAACCGGGCTACCGCGGGGGCATCGACGCCCGCGATATCTTTGGCATCAGTAAGTTTTGATCCGCGCCGCGTCGGCCAGCCATGCACCGTGGTCAGATCTTTGATGGTGGCTGGCACGCCATCAATCAGGCCCTTCGGCTCGCCCTTTTTCCAGCGTCCTTGGCTGGCGCGCGCCGAAGCGAGAGCCCCATCGGCATCCACATGGCAGAAGGCGTTGACGACCCCATCGCAACTGTTGATGCGCGCCAAAGCAGCCTTAGCGACTTCGACCGGCGAAAGGTCGCCACGGCGGAACAAAGCCACCATCTCGGTTGCGGTCAACTGGCTCGGGTCGGTTGGTTTGGGCATGGCGGAACCCTTTGGGGGACTGATCCTAAGATCGTAGCCCCGATCCTATGGCCGTGTCTGCAACGGTGCAGCCGTTTAGGGAATGTTTGCCATTCGAGCGCAGAACTCTATCTCGGGACCTGCCGCAGTGTTCGACGGCCGGCCCCCCCCCGTGTAGCGTTGTTCAGCGTGTGCGTTCAGTCATGGCGTTAAAGCGTAATACTGCTCGGCCCTATACGGCCGGCTTTCTCATTTCTGTCGCGCTCGCAGTGCCGATGGCACTCGCGCCGGATCTCCCGGCCAGCGCAGCCTCTGCGCCAAAGCCCCCCGGCCTGCTGCAACAATTCTTCTCGATCTTCGCACCAGCCAGCCCTGTCACGCAGCCGCGCTTGCCAGCTATTGTGACCAACCGCCCGTCCAACGCACCCGCTGACGTCACCGCCCGGCATGTCAGCAACCGCGACAATCCGATGTACCCCTATGCGGGTGGCAGCCAAGACAACGGCGCCAAGCACTCATTGTCCTACCGCACCGTCTGCGTGCGCCTGTGCGACGGTTATTACTGGCCAATCAGTGAATCTGCGCCGATGTCCCGCTTCCGCGGAGACAATGCCACCTGCGAGTCCAGCTGCCAGCAACCCGCCAAACTCTTCTATCAGCCCATCGGCGATTCAGATGCTGGCCAACTGGTGGGTCTCGACGGCAAAGCCTACAGTTCCATCGACAAGGCTTTCGCATATCGCAAGAGTTTGAACCCCAGTTGCCGGTGCAAGCCCGATCCATGGTCGAGCAGCGAAGTGCAGCGGCATGAAGATTATGCGGCGGCCGAAGCAGCTGCACGGGCGCAACTGGCGGCGATGGCCCCGGCCGAGTCCGGCGATGGGGTTGGCCCCGAGCCCGTTGTGGCCGCCGCCGACGGTGCAATTGCCGCCAACGCAGCAACGTTACCAGCCGCGCCCGTCGTCATGATCACGGCCAAGCCCAAACGGAAGACGGCGCCACAGGTTGCTGCAGCGGCAATTGCGGCCATGACCGCACCGGCAACGGCAGCCGCCTCGGGATTTGCCCTAAAGCCGGCCAATGGCGTCAGCCAGCGCTATGTCCCGCTGCGTTAGGCCGCCTGCATCATGCGTGGATAACGTGATCTCCACCCGGTTCCAGACATTGCTCCACTCCGGATGGTGATCGAGCTTTTCAGCCAGCAACGCGACACGGCTCATGAAGCCCCAGGCCTCACTGAAGTCTTTGAATTTGAATGATTTTTTTATGGCGTCGCGGCCAGAAACAAGCGTCCAATCTGGCAGCCCGTTTAGCGCCGTAGTGCGTTCAGCTCCGGTTAATTTGTCCACTGCTTTATTCTCCTCCATGGCTTGCGGCGGCAAATCACTGCGTTGGTGGCTTGCCGATAGAGTCGCGAGCATGTCAAGGGTGTGTCTGCTCTGATTCGTAAGACGGAATGATGACCCAAACACGCATCCTCTTTGTTTGCCCCGGCAACGACTTCCGCTCCCGCCTTGCACTCGGGGCCATGCGCCACCTAATCGCCGAAGAGGATCGTCTTGACGATTTTCTGCTCGATGCGGCGGACACGGTTGAGTCTCCAACCAGGCAGATGCCCGGCACAGCCATGCTGACGTCGGCGAACCGTAATCACATCTGGTTCGATGATCATCGGGCTAGGGTGATCGCAGCCCACGACTTCAAGTTGTTCGATCTGATGCTGGCGATGGATCAAGCCAGCAAAGATGCACTGGAAGCGGCTGCACCCGTGGGGACCAGCCAGAAGGTGCACCTGCTGCTCGATTTCGCGCCCTGGATCGGCAGCGCGGATTTTCCGCAGGCCGACGGATTGGATGCCGATGCATTCGACGATCTGATGGATTTCCTCCATCTAGCCCTCCGCGGCTTGCTGGAAGTGATCGATCAGGCGACGGTCGATTTCAATATGCCGGCCGTGTCGCGCGCGAGGTTGAAGGTGGCTTCGGGTACATAGGGTCCGCCGCCCGTTCCGGGGCGGGCCGACAGCAGCACGATTTCGTTGACCACAAAGGCTGGCAGCGTGGGTTCGCTGACCGACTGGATGAACCGGGCGATGGTGTCGGGCCGTGCGCCGTCCAGCCGGGCAAGAGTGACGTGCGGCGCGTATTTCCGTCTCTCGGGGGGCAGGCCCGCTGATTGAGCGATGCGCTCGTGGGCGCGGTACAGCGCCGCGAGTTCTGGCCCTGCCTCGATCTCCGCCACCAGCGCCCGTGGCCGGTCGCCGCCAAAGCAGCTCAAGCCCTTGATGCGCGCTTCAAACGCGGGCGGATAGCTGCTCTCCAGGCCAGCGACAATGTCGTCCGCAACATGGCCATCGACGTCGCCGAAAAAGCGGATGGTGACGTGGAAATTATCGGGGTTGGCCCAGCGCGCGCCGTGCATCTCGATCTCAAGTCCAGACAGCCAGTCTTCAACGGCCTCGGGCAGCTGAAATGCTGAGAACAATCTCGGCAACATGACCTCCCCTAATCTGCCACTACTTCTTGGCAATCCGCTGGGCGAACTGCAAGACGGCTGGTAGCATCGCCTCGGCGAGCACGGCAGCGCCCTTGGCATTGGGATGAATGCCATCATCCTGATTGAGGTCGGCGCGCCGGGCCACGCCTTGCAGCAGGAACGGATAAAGATCTAGGCCCTGCTTGGCGGCAAGATCGGGGAAAATGCGGTTGAAGGTAACGCGGTAGGCCTCGCCGAGATTGGCCGGAGCCAGCATTCCAACCAGCAGCACTTCGACCTTGTGGGCCTTCAACTTCGTGACAATTTCAGTGAGGGCCTTGACGGTCACAGCCGGATCGATGCCGCGCAGCATGTCATTGGCACCAAGCGCCAGGATGACGCCGTCCGTGCCATCGGGCACTGACCAATCTACCCGGTCGAGACCATCGCTCGAGGTGTCGCCCGAAACGCCCGCATTGGCGATTTCGACGTCAAGGCCCTTGGCGCGTAAAGCAATTTGCAGGTGATCGACATAGGTGTCGCCTGGTTTCAGCCCAAGGCCAGCCGTGATGCTGTCGCCCAGCGCCACCAGCTTGATCGGCCGCGCCACGGCGGGCGTTACAAACAGGTTTAGCGCGACGAACGCGGCCCCAGCGGCCTTCAGCCACAGCATTCGGCTATCAATCAAGCCCATTCTCCTTTTAGGTCTGCGTCATCTCTCGCCAAGGCCATAACAGACTCATGCAAAAGTCTATAGATCCGATCATCCGTCTCAAAGATGTCAGCCTGACGTTGGGCAGCCGTGCCGGGTCAGTCGATATCTTACGTGGGGTCAGTTGTACGATCTTGGCTGGCGAATCTGTCGGGATCTTAGGGCCGAGCGGATCGGGCAAGTCCTCATTGTTGATGATCATAGCTGGGCTGGAGCGGGCAAGCGCGGGCCGTGTCACGGTTGCGGGCGAGGATTTTACTGGCCGGTCAGAGAACGATCTAGCCCGGATGCGCGGCCGCTCGATTGGCATCGTATTCCAGTCGTTTCATCTGGTGCCGACCATGACGGCGCTGGAAAATGTCGCCCTTCCGCTGGAGCTGGCTGGTGGTGCCGATGCGATGAGCCGCGCGGCCAAGGCGCTGGACGAAGTCGGGCTCAGCCACCGCGCCCGCCATCAGCCAGCTGAAATGTCGGGCGGCGAACAACAGCGCGTCGCCATCGCCCGCGCCTTGGTGGTCGAGCCGCCGATCCTGCTGGCCGACGAACCCACCGGCAATCTCGATGCCAAAACCGGCGCCGAAATCGTCAGCCTGCTGTTCGACCTGCACCGCCGCCGCGACATGACGCTGGTGCTGGTCACGCACGACACCGAACTCGCCCGTCATTGCAGCCGCAGCATCGCCATGCGCGACGGCCAGATCCAGGAGGCGGCATGAATCTGACCCTGGCCAATACCTCCCAAGATCAGACGCGCGGCTTGGGCTGGCGCTTGGCTCTCAAGCTGGCGTTGCGCGAATTTCGAGGGGGCCTGCATGGGTTGTATGTGCTGATCGCTTGCGTCGCTCTGGGCGTGGCGGCAACCGTAGGCGTGGGCGGCATTGAGGATTCCATCGTGGCGGCGCTGGATGACCACGGCCGCGAACTGCTCGGCGGCGATTTCGCGCTGTCGCGGATGCATTTGCGGGCGCGCACGGATGAACGTGCCTGGCTGGCGCAACAGGGCCATGTCAGCGAAATAGCGACGCTGCGGGCGATGGCGCGGACGGGGGGGACCGCAGGCTCAGGAAGCCACCAAGCCATTGTGGAGGTGAAATCTGTCGACAGACAGTATCCGCTGGTTGGAGCCGTGACCCTTGGCAACGGCGCGGCTCTCGCTGTGATCTTGGCCCAATCCGGCACGGCCGTCTGCGATTCGTTACTGCTGGAGCGGCTCGGCCTAAAGACTGGCGACAAGATCCGCATCGGCACCGCAGAGATCGTTCTTGCGGGCACCATTTCCGGAGAACCGGACAAGCTGACCGGGCAGTCCCTGTACGGACCACGTCTGTTGATGTCGATGGCCACGCTGGAAACGACGGGTCTTGCCAGCGAAGGCAGCCTGGTGCGCTGGCAATACAAGGTCGCGACCGTTGCGCCGCAAGCCGACGAAACCTTGAGAACCGTTGCTAAGCGGGTGGCGGCGGAATTGCCCAAAAGCGGTTTCCAGACCGCGACGCGGCTTGATCCGATTCCCGGCGCGCGGCGGGCGGTGGAGCGGCTCGGCCAGTTCCTGACACTGGTCGGCCTGACGACGCTGGTGATTGGCGGCTTGGGTGTCGCCAACGCGGTCGCTGCCCATTTGTTGCGCAAGCGCCGGACGATTGCCACCCTGCGCTCGCTCGGCGCCTCAAACGCGCAAGTGTTCGGCATATACCTCGCCCAGGTGCTGTTACTCACATTGCTGGGGATCGCCATCGGCACAGCCATTGGCGCGCTGGTCCCGGAGCTCGTGCTGCTGCTGGCTGGCGGCGCTGTACCCATGGAGGTGCAAGCGGTGCACCGCCCCCTGACGTTCCTGATCGCTGGGCTTTATGGCTTGTTCATCGCGCTGATGTTCGTCCTCTGGCCGCTTGGCCGGGCTGAGCAGGTCACGGCGACGACGCTTTTCCGCAACGATACCGGCAACATGAGGAGCCTCCCCCGCTGGCCCTATATCCTGGCGACGGCCGTTGTTGCGGTGCTTTTGTCTGGCCTCCTGCTGCTGCAATCCAGCGATCACTGGCTAGCCCTAGGGTCCATCGGCGGGCTTGCTGTGTTGCTGGCGCTGCTGCTGCTGGCGGGCTGGCTCGTGGAACGGGGCGTCGGCCTGCTTCCGCGCTTCGGGCCGCCGGAGCTGCGACTGGCGCTAGGCAATATCTCCGGCCCACAGTCGCTGGCGCGGCCGGTGATGCTGTCGCTGGGCTGCGGCCTTGGCCTGCTGACCGCGCTGTTGCTGGTCGATCATTCGCTTGAAACCGAGCTGCTGAACGGCACCCAGGGCAAAGCGCCGGACTATTACCTTCTCGATATTGGCCGCAGCCAGCTTCCCGATGTGACAGCGATGTTTGACAAGCTCGCACCCGGCGCCCGCATCGAAGGCGCGCCGATGCTGCGCGGCCGCGTGGTCAGCATGAAAGGCGTGGCGGCGGAAACGCTGAAAGGGTCCCGGCAAGTGGAGTGGTTTTTGCAAGGCGACCGGGGCCTGACTTATGCCGATGCCCAGCCTGCCAATTCCGAGTTGTCCGCTGGCACATGGTGGCCGAAGGACTATGAGGGCCCCCCGCTGTTGTCGCTAGATGAGGAGGTCGCCAAGGGCTTTGGTTTGGGCATCGACGATTCGATTGTGATCAACGTGCTTGGCCGCGAGATCGAGACGCATATCGCCAACCTGCGCAAAATCACCTGGCAGCGTCTGGCCATAAACGTGACCATGATTGTCTCGCCCAAACCGCTGAAGGCCGCGCCGTTTACCGTCATGGCGACGGCAAGCTACCCTTCGCCACTGCCGCCGGAGCAGGAAGGGCGGCTACTGCAGGCGATTGCCGATGGGTTTCCGGGCGTTGCCGCCATCCGCGTCAAGGACGGGCTGGAGCTGGCGGCTTCCGTGATCGCGAAGGTGGTCAATGCAATCCGCGTGGCGGCGCTGGTGACCTTGAGCGCAGGCGTGCTGGTGCTGGGCGGGGCGATGACGGCTTCGCGCCGCCGCCGCAGTTACCAGGCCGTGGTGCTGAAGGTGCTGGGCGCGACGTCGGGCCGGGTCATCGCCATGGGCATGATCGAATATGCCGTTCTCGCCGTTTGCGCGAGCGCCGTGTCCATCGGTCTTGGCACGCTTTCGGCCTGGCTGCTGCTGCATTATGCGATGGAAATTCCGTTCCTGTTTTCTGCCACGGCGGTGCTGACAGCACTACTGGCGGCTTTGGGGCTCGTGCTGCTACTGGGCGCCTTCGGAACCTCTCAGCTGCTGCGCACCCGGTCCGTGCCGCATTTGCGCTCGGAATGATTGTGCCCGCTCGCAGCAGCTTGTCTTGAATTAGACGCGCAACACGCCCATATGGAGCCATATGTTTTTTACCCGGACCGGCGGCCAATCCCCGGAACGGGTTTGCAAGGGGAGTGATTCATGGCCGAATTCGACAGACGTTTCGCAACGTCTCAGAACCGCACGGACGCAGGCGTTGCCGACTACGATGCTGGACTGCGGGCTTTCATGTTGAGCGTGTACAATTATATGGCCGTCGGCGTGGCCCTGACAGGCGCGGCAGCCTACGGCCTTTATACCTATGCCATGTCCAGCGAGGCGGTCTTCAACGCCGTGTTCCGCGGGCCTATGTCGCTGGTTTTGACGCTGGCACCACTCGGCTACGGCCTCTATCTCATCTTTCGCATGAACAGCATGAGCACGGCGGGAGCCCGCAACGGCTTCTTTATCTACGCCGCGCTAGTCGGCCTGATGCTGTCGACAATCTTTGTGATGTATTCGCATCAGAGCATCGCTCGCGTGTTCTTCATCTCTTCCGGCATGTTCGCCGCCACTAGCCTTTATGGATACACGACCAAACGTGACCTGACGGGCATGGGTTCGTTCCTGATGATGGGCCTGTTCGGCCTGATCATCGCCATGGTCGTGAATATGTTTTTTCCGTCCGGCCCAATGCAGTTCGCCATCTCGGTGATCGGCGTGTTGATCTACACGGGCCTTGCCGCCTACGACACGCAGAAGCTGAAAGATGTCTATCTGGCCCATGCGGGCGATGAGGCAACTCTCGGCCACAGCGCAGTGCGTGGCGCACTGAGTCTTTACCTCGACTTCATCAACTTGTTCCTCTTCATGCTTCGATTGATGGGCGACCGCCGCAGCTGAAGGATCGGCGTGTTGGATTGACGTTTGCGAAACGGGGCCTTGGCGGGTCCCGTTTGTTGTTGGCGCGCCTGCTTGCGAACCATCGACGTGGTCCACCGGCTGCGTTAACGTCGTGTGCATCGCGCTCTTGCCGCAATCGATTGCGACTGTCGCCTTGAGCGGGGATCAAAGATGGGGCAAAGGTTGTGACCGATCATCGTGGTGTACTGGTGCTGCTGCAGGACGCGATCATCAAGGGCGAGGTTCGCAATTGTCGCGAGTTCCATCTGTATGGCTATGTTGAAGGCACCATCGCAGCTGACGAGCTGATCATCTACGAAGGTGGGCGCTGCTACGGCACAATCCGGGCCGGATCTGCGCGGATTGCGGGCGCGTTGCAGGGCGATGTGTTCGTCAAGAACCTGATCACCATCCAGCGCACGGGCGATGTGGCGGGCCAAGTCCAATATGGGTCTCTATCGATGGAGCATGGCGGCAATCTAAGCGCCGACCTCCGCAATGTGCCGCCAACCATGGCAGGCGACCTGAGCGTTTCGGTGCGTCGCGGCAGCAGCGTCGTCGTCTCGACCATGGATCTGACGGCACTGGATCCCGACGATGCCCCCGAGCATCTGCTCTATCAAATCACCAATGTCAGGAATGGTTACTTAGCTTTGTCGGGCACACCATCGACCCCGGTCTGCGTGTTCACTCAGGCCGATTTACAAGCAGGCCGGGTGATGTTTGTCCACGATGGCGCGATAGCTGCGCCCGCCGCCAGCTTTGATGCCGTCGTCGCCGACCACTCGGGCGCCACATCCGGTGCCGCCAAGACGGTGAATGTGGAAGTGGTAGGCTAAGACCTGGCGTCAGCCTCGGCAATTTGGTCGGAGCGGGGAGATTTGAACTCCCGACCCCCTGCCCCCCAGGCAGGTGCGCTAACCAGGCTGCGCTACGCTCCGAATGCCGGAGTGATGGGCCGCCTGTGCGGTGGCGTCAAGAGTTTTTGACCCGGAGGATGCGACCGACGTTTTGCTGGCCGCTTTGCCGCCATACCAGCCCCCACCGCTCTTGCCGGTCAAGCGGCCAGCCTGCTATCGGGATCCCAGATATTTCGCACCGAGCGCACACAAGCGAGCGCTTCGATCTTGGATGTTTGGGCGGGCGACAACTGATATCGGCCTTTCAGTTTGATCTCGACATCGCGGCCCTTGGCGGTCAACGGCACGATCAGCCGCACTTCGCCCCGGCCGCCCGGCTGCAACAACTCTTTCAGGTGTGCGATAGCGTTGGGGTCGCGGGCGAGAGATTTAGCATCGAGGACAATGGTCAACCCCCGCTGAGTAGCGCCTGCCGCCTTGTCGAGGCTCTGGATCAACATAGCTTTCAATTTGATCTCGTCGCCCTTGCGCGTCGCTTCCACATGCACGAGCACGGCTGAGCCCGGTTCCAGCACGTCGCCAGCATCCAGCAGGACGTCGGAGAACACAACCGCTTCGAACTGACCCGTCGCATCCGAGAAGGCGGCAAAGGCAAAACGGTTACCTTTGGCGCTGGTCAATTCGCGTTTGCTGATGACCACGCCAGCGAGCACGCTGTTGGTCACGCCGGCATCCAGCCTCTCGGAGAAATCAGTCCAGCGTACGGCGTTCAGGCTCTCCAGCACACTGCGATACTCATCCAGCGGATGGCCCGAGAGATAGAACCCAACAGCAATCTGCTCGGCTGCGAGTTGCTCCATGGCGGGCCAGGCCTTGGCGGCCTTGAGCTGCAAGGGCGTTTCGGCACGCACCTGGGGGCCACCGGCAAACAGATCGTTCTGGCCCGCAACCCGGTTTTCGGCGGTCCTCTGCGCCAGTGCCATAAGCGTATCGCTGTTGGCGTGCACCATGGCGCGGTTAGGCTCGAACTCATCGAATGCGCCCGATGCTGCGAAGGTTTCCAGCGCCCGCTTGTTTAGGGACTTGGCGTCGAAGCGTTGGGCAAAATCTCCAAGACTGCGGAATGGGCCGTTTTTGTCGCGTTCGGCGACGAGCCCTGAGACAGCGCCGGATCCGGCATTTTTGAGCGCAGCCAGCGCGTAGCGAATGGCCGGCCCTTCTGGCATGAAGCCGGCATGTGAGCGGTTCACGGATGGTGGCAGGATCTCAATGCCGAGCCGCCGCGCGTCCTCGCAGAACATGGCGAGCTTGTCGGTGTTCGACATATCGAACGACATCGAGGCGGCCAGGAACTCCACCGTGTGATTGGCTTTGAGATAGGCCGTCTGGTAAGCGACCAGCGCGTAGGCAGCGGCGTGCGATTTGTTGAAGCCGTAGCCTGCGAACTTGTCGACCAGATCGAAGATGACGCCAGCCTGGGTTCTGTCGACGCCATTGGCCACGGCCCCGTCCACAAAGCGCGAGCGCTGCTGGGCCATCTCTTCCTTGATCTTCTTGCCCATGGCGCGGCGCAACAGGTCGGCTTCACCCAGCGAATAGCCCGACAGCACCTGTGCGATCTGCATCACCTGTTCCTGGTAGATGATGACGCCGTAGGTCTCGGCCAGAATCGGGGTCAGCACTGGATGCAGATAGGCGACCTCCTCAAGGCCATGCTTGCGGCTGATATAGGTTGGGATGTTGTCCATGGGGCCTGGCCGGTACAAGGCGACCATGGCGATGATGTCTTCGAAGCGATCGGGTTTCAGCTTGCGCAAGCTGTCCCGCATTCCCGTCGATTCCAGCTGGAACACGCCTGCCGTGTCGCCGCGGCTAAGCATATCGTAGGACTTGACGTCTTGAAGTGGCAGCAGGGCCAAATCGAGCTTAGTGCCACTGTTGCGCACCAACTGCTCTGCTTTTTGGAGCACCGAGAGCGTTTTAAGGCCGAGAAAATCGAACTTCACCAGTCCGGCCTGTTCCACCCATTTCATGTTGAATTGGGTCGCCGGCAGGTTCGAGCGTGGATCGCGGTAGAGCGGCACCAGCTCTACCAGCGGCCGGTCGGCAATGACAATGCCGGCCGCATGGGTGGACGCGTTGCGGTTGAGGCCTTCGAGACGCAGGGCAATGTCGATCAGTTGCCTCACAGCTGGCTCTTTGTCGCGCGCCTCTTGCAGCTTGGTCTCTGTCAGCATGGCTTCGGCGAGCGTGACAGGCTTGGCCGGATTGTTCGGCACCAGCTTGCACAGCCGGTCAACCTGGCCATAAGGCATTGACAGCACCCGGCCCACATCCCGCAACACGGCGCGGGCTTGCAGGCGGCCGAATGTGATGATCTGGGCGACCCTGTCGCTTCCATACTTGCCTTGGACATAACGGATGACTTCGTCGCGCCGCTCCTGACAGAAATCAATGTCGAAGTCGGGCATCGAGACGCGCTCAGGATTAAGGAAGCGCTCGAACAGGAGGCCGAACCGCATCGGGTCGAGGTCGGTAATCGTGAGGACCCAGGCGACCACGGAACCCGCGCCCGAACCGCGGCCTGGCCCAACCGGGATACCCTGCGATTTGGCCCATTGAATAAAGTCGGCGACGATCAGAAAGTAGCCCGGATATTGCATCCGTGTGATAACGGAAAGTTCGAAGCTCAGCCGCTCGGCATACTGTTCAACCGTGTAGCCCTTTGCGGGTCCAACTGTTTCCAGCCGTCGTTTGAGCCCATCTTCCGCCTGCCGCATGAGTTCGCCAGCTTCAGCCTCAGCCTGGGCCTTGGCGTAACTGCCCGCTGCATTGGCCACAAACTGGGGTAGGATGGGTTTGCGGGTAACCGGGCGATAGGCGGTACGCCGCGTGATCTCCAGCGTATTTTCAATGGCCTCGGGCAGATCTGAAAACAGCGCGACCATCTCGGCCTGGGTCTTGAAATAGTGGTTGCGCGAAAGCCGCCGCCGCTCATCGACGCTGACATAGCTGCCTTCGGCAACACAGATCAGGGCATCGTGTGCCTCGTAGTCGTCCGGAGACCCGAAATAGGGTTCGTTGGTGGCGACAACCGGCAATTCACTCGCATAGGCGAGGCGCAAAAGATCGGGCTCGACCTGCGCCTCGATGTCCATGCCGTGGCGTTGCAGTTCAACATAAAGCCGGTCACCAAAGATGGTCTTCAAGCGGCCAAGCCGTTCCTGGGCAAGATCGTTCTGGTTTTCGGCGAGCGCTTTGTCGATGGGGCCATCTGGTCCCCCAGTCAGGCAGATGAGACCATCGCTGAGGCCAGCCAATTGGTCGATTGTGACCTGAGGTACAGACGTGCCGGGCACGTCAAGATAGGCTTGGCTGGATAACGCCATTAGGTGCCCATAGCCGGTCTCATCTTTGGCGATGAGCGCCAGCCGCCCCAGCACCTGTTCGCGCTCGGCAGGTACGCCTGATTTCCCGTTTGGAGCCGGCGGCGGCGCGAAATCGACCACTAGAGTGCAACCGGTAATCGGCTGAATGCCACTGCCGGCCATCTTTTCCGAGAATTCAAGGGCGGCGAACAGATTGTTGGTATCGGTGAGCGCCAGCGCCACCATGCCGTCGGCCTTGGCCAGCTTGGCCAGCATTTCGAGCTTCAACGCGCCTTCAAGCAGCGAATAGGTAGAGTGCACGCGTAGGTGCACAAAGCGCGGTGATTGTTTAGTGTCTGCCATACTCTTCCCCCGGTACGCACTTGAGAGCGAATCCGATTCTGTCGACGAGATCAATGTAGTTCATGATTTGTTCTCTTTGCAAGTGCTTTTTGTTCTTCGCGACCACTTTACTTGGAGATGACTGTGACCGCAGCCGACTTCATCATCACGAACGCCCGCGTCCTCACTATGGACGATGCCCATCTGCGCGCCGAAGCCGTCGCCATCACGGGAAACACCATTACGGCCGTGGGCCCGCGCACTGAGGTGGAGGGACTGAAAGCAAAGCACACGCGTATTATCGATGCCTGCGGCGGTACGGTTACGCCCGGCATCATCGAAGGGCACATTCATCTCTTCATGGGTGCGGCCGAGCTCGACAATCTCGATCTCAGCACGGCGCATGGTCTAGCCGCGCTGACCATGGCCGTTCGCCACTATGCCGCCGCCAAGCCTGGCCTCAAGCTGATATTTGCCAATCAGGTTTCCTATACGATCCTGGATGACAGAATACTGCCGACCCGGCACGATCTTGACCAGGTGCTGCCAGACCGGCCGTTCGCCATGATGACCTATGATCATCATACGGTGTTCGCCAACACCAGGGCGCTGGAATTGGCAGGAGTGTTGCGCGGCGCGGCCGTGCCCAAGGGCGCCGAGATTGTGATTGGTGCCGATGGCCTCGCGACAGGCGAGCTGCGCGAGCCGGGCGCATTCCGCTATATCCTGGCGCTGACGCCAACGGCGGGGCGCGATGCGCTCGGCTTTACAGAGGCCGAGGATCCCAATCCTCCCGCAACCGCCGCCGAGCGCGCCATTGATCGCGGCATTGTCCTCAGAGGCCAGACATATTGCGCCTCCTACGGGATCACCTCAGCGCACAATATGGATGGCAATTTCTACCAGCTGCAATTGCTGCAAGAGATCGACGCCGCTGGCGATTGCCATCTACGCTGCCAGAGCCCATTTCATTTCAAGAACACTTTTACTGCCTCGCGCCTTGCCGAAGCCAGCGAAATGCGGCGGCAATTCCAGTCGGAGCGCGTCTCTTCGGGACGCGTCAAAGCGTTCATGGACGGCGTCATTGAGAGCTGGACGGCTCTGACGCTTGAAGACTACCCGGACAAACCCGGTTGCTTCGGTGATCCCAATTTTACGGCGGATGCGTTCAATGAGTTCGCCATGGAGGCTGACCGGCTCAAGTTGCAGATTTGCATCCATGCCATTGCCGATGGCGCGATCCGGCGCACGCTCGATGGCTACGCGGCGGCGGTCAAAGCCAACGGTCCGCGCGACAGCCGGCACCGCATCGAACACATCGAGACCATCCATCCCACTGATCTGCCGCGCCTGAAAGCGCTGGGGATCGTCGCCAGCGTGCAGCCTACCCATGCGCCAGGCGGCATTTTCCCGATGGAACCGGCAGTCAGCCGCATCCGCAACCGCGATCTGCCGTACGCCTACGCCTGGGAGACAATCCGTGAGGCGGGCGCGCGCATGATGTTCAACAGCGACTGGCCGGTGGCGCCGATCAATCCGATGTTGTCGGTCTCGGCCGCGCTGTTGCGCAAGCCTTACCGGCCGGGCGATCCCGAACAGAAACAGACGCTGATGCAGGCGCTTGCGGGCTATACGACGGGAGCGGCCTATGGCGAGTTCATGGAGCATCGCAAGGGGATGTTGCGGCCGGGGATGCTTGCCGATGTTGCCGTGTGGAGCGCTGATCTGGAGCGGACAGCGCCGGAACACCTCCCCGGTGTGAAGGCCATCGCAACGATCTGCGATGGCCGCCTGACGCACACGTTGTAACGCCAGCCCGGCTAGTCGTTAGCGGAGGCTTTCAACTCCATTTTGTCGAGGATCTTATCCGGTTCGACGGCATCACTGGCTCCGATGCCATCCTTGGACGATGCTTCGATATGCAGCGTCTTGGGGTCGGCGAGGAATTTGGCGATGGCGTTGGCCACCGTCTTGGCGGCGGGAGAGTTGCCGAGCAGTTGGGGGATACCAACAGCCGCTGCCGCTATCAGACCTTCGCGGATTTCGCCTTCCGGCTTGCCACTCTGCTTGGCCTGCATAGTCAGTATTTTTTGAAGCAAACCTGTGTTGTTGGCCCGGATGTCGATGGACTTGATCACGGCTCCGAGCCAGGCGGCTTCCGCCATCAATTTGTTGGTGCTGAACGCTTCGGGTGGCACGCTGCCGAGCTTGGCGGTCAGGGCCGCACCACCCAGGCCTGCGCTGTCCATCGACAATTTGTCGATGCTGAGAACTTGCGCGGCCTTGTCGTAGCTGGCATCAATCTTTGAAGACAGGTCGACCGCGTCCACACCAAGTTCGGCTGTTCCGGGCAGTCCCTGCGGAATGCTCGTGACAAAGTGATCCAGAGAAAACGATATCGATTTCGGCGTTCCATCATCGGCCAAAACGGGCTTCAGATTCAGACCGGCCAGCGAAAAAACGATGCGCCCGGGCTTTGCTTCGGTCGTCTCTGGTGACGGCGTTGCGGGAACATCGCCGCTCAAATCCGACACCAGGAATTCGCCCAGCCGTGGCAACTTTATCTGCAAATCGCCGGCCATGCTTGGCTCTGCGCCCTGCTCCGCAGCCTGGGTGCCCTTGGCCATCAGGTCCATGAAACTCGCCAGAGCATCTTTGTAATCAAGCCCGCGTATCGCCAGTTTGCCGAGGTGGAGCTTGCCCATCGGCGCACCAATTTCTGCTCCTTCAAGTGCAAGCTCGCCGAGCTTGGCGTCGGCAAAGTCTGTCATGGAAAACTGTCTAAGCGCGAAACGACCGAGCTGTGGAGCCTGACCGGCGTTGTCCAGGCTTGGCGGCTCGATGAAATCGGCATCGACTCCGGCGATCCGGAAGCTCTTGAAAGTAGGTGCCCGCAACACGGTGAAAATGTCCGAGGGTGGTTTAGCGCCGGGAGCCTCTGCAATCTTGGCTAACAAAAGCTTCAAGCCATCGAGATAATCTTTGAAAGCGACATCTTTTATCGAATACTTACCGACGCGGAACGTCCCAGTGGGCAACGTCATCTTAAAGCCTTCGATCGTCGATTCCGCGAGCTTGAAATTCTCGAAGCCGGTGGCACCCATCCGGGAAATGCTCATATCGACTGGAGGCTGCGCTTGGTTTGGGTCGCCTTTGAACGCGGCCTTGAAATCGCGCATTTCGAGGCTGCCAAACGAGAACGCGCCGTAGATGTCGAAGATGGAGCCGACAAAGGTCATCATCTTTTTCATCTCTTCAGGCGAAGGCTCTTGGCCTGGCTCCTTTGGCTTGGGCAGATTTTTTATCATTTCACTGAGCGGCATTGTCATCGGCCGGCCCTTGATATCGCGCGCCGCGACGCTGCCGATGCTGAATTCGCCGTTCGGGATCTTGATGCTGTAGCCGTTGATCGCGAAACTCTCATAAAGCGGGCGCAAGGGGGCGTTCACGTCAGCCGCTTTTTCCGTCATCATGGCAACCAAAGCGCCGGTATCAATGTTCGTGCCGGTCATGCTCCCGAGCGCAACGTCCATGGCTTGTCCGGGCACGATTTCACTGGTCATGTGGCCAGACGCGGCGCTGAACGTGCCGATCTTGCCGTTGACCACATCGGTGAGCTTGAGGTTGCTGTAGATGAGTTTCTGGTTCACCCCGGCAATGGTCTGCTGAAACGCCACTTCGGGAATGGTCACGTCTTTGGCCGACCACTTGGCCAGCTGCGCGCCCAAGAGTCCGTTGCCTTTGCCGCTGAACAGAGCTTTCAGTTCGGCAGCGGACAGACTTGAGCCGGTGGCATCGAGATGCTTGATAATATAGGTGCCGAAGCCCGCATCCAGGGTGATGTCATCGACGGCCACGTTAGCGCTTTCGGCGAGCGCGCAGGCTACGAGGCCGCAGGCCGGGGTGCTGGACGGGTTCGTGGCGCCCACAATGAAACCGGCGGCAAGGCCAAGAGCGGCGGCGAATGTCCGGGCCAAGGGATGAAGTCGGGCAAGCATTCGCATCGTGTCCTCGCTACTGGGGAAAGTGACGACTGTTATCGGACCTGAGTATTACAGCGGTGTTTAGGCGGACCGATTTATTTAGCTCAAACGCGGGGTGTCAGTCAGGTCAACAACAGCTTTGTTTCTGCCCAGCGATGTGGCGCGGCAGACAGTTGCAGCTCGCCGGCCCCCGCACTGGCCTCGATGGCAGCCTGCACGCCCCCGACTGCGCTGGCCAAGGCCTGCTCCGGTGCCGCTCCATTCAAGTAATGGCCGAGATAGAGCGCAGCCAGCAAATCGCCAGTGCCATGCGGGACCTTGCCAAGCCGGCGCACGGTCACCTCGGATGACCTTGACTGTGACAAAAGCAGGTTGGCGAGGCTCTCAGCATCCATGGCCGGAACGGAGGTGGCCAGCACGTCCGCGATGCTAAGCCTTGCGGCGGCAGCCGTAGCTGAAAGAGTGTCCGTGACAGACATGCCGCTAAGCCACGCCAGCTCAAAACGGTTCGGCGTCGTGATACCGGCAAGCGGCAACAGCGTATCACGAATCTCCTTGGCGGCTGTGACATCGACATAGAGGCCCGTGGGATCGTCGCCGATTACGGGGTCCACCAGCACGAGTAGCTTTTTGCCGCCAGCGCGCAGCCGCCTGATGGTGTTCGCGGCGACCTGCACATGCTCTGTGCTCGGCAGATAGCCCGTCAGCACCGCATCGATTTCGGCGAGCCAGCCATTGTCAGCTAGCGCGTCCACCATCGCCGTCAGCACATCGGGCTCAATCCGCGTGCCCGCAATTTTGGCGTGCCCGGGATGGTTCGAGAGCAGAACCGTTGGCAGCGGCCACACCTCGTGGCCCAGCCGCTGCAACGCGAAAACCGCCGCTGACAGGCCAACATGGCCGCGGGCCACTTGCGAGGAGATTGCAAGGATGCGCGCCATCCTCAAAGCACATTGTGTTCGCGCAAGGGGGCATTGCGCGCGATGCGCTCATAGCCGAGCCTTGCAAGATCGATGGTTTTGAATGTGCCGTGCACGATCAGTTCCGCGAGGGCCCGCCCGGCCGCCGGTGACTGCTGCAAGCCATGGCCCGAAAAACCATTGATGAAATACAGGTTTTCGATTTCGGGGTGGCGGCCGATGATGCCGTTCTGGTCGAGGGTGTTGTAGTCGTAGTGGCCTGCCCAGGCGCGGATCATGCGGGTCGCCTCGAAGGCCGGGATACGGCGGGCGAGCGCGGGCCAGACGTGATCCTCGAACTCGGATAGTTCGGGCTCAAAATCGTCCGCATCGGCTGCTTTGTCCTCAGGTTCTGACGGCGTCCAGCCGGCGATATGGTAGGCGCCTTCGGGGCGAATCCAGACGCCGCTGGGGTCGGCGCACAGAGGCAGACCGGCTGGCGCGTCGCGGCAATGCACCACGAACGCGGTGCGTTTGCGGCCCTCGACCGGCAGCGCAACGCCCGCCAGCGCCGCCACACGCCCGGCATTGGGCCCCGCCGCATTCACCAGTGCGCCGCAGACGATACGGCTGCCATCGGCCAGCCGGACGGCCTCGATCTTGCCGTTTGCCACTTCAATCGCAACCACATCGCCATGCAGATAGTGCGTCCCCGCCGTTTTTGCTTGCCGCCGCAAGGTGCCGAGCAGGGCTGTGGGATCGAACCAGCCTTCGCGGTTAGGTCCAAAAGCGGCCGCGCTTACCCCATCAGCGTTGATCCACGGAAAACGCTCCCTCAGGCCCGCCTCAGAATAAAACTCCGTATCGGCTCCTTCGTTGCGCTGGATGCTTATGTTTTCTTTTAGCAAGTCTTCGCCGCCCGGTCCGGCCATGATGAGGTAGCCGCCCTCGTGCAGCCGGGGATCGGACTCGGGGCCAAAGCGCGTGCCCATCGACCGCAGGAACTCGACGCCAAAGGCGGACAACCTGATGTTTTCCGGCGTCGAGAATTGCAAGCGGATGCTGGAGGCCGACAACGACGTGGACGCTCGCAAATAAGCCGGGTCGCGCTCAGCGACCAGGACGGAGCCGGCAAAATCCATTTCATGCTTAAGGAAAAACGCCGTTGATGAGCCCATGGCGGCCCCACCAACAATCACAACGTCGGCTGAGCGGTCACTCATCTTGGTGCCCTCCATTTGCCCTCACCCTCGTCATGACCGGCTCAAGCCCGGCCATGACGAAGGTGGTGCGGACTTGGGAGATCGAATTGACCATCAGCTCTTACCATCGCCGCCCTTAGACAACAGATGCCAGAACCGGCCGATCAGCCAGACCGGAATGACGATTACCGCGCCGATGAGGAAGTACCGGACGATCCAACCGACGGCGCCGTAGCCCATATGGTACAATTGCAGAAAAGCCACGCGGACGTTATCGACAAGGTCGAATGGCGACAGCCCCAGCAGCGTGAGGACGAGGCCGACGATGATCGACAACACGATCAGACGGAAGATGATGCTGAGCGGATTGCCGCCGAGGATTCTTTGCATGGGCGTTTCCTGTGCTTGCCAAGGGTCCATAGACGGGTCCGGCGCCCTCAGTCTTTCTTCTCCAGATCCCTCAGCACTTCGGGCGATTGCAACAGCTGATCGATGCGTGTGGCCTCGTTGAAGGTGTCATCGGCCAGGAAGCGCACTTCGGGTGCGAATTTCAGGTTCACCTTGTGGCTGATTTCGCCGCGGATGAAGCGCTTGTGGCGGTTGAGCGCCTCCAGCACTTCCCTGGTGCCCGTGCCCCCCAGCGGCATAACATAACAGGTGGCGAGCTTCAGGTCGGTCGACAGCTTTACCTCGGAAATCGAGATGACGTGGCTTTGCAGCACCTCGTCATGGATGTCACCGCGCGCGAGGAGCTCGGCCAGTGTGTGGCGGACCATTTCGCCCACGCGCAAGCCGCGCTGCGTGGTGGCGGCGGGAACGGCGGCTGATTTTGAGGCTTTGGATCGGGGCATAGGGAGGTGATGCATCGGCGAAGGGCCCGATGCAATGGGAATTTGGGTGGCGGTCAGGCAGGCAGCCATCGGAACCGCCCGGTGGTCGATGTTGGCGTTGGGCTTCAAGTGCCCCCACCGCGTTGGTAGGGCGCCACGAGTGTGCGTCAAGGTCCGGCTTCAGTCACCCCGTAGGTTGGGATGCGCGACGGCTTGACCCAACCTACAACGACCTGATGATCGTCTCGATATTAAAGCATTCGATTACATCGCCCTTGCGCATATCCTGGTAGCCCACGAACGCCATGCCGCACTCCTGCCCGCCCGGCACTTCCTTGACCTCGTCCTTGAAGCGCTTGAGCGTCGAAAGCGTGCCTTCGTGGACGACGACGTTGTCGCGGATAAGCCGCACTTTCGCGCCGCGCTCGACCTTGCCTTCGGTGACGCGGCAGCCCGCGACCCTGCCGACCTTGGAGATGTTGAACACATCCAGGATCGCGGCGTTGCCCAAGAAATTCTCCTTGAGCGTTGGGGCCAGGAGGCCAGACATGGCCTTCTTCACGTCGTCAACGAGATCGTAAATGATCGAATAATAGCGGATCTCGATGCCGTCGCGTTCGGCCGCCGCGCGGGCCTGACCGTTGGCACGCACGTTAAAGCCGACGATGACGGCGTTGGACGCATTAGCAAGCGACACATCGCTCTCAGTGATGCCGCCGACGCCCCAATGAACGATTCGGGCGGCGACTTCCTCCGTGCCGAGTTTCTCCAAAGCCGCATTGATGGCTTCGACCGAGCCCTGCACGTCGCCCTTAATGAGCAGCGTGAATTCCTTGCGGCCTTCGCCCTTCAGGGAACTCATCATCTGTTCGAGCGTGCGCCCGCCGGTGCTGCCACCGGACGACAGGCGGTCGCGGCGCTTGCGGATACGATATTCGGTGATTTCCCTGGCGCGCGCTTCGTTCTCGACCACGGCCAGCTGATCGCCGGCTTCGGGAGCCGATGAGAAGCCCAGCACCTCGACGGGCACGGATGGACCGGCCGTGGCGACATTATCGCCATGGTCGTTGATCAGCGCGCGGACGCGGCCCCAGGCGGAGCCAGCCACGATCACATCACCGATATGCAGCGTGCCGCGCTGGACCAGCACGGTGCCGACGGGGCCACGCCCAGCTTCGAGCTTGGCCTCAATGACGATTCCCTCGGCCGACCGCTCCGGGTTGGCCTTCAATTCCAGCACTTCGGACTGCAGAACGATGGTTGCCAAGAGCTTATCGAGATTGGTCCGCTTCAGTGCCGACACTTCCACATCCAGTGTCTCGCCCGACATGCTTTCCACAACGACTTCGTGTTGCAGCAGCTCGGTGCGCACGCGGTTGGGCTCGGCGGTGTGCTTGTCGATCTTGTTGATGGCCACGATCATTGGCACGCCAGCCGCTTTGGCGTGGTTGATGGCTTCGATCGTCTGCGGCATGACGCCGTCGTCGGCGGCTACGACCAACACCACAATATCCGTCACCTTGGCGCCACGAGCACGCATGGCAGTGAACGCCTCGTGACCCGGGGTGTCGATGAACGTGATTTTGTGGCCGTCAGGTGTGGTGACCTGGTAAGCGCCGATATGCTGGGTGATGCCGCCCGCTTCGCTCGACACGACGTCGGTCTGGCGGATGGCGTCGAGCAACGACGTTTTGCCATGGTCGACATGGCCCATGATGGTGACGATCGGCGCGCGCGGCGTCTGATCGACATCGTCGGCGGCCGCAGCGTCCCAGAAACCCTCTTCGACGTCGGCTTCCGACACGCGCTTGGGGATATGGCCAAATTCACGCACCACAAGTTCAGCCGTATCCACGTCGATCACATCGGTGATCAGCTTCATCTCGCCCTCTTTCATGAGGTACTTGATGATATCGACGCCGCGCTCAGCCATACGGTTCGAGAGCTCGCCAATCGTGATGACTTCGGGGATCGTGACTTCGCGCTGGATCTTGTCGCGCGAGGTCAGCTGGCCAGACAGTTTAGCCTTCTCACGTTCGCGGCGGCGCTTCAGTGCCGACAACGAGCGTTCGCGCTGCTGATCGTCGAGTGCGTTGACAATGGTCAGACGGCCCCGGGCGCGGCGATCATCCACAGCGGCTTTCTTGACGGGAATGCGCTGCGGTGGAGCCTTCTTGACGCCAAGCGGACCGACCTTGCGGACCTCTTCGTCCTCCGGTTCCTGGCGTTCAAGACGCTTGGCGGCAGCACCAGCGACGCGGCGCTGTTCCTCGGTCGGTGCCGCGACCGCGAGATCGACGCGCGCGGCGGCGTCCTTGCTGGCATCAGCCTTTGATGGCGCGCGCGTCGCGGGACGGGCGTCATCGCTTTTGCGCTGAGGCTGTGCCGCAGACGGTACGTGGTCAGCCGGTTTGGCGTTATCACCGTCAGGCACCTGCTGCTCGGCCAAGGCGGCGGCCTTGACACGCTCACGCTCCTGATCGGCCTTTTGCCGTACTTGTTCTTCCTGTTCCCGCTTCAGTTGCGCATCGAGCAACGCGCGGCGTTTGGAATCCTCTTCGGCTTTTTGACGGTCCTCGGCCTCGCGGGCGCGAGCAGCGCCAAGCGCTTTCACGCGCGCATCACGCTCGTCCTCGGACAACGTGCGGGCGACGGTGCTGGCGGGCTTGCGCGCCGGGGTTGCGGCGGGCTGAGCCGGTGCGGGGCGCGGTGGCGCAGCCGTCGCGGGTGCCACCGGTGCAAACACCGATTCGGCTGGCGCGTCCTCGGGCGCACCTGGCGACGCGATAGTTCGCTTCTTGCGCACTTCCACCACGACGGGTTTCGAGCGCCCATGGCTGAAGCTCTGCCGCACGTGGCCTGCCTCCACCGTGCGGTTGAGCGTCAGTGTACTGCTCTTGCCGGGCCTGACGACTGTGCCGCGTCCCGATTTGTCGCCCTGGTCGTTAATATCACTCATGCGTTCTCGTACCGTCCTTCAGACCCTCACAAAGAGGGGCGCGAAAATGCGTCAACCCGACCGGTAGCGCGTCAGACGCCCGGTCTGCTCAATGAAATTTCTGCTCGCTGGCCCATCGAGGAAAGCAGCATGTACCACATTTGGCCGGCCTAGTGCCAAACTCAATTGATCAATGCTGAAACAAACAATACTTGGGGTGACGGCCGTGTCCCCCGCCATGGCCGCCCGTTTGCCATCCAGTTTGCGCGAGCCGTCGGCGCCTGCGTCGCTGCCATGCATGATCTGCAAGGCATTTCCGGCCCCGATGGTCTCCAGAACACGCTCAAAGCCGAGGATCAGCTCGCCTGATTTGTTGACGAAAGACAGGGCCTCAAGGGCCCGCTTTTCCAGCAATTTGCCAATCAGATCGGGCAACCCTGCGTCAACACGCACAGGTTTCTTGAGGCTGCGCTGGAAGGCCTTGGTCTTTAGCGCCTCGGCAACAGCTGTCTGGTCGGCCGTGACCCAGACGCCCCGGCCCGGCAGTTTGTTGCGGATATCGGGCACAATCGCCCCATCCGGCCCAACCACGAACCGGATCAGCTCCTCGATCGGAAGCGGCTTGCGGCGGACCACACACAGGCGATGGCGCGGGTCGTCGCACACTACCTCCACTTCGATCTCATCCTCTGTCGCCTTCTCGATCATATATCCTCAGTAGACCTGCCCGCCAACGTCAAGCCCGGCGATGACGACCAGGGTGCCATGAATTACGTCGCGCCGGTCTTTGCGAACAGCGCCTCGGCTTCGCTTTGCGGGGTTTCGGGAATGTCAGCTGCTTCGGTTCCGGAATCTGCCGGGCGCTTTTTGATGACATCTTCAAGAGACACCCAGCCGGCGACCACGCGGGCCGACATGATGAGGTCCTCGGCCTCGGTCTTGCTGAGGCCTGAGGTGTCCAGCATGCCCGGATGCCGCTTGCTCTCGCCGCCCACCTTCTCGGTCCAACCGATCAGATCGTCAGTGGCGCAATCGGCCAGATCCTCGACTGTTTTCACGCCGCCCTCGCCGAACGCGACCAGCATCGCCGTCGTGACGCCAGGGACCTCGGTCAACTCGTCTTTCACGCCGAGCGCCTTGCGCTTTTCGTCGAGCTCGACTTCTTTACGCTCCAGGAATTCCTTGGCGCGGGTCTGGATTTCGGTCGCGAAATTCTCATCGAAGCCTTCAATGTTGGAGACTTCGTTGCTGTCGACGAACGCGATTTCCTCGACATTCGCAAAGCCTTCGGTCACCAGCAGCTGGGCGATGACCTCGTCCACGTCAAGCGCCTCCTGGAACAAGGCGGTGCGCTCCTCGAATTCCTTCTTGCGGCGCTCCTGCTCTTCCTGCTCGGTCAGGATATCGATGGCCCAGCCGGTCAGCTGCGAGGCGAGCCGCACATTCTGGCCACGGCGGCCGATGGCGAGCGACAGCTGCTCGTCAGGCACCACCACCTCGATGCGCTCGGCATCCTCGTCGAGCACCACCTTGGCGACTTCGGCCGGGGCCAGCGCGTTGACGATGAATGTCGCCGCATCGGCCGACCACTGAATGATATCGATCTTCTCGCCCTGCAGCTCGCCAACAACGGCCTGCACGCGGGCACCGCGCATACCGACGCAGGCGCCGACGGGGTCGATAGAGCTATCCTTGGAAATCACCGCGATCTTGGCGCGGCTACCCGGATCGCGGGCGACCGACTTGATCTCAACGATGCCATCATAGATTTCCGGTACTTCCTGCGCGAACAGTTTGGCCATGAATTCGGGCCGCGTACGCGACAGGAAAATCTGCGGACCACGCGGCTCGCGGCGCACGTCAGAGACGTAGGCGCGAATGCGGTCGCCATACTTGAAGCTCTCGCGCGGCAGCTTTTCATCGCGGCGCACGATGCCTTCGGCGCGGGCAAGATCGACGATGACGTGACCATGCTCCTCGCGCTTCACCGTGCCGTTGACGATGGTGCCGATCCGATCTTTGTACTCGGCAAACTGCCGGTCACGTTCGGCGTCGCGCACTTTCTGCACGATCACCTGCTTGGCGTTCTGGGCAGCAACCCGGCCGAAATCGAGCGGCGGCAGATCCTCGGTCAGCACGTCGCCGACTTTGGCGTCTTTCTTGATCTTGGCCGCGTCCTTGAGGTTGACCTCGGTCGAGTCGTTCTCCACCAGTTCAACCACGGTCAGCGCCCGCACCAGCCGCGTCTCGCCGCTCTTGGGATCGATGGTGGCGCGAATATCGTTCTCGGCACCATAGCGGGTCTTGGCCGCTTTCTGGATCGCGTCCTCCATCGCCGCAATGACGATCTGCCGGTCGATAGTTTTTTCGCGAGCCACCGCGTCTGCGATCTGTAGCAATTCGAGGCGATTGGCGCTAATGCCGGTCTGAGCCATTTTTCTTTCTTTCCCTGGTCCCTAACATCTAATACCTAATCCCTCTGACGACTGCCTATTCCTCTTCGCCCTCGGCGTGAGGCTCAGCATCGAGATCTTCATCCTTGGCGCTGCGGCGCAAATCCTCTCGGATCAACTCATCCGTCATGACCAATCTGGCCGCTGCGATCAGCGACGGCTGCAAACCGACGATCGTTGGCCCTGTCGCGCCGGGAACATCGCTCACTTCGATGCGGACTTCTCCATCCACAAATCCTTCCAGGCGGCCGCGCAGACGGCGCTGGCCGTCGACGGTCTCTTTCAACTCAATGCGAGCCTCTTGTCCCGCCCAGGTCTCAAAATCCGATGCCCGCACCAGCGGCCGGTCGATGCCAGGCGACGAGATTTCCAGATGATATTTGCCAGACATCGGATCAAGCACGTCGATCGCAGGCGAGATGTCGCGCGAGATCTGCTCGATTTCGCCAATAGTGATCCGCCCATCCGGCCGCTCGGCCATGATCTGGATGGTCGATCCGTTGCGCCCGGTCACGCTGACGCGCACCAGCCGGAAACCGAGGGCGACAATGCGCGGCTCGACAAGATCGGCAATCTCAGCCGCAAGGCCGGTCTCGACGATAAAGCGCTGATGGAGATCGATGGACGGAACTGATGTCATACCCAAAACCGGACAATGCCCTTTCGGAACCACTTGGCGGTCCCCGAGGGACCTGCTCGCCGAAGCGCTGGTCCCGAACGTCCGGCGATCAAAACAAAAAGAGCGGACCCCTACGGGCCCACTCTCGAAGTTGAGATGATCATGAGCAACATCAATATAGGGAGCATATTCGCCCCATGCAATGGAAAAGTGAGGAAAACGCATGGCTGCTCGTACAAAAAGCTAAAACCTTTATAGATCAATGAATTGAATTGGCTTGGTGAGGTATAGTGTTGGGCACGACGAGCCGCAATTTCTCCACCATCACCGCCGCAGGAACCGGAAATAGTGGCATTTGCGGCCCGCCGTCACGGCCTTGGCTTCGTAGCGGGTCGGCGGCCAATCAGCAGGGCGCTCGCACCATTCGGCAGGTCCCATGGCGGGCCAGATGAAATCAGGGCTGTTGTGGATGGCCAGCATGGTCGTGCGAACATATTCGCCAATGTCAGTCGCTACCCGCAACTCGGCGCCGGGCACCATGACACGGGCGAGCGCAACCAAAGTTTTGGGCGAGACGATCCGGCGTTTGATATGCCGTTTCTTGGGCCAGGGATCGGGAAACAGGATGAAGGCACGGCCGATCGACGCCGGTGGCAGCCATGCGAGAAGATCCTGCACGCCATCATCATAGAGGCGCACATTGGCGAGCCCGCCGTCCTCGATGTGGGACGCCAGCGATGCCTGCCCATTGAGAAACGGTTCGGCACCGATCATACCCACATCGGGATTGTGCGCAGCCTGCCAAGCCAGATGCTCGCCGCCGCCAAAGCCGATTTCAAGCCAGACGTCGCGGATGCCGGGACCGAACACATTTGTCAGCGGGGCAGGTGCGGGACCGCTCAAGTCTGGCCGTAGATGCGGCATCATCACGTCGAGCCGCTGCACCTGGCTCGCCGTCAACGGATGCCCCTTGCGACGGCCGTAGGTGTGGCGCGCCTTACGGCCGGACTCGGCGTCTGATGAGGTCAAAACGCGATGCAATCTATATGTTGGGTCAGGGCTTTCCTGCCGGGCCGAGGCCCTGGCAACGCTGGGCGCCACCCGACCTACGAGACCCGCTTCAAGATTTCCGCCGCCAGGTCCGTGCGCTCCCAGGAGAAGCCGCCATCGGCTTCGGGCGCCCGGCCGAAATGGCCGTAGGCAGCAGTGCGGCGGTAGATCGGCTGGTTGAGGTTCAAGCGGCGGCGGATGTTGGTTGGCCGCAACGGGAACAGCTCGTGCAGCACCTTTTCCAGCTGGCTGTCATCAACCTTGCCAGTGCCTTGCGTATCGACAAGCAGCGACATCGGCTCGGCCACGCCGATGGCATAGGCGACCTGGATCATGCAGCGATCCGCCAGGCCCGCCGCGACGATGTTCTTAGCAAGATAACGGGCGGCATAGGCTGCCGAGCGGTCAACCTTGGTCGGATCCTTGCCGGAGAACGCGCCTCCACCATGCGGCGCATAGCCACCATAGGTATCAACGATGATCTTGCGGCCGGTCAGCCCGCAATCGCCATCAGGTCCGCCGACAACGAAGTTGCCCGTTGGATTGACCAGGAAATCAGCGCCGTTCCTCGGCATCCAGCCTTTTGGCAAGGCCGAGGTCACGGCGTCGCCGATCATGTCCTTGACCATCGCTGGCGTGTAGTCCTGGCCGTTGCGCGTGGCTTTATTGTGCTGGGTGGACACGACCACCTTGGTGCAGCCAACCGGATGCCCGTTCTCGTACAGCACCGTCACTTGGCTCTTGGCGTCGGGCTGCAAATCCGGCAGGTCCTTGCTGCGGCGCTTTTCCGACAGCACCTTCAGTACCTTGTGTGCGAAATAAATCGGCGCCGGCATGAAAGAGTTCTTTTCGTAGACTTCGCTCTCAGTGCAGGCAAAGCCGAACATCATGCCCTGGTCGCCCGCGCCTTCCTCGTCGCCGCCTTTGCCCTTACGGGGATCGACGCCCATGGCGATATCGGGCGACTGGCCGTGCAGCAGAACTTCAATGTCGGCGCCATGGAATGAGAACCCGTCCTGGTCGTAGCCGATGTCCTTGATAACCTCGCGGGCGATATGGGCAATCTGCTCACGATTTACGACCGTCGTCTCGCCATACTTCTTGAAGAAGGGCGCCTGGCCACGGCCTTCGCCGGCGATCACGACCTTGTTGGTGGTGGCCAGCGTC
The DNA here is from genome assembly GCA_025359185.1 of Hyphomicrobiaceae bacterium. Lineage (GTDB taxonomy): Bacteria > Pseudomonadota > Alphaproteobacteria > Rhizobiales > Hyphomicrobiaceae > JANYHF01. Next base: position 39,444 of record JANYHF010000025.1, on the reverse strand, counting down.
TCGCAGCCCAGCCGCGTATTGACGAGGCTCTGGTCGTGGATGCCGAGTTTCACGTCATTGGCGATGAACGCATCCAACACCGCGTCCGAAATCTGGTCGCAGACCTTATCCGGGTGGCCTTCGGACACTGACTCGCTGGTGAACTGGAAAGACTTGCGCGCCATGACGGGAACACTCCGGTGATTTCAACACGATAGTGATTGGTTCGCCGGTGTTTATGCAATCTTACCCCCCAGGGTCAAGCCAGCGTCCCGATCTATTTGGCGTCTTCCCCAGCCATCGAACGCACAAGCTCAACGACCGCGCGGCGCTTTGCAGGGTCCGTTATTCGCTGGAACGCGCGGTTCAGCTCAATACCTTCGCGGGTGTTCAAGAACTCCATCATGCCAGCTTCTTCGTTGGACGATTCAGCAAATCCGGGCACTAGCGCGCCGTCGTCGGCTACGGTCAGGTTGTCGAAAAAATAGCCAATCGGCACGCCAAGCACCTTGGCGATCTGGAACAGGCGGCTGGCGCTGACACGGTTGGCACCGCGCTCATATTTCTGGATCTGTTGGAATGTGACTTTGAGCAGCTCGCCGAGCTTTTCCTGGCTCATACTGACGAGCATCCGGCGCACGCGCACGCGATTGCCGATCTGAGCATCGACCGCATTGGCCTTCTTGGAGTTGGTGGGCTCATCGTACTGCGAGATCAAATGGCTATCGGTCACTATGAATTCTCCAGCCTTGGCCTCCAGGATCACCGGGCGGACACCGGATGATCATACGGCAGATATTCACTTCACGTACTTAGCGGCAGTCACGTTTCACGTCCCGGCAAAAAATACCGGCCTGTTGCATCCATCTTAGGCCGACAAAGACCAAGCCAGCAACAATTTGCAGCAGCATAAGCAGATCACCATAGCGCGCGTAGGGCGTGGGCGGAAGGGCAATCGGAAGCGGGCTGTCAATAACACCCGCGGTGACAAGTGGCAGCCTCTGCTGCACGGTCCCATAGGCATCAACGACCGCCGATATGCCCGTAATTGCTACACGAACGAGTGGCAGCCCCTCTTCGATTGCACGCAACACGGATTGATGCATGTGCTGATATGGGCCGGTCTGCTCACCAAACCAGGCGTCGTTGGTGACGTTGAGCAGCCAGGCTGGCCGCGCGCCGGGTTCGACAGTGTCGCCGGGAAAGATTGCTTCGTAACAAATGAGTGGGCTGAAGCTCGGAATTCCAGGGGCTGTCAGGCGGCGCGGGTTGGTGCCCGAGGCCATGCCGCCAGCCGTACGCGTCAGATTCTCCAGACCAAACCATCCGAGAATGTTTTCATACGGTAAGTACTCTCCCCAGGGGACGAGATGGATCTTATCGTAGACCGCGATGGGCTGGCCGTTCGGATCGATCACAGCGAGGCTATTGAAGAAGCGCTGGCGTGGCGGCGTTTCGTGAGACGCGGGATCGGGTTCCGAGCGGATGGCGCCTGAAATCAGCGTCGTATGGCCACCAAGCATGGCGCCAATTTCGGCCAGCGCCTCCGGGCTTTGCAGCATCAGAAAATTCAGCGGCTCTTCGGGCCAGATCAGAACTGTCGTGTTGGCCAGATTGTCGATTTCGCCCGCAGCGTTGTGCAGCGAGAGATCCTTGATGCGGTCGAAGATGCGGCGCTGGCTGGCGGGCTGGAATTTATCAGTCTCCGGAGTATTGGGTTGGACAAGGCGCAACGTGACGCCTGCAACCGGAGGTTCGCGCGCCGCCGTCAGCCGCCAGCTGCCCCAGCCGTAAGCAGCCATCAGCAGCAAGCCGGCGCAAAGAGTGCCGATCCAGGCTCTTGGTGGGCTCGCTCGGGCCAGCAGCAGCACAGGGCTGGCAAAAATCAGTACCGCCCAGAATGTCAGCCCAGTCACGCCAACGAGCGACGCGCTCTGGGCCAGCGCCTCGTTCATGGTCAGGCCATAGCCGATGGCGTTCCACGGAAAGCCGGTGAACCAGTGCCCACGCAGCCATTCGCCGATGGTCATAGTAATCGCCAGCACTAGCAAACGCTGCGCGCCCGGCCGCCACAGCAGTGCCGCCGCGCCAGCCGCCATGGCGTAGTACGCCGCGAGATAAGCTGGCAGCAGCGTAATCGCAAACGGCATCAGCAGGGCGAACTTCTCGGCCTGGACCAGGAATGCACCGCCGATCCAGTAGAGTCCGAACAGCAGATAGCCGAACCCGAACCACCAGCCCACAAGAGCCGCCGGGCGGACCCGCCGGGTGGGGGCCGGGGCTTGATCAATAGCGGTATCGAGCAGCAGCACCAAACCTGGCATGGTCAAAAATAGAATCTGCCAGAGCCCAAACGGCGGCATCGCCAGAATGGAGACGGCGCCGAACCCAAAGGCCGCTGCAAGCCTGCGCCAGCCGAGCAATTGTTCTTGAAAGTCGCTGAGAAGTGCACTCAAGCGCGAGGACCCCGTTGCACTGAATGTAAAGCAGGTGGATAGAGATGCAAACTGAGCAACCCCTCATCCTGTCCTTCTCCCCACGGGAGAAGGGACGCTAGCGGATCAAGCGTTCCCTTTCCTTCGGGGAGAGGGACAGGGTAAGGGGTTGAGCGAACCAGTGATCGAGCCGTTGGTCTCATTTTCACCGGGATGCGATTTGAACTGTGCCAGATCGCTCCGTTCCTAACAACCGGCGCTAATCCTCCCGCGCGCCGCCAACCGCCAACGCGGCATCGGCTGCTGTACGACGAATGCGCAGCTTTTTGATACGGCGCGGGTCGGCGTCCAGCACTTCGAACTCCAGCCCCGAAGGATGATGGATCAGCTCGCCACGCACCGGCACGCGGCCGATCAGCGCCACCACGAGGCCACCCAGCGTGTCGAAATCCTCGGCATCCTTGGGGTCGGTGACAAGCTTGAAGCCCAACTGCTGTTCGAGATCGCTGATCGGCGTGCGGGCGAGCGCGACGAAGCCGGTTTGCATATCGCCCTGCACCAGCACTTCCTCGTCGTCGTGCTCATCCTCGATCTCGCCGACGATCTCCTCTACAAGATCTTCAATCGAAACGAGCCCGTCCGTGCCACCATACTCGTCGACAACCATGGCCAGATGCACGCGCGTCGACTGCATCCGCAGAAATAAATTGAGAGCCGGCATCGAGGGCGGCACGAACAGCGGCTGCTTACGGATCTTTGTCGCATTAATCTGCACACTGAGGTCGGCCTTGGTGAGATCGATGCCAGCAAAATGCATCGGCGTTTCGCTATGCGCAGAAACAGCGGCGACCGCAGTGCCGACCGTGGTCTGCTCGACCAGCCAACCGACCAGATCCTTGATATGCACCATGCCGCGCAGGTCATCGAGCGTCTCGCGGAACAGCGGAATGCGCGAGTGGCCCGCTTGCTGGAATACCTGCACCAGTTCCGACAATGTGGCCTGCTCATCAACGGCGTAAATATCGGCACGCGGCACCATCACGTCGAGCACGCGCAGTTCGCCAAAACGCAGTATTTTCAGCAGCATTTCGCGCTGTTGCGGGGCGACCACCTTGCCGCCCTCGCCCTCCTCGCGCAGTGCCTTATCGAGCACATCGCGGATGGCGCGTTCATCGGCCCCTTCGAAGCCAAGCCGCGTCCGCAAGCGCGTCAGCCAGCCAGTGCCGGGGGTGCCGTTGGTCTTGGGGTTGAGGCTGTCGAGGCCACTTTCATCGTCTACGGACATATCACTCTATCACAAATTCGGCGCTATGCGGATCGGCGATACCGATCTTGGCCAGCAGGCGGGTTTCGAGGGCTTCCATCACGGCCGCTTCGCCATCCGTCTCATGGTCACAGCCAAGCAGATGCAGTACGCCGTGGAGGGCGAGGTGACAGGCATGATCGGTGAGCGGAATATCACGCTCCTCGGCCTCCGCCTCGCAGGTCTCGTAGGCGAGAATGACATCGCCGAGCGAGCGCGAATCGCCATGCCCGGCCGAGGGAAACGAGAGAACGTTGGTGGCCACATCTTTGCCACGGTAATTGCGGTTCAGCTCGTGCACTTCGTCGTCTGAACCAAGCGCAATCGCGACTTCCTCAGCGCCCGTATCGTCGGGAAGCGCAGCAAAAGCGGACTGGGCCAAAACCTCAATGCGGTCGAGGCCGGGTACCGTGTTCCAGCGCTCGTCGGTCACGACAAGCTCAACTTGCATACGCCGCCTGTATCTACTGTCCGGGTCCGCTGGCATCAGGTCGCGGCCTCGTACGCCGCCACGATCTTGGCGACGAGTGCGCGCCGTACAACATCCTTCTGGGTGAAGGCGATGATGGCTACCTCGTCAATATCGCGGCATAGGCCAACGGCTTCCGACAGGCCGGAAATCTGGCCCTTGGGCAGGTCGACCTGCGTCGGATCGCCGGTCACGACCATGTGCGAGCCGTCACCGATACGAGTCAAGAACATCTTCATCTGCATACTGGTGGTGTTCTGGGCTTCGTCCAAAATAACGAACGCATTCAATAGGGTACGTCCACGCATGAACGCCAAGGGCGCGATTTCGATTTCGCCGGTTTCCAGGCCTCGCTCGACCTTTTCGGTTGGAAGAACATCGTACAGAGCATCATAGAGCGGGCGCAGATAGGGGTCAACCTTCTCGCGCATGTCACCCGGGAGGAAGCCCAAGCGCTCGCCCGCTTCAACAGCGGGGCGCGACAGAATCAGCCGCTCGACCAGTCCGCGTTCCCAGCACTGCGCCGCATAGGCGACGGCGATGTAAGTCTTGCCCGTGCCCGCTGGTCCTGCAGCAAAAACTAGGTCCTTGCTTTCCAGCGCATGAATGTACGTGCCCTGCGCCGGTGTGCGGGCAGCAACCAGTTTCTTGCGTGTACGGATCTCGCCTTTGCCGGTGGGATGGCCAGCGGGTTGCCCGCCAGCGTCCGAGACGCTTGCAAGATCGCTCATGGTCGCCAAACGGATCGCTCCTTCCACATCGGCGGGCTTCACCGGCTGGCCTTTTTTGGCGCGGGCATAGAGGTCTTCGAGCACCTTGCGGGCGGTCTGGCAGGCTTCTTCGGGGCCGGTCAGCGAGAGCACGTTGCCCTGCGCCACGGCTTCGACGCCGAGGCGGATTTCCAGGACCGCGAGGTTGGCATCGAACTCGCCAAACAGGATGGCGGCGAGCCGGTTGTCCTCGAACGGAATAGTGACGCGGCGCTCAGGTTTTTGGGATTTGCCCCGGTGCCCCGGAGCTGAAACGGGCGTCCCTTTCGTCCCTGCCAAGCGCGCTCTCCTTCTTTCAAAAGGCCTTCTAAATAATGGCAAATTCAGTGTTATGCCGCAACGATGACACCACCAAGACTGCTAAGACTGGCTGAGCTTACAGCAACCGGAGCGATCTGGCCAATGAGGCGTGAATCAGCCTCGGCGTGGACCGCTTGCAGGTAGGGGGAGCGGCCGATCAGTTGGCCCGGTTTGCGGCCGGGTTTGTCGAACAGGACGGGCAGCGTTTTGCCGATTTGGGCCGTGTTAAAGGCCTTTTGCTGGGCCGTAAGGAGGTGCTGCAGGGCGGTGAGGCGGGCCGTCATGACTGTGTCCTCGACGGGTGTGGCGAGGCCGGCGGCGGGGGTGCCCGGGCGGGGACTGTATTTGAAGGAATAGGCCTGCGCGAAGGTCAGGCGTTCGACGAGACTGAGGGTGGCGGCGAAGTCAGCATCGGTCTCGCCGGGGAAGCCGACGATGATGTCGGTGGAAAGGGCGATATCTGGCCTCGCTGCTCTGATCCGGTCAATCAGCACGAGATAGTCCGCCACCGTGTGCTTGCGGTTCATTGCGGCAAGGATCCGGTCCGATCCCGACTGGAACGGCAGGTGCAGGAAGGGCATCAGCTTGGCGTTGCGGCCATGCTCCGTAATCAGATCATCCGTCATGTCCCTAGGATGGCTGGTCATGTAGCGGAGGCGCTCGATGCCGGGCACTTCGGCGAGCCGGGCGATGAGTTGCGCGAGGCCCCAGGCGGAACCATCCGGCGCCTCGCCGTGGTAGGCATTGACATTTTGGCCGAGCAGCGTGAGCTCCCGCACGCCATCACGGATAAGCGATTGAGATTCCTCGATAATACGCGCCACTGACCGCGAGAATTCCGCCCCTCGCGTGTACGGAACAACACAGAACGTGCAGAACTTATCGCAACCCTCCTGCACGGTCAGAAAAGCGCTTGGTGCGCGCCCTGAAGCAGCCCGCGCGGGCAGCTTTTCGAACTTGGATTCGGCTGGAAACTCCGTATCTACCACGCTCAGTCCACCATCACGCGCGCGCGTCAAAAGCTCCGGCAGGCGGTGATAGCTCTGTGGGCCGATGATCACATCCACGGCGGGCACACGGCGCGAAATTTCCGCGCCCTCGGCCTGCGCCACGCAGCCCGCAACGGCGATTTGCATCCCGCTTCGGGCGTCCTTCATGTTGCGCAAACGGCCCAGCTCCGAATACACCTTATCGGCCGCCCGCTCGCGGATATGGCAGGTGTTCAGCACCACCAAATCGGCGTTCTCGGGACCCGCCGCCGGGGTGTAGCCGTGCGGGCGCAACGCATCCTCGATGCGCTCCGAATCATAGACATTCATCTGGCAGCCATAGGTCTTGACGAAGACCGTTTTGGGCGTCGGCAGCATCGAAAAATCCGGGACCGTTAACCTGAAAGGTGAGACGTGTCAGAGGGTTGGTAGACCAGTGCGGGCGGCGTGTCGATGGGGATGAAAAACAACCTGAGGGTGTGGAAATACGCGTTCATTCGCGATCATTCCGGTATCATTCTCGATCATTCCTGCTCCTTTGGTGATCATTCCGGACGATTCGCGCCGATTTGACGTAGGTTGCAGTCCACGTTCACGAATGGGACCCCTCGGCCATGGTCAATGCCTTCGATTTCACCCCCCTCCTGCGGCCCGATGTTCCCCCTGCGGCGGCGCGCTTTGCCGGCTTTCCAAAATACAATTTTGTTGGCGGCCACAACGATCCAGCCAGCACGCCGATCGAGGCCCTGCGCGCCGCCGCTGATGCGGTGCTGAAACGAGAGGGCCGCGACCTTGCCACCTATGGTCTTGCGAGCGGTCCGCAGGGCTATCTGCCGTTGCGCGAGTTTCTGGTGCGCAAGCTGAAAGCCCATGCCGGTATCGCGTGCACTTCGGATGAGATCCTGATCACATCTGGCTCCTTGCAAGGGCTCGACCTTGTGAACGCCCTCCTCCTCTCCCCCGGCGACACTGTGCTGATCGAAGCCGATTGCTACAGCGGCAGTATTTCGCGATTGCAGCGTGCAGGTGCCAGCATCGTTGGCGTGCCGCTGGATCACGACGGGATGCGGATGGACGCGCTTGCCGCCATCCTTGCCGATCTCAAGCGCGGCGGCGTGCGGCCAAAATATCTCTACAGTATACCAACCATTCAGAACCCGAATGGCAGTGTGCTGTCCTTGGAGCGGCGCCGGCAGCTACTACGGCTGGCCGAAGATTACGGCGTACCCGTCTTTGAGGATGAGTGCTATGCCGACCTCGTGTTCGACGGCAACCGTCCGCCAGCGTTGTTCGCGCTTGGCCGGGAGCGCGGCTGGGACGGTGTCATTCATATTGGCTCATTCTCGAAGTCCATCGCGCCCGCCTTGCGGGTCGGCTATGTTGTGGCACCCTGGAGCGTGATCGCCCGGCTGTTGGCGCTGAAGCAGGACGCCGGCTCGGGTGCCCTGGAGCAGATGGTGCTGGCGGAGTTCTGCGAGAGCCACTTCGACACGCATGTCGCGGCGTTAAACGTGGCGCTCAAGCACAAAGCCGATGCGCTTATTGCGGCGCTGGCAGAGCATTTCGGCACCGCCGCGGAGTTCCAGATCCCCAGCGGCGGGATTTTCCTGTGGGTGACGCTGCCCGGCGAGGTGGACACAACGCGGCTGGCAATGCTGGCCGCCGAAGCCGGCATCGTGATCAATCCGGGTGAGGAGTGGTCGGTTGCGGGCGTGGCGGCAAGCCGGCGGTTGCGTCTGTGTTTTGCCAATCCCACGGAAGTAGTGATCCGCGAAGGCGTCGCGGCGCTGGCCGCCGTCTGCCAGCGCGAATTCGGCGTACCTGCTCGAATCGGCAATGTGGTGGGGTAGAGGACGTCTAGAGCTTTTCTGGGTCTGGTTGAATCGCACAGATCAATCCCAGTCCTTGTCTTCAACCCAGTCCTTCTCTCCAACGGAGACCGCTGCGAAATTGACCACTTTGTGGCGGAATTGCAGGAGTTGCTCCGCCTCCCCCTTGTGGGGAGGCTGGCGCGAGAGCGCCTGGTGGGGGTTGAATCAAGAAACTCTTTTCCGCGCTCCGCGCTCTCGATCCCCACCCCCAACCCCTCCCCACAAGGGGGAGGGGTTCGAGTAGCAGAGGAACAGGATTACTAGGTACGGAACGTCCGCTGAGCGGACTAGACCGTGCGTGCCCGTCGATGCATTGTCACGCTCTTCAGCCGTCGCTTGTGACCCGTCGGCGCCATCGGGCTAACCTAAATACGGTACGAACGCCTTCATTGTCGCAACCGCCGTGTTCGACAAAGATCAGAAGCACAAAGGGATCGCACTTGCATAAAGCCGATGTCGACTGCCCGCGCATAAAATTCGTCAAACTCAAAACTACCAACAGAAGTCAGAACATCGATACCATCTGCCGCGTCGATGCTGCAAATCTCATTGTCTTCATTTCGGAAGCATACGCCATCGCTTTCCGGGAAGTGAATTTGAAGATTGGGTGTCAACTCAAGGGGCTTGGCGACGTTGATGCTACTGTGTTGCCGGTGATCTTTGATCCAAGCAATCAACGCACGCGAAAGACCTGGGTTGTCATCTTCGCCAGAAAGGCGAACCCAAATATCTAAATCCCGCGTCCTGTGAGTCGCATTAATCAGTTTCTGGGCTTGCCCTCCAATAATAATAAACGCGACGCCGTTATCAACGAGCACACGAAGAAATTTTCGATGATAATGATTAACTTTTCTTCTCCAGTTCCTGTTTCGCAAGATCGATTCTGGAATTAAGCCACTGGGGTATTGATCCTGTGTCACGCTCCACTAATTTCTTAGCCAATCGAAATGCGTTCAGGGCCTCGCGGGGATATCCATTCATGAGTTCCGACATACCGAAAATAATTTGGCACTTCCAGCAGTTATCAACATTGGAGTCCAATATATTGTGCGTCAAAGTCGCCGGCTTTATTCGCAAGACATCAGGATCGGTTAGCGTCAACCACATGATGATGTCGATAGCGGCATACTTTGGTATCTTGGGATCAGCCGCGATCCTCTCGCAAGACTTGCGGTAAATATCGGAAAATCCCTGCCCCTCGTCGTCCGATGCGATATTAATGAGTGATGTGCCCGCATTCAGTCTGCACAGGATATAATTCGCATTCTCATCGGTAACTTCGTCAGGTTTCTGTTTTTTATGTCGTAGCTCCGCTTCTAACACACATGCGAGGCCAAAGTGGGATTCATCGTCTGCGCTCCATTTCATAAAACCCCAGCACTCAGCGTCTTCCGCACTGAACCACATCATGTCAGTCGGCTTTGTTTGATTGCCGAAGCTTTCTATATTACCCCACGGCACGCCATGGGCCAAAGCATTGGCGGCCATGTCTCGATTACATATAGGGTCGGGGGTTCCGTCTGATTGGCGACAAGAGTGAATACCTAGTCGGCCTCCCGTGTAAACAATCCGCGTCTCGCCAGAGACAAACAACACCATAGCGCAAGCCGAGGCACAAGATGATCCTGGATTGACGACAGTGCGAATTCCCCCACGCGCGTCCATGTTTCGGGCGATTTGCAACGCCTCTTCGACCAAGCCGCCGGTGCTGTCCAGATCAAGTGTGGAAAACACGGCCAGTGCTTCGAATTTTGCCGCATCGCCTAGTTGAATCGGGCCCGACGCAAGCACAGTGCCTGGGTCACGCCAAGTGAAGTTCATAGCTTCTGCCGTGGACAGAGTCGAAAGCAAGACGCCTATCAAAATCGCGATTCTTGCTAACACGGCATATTCTCCTGGCAGCTTGCCTGTGGATAGACGCATCGCTTCCGGCGCGCCAGGACAGACCCTGGATTCCGCAGAGTTGCAAACAACTTTATTTGAGGCTAGCGGCCTGGCGTACCGGCTAACTCGCGTCTTGACGTCGAGTCCGCTCCTGGCCCATTGCGGAATTGTTCACGATACGTTCGGTTGCCGGACGGTCTTGAGGCCTCAGCGGAAGCGCTTGGCCCCGGGGCTCTCGGGCATTCAGCCCTTACCTAGTAATCCTGTTCCTCTGCTACTCGAACCCCGGGGAGGGGAGCAGGTCAGTGGTCAATTTCGCAGAGGTCTGTTTGGGGAGAGGGTTGGGGGTGAGGGGCAGCGGTAATTGCCAATCCAAACCAAAGAAACCTCTATCGGATTGGCATTGGCGTTTGTGGCCGCCCCTCACCCTAACTCTCTCCCCGTGACGAACAGGGAGAGGGGACAAAAGTTTCTCCGAACAGCTTTCCACCGTGTACGGAATAACGAAAGAGGATTATGCGCCGGAAAGCTGCTTGCCCATCACCACGGCATCCTCTGCCCCCTGATAATATCCCTTGCGCCGCCCGGTTTCTACGAACCCGGCTTGGCGGTAGAGTTCGCGGGCCGCAAAATTCGATGCGCGTACTTCCAGATACACCCAGTCTGTGCCCTGTTGCGCCAGATCCTCTGCGAGTTGCCGCAGCAGTTTGCGCGCGAGCCCTTGCCGGCGCCGATCGGGCGCAACGCACAAGCCGAGAATTTCTGCTTCGTCAGCCGCAACGAAGGCGAGGACGAAGGCCAGCGGTTCAATGCCCGCATGGCCTCCCGCCGGCGCATCTGGCACGCCCCAAAAGCACAGGATACGCGCAGCCTCAGCCGCCAACAGACGCTGCATCCCGGCTTCTGTCCATCCATCTTCGGCGCCCATGCAGCGGCGGTGCAACGATGCCAGCGCTGCCGCATCACTCGGGTGAAGCGGACCAGTACCCGGTCCGGCGAGGTCTTCGATGTCTGCCATGGCTGTGGGCGCCTCCTGGCTTACCTCCCGGAACAGGGAAGATCACAGCGGACCCTACAGAACAAGCAGGTGGTCGTGGAACTGGATTTTTTCGATCCCCGTCAGCGTGTCCACGCCGTCGCTGCCGGACTTGGCTGTGACCACAACATGGGTGCCGGCGTGTGCAACCGTGTACTGGCTTTCGTTGTGGGCATAGATCGCGGTGTCGGAGCCTGCGCCGCCGAGGAGGCTGTCATTGCCCGCGCCACCCGTCAGCCAATCGGCCCCGCCGCCGCCATAGAGGACATCGGCGCCACCGCCGCCTGAGAGATGGTTGGCCGCCGCGTTACCGATCATCGTATCCTTGCCCGATCCGCCCACACCATTTTCGATCACCGCGCCAAACCCGATGCCGAGAGTGTTGGTCATGCCGCCAACGCTGGAATAAGCACCGGCGCGCAGGTCAAGCCGCTGGCTGGACGAAAAGCCACTGAGATCAATGGTGTCGCTGCCGCCCGCATCCCAGATCGTCGCGACCACATGCGGGTTTTTCGCAAAATCGAACACCGCGCGGTCAGCCGTACTGTGGAACCCGTAAACGGTGTCGCCACTGCGGGTCTGCATATCGGCGCCATAAATCTTCTGGATGACCGCGAGGTCATGCACCATAGGCGTGGACGGATAATACCAGGTGCCGTCCTTGCCGCGCCAATTGGTGCTGCTGCCGTCGGCATTACCCTCAAAATACGACATCACCGTATAGCGCTGCGTATCTTGGGCATAAACGGCATCATGGCCATACTCGGCGACGCCATCGTAGGGTCCGGGATGATCGAGGCCCAGTGCGTGGCCGATCTCATGCAGGTAGGTCAAGAAGCCATATTGGCCGTGTTGCACCGACGCATCGGTATTGTGCGACACCCAATGGGAATCCAGCCAGGTGTGGGCCGACGACAGATGATAATGGCCGCTAGTGCCATTGTAGATGGTGCCGGTATAGGTCGAGCCATTGGTGGTGCTGGAGTAAGCAAACGTCATCTGGCCACCGCTGGCCACCTGAGTAAACTTGGTGGCGATGAGATCGTCCCACAGGCCATAGGCCTCGGCGGCCATAGATTTCTGCACAGCCGACATCGGCACGAAGCCAACCGATTCAGATCCCGTCAAGCCAGCGGCGCTGGAAACCGAGAATGTGACGCTTGGCCCGCTCCAGGCGGTGCCGCTGTCAATCTGGGTGATGATCTGATCGACGGTAAAGGTTGGCTTGGTCATGCATCCTCCACCGGCAAGTGTTGGCCTCACGCGGGATGCTGTCACAGTGCGTCGCCAATAGTGAACGGAGTGTTGCCAGGCAGAAGCCGGCGGGGGTCAGGATGAACGACTACCTAACAGGCGTCTGATCAGATCCCGCAAGATCCAACCGGCGATGGCGGGGCGCCGCGTGAGCTCAGACAGGGCGTAAGGCAAGCCAAAACGGCCATAGGCGACATAGACCTGGACCGGAATGCCGCGCCGTGCGGCCAGCGCATCAAGCCGTGGCAGCGACACCAATTGCTCCAGCGCGCAAGGCGTACCCGCCGCTTTCAGCACATCCAGCGCCGGTCCGGCCACCCGGGGATCGTGGGTGGCCACGCCGGCATGCGATGCACGGCCGGCACATTGGGCCACCAGGGCGGCGAACGATTGGCGCGGGTCGATCTTGGGGTCCGTTGGATCACCGCCCTGGCCCTTGACGATTCTTATTCCCACTTTGAGAGCCATGAGCCGCTCAGCGTCTTGGACGGACCGCCGCCAGCGTGAACTGAGCGACGCCGAAACCTCCGCACCCAGATCGCGCGCGGCCTCAAGCATCGCCATGGCGCGTGTGGCGGTATCGTAGTGCTGCGAGTCAAAATGCACCGGGACTTTGCGTTCTGCCGCCCGGCGAAACACCGGAAACAGCAGCGCGCGATCAAACTCCAATTGGTCGGCCTTGATCGAGATCGAGGCGCCCGGCAGCGCTTGCGCGATGGCGTCGATGGCCTTGGCGTATTCCGCCGCGATGGCCGCCGCCCGGTCGCTGGGTTGCGACCAATACCCCACGCTGACACGCCGCCCGTTGGCCGCTTCCTGCTGTGCCACGGCCATCGCATCGCTAAGATCCATGCCGCTGACGTGGCGCGAATGCTCAACCAGATAATTTGTAAGCCCAGCCCGCAGGGACATTTTGGCGACAATCAGCCGCGCCGCCGAAGGCCGGGAGATGAGCCCGCGCAATTTGCCCTGCAGCGATGCAGCCCGGGAGTCGAGATGCGTCGCGTCGATCCGGTGCGCATCGGCGATGGCTTGCAGATGCGCGTCGAGGGGTTGCGGTTCTTGGCCGTTCATTTGCACCATGGCGGACGAGGTACCATTTGGCGCTCGCGAGGCACAACATGCGTTGCCTCAAAGCGTTAGCGGCAAGGACGGCGGACACACAATGCTAAGCTGCCAACGCCAAAACATTGACAGCCGCCACCGCCGTGGTCCACCGCTGGCCATCACACAACGCAGCGAGGCCGCCCCATGACCACCCTCACCACGCCGCCCGATGCCCGCAGCCGCCTGATCGCCATTGTCAGGGCGCGCTCGTTCGAGTCCGGCCGGGAGTTCAAGCTGGCGTCGGGGCGGATGTCCACGTTGTATTTCAATATGAAGCCGGCGATGCTTGATGCCGAGGGCGCTTATCTCTGCGCCGTGTTGATGCTGGACGCCATGGCGGGCGATCCGGCGGCGTATGTGGGCGGGCTGGAACTGGGCGCGGTGCCGCTGGCGGCCGCCGTTGCCGCCATCAGCCATTTGCGCGGGGAGCCACGGCGCGCCCTGATCATCCGTAAGGCCGCCAAGGAGCACGGTACGCAGAACCTGATCGAGGGCCTGTTGCGCGGCGGCAGCGTGGCCGGCGAGCGCGTCATCGTGCTGGAGGATGTGACGACCACGGGCGGCTCGTCGCTGAAGGCGGTCGCAGTACTGCGCGAGGCGGGCGCGACGGTGGAGCGGGTGGTGACACTGCTGGACCGTCAGGAGGGCGCGCAGGAGGCGTTCGAGGCGGCCAAGGTGCGGCTGGACAGCGTTCTCAAGGCGTCCGATTTCACACGATGAGCCCGCACCGGTTGATCGTGACGCTTGATGACATCGAAGCCGGGATGCGCCATTTGAAGCGCGCCTGCCCACATATGCGCACGGCACACCAGTTGGCCGGGCTGCCGCCGCTGCGGCGCGAGCGGGACGGGTTCGAAGGGCTGGCGCGGATTGTGGTTGGCCAGCAGGTGTCGGTGGCGAGCGCCAACGCCATCTGGGCGCGAGTGTTTGCGGGCGTGCAGCCGTTCACGCCGGAGCGGATGGCAAGGTTAGGCGAGGCGGAGCTGCGGGCGCTCGGGCTATCGCGGCCAAAGATCGTGACGCTGACGACGCTGGCGCAGTTTCTGGTGGAAGAACCGCAATTTCTCACCAGCCTTGACGCCCATCATGACGATGCCGTGCGCGAAAAACTGGTGGCGCTGCCGGGGATCGGTCCGTGGACGTCCGATATCTACCTGATGTTCTGCCTCGGCCGCGCCGACAGCTTTGCCCCCGGCGACCTCGCCCTGCAGATCGCCGCACACGCCCTGATGCAGCTTGACAGCCGCCCCGGCGCCAAGGCCCTCACCGACATCGCCGAACGCTGGCGGCCCTGGCGCGGTGTGGCGGCGCGAATGCTGTGGGCGTATTACGCGGCGGTGAAACGCGCCAATTCCGGCGCACCGGTTTGAGCTTCGCCCATGGCCACCGCCGCCGATTGCCGCCGCATCGCCCTGTCGCTGCCGGGCACCAGCGAGGCGCCGCATTTCCACCGCGCCGCTTTCCGCGTCGCCCGCATCTTCGCGACGCTGGATGAACGCTGCGCCTATATGATGTTCACGCCCGATGAGCAGGAGTTCAAAGTGATGCTGGCGCCCGAGGCCTTTGCGCCGTTGCCCAACGCCTGGGGCCGCAAGGGTTGGACCGAGGTGACACTCGCAGCCGTAAGCACGGATGAACTTGCGGCGGCGCTGCGGATGGCGCACGCGCATGCGAGACCGAGGAAGAAAGAGCGGAAAGGCGTGAAACCGTAGGGTGGGCTGAGCCGCTTTACCAAGCCCGCCCTACGGTCCCTACACCCCCAAATCCAGTTTGAGCTGCGCGGCGCTCTTTTTGTTGGTGTCGCGTGCGAACTGCTCGATGCGGTCGAAAGGCACCTGCTCGGCGTTGATGAGGGAACGCTGCGCTTTCAGAGCGTGAACCTTGCCTTCCTGGATCAGGTGGAACTGGCCGACGGTCTGGTTTGGGAGGACGCGGGCCGGGTCCAGTCCGCTGTCGCTGGCAAACGCCGCCCGCAGTTTCTTCAAAGCCGTATCCTCGCGCACGCGGCCGATGAACCAGCTCGTCACTTGATCGCGCGAGCGGTAGTCCAAATCGCCGGGGCTTTGCGTCGCCAGCATCAGGCCGATGCCGGCCGAGCGGGCACGTTTTAGGAGGCTCTCCAGCGGGTCCTTGGTCGGCGGTTTCGATTGCGCCGGGATATAGAGATCGGCCTCGTCGAACATGATGACCGCCTGCAAGGCCTCGCTGGGATTGCGCTGGCAAAAACGGAGCGCTTCGGAGAGGAACTGCGACACCCAGAACAGCACGTTTTCGTTGTCGCCGAGGAAGCCGGTGTAAATCACCGACAGCCGCGTTTTGCCGCGTTTGCCAAAGCTGCCTAACCCCAAAAGCGACTCCATCGACAGCGGCTCGCCCTGGCCGTCGAACAGTGCGCCATTGCGGTGCCTCAACGAATCCAGCTGCGAGATCAGATCGCGCCGGGCCTTGCCGCTGGCGTCCATCCGCTGCGTCAACTCAATCAGCTCTTCATTGTCCTCTTCCATGAACCGAATGAGGTCGGAAAGCCGAATTTCGCTCCGGCTGCGCGCGCCGAGGATTTTCAAGGCGACAGACAGAATGCCACTTTGCCGCTGATGGGTGGCCGAGCGTCGCAAGTAGAGCATTTCGCCAAGCGCCGCGGCCGACACGTTGGAGAGCATTTCCTGCTCGTGTTCTGGCAACTCGCCAATGCCGTTTGGCAGCAGCGTGATGTTGATCGGGCGGCCTGAGGTGCGGCCGGGCGTGTACACCGCAACGTCCACTTTCTCGGCCAGTTCGCGGCGCGCTTGCGTCCGCTGGGGATCTTCGCCCGGATCGCCGCGCCAAACCTCGGGATTGGCGTAGCTGGCGAGATCGCCCTTGCGGTCGATCAGCACCACGGGCACGCCGCGCAGCAGCAATTGTTCGATGATGGAAAGGGCGAGCGTCGTCTTGCCCGAGCCCGAACCTCCGAGCACGGCCGCGTGCCGCCGCAGCATGTTCTTGCTGAGGTACAAGAGATCGTTGGGATCGCCCGCCCGGTGGCCGAAGGAGAAGCGGTTATACGGATCGTCATTGACCGGCAACGCGCGCAGCGGCGCGGCGGCAATGTTGTTGCTGAGCTGCTCGATGCTGTCGCCCACCGGGTCGAGATCGGAAACGCCGCTCAAATCCGGCAGCCCGGCGTCGGGATGCAGCGTCACCACGTTGTTCGGCAGCGGTGCTTCCAGCTGGTCAAGCATCAGCAGCTCACGGATGGATTCAAGGTCCGTGCTCATCGGCTTGGCGGCTTTCAGCCAGGCCAGGAACCCTTCCTCCCGGTCATGGCAGGGGGCAAAATACTGCAAGGTCAGCATCCGCTCCCATTCCCACTGGGCGACCACCACCTTGCGGCCGCCATCAGCGGCTAGCCGGTGGAGCAGCTGCGCCACTGCCGTCTTGCCTTCGGGCGGAAACTCGCTGCCGCGCACCAGAATGGGCGCTAGCGTCGTTTCGCTCTCGACCACCTTTTCAATCTGCCGCTTCAGCCCGCCACCTTGATTGGAGCGATTGCACAAGAAGATGCGTCCACGTTGCGCATGGCCTGTCAGCGTATGCCTGACCGTGACGTCAGCGGCAAACAGATCTTCCGTTGGCGGCACAATTTGCAAGTCGATCGTCACCGCGCCGTCCTGCTCTTCGGCGGTGAGTTGCAGCGCCTTCATCAGCACGTCGAGCAGCAGCCGCTCGTCGATGGGAATTTCCGGCGCGTCGGTTTGCAGCGCGCCTTCCCAACGGCGGCGGATGCTCACGACATCGGGCGTTTCCATAATGGTTTCGGCGGTCTCGCTGGCCTGGGGCGCGCGGCCGGTGTCGCCCATCAGTTTCAGCCAGCGTTCGCGAGCATGTTCGAGCAGTTTGCGCGTTGACAGGCCCGCAAGCTCATCAAAGAACGCAGCGCCGAACACGTCCGAACCGTCTGGCGCGTCCATCCCCTCGGCCTTGAAAGCCTGTTCCAGGCGGCGGTTGACGATCAGCTCGGCTTCAGCGGCCGAACGCGCGCCGGGCAACGGCACGGGGCCGGCCTGTTCGATACGGTCCTTGGAGGATTGCGAGATGTAGGCCCGCGCCTCGTCATAAAAATCATCGAGGCAGCTGACGATGATGATCGACGTGGGGACGGAGTTGGCGATCTGGATCAGCGCCGAGATGGCATTGTTGAACCGGCTCTCGGCATCGGCGAACGAGCGCAGATCCTCCACCTGATCGATGCAGAACACCATCGCCGCGCCGTCCACCAGCCGCATCAGCGTGCCGAGGCACCCCATGATCTCGAACGGATCGCGGTTGCTCTGTGGATCGAGCGCGCCCACCGCCTGCTGACTGAAGCCGGTGATCTCGCGGCCATAGAGATATTGCCGCACGCGCTGATCGACCGTCGGGTCGTTGCGTTGCAGATAGAGCAGCGCACGCACGATGTTAATGTCGATGTCAGCATCGGAAAAGCGCGGGGAGGCGAGCACGGCATCGGCGATGCGCACGATGAGGTGCGAGAGTGAGCTGTCGTCGAGCACCTTATCGCGCAAATCCGCAAGGTCCGGCGGCAGCACACGCTGCGCCTTGGCGAGCATATTGTCGGAGAGCCGCAGCAGGCCGGACTCGCCCCGCTCGACCGGGTCGTAGGGCTTTTCGAGCGAGTTCACTAAGCGGCGCAGGAAATAGTCGGCATAACTCGCCACATCCGGCGTCATTTGCGCGTAGCCGAAATAACCAGTGCCGTGCAGATGGGCTTCGGTGCGTAGCGCTCGCACCAGATGGGTTTTACCCGCGCCCGATTGGCCATGGAACAGCAGGATGCGGCTCGACTTCTGGCCCTGGCCCGCCGTCACCGCCGTCAACAAATCACGGAACTTCTTGCGCGCGCGCTCGTGCACTTCGGTGACGTCGAAGGGGTCGGCCTTCCAGACGTCGTCTTCCCACGTGATCGAGTGGTCGAACACGCCTGGCATCGGCCGGTCGCGGGTGACACGTTTCAGGGCCTCAGGCAGCATCGCTGGCCTCGTCCTCGACCCGGATGAAATGCATGATCATGTTGTGATAGGCGATGGCAGAAGCCTGCAATTCGTTGAGGATGCTGCGGTCGCGCAAGTCCGCATTGACCAGATGCAACCGCCCGGACCGATGCGCCTCGGCCAGCAACGCCTTAAATCGCTCCACGTCCAGCCCCCATTCCGGATGCGCCCCGGCCAGCGCCGGGAACACACGAGAGATAAGCGCTCGCCGGTTGCCATGCCAGCCCTGCGCGACCTCCCGGGCGAAATTGCGCACCTCAGCGAGGAATTCCATCAGATCGAACGGCCTCTGTGGCGGTTTGGGCACAGCAACTGCGGTGAAGCCCTCACCCGCCAGGTAGAGGCGCAGCAGCTGCAAGCGCAGAGCTGCGGGGGTCGTACCCTTGGCGCCTGCCTGCTGAGCCGCGATTTCGGCGATCAGTTGCTGATCGGTGCGTGGCGTCGCATCCCTTAACAGCAGTGTCGCCGCCTGGGCGCGCCGGTCACGCGCACTTAGCGAGGCGCTGTTGACGGCGGCATCCCCCGTAACTGTGCCGCGCCGGAGCGCCAGCCGGGCAAGCGCATCGCGCACCGTGGTCAAGCCGTTGGTGTCTTTGATGCGGATACCGAAGGCGCATTCCAGCACCGTCCTGCGCAGGCCACCGTTGGTCGCGAGACTGGCCCAACGCCGCGGCTCACGACCAACACCCAAGGCACTGGCGATCAGATGCACGTCGCGCAGTTCGGGCCAGCGGGCGTCGCTGGGAACACGGTGGCCCAGAAGTTCGTCGCGCCGCCGCCAACTTTTTGCCGTGGGCTCCAGCCGCGAAGCCGAGAGATTTATGGTGCCATCGGACGCAAGCCCCATCAGGGTTTGCCCAAGCGTGTGCCGCCACTGGGGCGCCGAAAGCCGATGCGCGACCAGGGGTTCGAGATCACGGGCCAGGCGTGCAGTGCCAAGCGGGCCGCCCCGCTCACCGCTCAACCGCAGCAGCACCGCCTCAGCGACGGCCGCCCTGTTGATTGCGCCGATTGACACCAAAACCCCTCGCCCACCCCAACGGCCTGATCCGCGCACCGCGAATCACTTTCTCAGCTTCGGACAAAAAGGCTGATCTTCCAAGGGGCTGGAGTAGAATAAGGCGATGGTCAGCACACATCCCGCCAGCGCCGGTTGCGTCGGCGGCCGGTTGGCTGGCGGGTCTGGTGATGCGCCGGATCAGTGCGTTTTCTTGTGTATGGGCGTCTGGTGGTGGCGGGCCAACGCGCGTTCGGACTCAATTTCGATCATGGTTTCATAGGCCAGCTGCTGCAACGTCCGCAGCTGGCCGATGGCCGTCTGGATGGTCGCGGCGAACGCCACCATGACCTCGTCATCCTCAAGTTCATCCTGGATACATTCCAGCATTCCAAGCATCACAGAGACATTGCCGGTATCGAGGCCAATACCGGATTTGTGAAGTGCGGGATCGTTCACGTGCGGCTCCTTGGATCGGGGGGTTAGGGCTCAAAAGTTTGCTCGAATACTCATGTCCTCGCGCGCCCTGCCTGCGTTCGCGCTTCAATCAGAACCAGAGCCAATCCGTAAGGTGGCAGAAACCCAAGTTCCGATTTTGCCAATATAACAAATTTTATTCGAATTGCCGCCTAGGTACGATCCTAAAGATCTTTGTTTTTCCTGGGTTTCCGCTTACGGAGTATAAGTTTTCCCGGCGTTTCTTGTGCAGCTCCCGTGGGTTCGCCCCGCCGCCGCCGCATTGGCGTCACCTTCGAACCGCTAACTCGATGAACTCCGATTTCAAATAGGGACCGCACAATTAACCAGCGGTTAACCTCGACCAGTTGAAATGGGAGTCCGGACCGGTTCCCCTTGTTGGGGCGTCCCGGGCGTTCCGGCTGGAGTTGTGCGAATGGTTCGATTTGGTTTCATGATGGGGCTCGCCTGCATGCTTGGCGCCTGCGTCTCGGCCACGCCGGACCTGGCGCAGTTGACCGCGCCGGAGCCTTCACAAGCCAGTCAACCTGCGTTCAACACACAGCTCCGTTCGGGCCTCGGCATGGCCAATGCCACCGCGCAAACTGCTGCCGAACCGGGCGACGTCGCCATCGACAGTTCCGGCAAGGCCCCCAAGGGCGCGCTCGCCGACCGCGACTATAGCAGCACGGCGCTCAACCCCAGCCTGGCACTCACGTTGATCAATGATTACCGGGCCACCAAGGGCCTCAAGCCCCTGAAACTCGACCCGCGCCTGACCATCGCCGCCAAGGCGCAATCGCGCGACCTCGCCAAGACCGACCGCATTTCACATTACGGGGCCGATGGCTCCAGCCCGTGGGACCGGGTGAAGCGCGCCGGCTACGATGCCAAGATCGCCGCCGAGAACGTCGGCACGGGGCAAGCGTCGCTCGAAGAGGTGTTCAAGGGCTGGACCCAAAGCCCCGGCCACAACCGCAATCTGCTGCTGCCAGGCGCCCGCGACATGGGCATCGCGCTCGTTGCCGATCCCAAAACCGAGTTCAAAACGTTCTGGACTCTGGTGGTCGCCAGCACGCAGAAGTAAGCGCAATAAACCAAAGAGGCCGCCCCTGTTGCCGGGGGCGGCCTCCGTGAGATTGGCTGTGTGCGAGGTTCAACGCTCAGCTCTGCACTTGCGCGCGGCAGAAGCGTTCGCCTGTCACCGTTTGTGCGGAGAGTGCTCCGGAGCTCGGGTGGCTGGCAGCGAACGTTGCATCAGCTCAAGGATCCCACACGACATCGGATCACCTCCTTCCGGTTGTTGACTGTGAGTGAAGTGTCTCATGATTTGCGGTGCTTCGCTAGTAGGTGAAGCTACGGATAGCTAACGAATGATTGGCGGGTGATGCACCCGCGCAACCCCTCACGCTCACGCCGTTTTCATCCGATGTTGCATTGCAAAAAGCCGCCGCCTGCGCATAATGCCGCAACTGCGCGAGGCCATACCGCGTCGCGATACGCCGTTTGAACGACCCCGGAGTGCCCTATGGCCAACACCCCCACGACCGCCAAGCTGACCATCGGCGCCGACAGCTACGATTTTCCTGTCCGCAAAGGCACCATCGGGCCGGATGTCGTCGATATTTCCGATCTCTACAAAAAGACCGGCCGCTTCACCTTCGATCCGGGCTTCACATCTACGGCTGCCTGCGACAGTGCCATCACCTATATCGATGGCGACAAGGGCGAGCTGCTCTATTGCGGCTACCCGATCGAGCAGCTGGCCGAGAAAGGCAACTTCCTGGAGACCTGCTATCTGCTCTTGCACCGGGAATTGCCGACCAAGGAGGAATTTGCCGCGTTCAACAAGGCCATCACCTATCACACCATGCTGCACGAGCAGATGAACCGGTTCTATTCCGGCTTCCGGCGCGATGCCCATCCGATGGCGGTGATGGTGGGCGTGGTTGGCGCCCTCTCAGCCTTTTATCACGACTCGACCGACATCCAGGATGCCCACCAGCGCATGGTCGCCAGCCATCGGATGATCGCCAAAATGCCGACCATCGCGGCCATGGCGTTCAAGTACCATATCGGCCAGCCCTTCAATTATCCGCGTAACGATCATGATTACGCATCTAACTTCCTGCAGATGTGCTTCCGCGTGCCATGCGAGGATTACAAGGTCAACCCGGTGCTGGCCAAAGCCATGGACAGGATTTTCATTCTTCATGCGGACCATGAACAGAATGCGTCGACCTCGACGGTGCGGCTGGCCGGGTCCTCTGGCGCCAATCCGTTCGCCTGCATCGCGGCCGGCATTGCCTGCCTCTGGGGCCCGGCCCACGGCGGCGCCAACGAGGCGGCGCTGCAAATGCTGCAGGAGATCGGCACGGTCGAGAATATCCCGGCGTTCCTGGCCAAGGTGAAAGACAAGAACGAGCATACGCGGCTGATGGGCTTTGGCCACCGGGTGTACAAGAACTATGATCCGCGCGCCAAAGTGATGCAGAAGACCTGCCATGAGGTACTGGCGACCATGGGCAAGCACGACGATCCGCTGTTGCATGTGGCCATGGAGCTGGAGCGGATCGCGCTCAGCGACGACTATTTCCTGTCGCGCAAGCTCTATCCCAATGTGGATTTCTACTCGGGCATCACGCTGAAGGCGATGGGTTTCCCAACCTCGATGTTCACGGCGCTGTTCGCGCTCGCCCGCACCGTCGGCTGGATCGCTCAGTGGACGGAGATGATCGAAGACCCCGCGCAACGCATCGGCCGCCCGCGCCAGCTGTATACGGGTGCCGTCCGGCGGGATTACGCGCCGTTGGATCAGCGGGCGTAGGTTTATGGCGAAGGCTTGACCATCCAGCGCAACCTACCCGACTTTTTCCCCAGCCACATACACCGCTTTGACCGCCCGGTCGTCGCCCAGGATTATCAGCGCGAACAGCACGTCTTCGATGCTGCGGGCGACGCTGACGCGCTCGGCGAGGATGGGGCGGGAGCGGGGGTCGAGGACGATCACGTCGGCTTCGTAGCCGGGGGCGAGGTTGCCGATCTGGTGCTCCATGCGCAGGACGCGGGCGCTGCCGAGGCTGGCGAGATAGTACGCCTGCACCGGATGCAGGCTGTGCCCGCGCAGCTGGGCGATTTCGTAGGCCGTCCGCATAGTGGCGAACATGGAGAAGCTCGATCCGCCGCCGATGTCGGTGGCGAGCCCGGCGGGCACGGCGTTTTGGGTGAAGCCAGCGAGGTCGAACAGGCCCGAGCCGATGAAGGTGTTCGACGCCGGGCAGTGCGAAATCCCGCTGCCGGACGCCTGCAATGCAGCCCGTTCGCGCTTGGACAAATGGATCGCGTGGCCGAAATTGGCACCCGGCCCTGCAAGCCCAAACCGTTCGTAGACGCCGAAATAATCCGGCGCGTCCGGGAACAGCTCGTGCACCCAGGCGATTTCCTTGGCGTTTTCGCTGACATGGGTCTGCATCAGCGTGCCAGGGTGCTCGCGCCAGACGGCACCTGCCGCCTCAAGTTGCTCAGGGGTGGAGGTGGGGGCAAAGCGCGGGCTGACGGCGTAGACGTTCCGCCCGCGCCCATGCCAGCGGGCGATAAGCGCTTTTGTATCGTCGTAGGCTGATTGCGGCGTGTCCAGCAGACCTGGCGGTGCGTTGCGGTCCATGAGAACTTTTCCGCCCGCGACGCGCATGTTGCGCTTGCTCGCGCCCACAAAGAACGCATCGGCAGATTGCGGGTGTACGGTGCAATAGCTACTGACCGTTGTCGTGCCATTGCGCAGCACTTCGGCAAAGAACACCTCTGCCACTTCGGCCGCGTGCGCAGGATCGGCGAAGGCCAGTTCGGCGGGAAACGTGTACGTATTCAGCCACTCGATCAGCTGCTTGCCGTAGCTGGCGATCACGCGCGTCTGCGGATAGTGGATGTGGCAATCGACAAAGCCCGCCATGATGAGGTGACTGGGATAGTGATCGACGCGGATGCCGGGGTGGCGGGCGAGCACGGCAGCGGCGGTGCCGGTTTCGATGATACGGCCGCCGTCGATGACCACAGCGCCATCGCTATCGTAAGCGTACGCCACCTCTGCCGGTCCCGTGAACGGATCGGCCGTGAAAGCAAACGTCTCACCACGGATGACGAAGGGCGGCATATCGAAATGGTCTCTCAAGGAAAAGGCCCGAAGGCACGCCCCGAGCCCATCTATCAACGTGATCGCTGCCTAGGCACCTACGTCCTCGCTCCCCTTTGTGGGGGAGAGACAGAGAGGGGGGTCAACACCGCACATCGAGAGTCCCCCCACCCCTGTCCCCTCCCCCCAAGGGGGAAGAGGACGATGAGCCCTTACTTCGGCAACGCGCCTTCCACGCCCTGGACATAGAAGTTCATGCCGAGCAGATCGCCATCGGGCGCCGTCTTGCCATCGGCCAACCAGTCCGAGCCGTCCTGCTTCTTGATCGGGCCGGTGAACGGATGGAATTTTCCGGCGGCGATGTCTGCCATCACGCCTTCGGCCATCTTGCGCACGTCCTCGGGCACTTTGCCATTGATCGGAGGGATCGTCACTGCGCCCTCTTTCATGCCCTGCCAAGTCGAGCCCGACTTCCACGTACCGTCCATGACGGCTTTCACGCGGCTGACGACATATGGTGTCCAGTTGTCGGCAATCGAGGTGACGACGTTATCGGGGGCAAAATGCGCCATGTCGGACGACTGGCCGATGGCCCAGATGCCCTTTTCGGCGGCGACCTTCACAGCGGCAGGGCTGTCCGTATGCTGCATGACGACGTCCGCACCCTGATCGATCAGCGCCTTGGCTGCATCGGCTTCCTTGCCGGGATCGAACCAGGTGTTGACCCAAATGATCTTGAACTTGACGTTGGGGTTCACCTTTTTGGCACCGAGATAGGCGGCGTTGATGCCCATCACCACTTCGGGGATCGGGAACGAGGCGATGTAGCCGATGGTGTTCGACTTGCTGAGCTTGCCTGCGAGCATGCCCACCACATAGCGCCCCTCATAGAAGCGGATGTTGTAATTCGCCATGTTGTCGGCGGTCTTGAAGCCGGTGGCGTGCTCGAACTTCACGTCCGGAAACTGGCCGGCGGCCTTCAGCGTCGGGTTCATGAAGCCGAAGCTCGTCGTAAAGATCAGCTTGTTGCCATCGGTGGCGAGCTGCGTGATGACGCGCTCGGCGTCCGGACCTTCCGGCACGTTCTCGACCTCGGTGACCTTCACCTTGTCGCCGAATTCCTTCTTGATGGCCTCGGCGCTGACATGGTGCTGGTAGGTGTAGCCGAAATCGCCAATCGGGCCGACATGAACGAAGCCGATCTTCATCGGATCGCCCGCATACGCGCCAGTGGCAACGGACGCGCCCGCAGCCAAAGCCAACGCGGCCAATCCGCGCCTCGTGATCAAAGCATACGACATTACAAGTCCTCCTGATGGTCCGCCCGCCGGACTCCTAACCTTATCTTCTAAGGGATTATGACGCCGCATAGAAGACCTTTCCGAGCGAAGCCGGTGCATTGAATTGCAGTTGCACTTTGTCGCGCGAAATGATGACCAGCACCACGATCGTCGCGAGATAGGGCAGCATGGACATGTATTGAGCAGGGATGCTGACGCCGAGCGCCTGGGCGTGCAGTTGCAGGATGGTGACGCCGCCAAAAATATAGGCACCAGCCAGGCACCGCCACGGTTTCCAGGCGGAAAACACCACCAGCGCGAGGGCAATCCAGCCGCGCCCAGAGGTCATATTCTCGGCCCACAGTGGCGTCTGCACCAGCGACAAATACGCACCTCCGAGGCCCGCCATGGCCCCGCCGAACATCAGCGCGAGGGTGCGGATACCGACGACGGAGAAGCCAATAGCGTGCGCCGCATCGTGGTTTTCCCCGACGGCGCGCAGGACTAGCCCGCCGCGCGTGCGGTTGAGGAACCACCAGACGGCGGCCACCACGGCGAGCGAGATGTAGACCATGTAGTCCTCGCCGAAAATGAGTTTTCCGATCAGCGGAATGTCCGTGAGGCCCGGGATGTTGAGGCGCGGGAACGGTCCAGCCGATTGCCCGGAGTATCCCTGCCCCCACAGCGCCGAAATGCCGAACCCGAACATGGTCAGTGCAAGCCCCGAGGCGACCTGGTTGGCGAGCAATGTCTGCGTCAGGATGGCAAACAGCAGCGCCGTGACGGCACCTCCCGCCATCGCCGCAACCAGCGCCAGCGGATGGTTTCCCGTGCTAATGAGTGCGGCAAACCCGGCGATGGCACCCATGATCATCATGCCCTCAACACCGAGGTTGAGCACGCCGGATTTTTCCGCGACGAGCTCGCCGATGGCCGCGAACACAAGCGGCGTGGAGGCGACGATGACGCCGATGAGGATGTTGGCTAGGAGGTCCATAAGAAATTCCCGAAAATTATGTAGGTTGCGTCAAGCCTTCGCGCGACCCAACCTACAGAACCATTCCACGTCGCATCCATCGTATACGGTACGTCACCAGCACATCCACCGCCAGTAGGAAGAACAGCAGAAAACCCTGGAACACACTCTTCACGGCCGACGGCAATCCCAGCGCCACCTGCGCGGCATCACCACCAATGTAGGTCAGCGCCATGAGCAATCCCGACGCGATGATGCCTAATGGATGTAAGCGTCCTAAAAACGCAACGATAATCGCGGTAAAACCGTAGTTGTTCGGCAGCTGCGGCACGATCTGCCCGACCGGGCCCGCCGCCTCGAACAACCCGGCGAGTCCCGCCAGCGCACCCGACACCAAGAGACACGTCCACACGATCCGCGTCTCGGAAAACCCCGCGAACCGCGCCGCCGCCGGGGCCGCGCCGATGACGCGGATCTGGTAGCCGATGACGTGCCGGGCGAGGGCTAGCTGCGCAAGGAGCGCGGCGAGGATGGCGGCGATGAAACCGATATGCGCGCGGGTATGCGGGATCAGCGCCGGCATCCGCGCGGCATTCTGGAACAACCGGCTTTCGGGGAAATTGAGGCCTTCGGGATCGCGCAAGGGCCCATCGACCAGCACACTGAGCAACAGGATGGCGACATAGGTCAGCATCAAACTCACGAGGATTTCGTTGGCGTTGAAGCGCGTCTTCAGCAGCGCCGGGATCGCCGCCCAGGCCGCGCCGCCAGCTGCTCCCACGACGCACATCAGCGGCAACAGCCAATAGCCGCCGCCGGGATAGGCCGCCAGGGCCACACTGCCCCCCGCAAGCGCGCCGATCACATATTGCCCTTCAGCCCCGATGTTCCACACGTTTGCACGAAAGCCGAGGGCAAGGCCGACGGCGATAAGGATCAGCGGCGTTGCCTTCACCAGGAGCTCCGCAAAGCCGCGAAAGGTCGTCAGTGGGCCGATGAAAATCGTATAGAGCGCCGTGAACGGATCTTTACCCAACGCAATGAACATGATGCCGCCCGCAACCAGCGTCAGCGCCAACGCCAGCAGGGGCGTGAGGTAAAACATCTTGCGCGACAACTCTTTGCGCGGCTCAAGCCGGAACATGGGCGGCTCCGTTTGCTACAACATGCATCCTGTTGCCCCAGCGTCCTCGCCCCGCTTGTGGGGGAGAGACAGAGAGGGGGGTAACGCCGGGAGGACTGTTTGCGTTGACCGGGCAAAGGGTGTCGATGTGGGGCCTTCCCGGCCCAACCCCACCCTGCCCCTCCCCCCTCAAGGGGGAGGGGACGATATGGAACATGAATACCATCTCTATACCCCTGCCAGAGCTGGCGCGTTGGCTTGAGCAGCCCCGCCCATGCTCCGCCCAATCTCTTCCACCGTAATTTCGCCCGCTGGCCGAGCGGACGACAGCTGGCCGTTGGCGATGACCGCGATTTGCGTCGAGATCGCCAGCAGTTCATCGAGGTCCTGCGAAATGACGAGCACGGCGGAACCGGCCGCCGCGAGGTCGATCAGCGACTGGTGGATGGCTGCCGCCGCGCCCGCGTCAACGCCCCAGGTCGGCTGCGAGACCACCAGCACTTTGGGTGCTTGCAGCACCTCGCGGCCAACGACGAATTTCTGCAGATTGCCGCCCGACAGGCTGCCGGCCGCCTTAGCCACGCCCGCCGTTTTCACGCCGAACCGCTCCACCACCTCGCCCGCGAAGGCCGTCGCCGCGTCCAAGTTCAAAAACCCGCCGCGTGCCAGCTGTTTGCGCTCGATGCCCGACAGCAGCGTGTTATCGCTGAGCGACATCGACGGGACGGCCGCATGCCCCAGCCGCTCCTCAGGCACAAAACTCATGCCGCGCTGCCGCCGCTGTTGCGGACCGAAGCCACCGACAGGATGACCATCAAGCTTGATCTGCTCCGGCGAGGCAATCGGCGTTTCGCCAATGAGCGCTTCCATCAACTCGATCTGGCCGTTGCCTGCCACTCCAGCGATCCCGAAGATTTCTCCGGCGCAAACGGCGAGCGAGACATCCTTGAGATCAATGCCGAAGGGCCGGTCGCTCTTCAATTGGAGTCCATCGAGTAGCAGGCGCACCTGGCCGACCGCCGTCTTGGCCCGTTCTGGCGGTTTCAGCAGCCCACCGATCATCATCTCGGCCAGCCCCTTGGCTGTCTCCTGCCGGGGATCGCAGCTCGCGACAACCTTGCCGGCGCGCAGGATCGTCGCCCTGTCGCAGAGCGCGCGGATCTCTTCGAGCTTGTGCGAAATATAGAGGATCGATACGCCCTCCGACTTGATGCGCCGCAGCGTGCGGAACAGAACGTCCACTTCCTGCGGTGTCAGCACCGAGGTCGGCTCGTCCATGATGATGAGACGCGGCTTTTGTAGAAGCACACGGATGATTTCGACACGTTGGCGTTCCCCCACAGACAGCGTACCGACCAACCGGTGAGGGTCCACAGTAAAACCATAGGCCGCCGCCAGCGCGACAATATCCTTGGTGAGGTTGCGGCCGGTGCCCGTCATGCCGAGCGCCACATTGTCGGCGACGCTCAGGCCCTCGAACAGCGTGAAATGCTGAAACACCATGCCGATGCCGCGCGCCCGCGCATCGGAAGGTTTATGAGGCGTATACATCTCACCGTCCAGCGTCATGGTGCCCGAATCTGGCCGCATCACGCCATAGATCATCTTCACCAGTGTTGATTTCCCCGCGCCGTTCTCGCCCAACAGCGCGTGGATTTCGCCTTTGCCAACACTGAACGACACTTTGTCATTGGCGATGACGCCGGGGAAGGTGCGCGTGAGGCCCTGAATATCGAGGAGGGGCGCGTCAGCCATGATGAGAATCACTCTCTGTACGTATCGAAACGCCCGCGCTTGCCCAAGCCGCGAGCTGCGCCGCCACGCTGATCGCAATCATCGCCGGCTCCTTGCCGGTAATGCCGCCGATGCCGATAGGGCAATGCAGTTTGCGCAACACATCCTCACCAATCCCGCTCTCCCGGAGCCGCTTCTCAAACCGCGCCCGTTTCGTCCGTGATCCTATCAGACCCGCCCAGGCAAAGTCGCGCGCCAAAACGGCGTGGGTGATAGCAAGGTCGAGCGGGTGAGAAAATGTCATGATGAGGTGGAGCGCAGACGGCGGAGCGAAGGCGGCGAGATGGGACGGGCCGGCATCGATGACGTGCGTGGCGTTGGGCGGGATGTCTGGCGGGAAGCGATCCTCGGCAATGTCGATCCAGAGGATGCGGAAGGGCAGGTCGCGCAATGCTCGTACCACCGCGCGGCCGACATGCCCGGCGCCATAGAGATAAAGCGTGTGCGGCGCGCGAGGTTCCGGTTCGATGAGCCAAGCGGCTTCGTTCTGGCGGCCGGAGATGAGGACTGTGGCGCGTGGCCGTTCGCCAGACAGCATGGCGCGGACGGCGCGAAGGACCGGGAGCGGCCAATCGGCGGTGTGGGTGCGGGAGTGGACAAGGGTGGGCGGGATGCCGCCCGTCAGCGGACGGACAATGAGAGCTGGCGCAACCGTCTCGCCTCCAGCGTCCTCTCCCCCCTTCTGCGGGGGAGACAGAGAGGGGGAAAATCCTAGGCCGTTGGCATGGGGCCTCCCCCCCACCCTGTCCCTCCCGCAGCAGGCGGGAGGGGACGATGGGGCCAGCACCTCAAACACCAGCCGCATCCTGCCGCCGCAGCACTGGCCAAGCGCGGGGCCGAGCGGATAGGTTCGCAGCTCGCGGTGCCAGGGCGCCAGGTCTTTGCGCGTGAGCAACGCGCGCGCATGGGCCATCGCCTCATGTTCCAGCGAGCCGCCGCCGATGGTTCCGGTAAAACCCTCCGCCCACACCGTCATTACCGCCCCCGCCTCGCGCGGCGCCGAGCCCTCGGCCTCGGCCGCCAGCACACGGATGGTGGGGCCGTGTTCGGAGACCGTCGTCGGCTCCGGCATCCCCTCTCCTTTGGGGAGAGGGACAGGGTGAGGGGTTGATCTGTTCACTGCTGTCACACTGTCTGCTGCACTCATCCTGCCGCTACCCTGGTTTTGAGCGCCTGCACGGCCATCAGCACACGTTCGGGCGTGGCCGGAGCATCCAGCGCGGCATCGCCGGCATAGCCACCCACGCTCGCCACGGCATCCGACAGGGCGAGCAGTGCGGAAATCCCAAGCATCAGCGGCGGTTCGCCTACGGCCTTGCTGCGATAGATCGTGTCCTCGCTGTTCTCGCCATGCCAAAGGGACATGTTCATCACCGGCGGGCGGTCCGAGCAGGCGGGAATTTTGTACGTAGAGGGAGCATGTGTGGAAAGCCGCCCCTTGCCGTCCCAGACCAGTTCCTCCGTGGTCAGCCAGCCTGCGCCCTGGATGAAGCCGCCCTCGATCTGGCCGAGGTCAATCGCCGGATTCAACGAGCGGCCGGCATCGTGCAGGATATCCACCCGCAACATGCGGTTTTCGCCGGTGAGCGTGTCGATGGCGCTCTCAGTGACGGCGGCGCCGTAGGCGAAATAGAAGAACGGCCGGCCTTTTCCGCTCGCGCGATCCCAGTGGATTTTTGGCGTGGCGTAGTAGCCGGTCGAGGACAGCGAGATGCGCCGGGCGTGAGCGAGGGCGGCGGCCTCAGGCAGCGTGAACGTGCGACGGCCCGCAATGATCCGTCCTGGGATGAACCGCACGGCCTCTACGTCGGTGCCTGCTTCAACCGCCAGCATCTCCGCCAGCCGCATCTTGATCGTGCGGGCCGCCTCACGCGCGGCCATGCCGTTGAGATCGGAGCCGGATGACGCGGCCGTGGGCGAGGTATTCGGCACTTTGTCGGTGCGGGTCGCGGTGATCTTGACGTTCGAGAGATCGCACTGGAATTCTTCGGCAACCACCTGCGCCACTTTCTGGAACAGGCCCTGGCCCATTTCCGTGCCGCCATGATTGAGGTGCAGCGATCCATCCGTATAGAGATGCAAGAGCGCGCCCGCCTGGTTCATCAGGGTGTTGGTGAACGAGATGCCGAATTTCACCGGCGTCAGCGAGATCCCGCGCTTCAGAATCGGGCTTTTGGCGTTCCACGCGCGGATGCCGGCGCGGCGCTTCTCGTAGCCGGAGGTGCGCACCAGTTCATCCGTCAGCTCACCAATGATGCAGTCCTCGATCTCCATGTGATAGGGCGTGAGCGAACGGCCGCTGCCCGCCGATTTGCCTTTCGCCGCATAAAAATTCGCCCGCCGTACCGCTAGAGGATCCTTGCCCAGCTTGGCCGCGATGGCCTCCATCACCCGCTCGATTCCGGCCATGCCCTGCGGCCCGCCAAAACCGCGGAAGGCTGTGTTCGATACTGTGTTGGTCTTACAGCGATAGGAGGTGATCCGAACGTTCGGCAGAAAATAGCAATTGTCGGCGTGAAACATGGCGCGGTCACAGATCGCCATCGAGAGGTCGAAGGACATGCCGCAACGGGCGGCCTGCTCGAAGGTGATGCCGAGAATGCGGCCGCCGGCATCGAAGCCCACATCGTAGTCGATGCGGAAATCGTGGCGCTTGCCGGTGACTTCGAAATCGTCGTCACGGTCATAGCGCAGTTTTGCGGGGCGTCCAGTCTTGGCGGCGACCAGCGCGGCGACGGCGGCGGGCAGGTTGCCTTGCGTTTCCTTGCCGCCAAAGCCGCCGCCCATGCGCCGGACTTCGACAGTGACGGCGTTGAATGGCAATCCCAGCACATGCGCAACAGAATGCTGAATTTCCGTCGGATGCTGAGTGGACGAATGCACCGTGACGTCGCCGTCCTCGCCGGGGATGGCGAGAGCCACCTGGCCTTCGAGGTAGAAGTGCTCCTGACCGCCCATGCGCACACGGCCTTTCAGGCGATGCGGCGCAGCGGCGAGGGCGGCATCAGGGTCGCCGATGCCGAACGTGTACGGATCGGAGAGGAAAGATTTTGCATCCATCGCCTCATCGACGGTAAGGATGGCGGGTTTATCTTTGTAGATTACATCAGCGAGACGCGCGGCGCGGCGGGCGGCCAGCATTGAGGTGGCGGCGACGGCGAAGAGGGATTGGCCATAGTGCTCGACGAGGCCGGTGGCGAACACCGGATCATCGCTCTTGCCGATGGGGCTCACATCATTGCGGCCAGGAATGTCAGCGGCGGTGAAGACGGCGACGACGCCGGAGGCAGCGTGGACCTGGGAAAAATCAAGCGCGAGCACCTCGGCATGGGCGCGGGTGGAGAGGCCCAGCGCAATATGCAACGTGCCCGGCGGTTCGGGAATATCGTCCGTGTAGATGGCGGTGCCCGCGACATGCTTATGGGCGCTGTCGTGGGGCGACGGATCGCCCACGCCGCCGGTGATGCGGGTGGGAGTGGTTGCGGGTTTTGGCGCGGTGTCCTGCATTACCGGACTCCACCCGTTGCGGCTCTATCGTCCTCGCCCCCCTTGTGGGGGAGAGACAATCCCGGACCTCTGAGTTTGGGAGTCCCCCCGCCCCTGTCCCCTCCCCACAGGTGGGAGGGGGACGATTGGGCCGTTGCCGAGGCCGATATGTGGATCATCACGCCATCACCTCAGCTATGATACGCTCACCGTCGCCAACTAGCCGCGTCTGCACGTCGCTGGTCATTTCGTGGAAATACCGGACGAGGAGGTTCTTGGCTGTCAGCATACGGTATTCTTTCGACGCACGGGCGTCGCTGAGCGGCTGGAAGTCCTCTTCGAATTTTGGCAGTGCGGCTTCGACCGTGGCCATGGTCCAGGGTTTTCCCTCCAGCGCCGCCTCGACGGCCTTAGCCCGATTCGGGATGCCCGCCATGCCGCCGAAAGCGATGCGCGCGGAGGTAACCACGCCGTTATCGATGTGGAGATAGAAACATCCGAGCACGGCCGAAATGTCCTGGTCGAAGCGTTTGGAGATTTTGTAGCAGCGGAGGCGGCGGTCGCCGGTTTCATGAGACGGGACTTCGACGGCTTCCACAAATTCGCCGGGTTTCCGGTCCTGTTTGCCATAGGCAAGAAAGAACTCTTCCAGTGGCATCCTGCGCTGACCTTCAGGGCCGTTCAGGACCAGGGTTGATCCCAGAGCCATGAGCGCTGGCGGCATGTCGCCGATTGGAGAGCCATTTGCGATGTTGCCGCCGATGGTGCCAGAGTTACGGACCTGTTCAGAGCCGAGGCGACGGATGAGTTCGCCTAAGTTCGGCCAAACCATCTCCAGTGTGGACCAGGCAGCCTCATAAGTGACAGCAGCACCAATCCGCATCCTCCCGACGCCATGGCTAAATTGCTGCAGCTCTCCGACGCGGGCGGTCGAGATCAGAATTGGCAATGGGCGAAGCTGCTTGTTTGCCCACAAGCACACATCGGTTGCCCCGCCAAGAATAATTGAGTCAGGCTGAATGCGCCTCAATTCGATCAGCTCAACGAGCGCCAACGGTGCATAGAACTGCCCGTTTGCGTTTTTCACAGCCAAACTTGCCTTTGACCGGAGCCCGATTGCCCGAAACTCATTCACCGCCTGGCGCGATACGTCCCATTCTGGACGCGGCAGGGCGAACATCCGTTCGGCCGCCGCCACGATTGATCCGTAACCGGTGCATCGGCAGAGATTTCCAGCGAGAACTGTGTTGATCCATTTTTTGGTGGGAGGCTTACCATCATGATACTCCATAACATCTTGGTACATCGCAAACAGCGACATCACGAAGCCAGGCGTGCAGAACCCGCATTGCGAGCCATGGCATTCAAGCATCGCCTGCTGGCACGGATGCAGTTCTCCACTTGGTCCAAAGAGGCCGTCAACCGTAGTCACTGACTTGCCATCAAGCATCGGAACTAACAGGATGCACGCATTTACGGCCAGCGTGGATCGTTGCTCCGGCTCCATCACCACTACCGTACACGCCCCACAATCCCCCTCGTTGCACCCTTCCTTTGTCCCCTTCAGCCCCAAATCTTCGCGCAGATACTCCAGCAGCGTGCGCGTCGGCGGAACGCTCCTCGGCACCTCGTGTCGCTCGCCGTTGAGCAAGAACACCACGTAATCGCGCGTCGCAGCCAAAGCTCAGCTCCCCCGGTAGGTCGAATAGCCGAAGGGCGAGATCAGCAGCGGAACGTGGTAATGCTGGCCGGCCGCCGAAATGCCGAAGCGGATCACCACCACGTCGAGGAATTTGGGCTCGGGCAGCATTACCCCCCGTGCTGCGAAATAGTCGCCAGCAGCAAAACTAATCTCGTATACGCCTGGCTGGAAACTCTCGCCCTCCAGCAGCGGCTTGTCGCAGCGGCCGTCGGCGTTGGTCACAGCTTCCGCCACCATGTCCCTCGCTTCCCCGCGAAGCCGGGTCAGCGAAACGAAAATGCCGCGCCCCGGCAATCCGGCGCTGGTGTCGAGAACATGGGTGGTCAGGCGGCCCATATCGGGGCTCCGGCGTTAGAACGGCGTGAAGCCCTATCGTAACCCAACTCTGGACGCCCGCAACTGGCTCGGCTATGAAAAGTGGTACGTTGCCCCCGTGGCGGAATCGGTAGACGCGGCAGACTCAAAATCTGTTGTTGCAAGACGTGCCCGTTCGAGTCGGGCCGGGGGCACCATGACATTGAACATAGTCCCGCAAAGGCCACAGTCTCGCCCAGCGCTTTGGTTAGGTGTTTCCGGCGGCCAGGGAATCATTGCAGGGTGCCAGCCGTTATGATGGAACGGGTGCGTGGCAACGTGACGGGGACTGCATGTTGAGGGGCTTTGGGCGTTTCCTGGCAGCCGCGTTGGCTCTTGTCGTGCTGAATGCGCCAGCCGCCGCAGGTCCTGCGCTGCTGTTCGATCCGCTGACCAGCGCCGTGCTGTACTCCGAAGACGTGGACCAAGTCTGGCATCCGGCCTCCCTCACCAAGCTGATGACCGCCTATCTCTCCTTCAAGGCGCTCAAGGAGGGCAGACTGAAGCTCGACCAGGAACTGACGGTGCAGGAGAGCGCCTTCAAGATGCCGCCGAGCAAACTCGGGCTGAAGGTGGGGGAGAAGATTTCTGTCGATCTCGCGCTCAAAGCCATGGTGGTGAAATCGGCCAACGATATGGCTGTCACCATGGCGCTGGCGATGGGTGGCAGCGAGGAGGGTTTTGCCGAGATGATGAACGCGGAAGCGGCCCGTCTCGGCATGAAGAAGACTCACTATGCCAACGCCAGTGGCCTGCCCAACGATGCGCAGGTGACCAGCGCGCGCGATCTCGCGACGCTCACGCAGGCGATCATCAAGGATTACCCCGATCAGGCCTTCCTGTTCTCGATGGCCAGCGTCAAGGTTGGAAAGAAGGACGTCGAAACGCACAACACGCTGTTGAAAACCTACGATGGCGCCGATGGCATGAAGACCGGCTTCATCTGCGATTCGGGCTATAACATTGTCGCCTCGGCGACGCGCGACGGGCGCCGGTTGGTGGCGGTGGTGCTGGGCGAGCAATCGTCGGCCAGCCGCAATGTGCGGGCGGCGGCGATGCTGGATTTCGGGTTCCAGAACTACCTCTGGCGCACCATGTTCAACGAAGAGACGGTGGCCAATGTCCAGGGTGCGCCAACGGATACGGCGACTGTGGCCAAGATGCGCGATCAGGTGTCGTCTTGCGTTGCCCATGACGCCAAAAAGATCAAGGTCAGGGGTAAGCGCAAGGGGGGCACAGCCAAGACCGATCCCGTGCCGCCAGAGCCCGGCGCAATTGACGGCACCGATGATCAGACGGCGGCTAAGACGGATGCAGCCCCTGCTGCGGCTACCCCTGTTGACGCAAAGGCCCTGGCGGTCAAGAAGCCTGCCGTAAAGCCAGCCGCCATAGCTAAGAAAGCCCCAAAACTTCGGCCCACAGCAGCGGGCAAGACTGCTGCAAATTGACACAATGCGACGTCCGTTGTGCCAGGCCTTTCCCGTCGGGCCGAGTTGCTGCGAAGGCTTGACTGAACCTATGCAAACTACATCCAAACCACGCCCGCCTCGTCCTACGGCTCCAGCTCGGTATCCCAATAGAGATAGTCCATCCAGCTTTCGTGCAGATGGTTGGGCGGGAACAGGCGGCCGTTGCGGTGCAGCTCGTACACGGTCGGGCGCATCGGCTCGTGATAGGGGTGCATCCGCGCCTCCCTCGGCATCATGCCACCCTTCCTCAGGTTGCACGGCGCGCAGGCGGTCACGACGTTGTCCCAGCGGGTCATGCCGCCCTTGGAGCGCGGAACGACGTGGTCAAACGTGAGTTCCTTCGGATCGCCGCAATACTGGCATGAGAACTTGTCGCGCAGGAACACGTTGAACCGCGTGAAGGCGGGGTAGCGGGCAGGCTTGACATAGTTTTTCAGCGACACGACGCTGGGCAGCCGCATCACGAAAGACGGGCTTTTCACTTCGCGCTCGTATTCGGAGACGATGTTCACCCGGTCAAGGAAAACCGCCTTGACGGTGTCCTGCCAGCTCCAGAGCGACAGCGGGTAGTAGCTCAACGGCCGGAAGTCGGCGTTGAGAACAAGCGCCGGGCAGGCCTCTGCGGCAGTGAATGCGGCTGCGGTCATCCTTAAACAAACCCCTGGGTTACGGTGTCGTCTCCCAAGCGTGATTCGCACCATCACCCTACTCAATGCGCATACTACAGCCCCATGTCGCTTCTGTGAAGATTAGAATCCGCGACACGGAGAACAAAGCGGGAAAGCTGGCCATCAGGCGAGGGCACCTGGGGTCAAAATCAGCTATATCGCGGAGCGCAACAGAGGCAGTTGGCAATGGCGGACAGCGGCAGACGGCGGAGCAGCGCGCGCGAGCGAGTGACGCGGCTTGCGGGCCGCGAAATTGTTAGCGAGGGGATCGCCAGCAGCTTTTGGACCGATCTCAATCACCGGGCAATGACCGCAGGCTGGCCCGCCTTCTTTGCCGGCGCGCTGATCATTTTTCTGTTGCTCAACGTGTTCTTTGCTGTGCTGTACTCCCTGGGTACGGCACCCGTCGCCAATGCCGCGCCGGGCAGCCTGCTCCCGCTGTTTTATTTCAGCGTCGAGACCTTGGCGACGGTCGGCTATGGTGACATGCATCCGCAGACCAACTATGCCCATCTGGTCTCGACGGCCGAAATCTTCACCGGCATGTCGCTGATTGCCGTCATGACCGGGCTGATTTTCGCCCGCTTCTCACGCCCCCGTGCGCGCTTCTTGTTCGCCAACCGTCTCGCCATCGGCCAGCATGACGGCAAGCCGACACTGATGCTGCGCCTTGCCAACGCCCGCCAGAACGCGGTTTCGGGCGCGACGGCAAAGCTCTGGCTGCTGATGACCGAAAAAACTGCCGAGGGCCGGCTGTTCCGCCGCTTCCGCGAATTGCGGCTGGAGCGCAACGAGACGCCGCTGTTTGCCTTGAGCTGGACGGTGTTCCACGTCATCGATGCGGCAAGTCCGCTGTGGCGCGCCGATGCGCAGACACTGGAGGCGGCCAATGCCGGGCTGACACTGACGGTCACCGGGCTCGACGAGCAATCCCTGCAAGAGCTGCACGCCCGGCGCTCCTACGTCCACGGCGACATCGACTGGCGCGCGCATTATGCGGACATTCTCGTCATCGAGCCCGATGGCCGCATACGCCTCAATTTCAACCGGCTGGATGAGACCGAGCCGGATCCGCTGGCTGACGAACCGAATTAACATCGACACCATCGCCCGCCCTGCACGCTCTAGTTAGTCTTTCATCGTTTTCATCATGTCATTGATGTTCATCCTGGGGCCGCCATCCATTTGAATGTCGCCTGGGACCAAGCCGTTCTGGCACGTCTCGCCGAGCCACTTGGCATTCTGGGTGGTCAGACTCGGCTTTGGCGTTTTCGACAGGCCCGAAACTTCGCCAGTGATCGTGATGGTGTAGGTTGACTGGAAATCGCCCGACATCACGGTGTGCGACGTCGTCTTCATAATGCCCATATCACAGGCGCTGTCCCAGATGTAGGTGTCGCCCTGGTGCTGCATATCAGTCTGCTCGCACATTTCTTTCATCGCCGATAGGCCCATTGCCATCATGGCCTTGTCCGAGGCGGCATCAACGCAGGTGTGCACAATGGTCGGTGGCACCAGCCCGGCCTTTCCGTGCACCATCTCGATTTCCCAATAACCCGATTTCCGGGCAGGCAGATCAACCGCTGCGGCGGCAAAGCCGGCAGTGGCGCCGTTCAGGAGTATGGCAGCGCCGAGCGCCCCGATGATAGCAAATTTGGCCATGGCCCCTCTTCCCATTAAGTGTGACAGCTTGAACGTCAGTCGCTGACGCGCGACTGCGGGTTCAAACAGAACCTGCAAAATAACCGGGGTGCTATGCGCTCAATCAACGCCAATTAAAGAGCGGCAAACATTGCCGGGGCCACCAGCCGGTCGATGCGCACGTCGTCCATCGGAATGGGCCAGTAGCCGCAGACGTCGCCTGGCTCTGCGGGGAGCGAAATAGCGTCGCTGTAGCGGGTGCCATCGTGGAAGAAGTAGGCGATAGTGGTGCGGTAGATCTGCACCGTGACACGCTCGGGCGTTTCCAACACGCTGCTCGTGGTCGCCGAAACGCCGGCGATCTCCTTGCGGGCGATGGCCTTCTGAAGGCCCCGGTCGTCAAGCATGTCCTGCAGGATCCCGCTGGCGATGCCGACCAGATCCTGGCCGATCCAATTGGCTATAGAGGGCCGTTTGCGCAGCGCCGCTTCGGACACCACCTGCAATTGCAGTTTGTCGGTGCGGCTGAGCGCACGCGGCGCCGGGCAATGTATGATCGACATGGCGAGATTGCGCAGCAGTGACCCCGGTGGCTCCCAGCCGAGATCGCGCATCTTGCGCTGCTGTGCCAGGCTGGGGCTGTCATCGCCCCGCTCCCAGCGCGAGACGGTGCGTTGCGACACACCAAACAGTTCGGCCATGCTGTGCTGGCTCAAGCCCTGCCGCAGGCGGAACCCTTTTACGAAATCGCTCCAGACGACCATCAGGCTATCCCCGTAGACACTTCAGCCGGATTTAGACGTTCAAGTGGATTACGCACAAGTGCTAAGTGCTTAAAGCGTCCCAATTGGGGCCAAGTAGGGCCTGTCGTCAGTTATGGGTTCGGGCTGGACGTGAGCGATTTTGGCCGAGGAGCAGGCGCTCGACGACGCAAGCCAAATG
>JANYHF010000002.1 GCA_025359185.1 Hyphomicrobiaceae bacterium | reverse complement strand
GTCTCCAGTTGCCCGACATGTCATGAGTCAGAGAAACATTGATTTGGGAATCGGAAAACCGACGACACGACCTTTCGCCAAACGCGAATTTGCAGGCAATGTGGCGCAACGGACTCAGTTCAACTGACGACAGGCCCTAGTTTCGCGGCAGAAGATAAAGCTACGGATCACGCCCGGGCGCACCGAGTACAAAATGCGGTGCAGGCACGCGACGCTCCATCGCTCACGTCTCGAGAAAGCGCGTCCACCGATAAGATATTCGGCAGTCGTGCTGATCACAGCGGGAAAGGTGAGGAAGATCGCGCAGGTGTCGGGGCCCTCCATGATCCCAGGGTGATCATCACGGCAGCTTTGAAAGCGGCGGGGCTTTTGATCGAGCGTGGACCGGCCGGGCACCCCGGTAATATCAGCCCGCTCGATCCGCGCGGGGTCATTGCAGCTACTTTGCGATCCGTCGGACTCTTGAAGGAGTAGTCTTGGCGCGCGCTCTGCACGCGGCTCAGAGTTTTTGGTCACCAATCAATTTGGACCGCCTTGGATCATTTTCGACGGTGTCGCATCTGTTCTTTTGCGCCTCTATGCCTTCAGAAGCCGACCATGTTGGCGGTCTCACAGAGGCGTTCGCCAACCCAAGGCGAACGCACCTCATTTTTAAGCCCGAGGAGTTCCCGACGAGGGTCACCGCCGGCAGCGTCCAATAGTAGAATCCGCAGGCGCTGCCCAAGCCCGTGGGAGAACGTATGGTATGAGCCTGCAAGGCAAGTGCGGTCCCAGAGGGGCAATTTTCCGTGTCGCGTGATACGGGGTCGCGTGGTAGAATGTCGATATGATCAAGGTTCTCGAACAGGCAATTGAGAAAGTGCGTGCGCTCCCCGAGGAGCGGCAGGCTTTTGCCGCGCACATCTTGGAAGAACTCGTCGCGACCGGCACCGAACCCTATCAATTGAGCGACGACGAACGCCGAGCGGTTCGTGAGGGTCTCGCCGATCTCGATGCCGGGCGCATCGTTTCAGACGCCGAAATGACGAAATTCTGGAACCGGAACCAGGCATGAAGGTCGTCTACGCCCAGCGGGCGCGGACGGACATTGGCGATATTTATGACTATCTGGTCCAGAAGAGCCCACAGGCGGCGTTGCGAGTTGAGGACATGGTCCGAAACACCTGCGAGGGTCTGGCCGATTTTCCCTATGCTGCGGTGGCGACCGACGAACCGAACGTGCGACGGCTGCCTCGTGCGCTATCCCTACACGATCTTCTACCGCGTCGACGCGGCCCGAGCCCTCGTTGAGATCGCCCGCGTCATCTACAGCGGCCGCATACAGGACTTGGGCAAGCTTCCCGCCGGGAGTTAAAGGTCGCCCAAGCTGTGCGATCCGCAAGCCAGCGCTCCATGGCTTGGCCCGGCCTCCCATGCCGTGCCCTTGCGGGGCCTCACGCTGAATTTGGCGTTTCTCCTCAACGCCCACCCCCCAAGCGACCGGAGGGAGCGCCGCCCGCCCCAGAAACAAGGAGCGCCTCTTTGCGCGACTATGTTTCGTCGGCGGGTTTGTCGGAGGCCCGGAGCGAAGCGGAGCCCGTAGGGGAGCCGAGGACTTTCGGACGCGGGTGAATTTGCCTGTTCGTTAGCCCCACTGGACTAACGCGACAGGCCCCGAGTCCGAAAGCCCGCAGTGCTCGGCCGTCCGGTGTGCCGGCCGACCTCGCGCAGCAGCCGAGTTCGCCCGCTCTGCAAAGCCAATTACTTGGCCTGCAGAAAATGTTCGCGGACGCCGCACTGTCGATGAGGGCGAACGAGCGCCAGCGCCGCTTTTAGAGCCACTTATTGCGATAGCGATTAGTGGGTCTTAGCGGTGCGGCGCGAGGTCGGGCGGAACGCCCGACAAAGGGGGTGGGCGTATTTGTGTTGTATTTCAAGGAGAAGCGCCCCGCGTGAGGTATCGCTAAACCCTACACCCCGGCCGTAGGGGGTACTGTAGGGTTTTCTATAGGACGCGTCCGAAAAGCCTCGCGACTTCGGACGTGTACTAAAGGAAACTCACGTCACCCGCCGTATCATTTGGTCTCTACATTGAACGTTATTGAGCCTGAGGGGCACCCACAAACGACCTCGCTGAGCCAGAAAAATGGCATCGCGCTGAGAGTTGTGGCTCAACTGCTACGATCCATAAAGGGCGTATACGTCGTAAAACAAATCTTGTGCGACACATAAAAAAGGGCTCAACTGAGCCATATTTTGGTGCCCTCTTCCTGGGCTGCATTTCGGGTCCAATTCTATATCAATTCCCCATACTGTGTATTATCGAATCTGGATATTCTTATCCTGAGTATTGTTATATAGAGTGAGCGGCAAATCCCGCCGTTGCTGAGCGGCAATCCTTGCCGGTCTGGACCGGCAAAATTTGCCGGTCAGGCCCGGCGACCCCCACCGGCTGGACGCTTCTTGATGGTGAGGTGCAGCCGGTAGAGATTGGTCTTGCCAAGGCCTCGCTGGGCAACCTCGAGGAAGCCGGCGTCTTCCAGCTCCTTGAGGTAGGTGCGAACACTTCGCTCCCCTGCCCCCATGTCGTCAGCGAGCTTCCGTTGGCCAGGAAAACAGGCATCGTCACCCCAGGCATATTTGAGCAGCATGGCGTAAGCGAGCTTGCCGCCGACGCTGATGTCCTTGTTGGTCAGCATGAAGTTGGGGACCTGGGTAAACCCGTAGCGCGTAGCAGGGTCTGCGGCGACGACCTCGATGTTGCGAGCGTGCTCCCCGAGGCGTCCGGAGATGTGGTCCATACCAGATCATTGTATCCCCTTGCTGCCCTGCCCTGCACGACCTGGATGGGGACAACGCCCTAAGGCGTTGGTTGGGCGCCGTTATCGCTTTCAGTTGCGTTGCGGGTTTTGGAAGCCTCAGGGCGTCCAGGTTGCAAACCAAGGAATAGATCCTGGAGGCCCTTGATCAGGAAGTTGGTTTCGCGAGCACGTGCACTGAGTTCGCCGATCTGCTCATCCTTGCGGCCAATCTGGTCGCGTAGAAATCCGTTCTCGCGTTCGAGTGCCGCAACGTAACGATTCTCGATTTCGAAAGCACGAGCACTTGGTGGTGGAGCTTTGTCGTCGCCGGTCGTCGGTTGTCGCGACTGGTCGCCGCCCGTCGCATCGCCATCGAGAGAAGTTTTGACGGCATCAGGCTCTTTATGAGCAGCGACAGTGGTCGCGACAGGCCGCGGCTGGCCGCGACCGGTCGCGACCACTGCCATCTCATTCACTTGTGCGATGTGGCGACTTACGGAGTAAGGCGCGACCAGAAATTTGTCGCCGTAAGTCGTCGCCACCTTTCGGCAATCGAGATGACCGCTGACGCAGTAGCGCTGCAGGGTTCTGATTGTGCGCGGGTGGCCGGCATGGGCATAGCGTTCCGCGACCTCCTCGATCGAGAGGGCGTAGTCAGTGTCGAGGCCCGTCGCGACAGGCCGCGACTCGTCGCGACCGGTCGTGCCTTGTCCGCCTTCGTTGTCGAGCCCTGTCATGGGTGAAGTGTAGCAACACGCAGGACGCGTGCTCGTTCTTATCCACACGTTTTGGTTGCTGCAATATGGAACGTGAGCGGACGTTGAAGCGCATCATTTTCGGTACCTAGGTGGTACCTAACTGCGAAACGGGCTTGACGAGCAAATTGGCGAGTCGTACTAAGTTATTGAAATAATTGGTGCGGGCGGCGGGACTTGAACCCGCACGGGGTTGCCCCCTCAGGATTTTAAGTCCTGTGTGTCTACCGATTCCACCACGTCCGCGGGGCAGGCCGGCGCCGTTATGCGACGTCGCGGGGGTGTCGCGCAACCCGCTATCACGACTTATCAAAGTCCGGCGGCCGCTTGGCCTGGAACGCCGCAACACCTTTGCGCAGGTCATCGGTCCCGGCCGCGAAGGCGCCCGCCATCGCTTCCAGCACGCGCTCCCGGTCTTCTTCGCCCTCGGCGGCATTGATCAGTGCCTTGACCATCTGCGTTGCATGGGGTCCGCGAGCAACGATCCGGGCCGCTAGGGCATCGGCCGCCGCACGGCCAGCTCCGCGTGGAACGACTTGATCGGCCAAGCCATGCGATAAGGCGTCGGCCGCAGTGAAAACCTCGCCAGCGATTGCCATGCGGCGCACCAGTTGCGCGCCAAACCTGCGCACGGCCCGCTGGGTGCCGGACCAGCCAGGGATGATGCCGAGGCCGGTCTCGGGTGCTCCCAACTTGACGTGTTCCTCAGCAATCCGGAAATCGGCACACGCCGCCAGTTCCAGGCCGCCACCGAACGCGTGGCCGTTCAACACCGCAATCAGCGGCTGGCGCAGGCGGGCCAGCGCATCGAAAGCCCGGTGGCCGTGGCGCACCCAGGCCATGCCGAACTCGGCGGGCGTTATCGCCGACCAGGCTGCGATGTCGCCCCCAGCGCAGAACGACTTTTCTCCCGCGCTGGTTACGATCGCCACACGGATACCAAGCGCAGCTTCAATGTTATGAGCCGCCGCTTCGAGAGCTAGCACCATCTCATAGTCGAGAGCGTTGAGTTTGTCAGGCCGGTCGATGGTCAGGCGGGCAACGTGGCCGTCGCGTTCCAGGCGGATGCGGGGATCGCTTGTGGGAAGCGTCTCAAGCATGGAGCGTCAGGCCCATCGGTTCGGGCCGGAACAGTTTGGCATCCATCACCTTCAGATCCGGCGCGATCTTCAAAGCGAACTCCGATTGGGCGAGCACGTGCCGTTCCAAATCCACGCCTGGCGCAATCTCTGTCACGACAATCCCAGAAGGTGTCAGCTTTAACACGCAACGCTCCGTAATGTAGATTACGTCCTGCCCCTGCGTGACGCCGCGCGGCCCTGAGAACGTCACTTGTTCAACCTCGCGCACCAGCTTCCTCACCTTGCCCTCGGCAACAATCTTCAACGTACCGCCCTCGATATCCAACTTCGCGCCAGCATTGAAGAAGCCGGAATAGACGATTTTCCGGGCCCGCGACGTGATATCGACAAAACCGCCGCAGCCCGCTGTCACATGCGGACGGGCGCCCAACCGGTGAACGTTCACGGAGCCATCGGCACCGATCTGCAGAAATGACAGCAGCGCCGCATCGAACCCGCCGGCCTGGAAGTAAGTGAATTGATGCGGAGACGGAACAATCGCTTCAGCGTTAGCTGAGCAGCCGAACTGAAATTCAAGCAACGGAATGCCGCCGACTGGACCCTGCTCGATCATCCAGGTCACAGCGCCATGTTTGCCTTCCTCGAGAAAAATTCGTGGCACATTGGCCGAAACGCCGAAGCCGAGATTGACCGCCCAGCCATCCTTTAGTTCCTGCGCCACCCGCCGCGCGAT
The DNA here is from genome assembly GCA_025359185.1 of Hyphomicrobiaceae bacterium. Taxonomy (GTDB): domain Bacteria; phylum Pseudomonadota; class Alphaproteobacteria; order Rhizobiales; family Hyphomicrobiaceae; genus JANYHF01. Next base: position 25,323 of record JANYHF010000002.1, on the reverse strand, counting down.
CATTTTGCTGACACCCCAGGGCATGGCTTCGAACTGGCTGAGCGGCCGTGTCACCTCGCCGGAAATCGCCGGGTCATAGGGCGTCTGCGTACATTGCCACTGGTCCGGTGCCTCAACGATGTAGTCAACCAGAATGCCAGGCACCCGCACTTCGTGCGTCCGCAATGATCCGGCTGCCACGATACGCTTGACCTGTGCAATGACAATGCCGCCGGTGTTGCGCGCCGCCAACGCCATCTCCATCACACCAAGATACGCGCCCTCGTGCTCGTGGGTGAGATTGCCCCGCTCGTCGGCCGTCGTTGCACGGATGATCGCGACTTTGGGAACAACGGCCGGGAAATAGAGATAGTCCTCGCCTTCAAACTCCTTATGCCGCACGATCGATGCGCCCGCGGCGGCAGCGTTCATGGCACCACCCTGGCGCTTGGGATCGACGAAGGTATCGAGGCCAACTCTGGTCAGCACACCCGGCCTGCGAGCCGCTGCCTCACGTAAGTTGTCGAACAAAATTCCGGACGGCACGTTATAAGCAGCGATCTCATTGCGGCTGATCATCTGCCAGATCAGAGGCGGCTCGGCGTTCGAGGGAGCAGAGGGGTAGGAACCGCAAATCGTGCGCGCGATCAGGCCCGGTCTGCACAGATGGTCGATACCCTTGATGCCAAAGAAGTCCCCCGCCGCTATTGGCAACAGCATCGTCAGCCCGCACGGCTGCTGCTCGGCCTCGAAGCGGTGGCCGATCGCAGCCAGCATGGCATCGGGGCACGCGAGGCCCGACGAGGAACTGACCGCCACCACGGCATAGTCGGGGATCAGTTTGGCAGCAGCTTCGGCCGTGACGATTTTTGGCATACGTCTCTCTTATCGGTTGCCGCGGATCAAATCAGCGGCCTTTTCGGCTATGGCGATGGTCGGGGCGTTGGTGTTGGAGGACACGATGCGCGGCATGACGGAAGAGTCGCAAACACGCAAACGTTCGATGCCGCGCACGCGCAAATCCGGGTCGACAACGGCCATCGTATCCGTCCCCATCTTGCAGGTGCCAACAGGATGATAGGATGAGCGGGCATTGGCGCGGGCGGCTGCCTCGTAGTCAGCCCGTGTGCGGCAGGTGCCGCCAGGAAAATGTTCACGCTCAACGAAGCGGCTGAAGGACCGGGTGCCCCCTATGTCTTGTACCAGCTTGATGCCATCAATATGGCGGTCAAGATCGTAGGGCTCGGCAAAGGAGTTCGGATCAACCAGTGGCGCATCGGCTGGATCTGATGTGCGCAACGTCACGGCGCCACGCGAACGCGGCCGTGTCTGATAGACATTACACGTTGCACCATTGCCACCCGGAACTGTGCCGACCCCCGCTTCGACCCCTGCGCCGGCCAGAAAATGCATCTGCAAATCAGGCGTCCGTTCGCTCCGGTCGCTCCACCAGAAGGCACCTCCTTCCACGATGTTGGAGGCTACGGGGCCATTGCGAAACAGCACATATTGCAGCCCGGCGAACGCCTGCCAGTGCAGCTTCTTGTATTTGTCATAGGAATGAGCGCCGTTCAACTGCCAGGTGATGTCCGTCGAAAAATGATCATGCAGATTCTGGCCAACACCGGGCAGATCGTGTTGAACGGAAACGCCTCGATCCTTCAGATGCGCGGCCGGACCAATCCCTGACAGCATCAGCAGCTTGGGTGACCCAATGGCGCCCGCCGTCACGATGACTTCACTGCCGGCCCCAGCCCGTTTCATCTGTCCGTGCTCACGGTATTCGACGCCGGTTGCGCGGTTTTTCTCGATCATCAGGCGGCTGACGAGAATATCCGTTTTGACCGTGAGATTTTTCCGCGGCTCGGCCGGCTTCAGGTAACAGACAGCGGCGCTGGCACGGCGGCCGTTGCGGGTTGTCGTCTGATAGAGCCCCGCGCCCTCCTGCTTGCCCGAGTTGAAATCCGGATTGTAGGGCATTCCAAAATCCATGCAGCCCTGCACGAAGGCATGTGACAGACGCGACGGGGTCGGAATATCGGACACGCCGAGCGGTCCGCCGACACCATGCATGTCACCACCAAGCCGCTGATTGTCTTCAGATTTCACGAAGTAGGGTTTGAGATCGCTGAACGACCAGCCGGGGCAGCGGTACTCGTTCGCCCAGGCGTCATAATCCTCCGGGCAGCCCCGCGTGAACACTTCGGCATTAATCGAACTGCCGCCACCCAGCACTCGCGCCTGCGGGTAACCAGTCACGCGGTTGTTCGCATGTTTCAGTGGCACCGTGGTGTATCCCCAGGTCAGGGGGCCACTCGTCATCTTGAAGAAACCAACAGGCATATGGATGTACGGATCGGTATCGCGCGGACCTGCCTCCAACAGCAGCACGCGCGCGTCTGACATTTCGGTCAGCCGGGCCGCCAGCACGCATCCTGCCGTGCCTCCGCCGACGATGATGTAGTCATACATCACTTCCATCGCATGATTGCCCGCTTGCCTGACACTAGCCGATGCGTTAATTATAACCAACCAGTTGGTTGACGCAAGAGGCAAAACCCATGCGGCCCCGCGACGCGGAAGCAACGAAGGACCGGATACTCATGGCCGCGCGAGAGGAATTTGCACTGGCGGGTCTCGGCGGCGCGCGTATCGACAAGATCGCAGCCGCAGCCGATGCCAACAAGCAGATGATCTACCACTATTTCGGCAGCAAGGATGGCCTGTTTACAGCAGCGCTTGAAGCGGAATACGCGCAGTTTCGAGCGGCCGAGGCTGCTCTAGACCTAGAACGCCTCGATCCCATTGAGGCGCTGATCAAACAGGTCACATTCACATGGCGTTACTATCTCGACTTCCCCGGCTTCATCGGTCTCGTCAATAGCGCCAATCTGCATAAGGCCCGGCATCTTGAGACGTCGGCAGACTTTCAGCAGATCAACCGCCCCTTTCTCCTGCGGATGCGCAAGATTATCGCGCGCGGCGTCAGCTCTGGCCAGTTCCGCGACGATATCGATCCGGTGCAGCTTCAGATTACGATTGCGGCCGGCGGCTATCACTACCTCAACAACCGCTTCACCGGCACGATTGTCTACGAGCGCGACCTGATGTCGGCCAAGGCGCTGCGGGACCGGCTGGCTTTCAATGTAAAAGCTATACTGCGGTTGGTTTGCACACCGGGCACGCTGGCAAAAATGGAGAAGGTGTCATGCACGGCATAGAACTGGTCACCGGCGCGGGACGCGGAATCGGCAAGGCGATCGCGCTTGCGCTTGCCGCGGGCGGTTTTGATGTTGCGGTGAACGATTTGGAACTTTCGCAAGATCTGATATCTGTCCGCGATGAGATTATCGCCCTTGGCCGTAAGTCAGTCGCTGCCGCCGGTGATATCGGCGATCTGGCGCATCAGTCTGATATACTTGATGCGACAGAAACGGCGCTCGGGCCACTGACAACGCTGGTTAACAATGCGGGTGTCTCTGTGCTCACCCGGGGTGACCTCCTGGATGTGACGCGCGAAAGCTATGACCGGTGCCAGGCCATCAATACCCGCGGCACCTTTTTCCTTACCCAGGCCTTCGCCAAGAGATTGCTGTCACGGCCACGCATGCCAGGGATCCACCACAGCATCGTCACTGTTTCGTCCGCCAACGCCGTAGCTCCCTCTATCACGCGCGGCGAGTACTGTCTGTCAAAGGCAGCCGTCGCTATGCTGACGAAGCTGTTTGCAGCCCGGCTCGCCAATGACGGCATCGGCGTTTATGAAATCCAGCCCGGCTTCATCGAAACCGGGATGACCGCTCCGTCCAAGGCCAAATATGACGCCTTGATTGAAAGCGGCCTAACCGTGATCAAGCGCTTTGGCCAGCCCGATGAGGTCGCCCGGATCGCCTTGACGCTCGCGAGCGGCGGGCTGCCCTACACCAGCGGACAAGTTGTGCAGGCCGATGGCGGGCTTTTGAGTGTGAGGTACTGATCATGACAACACTCCGTTTACCGATCGTATCAGGGCGCCTTGAGGACTATCGGCTTGTGGGTACGCCCATTCCTATTGTGCGCCCCACAACTCCGTTCAACCGCATTGCGCTGGCGGCGGCTCATCTGGTCGTCAATCCGCTCAGTGATGCCGCCCCTTCTGCCGCGCCCGATATCGATTGGGCGAGGACCATCGCCTTTCGGCACCACCTGTTGGACTTGGGTCTCGGGATCGCCGAGGCCATGGATACGGCTCAGCGCGGCACGGGTCTTGCCTGGACCGGCGCACACGAACTGATCCGGCGTACGCTGGAGGAAACGGCAGGCCGGAAAGATGCCGTCATCTATTCAGGCGTTGGTACGGATCATCTCGATCTCAATGATGTGCGGTCGCTCGATGATGTCGTCCGGGCCTATCTGCAACAGCTGGCGGCGGTGCAGAAACTTGGCGGCCGCGTGATCCTGATGGCAAGCCGCGCGCTGGTCCGCGTGGCCAAACGCCCGGCCGACTTCGCCGTGGTTTATGACCGGGTGCTCAGCGAGGCCCAACATCCAGTGATTTTGCACTGGCTCGGTGAGATGTTCGATCCGGCACTGGCCGGTTATTGGGGAGGTACGGACTTTCGTGATGCGATGGAAACGTGCCTGAGTATCGTCGAATCGAACGCCGCCAAGGTGGCTGGTATCAAGATTTCACTGCTCGACGCCAGCAAAGAGATCTTCATGCGCCACCGCCTGCCTGCGGGTGTGCGCATGTATACGGGCGACGATTTCAATTATCCCGAATTGATCGCGGGCGATACGCAAGGGCAGAGCGAGGCGCTGCTTGGCATATTCGATCCCATTGCACCTGCGGCGAGCGCAGCCTTGACGGCCCTGACGGCCGGCCAAACGGCGCAATTCCATGAAATCCTCAAACCAACCGTTCCGCTCTCAAGGCTTATATTCCGTTCACCCACTCAATACTATAAAACGGGCGTCGTCTTCCTGGCCTGGTTGAACGGCCATCAGGAGCATTTCATCATGGCCGGCGGGCAGCAATCCATGCGGCCGGTGACCTATTTTGCCGATGTGTTCCGGCTCGCGGATCAAGCCGGGTTGCTTGCTGAACCGGATCGCGCCGCAACCAAAATGGTCTCCTTGCTCACTCTTTATGGCGTCACTTAAGCGATGCGTGTGCTTGCCGGAAGGCTCGATCTTTGCGCGATCAACACCGCCACGCTTGGGTTTCAGGCACCCATCGGCGAAGTGATCGATGTGGTGGCACGGGCAGGCTTTGGCGGCATCGCACCCTGGCGGCGCGAAGTCGAAGGCGGCAACGTTGCCAGTATCGCCCGGCACATCCGTGCCGCCGGATTGACCGTGACCGGCTATTGCCGTTCAACCTACCTTCCTGCCACAACGCACACTGAGTTTCTCGCCAATGTCGAGGCCAACCGGCGCGCCATTGACGACGCCGCTGAACTCTGTGCGCATTCCTTCTTCATGGTTGTTGGCAGCCTGCCGCCAGGCTCCAAAGATATCGAGGCGGCGCGCGCTCAGGTGGCAGAAGGGACGACGCTGCTGCTCGAATATGCGCGAACACACGGTGTACGGATTTCCTTGGAACCCTTACATCCGGTGTATGCAGCTGACCGCAGCTGCCTCACCACGCTCGCCGAAGCACTCAACCTCTGCGAGCGGATCGAGCCCGCAGGCCCGGCTCCGTGGCTTGGCGTTGGCATCGACGTCTACCACGTCTGGTGGGATCCTCAGCTCACGGCTCAGATCGCTCGTGCGGGCACGGCAAAGCGCATTTTCGGCTTCCACGTCAATGATTGGCTGGTGCCGTCGCGCGACGTTCTCAACGACCGGGGGATGATGGGCGATGGCATCATCGATATTGCAGGTATACGGAATACCATAGAAGAAGCCGGCTATTCGGGTTTGGTCGAGGTGGAGATTTTTTCCAGCCAGGACTGGTGGACCCGGAGCATGGAGGAGACACTGCGGGTCTGTGCGGAGCGGCTTCAATCTGTGTGCTGATAGCGGCCATACGGGAAGGTTAATGGAAAGCGGCAAATGGCAGCGCATGGCCGCTTGTTACGAGTAAAAACGTGATCATTCCCGCTCATGGAGTGCTGCTTCGTGATCATTCCTGGTCATTTGGTGATGCGTCCTGATCATTCTGCGTAAAATTGCGTAATCAGTGGTTAATTCCTGCTGAACGCCACAGCCATGTCCGTCTCCAGCAACCGGTCATACAGCACCAATGTCCCGAGCTGCATCTGCGCTAGACTGAAATGCGCGGCGACATGCTCGCGGGCCAGCACGCCAAGCCGGGCACGCTCGGCCGGTGGCAGGGTCAGCGCGGTGGCAATGGCTCCGGCAAGCGCCGCTGCGTCCCCGGGCGGAACAAGCCAGCCGAGCCGTTCGCCGCCGGGGTGTGCGAGGGTCTCGGGCGGCGCGCCAATGTTGGTCGAGACTACTGGCGTTCCCATGGCGAGACTCTCGGCCGAGACGCGGCCAAAGGCTTCGGGCTTGGTCGAGGCGATGACCGAAAGCGTGGCGGTGAGAAATGCCGCAGGGATGTCCTCACAATGGCCACCAAGAATGACCTGCGCCCCGAGGCCAGCTTTGGAGATGGCAACGCGCAACTCCTCGACATATCCATCGCGGCCTTGCGCGTCGCCAGCCAGCACAACTGCGGCATCGCCCAGCCGGCCATCGCGTGCGAGCAGAGCGGCCGCATCGACGATCACGCGCTGACCCTTCCAATCGGTCAGTCGTGCGGCGCTGACGATGACGGGCTGATCCGTCCGTACCCCCCATTGCGCACGCAAGGCCGCAATGCGCGCGGGCGTGACAGCGGCAGGATCAAAGCGCGAAAGATCGATACCTCGCTGAATCACATGAATGCGCTCAGCCGGAGGATTGTGCCTTTCGGCGATCAGCCGCGCCGTATAGCGCGAATTGGCGATCACCGCGTCGCCGCGCGCCATCACGCCATTATACCAAGTCTTCACCGCTGAGGTTCCGCCATAGGCACCGTGATACGTGGCGACGAACGGAATGCCAAGACGGCGCGCCGCCATCAAACCGCTGAACGCCGGGGCGCGGCTGCGGGCATGGATCAACGCCACGCCTTGTGCGACGCAAAGTCTGGCAAGGCGGCGTGCGTTCCACCAGATCGCTGCAGGGTTCTTGGCGGCTAGCGGCAACTCCACAATCTCGCCACCGAGCTCAATCACGCTGCTCGCCATACGCCCGCCCTCTGTGGCAACAAGCGCGCGCGCACCCGCCTTGACGAGCGCGCCCGTGATGTCAATGGTCGCTTGCTCGGCCCCGCCCGTATCGAGTCGAGGGATCAATTGCAGAATACAGGGGCGGCTGGCGGGCAAAATCGGGCTCCTTAAGCGCGGACGGATGGAAAGAACCGCAGATATGGCTGAACAGCAACCGCAAATGCTCGACATCGAGGATGTGCATGGCAAGCGCCAGCTGGCTTGGCTGCGCACCGATGCCACCGAAAAGGGCGAGGATGAGCCGGGCGTGCTTTGGCTGCCGGGTTTCAACTCGGTGATGACAAGCAGCAAGGCGACGGCGCTGGCGGCCTGGGCGGCCAAGAGCGGGCGGGAATTGACAAGGTTCGATTATACCGGCCATGGCGCATCGGGCGGGCGTTTCGAGGATGGCACGATCGGCCTGTGGCTGGCTGATTGTCTTGCCGCCTTCAAGCAGCTGACGGTGGGTCCGCAGATTGTCGTCGGCTCCAGCCTTGGCGGCTATCTTGGGCTGTTGCTGGCGCAGGAGCTGGACAAGCCGCAGCGAAAGCCCACGCCCAAACGGCTCGCCGGGCTGGTGCTGATTGCTCCGGCCTGGAACATGACGGAGCGTCTGATGTGGGCAAACATGAGCGCTGATGCCCGCGCCATCCTGGTGAAAGAACGGGTCTGGCTGCGCCCGTCCGAGTTCGGCCCGCCTTATCCGATTACCCGCCGCCTGATCGAGGAGGGCCGCAAGCACCTCATCGACGTTGCTGACCTCAAGCTCACCTGTCCCTTGCGCGTGTTACACGGCCAGAAAGACGAGGACGTGCCGTTCGAGGGCTCACGCGAACTTGTGGAAGCGCAGGCCGACCCCGACGCGCGACTGATTGCCATACCTGACGGTGACCACCGCCTCGCCCGCGACCAGGACATCGCCCGGCTGATCAGGGAGATCGAGGGCATCGGGGGTTAGGTGCTCGCCCCGAGGCGCTTCAGTCCCTCACTACTGCCGGACTCATTCGGATTCAATTTCAACGCTTTGCGGTAGTCGGCGATGGCGTCCGTCTTGCGGCCCAAGGCCTCGTAGACTTGGCCGCGGGTGTCGAGTTTGGTGCTGTCCAGGCCGTCCAGGATGACGGCGCGTTCGGCGTCGGCCAGGGCTTCCGCGATCTTGCCGGTTTTCAGCAGCACCATGGCGCGGTTGTTGAGCGCATTCGAATCCTTGGCGTCGATTTCGATGGCCTTGGAATAATCTGCCATCGCCCTGTCGAGGATGCCCAGATTATGGAACGCGACGGCCCGGCCGCGATAAGCGGCCCCATTGCGGGCGTCGAGACCAATGACCTTGTTGTAATCAGCGATGGCCTCGTCCGGCTTGTCGTTATCCAGATAGGCATTGCCGCGATCGAGCAAAGCGCCGGCAAAGCCGGGATTGAGATCGAGAGCCCGTTTGAAATCGGCAATAGCCCGAACGAAGTTCTTTTTCTTCACATAGAGCCGCGCCCGGTCGGCGTAGGCGTCCTCGTCCGTCGCCTTTTCCTCGATGGCCTTGTCGTAGTCCTCGATGGCGCGGTCCAACTCGCCAAGGGCGCCATAGGTTTGCGCCCGGTTGTAGTAGGCACTGGCGAAATGGGAATCGAGCGACAGAACTTTATCATAGTCCTTTATGGCCAGGCTGTGGTCGCCGCGAGCCTCATAGGCCAAACCCCGGCCATTGAGGGCGTCAGTGTATTTGGCGTTGAGCTCAATCGCTTTGTTATAGTCCTCAATCGCTGACGCGTAATCCAGCTTACGGGCCTGAGTGAGCCCCCGGTTGGTAAAAGCCAGCGCAGACTTGGCGTCGAGCTCAATCGACTTACTGAAGTCGGCCAACGCCTTGTCGTCCTCGTTAATGTGCCAATAGGCCGAGCCGCGATCATTCCACGCGATGGCATTGGAGGGTTGTAGATCTATCGCTGTAGTCAAATCGGCGATCGCTAAAGCGTAGTCCTTCCTGTCGGCATAGGCATTGCCGCGCAGGATAAAGAGAGCGGCATCCTTCGGCGTATCGCGGATCAACCGGCTGCAGGCTTTGACCGACAAATCCAGGTCCGCGCTCTGCTTGCAGTCCTCCAACGTCCCTGCCTGGGCGCTGCCAGACAGCAGAGCGATAAAGACAGCAGCAGCAATTCGATTAAGCATACCCGAAGACCCCTAATGGCCCGGCCAGGGCGACCGGGACCTTGAAGCAAATACCGTGCCTGCGACACCGGGTCAAAGCGAACGCGCGGACGTCGTTAGCGAAGAATCGCCAAGCCACCCCTCGCCGGACCACGGCGAACGTGAGCACCGGCCATTTTACATCCGGGCACAAATCGGCTTTGATTGGACCGATCCGTTTGACGACGAAAAGGCTGCGACACCATGATCCGCACTGGCGACCAGTACCGCGCATCACTGCGCGACGACCGCGAAGTTTACATTGCAGGCAGCCGCGTGAGAGACGTGACCGCGCATCCGATGTTCAAGCCGCTCATCGATGTGCGCGCGCGCATCTACGACATGCAACACGACGCCAAGACCGCGCCGCTGATGTCCTACGAGGCAGGTGGCGAGAAATTCGCGACTGGGCTGAAACTTCCGTACACGCAAGCTGATTGGGCGGCCAAGAGAAAGGCCGTCGACGCCGTGATGTGGGACATTGGCGGCGTGGTCACGCGCGTTGGCGATGAGACCATCGGCGAGATGTGGAGCCTGTGGGATGGCAAGGACATCCTCGCCGAGATCGACCCGCGTTTCGCCGCCAATATCGAGCGTCACATCCATCAGGCGGTGAAGGACGATCCGTTCCATGTTTCCGCCAATACCGACCCCAAAGGCGACCGCTCCAAGCGGCCACAAGACCAGGACCCGGATTTTCTCGTGCATGTGGTGAAGGAAACCGACGCGGGCATCATCATTCGCGGCGCCAAATATGAGACGGCGGCGGCTTATTCCAATCAGGCGTTCCTGAAGCCGACCATTGCCAACTGGGGCGACGCTAAACTGTCCGACTACGCGCTAGGTTGCATCGTCCATATGAACGCGCCGGGTGTGAAGCATATCTGCCGCACCGGGTTTACCGGCCGGGCCGATGCGCGCGATTATCCGCTGACGAACAAATTTGATGAAATCGACACGCTGATGATTTTGGACAATGTGTTGATCCCCTGGGAAGACGTGCTGTTCTATCAGCACACACGCGCCGCAACCTTCATCCGTCAGACGCTGCACCGCTATTCGGCGTTTGCCTTTGTGCAACGTACACTGATTTTCGCCGATATGCTGATCGGCGCAGCGCTCTGGAACGCGCGGCAGACGGGCCTCGACAAGCAGCAGGCGGTGCAGGAAAAGCTCGCCGAACTGGCGGTCTGGCGCGAGGGCATCAATGCGCATCTGACGGCATCGATTGCGCTCGCCGAGAAAAGTCCCAATGGGCTCTTGATGCCAAACCAGTCGCTGCTGATGACCGGCCGGGTGCACGCTATGACCAACCTGCCGCGCGTCATCCACACCGCCCGCGAGTTGGTCGGCGGACAGATTTGCGTGACGCCGGACGTTGCCGCGTTCGAAGCACCCGAGACCAAGCCCTGGCTGGAAAAATTCTATACCGTCAGCGACGAGTGGGTGGCCGACGACCGGCGGAAACTGCTCGCCTTCGCGCGTGATCTGGTGAATTCCGATTACGCCGGACACAGATTGACGTTCCAGCTGTTTGCGCAGTCGCCGCCGTTCGCGCATCTCGCTGCAGTCTACCGCAACTTCGATTGGAACGGCCCGCTGGGGTTTTCGCAGAAGGCGGCGGGGCTGTCGGATAGGGTTTGGGGCGGGAAGAAGCAGTTCCAACAAGGGGTCCCCACATGAAAATCCTCAACCCTGGCAGCATCGTCAAACCAGCGTCGGCCTATGCCCAGGGCGTCACACTTGCCAACTCCGGAGAGCGCCTGATCATCTCGGGCCAAGTAGGCATGGCACCGGACGGCACGCTCGAAACAGGCATGCGCGCGCAGATGGAGCGCTGCTGGAGCAACGTGTTCGCCATAGTGGCGGCGGCAGGGTTCCAAACGCGGCATCTGGCCAAATGCGTGGTGTACGTCACCGAGCCCGGCCAGACCGCGCTCTACCGCGAGGTGCGGGACACCGCATTGGCGGGCCATGTCTGCGCCATGACCTATGTGCAGGTGGCAGGTCTCGCCGCGCCCGGCCTGCTGGTCGAGATCGAGGCTGAGGCGGTGAAGGAGGCCTAATTCCCGCCGAAACCCAAACCGCCCAGCCCCAGCGACTTCATCGACCAGCCGTCCATCGACATCACTTTGCCCGCCGCTTGCACGGAAGCGCCGCCGATGACGCACGGGATGCCCACCTCGGGATGGCCAAGTGCGCTCGCGGCCACGCAACCCAGCGCCAGCGCGGTCGCGCCGATTTCGGTGCCCCAGGCCATAGTGCGCTTACTTGCCGGACCTTTGGTTTTCAACTCCTCGATAGCCGCCACCGCCTGCTTCTTGATCTGCCCGGTCTCGGCGATCTCGACGGCGTTGATCACCTCGTTCAGCGGCTTGGCCACCTTGGCGGGCGCAACCTTGGCCTCGGTGTAGAACAGTTGCAGCAAGCCCTGATCTTTGGCGGCGTTGGTGGCCAGCGTCCACTTGGCCATGCTGCCAACCACCAGCTTTTCCAGATCATCCGTCTCATTCGACCAGGGCAGCGCGCTGATGATACGCTGCACTGGCTGGTAATTGCCCGTAGCCAGATAATAGCCCCATAGCATATCCAGCGTGCGGCCCTGATCGACAGGCATGTCCATCAGCAGCGGCGCACGTCCAGTCACGTAGCGATCGATCAGGATTTTGCGCTCAGGCATCTTGTCCATGACGTCGTTGAGCAGGCCCTTCCAGTTCGGCAGGCCGGAAAACGCGACAGCCTTGATGACGATGGCCTGGCCGTCGGCGCGCAGCGGCAACATGGCCGAGATAAGCTTGCCCGCTTTGGTCTGGTTGTCGCCAAGCACGCCGGCGATGAAGCCGATATGCACTGCCGCGCTTTCCTCATCGGAAAACAGCCCAAAGTCGCTCATGGCCTGGACAGCCGCTGGCAACCGCCAGGCATTGGGCTTCTGCCGGTAGGTGTTCATGAATTGCGAAATGTGCTCGGCCGAGACAAACACGGGCGGCACCGGGGTGGCCGCATGCGCGCTGGTCCAGATCGTGCTGGCGAGCACGAGGGCCGCAAGGGCAAAGGGCCCGAGCCATCGGTATGGGGTCACGGCAAACGTCTCCGGCTACGCACGGTGTAACGCCGCCAGAGAGCCCAAGCCTTGAGACTTTTTCGTGACGGCAGAGTGACGGCTACCTCTTCACCAGTCCAAGCTTCTTGCGCACCGCCTCCGGGCCCATCACGGTCACGTTCATCGCCTCAAGTATGGTCACAGCCCGGCTCACGAGATCGCCGTTGGTCGCGAGCTTGCCCTTGGATAAATAGATATTGTCTTCAAGGCCAACGCGAACATTGCCGCCCGCCAGTGCCGCCTGCGCCACCCAAGGCAGCTGCATCCGGCTGATCGCAAAACTCGACCACACAGCCCCCTTCGGCATGGTGTTGATCATCGCCATCAGCGTCCCCAACTCGGCGGGCGCGCCATAGGGGATGCCCATGCAGAGCTGGATCAGCACCGGGTCGGGCAGTAGGCCCTCCTTCATGAGATCCTTCACCTGCCAGAGCTGGCCGGTGTCGAACACCTCGCATTCCGGTTTCACGCCAAGATCGAGCATGATCTTGGCCATCGCCCGCAGCATATCCGTCGAGTTGACCATGATATAGTCGCCGCCAGCGAGGAAATTCATGGTGCCGCAATCGAGCGTGCAGATTTCCGGCAACAGGGCAGCAACATGGGCGAGCCGCTCGGTGGCGCCCACCATGTCGGTGCCCTTGGCCTTGGGCGGCAGCGGTTTTTCGGGCTCGCCCAGCACCAGATCGCCGCCCATGCCTGCGGTGAGGTTGATGACCACATCGGTGCCCGACGAGCGGATGCGGTCCACCGCCTCCTTGTACAGAGCAACATCGCGCGAGCCCGCGCCCGTCTTGGGGTCGCGCACATGTAGGTGCACGATGGCCGCGCCGGCTTTCGCCGCCTCGATAGCGCTGTCGGCAATTTGCTTCGGCGTCACCGGCACCTTGTCGGATTTGCCAGTTGTCGCGCCCGCGCCCGTCACGGGGCAGGTAATGAAGACGTCCCAGTTCATCATGATGGTGGCTTCCTGTGCGCGGATCGCCTTCAAGGTTAGCGGTAAACCGCCCGGCCGCGCCACTGCCAAAGCGACATGGCAGGGCGCGATTGGCGGCCAATCAGCTCCGCTTGACACTCTGCCCCAGCTTGAGTGACTTGGTGCCAGTCAAATCGCCCCTACCTGGAGTCGCAAAACCATGAAAACCCACAGCCGCGTTGCGGTCATCGGCGGCGGCGTTGTTGGCTGCTCGGTGTTGTACCACCTCACCAAGGCCGGCTGGAAAGACGTGGTGCTGATCGAGCGCGCGCGGCTGGCGGCGGGATCGACCTGGCACGCGGCAGGCGGGTTCCACACGCTGAATGGCGATCCGAACGTCGCAAAACTCCAGGGCTACACGATCGGGCTCTATAACGAGTTGGAGAAGATCTCCGGCCAGTCCTGCGGCCTGCACCGGTCGGGCGGCGTGATCCTTGCCGACAACAACGACCGCATGGATTTCCTCAAAATGGCGCACGCTCGCGCCCGCTATCTGAACATCGAGACCGAGTTGCTGACGCCGTCTGAGGCAAAAAAGCTCTTTCCACTGATGGAAGAGAAGTATTTCGTTGGCGCGCTCTACGACAAAGCCGACGGCAATCTCGACCCCGAGGGCACGACGGAGGCCTATGCGAAATCGGCCCGAATCGGCGGCGCGGAGATTTATCTGAACAACCGCGTGGTTGACCTGAAGCAGCGCGCCGATTTCTCCTGGGACGTCATCACCGAGAACGGCACCATCGTCGCCGAACACGTGGTGAACTGCGGCGGCCTGTGGGCGCGAGAGGTCGGCCGGATGGTCGGCATCGAGTTGCCGGTCCTGGCCATGGAGCACATGTATATGGTCACCGAGGACATGCCCGAGGTGATAGCTTACAACAAGGAACACGGCCACGAAGTGTCGCACGCGTTGGATTTCAAATCCGAGGTGTATATGCGGCAGGAGCGCAACGGCATGGTGCTCGGCACCTATGAGAAGGACTGCCGGCCCTGGTCGCCCAAAACCACGCCATGGGAGTTCGGCCAACAGCTTTTGCCTGATGACCTGGACCGCATCGCGCCATCGCTGGAGATCGCCTACAAGCATTTCCCGGCCATGGCGAAAGCGGGCATCAAGCGCGTGATCAATGGTCCGTTCACGTTCTCGCCCGATGGCAACCCGTTGGTGGGGCCGGTGCAGGGGGTACGGAATTTCTGGGTCGCCTGCGCCGTCATGGCGGGGTTTTCGCAGGGTGGCGGCGTGGGGCTGGCGCTGTCGCAATGGATAGTGAATGGCGATCCGGGCTTTGACGTCTGGGGCATGGATGTTGCGCGCTTCGGCGAGTGGACGACACGGTCGTATACGAACGAGAAAGTGCGCGAAAACTATTCACGGCGGTTTTCGATCCGATTTCCCAATGAGGAATTACCTGCCGCGCGGCCGCAGCAGACCACGGCGCTTTACGATGTGATGCGCGCTCAAGGCGCGGTGATGGGGGATTCGTGGGGGCTGGAGACGCCGCTATGGTTCGCCCCGAAGGGAGTGGAGCCCAAGGACATCGTGTCGTTCCACCGCTCGAATGATTTTGAGCATGTGGGCAACGAGGTGCGTGGGACCCGCGAGCGCGTCGGCGTGACGGAGATCGCGAATTTCGCGAAGTATGAATTTACCGGGCCAGGGGCCGAGGCGTTCCTGTCGCGGTTGATGACGAACAAGATGCCGAAGTTGGGGCGGCTGATCCTGACGCCGATGCTGAACCTGAACGGCAAGCTGATCGGCGATTTCACGATTGCGAAGTCTGCGGATGAACGTTTTCTCATGTGGGGATCGAGCCAGGCGCAAAAATATCATATGCGCTGGTTCGAGCAGCATCTGCCAACGGATGGATCCGTCCGCATTCGCCGCTACGACTTGGGGATGGTTGGCCTGTCCATGGCCGGGCCCTTGTCGCGACAAGTTCTGGAGCAGCTGACCGACGAGGACGTGTCGAACACGGCCTTCCCGTTCATGGCGCACCGGGCGATGGACATCGGCCACTGCCCGGCGCTGATCAACCGTGTGACGTATACGGGCGATCTGGGCTACGAGATCTGGGTGGCACCGGAGTATCAGTACAGGCTGTATCAGGAGATTCTCCGTGCCGGCAAACCGAGCGGCATCATCACGTTCGGGATGCGGGCACTGCTCTCTATGCGGCTCGAAAAGAATTTTCCTACTTGGTATCGCGAGCTCAGGCCCATCTATGGCGCGTTCGAAGCGGGGCTCGACCGGTTCGTGGACTTGACCAAGAACGATTTTGTCGGCCGTGAGGCGGCAGCGTCGGAAAAGGCCAGCGGCGGCGTGTTGCGGCGGGTGACATTCGAAGTGGACGCCAAGACGGCTGACGTGCTCGGCGACGAACCGATCTGGCACGGCGGCAAAGTGGTCGGCTGGGTGACCAGCGGCGGGTATGCGCATTATGTGCGGAAATCGCTTGCGCAGGGCTATGTGCCGAAGGCGCTTGCGGCCGATACCGGCAAGGGCGCGTTCGAGGTGGAAATTTTGGGGGAGAACCGGAAGGCGACGATTTTGCCGGAGCCGCCGTTCGATCCCGAAGGCAAGCGGATGCGCGGGTAGGCGTTACAGCCGCTTCACCACAGGACGGTCGCGCCGAAGCCGGTCATGCGCTTGTCGATGGTCACCAGTGCAAAGCCCTCGACGATGGATTGCGCGGCGAGGATCCGGTCGAATGGGTCCTTGTGGTCGCTCGGCAGCCAGCCCGCGCGAAAGCCGTGCTCGAGGGATACGGGCAGCAGTTTGAAGCCTTCTGTCGCGAGCACGGGCAGAAGATTGTGCGCCTGCGTGTGTGGCAGCTTGCCAATACGTGCCTTATTGGCGACCTCCCAGGCCGACACCGCGCTTACGAACACCGCCAAATGCTTGTCTGAGATGACAGCTCGAGCATTGGCTGACAACCTGGGATCGCCATCAAGCCACCAGAGCAAAGCATGTGTATCGAGCAAATGGCTCACGGTTTGTCTTTGCCCGCGATTGTCGATTGAGGCGATTCCGCAAGACCACTTGCCATGACCTCTGAGGTGCTGCCGGCCTCAGGGAAAATCGACTCGTTGTCCCACTCGTCGATCTCCTCGTCGGTAAAATCCTCGAAGAACTCTGGCCCCACCGTGAACTGCCCCTTATACTTCCCAAAGACACGCGGAGTTTCGGTCAACAGCGCCACCGGCACCAGCCGCGCAACCGGAGTGGCACCGCGCGCGATGATTACTTCGCCGCCCGCCTCCATTTCGGCGAGCAGCTTTGAAAGGTTGGTTTTGGCTTGGTGAACAGTGTACGTGGCCATGGCGAACTTTGCTTAGCTAGAACGATTAGCTAACAGATAGGTGGCGCCCGGTTATTTGTCAACCGCTCCTACTTCCCCGCCCCCGCCGTCAGCCCCTTGACGATGTAGCGCTCCAAGAACACGCCGATCAGCACCAGCGGCGCGATAGCCGCCGTGGAGAGCGCCGCCATCGACCACCATGCGATGCCTTGCGAGCCGGTTTGGCTGGCCACCATCACCGGCAGAGTCTGAGCGTTTGTGGACCCCAGCAGCGCCGAGAAGAAATACTCGTTCCAGCACAGCACAACCGAGAGAATGAACGCCGCCACCATGCCGGGCAGCGCGATGGGGAGCACGATGCGCACGAACGCACCCCAGATCGAGCAGCCATCGACCATGGCCGCTTCGCCGATCTCGGGCGGGATGGTGTCGAACTGGTCGCGCATGATCCAGATGACGATGGGCAGCACCATGAGCGTGTAGACGAGGATCAGGCCGATTTGCGTATCGAGCAGCGCGAGCTGCTTGTAGAGGACGAGGAATGGCATCGCGAGGACGACCGGCGGCAGGATCAGCTGCGAGAGGAAGAAGAACGAGATATCCTTGTTGCGCCAGGGGCCGAATTTGTACTCGAAGCGGGAAAGGCCGTAGGCGGCGAGCGAGCCGATGATGACGGCGAGGGCCGAGGCGCCGAGGGACGAAACGATGGAATTCATGAAGCGTTTCAGGAATTCTTCGCGCACAGTGGATGTGGTGAAAATGGTGTCCGGCGAGAGGCCAAGCGAGCGCCAGCCTTTCCAGTTCGGCGTGAAATCATACCACGGAACAATATGCCCCTGCATGACATCGGGCGCGATCTTGAAGGTGGTCGAGAGCGTCCAGTAGATCGGGAAGAGGGCGATGAACGTCCACACCAACAGCGCGCCGTAGACGAAGATGCGTTCGCCGAGGCGGGCGAGGAGGCTGGTGCCGGAGGGGTGGTTTTGCAGAACCGTGTCGGTTGTCATGTGTCCAGCCGCCATTCTTTCAACCCCCTCCCCCGTTCGCGCAAAGAGCGCGCGCGGGGGCGAGGGGGTTGCACGGTCATCGTCAAGCCGCCCATCACACCACCTTGCGCATGTAGCGGCTGACGAAATTCATCAGCAGCGTGATGAACACGATGATGATGACGAGATACACTTCCGCCAGCATCGTCGCATAGCCGACATTCGAGCGGTCACGGTATTCGCGGTAGATGAAGCTCGACACCGTGTCCGTTGCTCCCCCCGGGCCACCCGACGTGACATTGATCACGACATCGGCGAGCTTCAGCTCAAAGATGATCCGCAGCACGATGGCGGTCAGGCTCACGGGCAGCATCAGCGGAAACGTGATTTCCCAGAACGACTGCCAGCTTGTGGCACCATCGACCTTGGCGGCCTCCTTCACTTCCACGGGCAAGGCTTGGAGGCCTGCCAGCAGCAGAATCATAATAAATGGGATCGACACCCAGGCGTCCATCGCCATGATGCTGGCGCGCGCAATCCAAGGCGTGGAGAAGAACGCGACGCTCTCCCAGCCGAGGTTGCGCGCGAGTGTAGCGATGGGGCCGTAGCGGTTTTCCATCAGCGATTTACCAATCATCCACGAGACTGCGACGGGCGACAACATCAGTGGGAGGAGGAACGCCACCCGGAAGAATTTGCGGGCAACGATATCGGCGTTGAGCAGCAGCGCGAGGCCGAAGGCGATGGCGTATTGCGCGAACACGGCGAGCACGTACCAGAACATGTTGGTCAGTGCGTTCCAGAAATAGGGATCGTTGATCAGTTGTCGGATGTTATCGAGGCCGTTGAAATGCACGCCGGTATTGGAGGAGAGATTCCAATCCGTGAAAGCGATGGCGAGTCCGAAGATGGTCGGGAAAATCACCATGGCGATGGTGAAGAGCAGGGCAGGGAGCAGGAACAGTGTCTGCTGGCCGCTCTCGCCGCGCGTCAGGACGAGCGAGGTACCAAGCGCGCAGCCCCAGGCGATGAAGGCATAGAGGGTGGGGCGCCAGCTTGTGAAGCCGAGGGATGTGATGCCCGCCGTGTCGAGGACTTGCAAACCGGCAACGACGATGAGCAGTACCGAGCCCAGCCATAACACCCAATGGCCGAGGTTATGACGCGCGATGGACTGTGGGGGGAGCGCTTCGTTCGGTACGGAAATGCTGGTCATAGACGGCGGAGCCATCGGTTGGGTTTACGAAATGGCTACGTCGAAATAGGCCTCGGCGACAGTCATCGTGAATTCTACGGCCGAAAGGTCCAGCACATCTTCTAATTTTATCAGCGCTTCATCCGCAGTCCAATCATCACCGTTGCGATGATAGTGCTCAATGCGCTTCTGGTCCTGGTACACGATGACGATATGCTGCAGCGTTTCCAGTGATTTGTAGAATTCGAGTTTGCGCCCCCGATCAACGTCCTTGGTCGACGGAGAGAGCACTTCGACCACCACGACAGGGTCATCAATATAGGTCCGCAAACCAGTGTCACGGCTAATCGGACCGCAGCGGACAACCACATCCGGCTTGGGCTTATCGGGGGCCTTCCGGTCGGAACTGCGCTGAATGCGAATCCCGCCGTAATACGTCTGGCACCGGCGCCCGTCCATCGCCAACTTTAGCCGGGCTCCTGTGTTGCTGACGATCTGCTCATGTCGCAAAGTCGGGTTCGTCATCATGACGATGACGCCATCGACAAGTTCGAACGAACGCGCTTCATCACCCAAACGCTCGACGTAATCGTCGAACTCGGCAATTGTGACCGGTGCGAGCTTGCGGGCGGCGTTCGAAATTGTGGCCTCCTGCCGGAAAGTGGGGTCCCGCCTTTGCAAAAGGCGGAACCCCTTCATCCTACAACCCCAAGCTTGCCTTATACAGCTTCACCTGGCTGTCGCGGCCGATCTTGTCGGTGATGGCGTCCCAGGCCTTGGCGATGGCGTCGGCGCCGGCTTGCGCCGTGTTCTTGCCGGCGTAAATCTTGGCCAGTTCGTCCTCGGCGACCGAGTAGTACTGGAAGATGCCGGGGATGCGCGGCTCGATTGCCGCGTTCGGGTGGTTGTAGCTGTCCTTCTCGGAGTTGAGGTACGAGGTGATGAACGCTTTGTCGTAGCCAGCGCCCACCCACTCATCCACATTGAAGTGCGAGTTGCGGTACGGCTGGAAGCCCGACGGATAGGCCGCGCACCACAGCGACAGATCCTTGCCGCCGAGATGGGCCGCCGCGCTCCAGGCCGCCTTCTGCTTTTTGGCGTCGGCATCGACGCGAGCCATAACGTACACGCCCCAGCCGAGATAGGCCATGTTGGGCGAGTAGTTCGGGCCGCTCGCCAACGTGTCCCACTTGCCGGTTTTCGAGTTGTACACATCGTCCGAACCCGGCAGGATCGAAAAGCCGCAGACATCACCGATAACTGAGGTGTCGTTGGTTTTCGCGTTGGAGCCGATATCGCCCCACCACGAGAGCATCGTACCGGTACCGGCGAGGAACTGCTGGAAGCCGGTATTGCCCGGGTCGGCATTGAGCTGATCGGGCGGTCCATTGGGAATCATGTCGACCACGTCCTGAATGGCGCGCACCCAGGCCGGGTTGTTGACGCGCGGCTTCATGGTGTCGATGTCGAACAGCCAGGCCTTGTCATCCGGATGTTTGGCATAGGCCGAGGCGCGGCTGCCGAGGAAGTAGAACGCAAAACCGCCCCAGCCCTTCAGCGGGTCGAGATAGCCGTAGAGGTCCTTGCCCTTGAATTTCTTGCCATGCATGAATTTGGTGACGGCTTGCACCTGCTGCCAGGTCTTGGGCACGCCCCAATCGCCTTTACCGCCGCCATCTTTCCAGGCCTTGGCCAGTTCCGCGTCCGCGAATACGTCGGTGCGGTAATTGAAGTTGTGGCAGTCGCCGTCGATGGTGACGCGGTACTGCTTGCCGTTCCAGGTGCCGACGGGGGGCTTGAGGTAATTCACCAGATCGTCGAACTCGATCTGCTTCTTCACCCAATCGGGCATCTCTGATGTGAGGCCCTTGCCACAGACATCGCCTTCCAGTGGCGCGCCCATTTCGACGAGGTCAAAATCGATGGTGCCTGACGCGATGGCCTGTTGCAGGCGCGGATTGTAGTCGGCCTGGGCGAGATCGATCCAAGTGATCTTGGCACCAGTATAGGCCTCCCATGGCTTCAGAAATCCACGGAACAGAAGGTTGTGCAGGTTCTGGTTGTTGAGGCCCATGAACGAGAGCTCAACGCCCTTGAACTCGCCTTCTTTGATGGCGGCCTTGGTGGCGCCAAGGCACATCTCGCCGACCTTCTGCCAGTCCGCATCGCCGGGTGAGCCCTTGCCGACCCCAGGAATTTTCAGGATGGCGGCGCGCAGATCATCAGCGGCGTAGGCCTGCCTGGTCGAAGTGCCGACGAGGCCGGTGGCGGACAAAGCCGATACGGCGGTTGCAGTCGCGGCGCCCTTGAGCAGGTCGCGGCGGCTGGCCTGGATGGCCATCATCTTGGAATATGCGTCTACCTTCACGGTTTTTCCTCCCTGGAGATCATGTCTCTTGGTTTCTGCAGCTGCACCAAATGACCGTGCAGAATAAACCAAGTATGCAACAGCCGCATATGAAGTCAATCACACGGGTCAGACCATCGCGGTAGGGATTTCCATTGCTGACCGCCCGCCCACAGATCCTGGCGGGCGCTGTTCACGCGCCGGGCTCCCACCTCGAGTGTTTGACGCGGAAGCGCACCTCCAGCCATGGATGTAAGACACGGGCCTTTGGGGATGTAGCGATCGACTGCCAAATCCGAGTTGCGTGCCACCCCAACCCAACGTATAAGCCCATCCATCTCACACGCGGATCTGGTTCTTTCGCGTCCGGCGGCACCCAGCCCTCGGTCTTGAAAGCGCTCCGGTGGTCTGGCACTCGTTACCATGGGTCAGACTTCTTGTCCGCGGCGGAACAACCGGACCTTGGAGTTACCCCTATGGCGCTTCCCGCCTATAATATGCGCTTGCTTTTGGAAGCTGGCGTCCACTTTGGCCATCAGAGCCATCGCTGGAACCCGAAGATGCAGAACTATATCTTCGGCACTCGCAACAACATCCACATCATCGACCTCGCGCAGACTGTGCCGATGCTGCATCAGGCGCTGGTCGCGGTCAGCGACGCGGTGGCCAAGGGCGGCCGCGTGCTGTTCGTCGGCACCAAACGCGCTGCGTCGGACTCGATCGCCGACGCCGCCAAGCGTTGCGCACAGTATTACATCAACCGGCGCTGGCTAGGCGGCACGCTCACCAACTGGAAGACTGTCTCGCAGTCGATCCGCCGCCTGAAGCAGCTTGACGAAATGCTGGCGTCGGGCGCGCAAGGCCTTACCAAGAAAGAGCAGCTCGGCCTGCAACGCGAGCGCGACAAGCTGGAAGTGGCGCTGGGCGGCATCAAGGATATGGGCGGCCTGCCAGACGTGATTTTTGTCATTGATACCAACAAGGAAGCCATCGCCATTGCCGAGGCCCGCAAGCTCGGCATACCGGTGATAGGCATCGTCGACAGCAACAGCGACCCGGATCACATCAACTTCCCGGTGCCCGGCAATGACGACGCCGGCCGCGCCATCACGCTGTATTGCGACCTGTTTTCGCGCGCCGCCATCGACGGCATCGACCGGGCACAGGGCGAACACGGCCGTGACGCGGGCGCTGCGCTCAATCCTGATATCGGCGACTTGCCCGAAGCTGATGTGGCGCTCAAGACCAACAAGCCGGGCTCGGTCTATAAGGGCCTGGACGCGCCGGTTGGCCTTGCTGACGATCTCAAGCGCGTCAACGGCATCAGCCTGAAGATCGAGACCAAGCTCAACGACATGGGCCTCTATCATTTCTGGCAGTTCGCTAAGCTGACGCCGGACGATCTGAATTCGATCGATAACACGCTAAAGGCGCGTGGCCGCGTGCAGAAGGAAGACTGGGTCGGCCAGGCGAGGAAGCTGCAGGCCGAGGCCGAAGCGCTGTAATTACGCCACGGCCACAACGGGCAGAAACCGGGCGGGGATACAAGTATTCCCGCCCTTTGTTTATGAAACCTCTTCGAAAGGATCTCGATCATGGCGGACATCACCGCAGCAATGGTCAAGGAACTACGCGAGCGCACCGGCGCCGGCATGATGGACTGCAAGACCGCCCTGACCGAGAACAAGGGCCATATGGAAGAGTCCGTAGACTGGCTGCGCAAGAAGGGTCTTGCCAAGGCCGCCAAAAAGGCGGGCCGGCAGGCGGCGGACGGGCTCATCGGCATCGCCTCGGACGCCAAGCATGGTGCCGTGGTCGAAGTGAATTCCGAGACCGATTTCGTCGCCCGCAACGACAAATTCCAGGCCATGGTGCGCGATGTTGCGGCTGCAGCGCTGAAGGTTGGCGGCGACTTTGAGAAGCTGAAGGCCTCCATGCACGGCACTGGCACGATTGAATCGCACCTGAAAGACATGGTCGCGACCATCGGCGAGAACATGAGTCTGCGCCGCTCCAAGGGCCTGTCCGTGAAGGACGGCGCGGTTGCCACCTACATGCACAGCCCGGTGGCGCCTGGCCTGGGCAAGATCGGAGTGCTGGTTGCGCTCGAAAGCAAGGGCGACCACGCCAAGCTGAACGAATTCGGCCGCAAGCTCTGCATGCACATCGCTGCCGCCAACCCGCAGGCCCTGACGGTCGAAGAACTCGACCCGGAGCTGCTCGCCCGCGAAAAGGCGCTTTACGAGGACCAGGCCAAACAATCCGGCAAGGCCCCCGACATCGCTGCCAGGATGGCCGAAGGACGCCTCAAGAAGGAGTTCTTTAATCAGGTCGTCCTCTTGCAGCAGGTCTATGTGATCGACGGCAAGGAAATCGTCGCCAACGTCGTCAAAGCGTTCGAGACGGAACTCGGCTCGCCGGTCAAAGTGGCGGGCTTCGTGCGCTACGCGCTGGGCGAAGGCATCGATAAAGTGACCGAGGATTTTGCTGCGGAAGTCGCAAAGATGACGCAGAAGTAGAGGTGGTGTCAGACACGTGTGGTGTCTGACATGTCAATTTCGGCCCAGGTCTCGTCCGCGCCGAAGGTGCGGCCGTTCGCGATGTCTGCGTCCGTGGCGACGCCGAACACGGCGGCCGACACGGCGTCCTCCAGGCTCGGGTAGAGCCCCGCGGCGACCTGCGCGGTCCGGATTTTTTCGATCTCGGGTCTGATGTCGATGGTCATGGGGTGCAAATAGCACGGAATGGCGGGCGGACCAAATGGGTGGCGCTCGTGTCGTCGAGCCGTCGCCTGGCCGGAATAGGGGTCTGGCCCCTATTCCTTGCCCTCCCGTGGTGACACAGTGACGATGTAGGGACGCATAGCGATACTGCATTGTGAGAGCCGGTTCCACCAAAGGCGGTTATGCTGTAGGTTCGAGCCTGGGATGTTCATATTTTGGAGGGGCACATGCGTTCTTTGAAACTAGGCTTGGCAGTCACGGCGGTGGTCTGCGCACTTTCGACGACAGCTCAGGCCGACTGCATCAGGGTCGGAGCGCTCGGCGAAGCTGTTACCCACGATATCGCCGAACTCTTTTCGACGCACGGCCTTGCCAACGTCATCTATGGTCAGGGCCGCGCCGGCAAGGGACCGGTTCGCACGACCTGCAAGGCAGGCTCAACGACGACGACGTGTCAGTCCTCGCAGACGGCGTGCAAAGTGACAACACCCAAGAGCTGCCTAGGCGCTTGGTTTTGCTTCCCCTCGTGAGCCTGATACTTGGCGAAAGTGACCTGGAAGCAAAGTGGCGGCCGGCGAGATTTGTTGGGTTAGCGCGGAGTACAATTCTTGTGGGATCGGCATCGCGCTTGAACCGCCGGGTTCCGGAGTGCCCCGTTCGACGGGTCGAGGCGTGAACGGAATAGGGGTCAGCCCCCTCGGCAGCCGGTTGCGATTCGGCTGCGGCGCCGGGCCTGACCCCTATTCCTTGCGCTGGCGGCGCCACATGCTCACGTCAGGCCCGCCAATGTGACGTATTCTGTGGGCCTCAGGATCGCTACCAACTGGAACACCGCATCGCTCGCTAGGACGATGGCGGCCTCACCGCACAGTCGCAAGCTCAATAGGTCAGTGTCGCCTGTGACGAGGCAGTCCGCCAGTCCAACGAGCGCGGCTTCCAGGATCTTGTCGTCGTCCGGGTCGCGGCAGATGCGCAACACGCCCGGAATGGCGACGATCTCCGCCGTCGAATAGAGTGCGTCGATAAACTCGCGGCGGGCGGCCTGGCTGATGTACTTGTCGAACTTCGGCCGCGCGAGTCGCGTTTCGAGTTCTTCGATGGCAGGTGAACAGATCAGCAACTGTCCCATTGCTCTCACATGTTCGTAAATGCGCCTAAGCAGAGATTCGCCGGTTGACCACCGAATCAAAGGCTCTCTCGGCGTTCAAGGCTTCCACTGCCGCGTGGATTTCGTGGTCGAGAGCCGGGACATCGGTGAAAGTCTGATGGGCCAGATGATGCGCTTTGAGATCG
>JANYHF010000114.1 GCA_025359185.1 Hyphomicrobiaceae bacterium | reverse complement strand
CCGACAAGGGCGCAGCAAGAGCTGCGCCCTGACCCAAACGACGCTGGTGTCCCCCGCTTCCACCAGCGATCGTCAGTGAGCCCCGAAGCGGACAACTGATGTGCTATCAAAACCGGACAACTGCAAAAGCTACTGACACATGTTCAGCGTCATCGGCGCCAGCATCTTCCTGCCGTTCCTGCCGATGGCCCCGATCCAAGTGCTGACCAACAACCTCCTCTATGACATCTCGCAAACGGCGATCCCTACGGATAACGTTGATGCCGACTATCTGGACGTACCAAGACGATGGGACATCGGCAATATCGCCAAGTTCGTGCTCCTGATCGGACCGATCAGCTCGATCTTTGACTATGTCACGTTCTTCCTATTGCTGACGGTGTTTCACGCCTGGGACAAGCCGGCGCTGTTCCAGACCGGCTGGTTCGTCGAGAGCCTGCTGACGCAGACCCTCATTATTCATATCATCCGTACCGCCAAGGTTCCGTTCCTGGAAAGCCAGGCCAGCGGCGCCGTGATCGCAACCGGCCTCGTTATTGCCGCCGTCGGCATTGTCCTGCCGTTCACCCCGGTTGGCACGGCACTGGGCTTCGTCCCATTGCCGAATGACTATTGGCTGCCGCTCGCCGCGATCCTGCTCGGCTATGCCGTACTGACGCATCTGATGAAGACATGGTTCACGCACAGGTTTGGATTGGGGTGAACGAATTCTTCGCAGCAAGCTTGAGGTGAGTCCCCCTGTGACCTAAACTGCGCGACGCGTTGCGCCTTCCATCATGGGTCATCAAGCAGGATAGCGGGACTGGAAAGGACTGTCATGGTTGAGAGCAAAAGCGCCGGTGCATCGGCCGACCATAGTCATGTGTTTCTAGGGGAGGGACACGAGAAGAGCGAGACCAGAACGTGGGCGGTGATCTGGCTATGCGGAGCCATGATGATCCTCGAAATCGTTGGCGGGCTACTCTTCGGCTCGATCGCGCTCGTTGCCGATGGCCTGCATATGAGCACCCACGCAGGCGCCCTGCTGCTGGCTGCGCTCGCGTACACATATTCCCGCAAGTACGCGGATCATTCGAACTTCACGTTCGGCACAGGCAAGCTTGGCGACCTCGCTGGCTTCTCCAGTGCGATCATTCTGGCGATGATTGCGCTGCTGATTGGCTACGAGTCCGTCATTCGCTTCTTTGCGCCGGTGCCGATCCATTTTACCGAGGCCATCCCGATTGCGGTTCTGGGCTTGGCTGTCAACGTCGCCAGCGCTTGGCTTCTGAGCGGCGGCGGCCATCATCATGATCACAGCCATGCGAGCGCGGGCCACGATGAGTCGCACCAGATCGCAACCGAATCCGGGACGATCATTCTCGATGTGTTCGAGGACGGCGTACCGCCCCGTTTCCGATTGCACGCGATAAGCGGTTCAGCGCTGACCGCATCGACGGCTTCAGTCGAAACCGTGCGCCCTGATGGCTCACGGCAAGTGTTCGCGATGATCGACCATGGCGGTTATCTGGAATCCATCGAGGCGATCCCCGAGCCGCACGAATTTACAGCCAACGTAAGAATCCACAATCAGGACTATCCCGTGGTTTTCGAAGAGCACGAGCACGCCTCGGCGTCGTCGCATAGCGACAACAACATGCGCGCCGCCGTGGTCCATGTCATCGCCGACGCAGCTGTGTCGGTGCTGGTGATCGCTGGTCTGCTGCTCGCCCGTATTTTTGGCTGGCTCTGGATGGACCCGCTCGCTGGTCTTGTCGGCGCCGTGGTGATCGGGAGCTGGTCATACGCCCTGATCAGGGACACCGGTGCCATCCTACTCGATATGAACCCTGACCCGTCGATGGCCGGAAAACTGCGCCAAGCCGTCGAGAGCGAGGGAGACCAGGTCTCCGACCTCCATCTCTGGCGTTTGGGTCCCGGTCATCTGGGCGCAATCATTTCGGTCGTTACGTCGCAGGCGCGGGAGGCCGACTACTACCGAACCAGGCTCGCCCGCTTTCGCTCCCTGTCACATCTTACCGTCGAGGTCTTGCATAGGGCTTGAGTGTCATTCGACCTGTTGACCGCTACTGGAGCGCAGGGGTCGGGCATGGCGGCACTGTCGCTGATAAATTAGTATGACGGTGCAGTTAACAGCCTGTCACTTGCTGGCGACCAGCAGGTGACGTTGCAATTGGGGATAAGGACACCATGCCGGTGCAACGCACGAGAAACTCCATTGTCAACGGCGCCTCGATATGGCTTGCTAGTCTGTTGACGGTGCTATTTCCCGGTTTGTCACTTGCTGGAAGCGTCACGAGCGAATGGGCGCAGGGCGAAAATTCAAAGGTCCGACTCATCGCAGGTTTTGTAGGTGGAACTGATGAAAAGAATAAGCTGACAGCTGGTGTGCAGATTGAGTTGTCAGAAGGTTGGAAGACCTACTGGCGAACCCCAGGCGATTCAGGCGGTATGCCCCCTGAGTTCGATTGGAGCAAATCGCGCAATCTAGCCTCGGCTACCGTGCTGTTTCCGGCGCCTATCCGCCTCAAGGATCCGAGTGGAGACTCCATCGGCTACAAACACGCGGTGATCTTCCCCGTGGTGATTGCGCCGATCAACCGGGCAAATCCGGTGCAGTTGAAGCTCAATGTCGTCTTCGGCGTTTGCGCAACGATCTGTATCCCGGAGGAGCACGAATTATCGCTGATCCTCGATCCCACGTCGTCCGATAACGATTCCGTCGCCGATCTCCTGCGGCGCGCCCTGGATCAGGTGCCCACAGATGTTCAGCGGGAAAAAAGGCCGAACATTGTTGCATTCAGAAGCGAGACAATTGGATCCCACGAGATGCTGATCGTGGAGACACAATTTCCAGAAGGCGCAGCCGGGGCCGACCTCTTTGTCGAGGCGGCAGATGGCGGCTATGTGCCCCTCCCTGAAAAGCTCTCTCGCACCAGCGATGGCCGTGTTCGGTTCAGGATCGATTTGAGCAAGTCCGACATTTTGAAGGCTAAGACCGGCAGGCAATTGCGATTGACGCTCGTCAGTGATCAGAGCTCCGCCGCATTCATTCGGGCGCTGCCCTGAGCGCGCTTCAAGAGGTAAAGAACCCTGACTGTTTTTACACTGATTGTCTGAGTCAAGTCCTGAGACTTCCGCTCGGCAGCATGCGGGCGAGCGTACCGTCGCCGTTGATAAACTGATGCCAAAGTGCGGCTGCCGCGTGCATCCCGATGAGCGCCACGCCGGAATAGGCCAGGAGGTCATGAATCGGTGCTGCGGTTCTGGACAGGTACATGGCGACAAGGCCCGTTCCTGACAGCGATAACAACAGGACACAGATGAGTAGGTGCGTAGCTGTCGCCGCGTATCGCATCCAGGAACGGGTAACCTGCTTGGTTGGTGCGACCGCCCCTTGCAACAAACGTAGCGTGATGCCTGCCACAACCAAAATAACAACCGCGGCGCCTGCCAGTGCGTGCGAACGATGAACGAAGACGCTCCATGTGCTCTGCGTGAGACTGACGTGGCCTAAGTGACTATTTGCAATTGCCCATCCGGTTGGAAATTGGGCGATGCACAAGATCAGTACGGCCCAATGGGTCGCTTTGCGGGCGGGTGAGTAGGTGCTGACCGGATACCTGATGGAACTCAAGCTATCATATCCCCTGTCGCATGATGGTTCGGGCTATCAGTACCGGGTCAAGCAGGACTGGTGTTCGGAAAACCTCCAGCCCGACGCCACAACGCGAATGCGATTATCGCCAGACCAAGCAGCCCGACATAGAGCCGGATTGGCTCGAAATACTGCATGAGCAGCGCCGGACCGAAAGTCAAGACATGCCTCCATGGCTGGATGCAAGCGACGCGAGGTGTCGCAAGAGCGCCGCCGGTGCCTTGCTGACAATGCCCTCTCAGCAGACTGCGCAAGCTTTGGTTCGCGCTTCCGCAACGATTGCGAGCAGCTGACTGGCCTCGATCGCGCCCGGATACAACTGATCGCCGATAATGAAGGCCGGCGTGCCATTGATCCCGAGCTTGCCGGCCAGATCATTGTTGATCTGCAGCATCTTGCTGATGTCGGCCGACATCATGTCCTTGGTAAGACGATCGGTGTCGATGCCGATATCCCTGGCAATCTTCATGACGCGCCCGGCGTCGACCCTACCTTCGGCAGCCAGCAGGGCGCGATGAAACGGCCAGTATTTGCCCTGCAGCACTGAGGCCGCGGCGGCCCGGGACGCGAACACCGATCCCTCGCCAAGAATCGGGAATTCTTTCATCACCACGCGCACGTCTTTGTCGCCTTCGAGGAGCGCCGCCACGGCGGGCGTCATGCGCTTGCAGTAGGGACAATTGTAGTCGAAGAACTCAACAACCGTGACCTTGCCCTTCAAATTGCCCTCCGACTGGTCGCCCGTTGCGCGAAAGATCGTTTCGGCATTCTGTTTGATGCCCGATGACGCCACCGACGCCTGTTGTTCAGCCTCTTTCTTTTGCAAGGCGGCCGAGACGTCCTTCAGAATTTCGGGATTCTTCAGCAGGTATTCTTTGACGATCGGTCCGATCTCTGCCTTCTCTGCGTCCGTGAATTCAGCAGCTTGGGCTGAAGATATATATGCCGTGAGGAGGAAAGCGCTGGCGGCGAGTAATTGTCCTGTAAACGTCATGGCAGCCTCATGGATGTCGTGATTGGAGTCGTCGACGCACTGAACGAGAGGTTTTGCGGCTACACCACGCCTTCATAGTTTATCGACGACATCATTCCGCTGACCATGTGGAAGAGATGGTGGCAGTGGAAGGCCCACTTGCCCGGATGGTCGGCATCGAACGCGACCGTCACCGTCGCCATTGGCGGCACATGCACGACATCGCGCAGCGCGCCGGACAGGGGCTTGCCCGCGATGTCGATCACCTGGAACGGGTGGCCATGAAGGTGCATGGGATGTGCCATCATGCTGTGGTTCATCATGACGATGTGGACGCGTTCGCCTCCACGTACCATAAGCGGACCTTGCGGCTTGAGCGTCCAATTGTAGGTCGCCATATCGCCCATGAGCATGGTGCGCAGCGTGCGGTCGGGGGCCTTGGCGGCCAGCGGCTTGCGGGCGCGCAAAGTTGCCTCGAAGGCCAGATCCATGACCGGGCCCTTGACCTGCGCCTTGGCTGCGATCTTGGTGATCGCGGCGCCTGATGGGCGAAGGATCACGCCCGTCCTCTCAAGCGCACCCTCGCGCAACGCAAGGATCGGGAACGCTTTGCTGTCACTTGGCAAAGCCAGCGTGATATCGAGGCGTTGGCCCATGGCGATGGGGAAGCGGTTGGCCGGGACCGGTTCGATTTCCTGGCCATCGACGGCAACCAGGGTCCCAGTGAGTTCTCCGGTGTCGATGGTGAATACCGTTGCCGCCGCGCCATTGATAATGCGCAGCCGCACTCGGCCGCCGCGTTCGACGGTCACGATCTCCGGATCGCCGAGCGTTCGATCATTGGCGAGATAGGCGTCATAGTCGATATCATTGAGGTCCATGGCCATGCCAGGCATCGATATGCCGCCCATATCCATGCCGTCCATCTTCATGCCGCCCATGTCCATCTTGCCCATGCCGGACATGTCCATACCTTTCATGCTGCCACCGACCTTGTGCAGACGGGAGAGCAACTCCTCGGCGGGCGTGAACGAGAAATCATGCAGCAGGATCACGACTTCCTGCTCGTCGGTCTTGGCCGCATCCTTAACTCGCACGATGAGGGGCGCCGCCAACAGGTTCTGCTCCTGCAAGGTGTGGGCATGCATCCAGTGCGTTCCCGCTGCCCCAACGGGGAAGTCGTAGTGGCGGATTTCTCCCCCCGCCAGCAGCGGCATGGGGGCATTGGGGGTGCCATCCTGGTCGTAGGGCGGACGCAGGCCATGCCAATGGATGATGGTCGGGGCCGACAGCTTGTTGATCAGTGAAACCTGAAACTGATCGCCTTCGGTGAACGTCAACCCCGGCTTGCCATCGCCGCCTGTCAAACCGAATACGGACGCGGCCTTGCCATTGATATCGAGCGAGCGGTTGGCGATGCCCAACACTCGCGCCTCACCAGCTACTGCTGCTGCCGCGGTGGACGAGTTGATGCCTCCGCCCACTGCACGCAGCAGAAGCGGAGTCACTCCCAATGCCGCGCCGGCCAAAGCCGTGGAACCAATAAATTGACGACGGTTCACAAGTCACGTCCTTTCAGTCTGTCAGATGAGGTTGAGCGCCTGCGCAGAACACTCAGGCTTGCTCGGCGCCACGGTATTTGCCAAAGGGGCTTCGCCCATCCGAGCCAAACAGCGTGACCTCGTAGACGACGGGGGTGCCGCCTTCCATGCCCGGCGAGCCGACGGGCATTCCGACGACAGCCAAGCCGGTGGCCTTCAGTTTCGAGTCCAATAGCCGTTTGATCGCGATGGCTGGCACGTGACCCTCGATCACGTAGCCCGCGACTTCGCCCGTGTGACAGGCGGCAAGATCGGAGGGCACGCCAAGGCGCTGCTTGAGTCCGGGAAGGTCGGCTGGCTCCGTGATTGTCACAGCGAAGCCAGCGGCTTCGAGATGGGCGGCCCATTTGCCGCAGCATTGGCAGCCGGTATCTCGCGACACTTTTATCGGCGGGAGTTGCGCTGCTCTCGCCGGGCTGCCAATAACGAGGGTTACGCCAGCGACCAAGCCGAGCGCCGAACGGCGTGTTAGGTTTCCCAGGGTCGGCATGTGTAATGGTTCTCCTTTTGCGATGATCCCCGCAGGTGCCATAGCGCTGACGTCGAACGGCCAGAATCACCGATTGGATCGCGACATTACTTGCACCAGTTCGGCCACCTTGCGGCGCTGCTCACTAGCATCGCCGCTGTTGATCGCGCTTTCGACGCAATGGCCAACATGATCACGCAGAATCTCTTCTTCGACCTTGCGCAACGCCGCGCGAACGGCCGAAATCTGCGTGACGACGTCAATGCAATAGCGATCTTCAACAAGCATGCGCGCGATGCCACGCACCTGACCTTCGATCCGGCTTAGCCGTTTGCCGCAAGATTTTTTTGTGCCGTCCTGCATTCCTTGACACATACCCCTGGAGGGTATAGCTGTCAATCCCCTCGGATACCCCCATAGGGTGTCTCTCGATCACGGATTCTTGGAGCACTAGTGATGACTGGGACAGAGGATGCGAAGGTCGGCGCGACCACTACTTTGGCGCCCCTCGCGATAGATCCGGTCTGCGGCATGTCCGTCGATCCCGCCACGGCCAAGCATCGTCATGAGCATGGTGGCACGGCGCACGTATTTTGCAGCGCCGGCTGTCGCACGAAATTCATTGCCGATCCCACCCGATTCCTTGCGCCGGCAGCTGCCATGGGAGGCGGGACAGGTCTGGCCAAATCGACGGCATTGGAGCCGCGTGCCACCACTCTCGTGAAGGATCCCGTGTGCGGCATGACGGTCGATCCGGCCACCTCTAAGTATCGCCACGATCATAACAGCATGACGTATCATTTTTGCGCTGCCGGATGTCGCGCCAAGTTCGTCGCCGATCCCCCAAAGTATCTGGCGCCGGCCCCCGCCATAGCTGCGGTGCCGGTCCCGGATGGGACACTCTACACCTGTCCGATGCACCCCAAAATCCGGCAGGCGGGCCCCGGATCGTGCCCGATCTGTGGGATGGCGCTGGAGCCTGAACAGGTGACGGCGGACTCCGGCCCCAATCCCGAGCTAGCCGATATGACAAGGCGTTTCTGGCTCGGCCTTGCGCTGGCCGTGCCGGTATTGTTTCTGGAGATGGGCGGGCATCTCACCGGACTCACCCATTGGCTGGGCCAGCAAACGTCCAATTGGCTGCAACTCGTTCTGGCCACGCCCGTCGTGCTGTGGGCCGGCTGGCCGTTCTTTCAGCGCGGCTGGCAGTCGCTCCTGACCCGCAATCTCAACATGTTCACGCTGATCGCGATGGGGACGGGCGTCGCCTGGACTTACAGTATCGTGGGAACGATCGCCCCGGGCCTGTTTCCCACAGCCTTGCGCGGACCAGATGGCGCGGTGCCGGTCTACTTCGAAGCCGCCGCCGTCATCATCGTCCTCGTCCTGCTCGGGCAGGTCCTGGAACTGAGGGCGCGCGAGCAGACCAGCGGCGCCATCAAGGCCCTTCTCAACCTCGCCCCAAAGACGGCGCGGCGCATCGGCGCTGATGGGCAGGAGCACGATGTCGACCTCGGCATTGTTGCCAGTGGCGACCGCTTGCGGGTGCGGCCTGGCGAGCGCGTTCCCGTCGATGGCGTGATCACTGAAGGGGCCGGCACGCTCGATGAAACCATGCTGACCGGCGAATCCATGCCCGTCGCCAAGGCGGCCGGCGCCAAGGTGATCGGCGGCACCATCAATCAAAGCGGCGGTTTCGTGATGACGGCGCAGAAGGTCGGGCGCGAGACCATGCTGGCGCAGATCGTGCAGATGGTGGCCCAGGCACAGCGCAGCCGGGCTCCGATCCAGCGCCTCGCCGACAAGGTTTCCGGCTGGTTCGTACCCGTCGTGATTGGCGTGGCCGTGCTGGCATTTGCTGCTTGGGGCTTGTTTGGCCCTGAGCCGCGCTTTGCCTATGCGCTCATCGCAGCCGTCTCGGTGCTGATTATCGCTTGCCCGTGTGCCTTGGGCTTGGCCACTCCCATGTCGATCATGGTCGGCGTCGGGCGTGGCGCGCAATCTGGTGTCCTGATCAAGAATGCCGAAGCACTTGAACGAATGGAGAAGATCGACACCATCGTCATTGACAAGACCGGCACGCTGACCGAGGGCAAGCCGATGGTGGTCGCGCTGCGACCGGTTGCGGGCACCAGCGAGGATGACCTCGTGCGGCTTGCTGCGAGCCTGGAGCGCGGCAGCGAGCATCCGCTGGCCACCGCCATCGTGCAGGCCGCCAAGGACCGGGGCTTGGCGCTCGCCAACAGTTCGCACTTCCTGTCCCAGGCCGGCATGGGCATCACCGGAACCGTCGAAGGCCGGCAGCTGGTGATCGGCAACCAGCGTAACATGGCGGACGCCGGTATTGACACGGCGGCCTTGGCGGCGGCCGCTGACGCACTTCGGAACGACGGCGCGACAGCGGTGTTTGTGAGCAGCGATCGCCAACCGCTCGGTGTCATCGGCATCGCCGATCCAGTCAAGCCGAGCACGCCGGAGGCGCTGAATGCCTTGCGGCAGGCCGGCGTCCGCATCTTGATGCTGACGGGTGATAACAGCGCCACCGCCATGGCGGTCGCCAAGTCGCTCGGTATCACAGAGGTCGAAGCCGACGTTCTACCGGCGGACAAGAGCAAGGTGGTCGAGCGGCTTCGGCGCGAGGGCCGGGTCGTGGCGATGGCCGGAGATGGGGTGAACGACGCGCCGGCGTTGGCCGCCGCCGATGTCGGCATCGCCATGGGCACCGGTACCGATGTCGCCATGCAGAGCGCCGGCATCACTTTGGTCAAGGGCAACCTCAATGGTATAGCCCGCGCCCGCGAACTCTCGGCCGCGACCATGTCGAACATCCGTCAGAACCTAATCTTTGCCTTCATCTACAATGCCGCCGGTGTGCCCATCGCTGCCGGGCTGCTCTATCCCTTCTTCGGCATCATCCTGTCACCGATGATCGCGGCGGCTGCGATGTCGTTGTCCTCGGTCAGCGTGATCGCCAACGCGCTGCGATTGCGCAGTGTCAAAATCTGACAGATTGTCCGGCTCGAAGGAAAGGGCAGATATCTGTTGCCGCCACTATAATGTGTGGAAAGGAATGAGTGATGAGCTTCTATATGTCCAGAACCATTGTCGCCAGTTTCGACGATGCTATTCAAAGAGTAACGGAGGCGCTCAAAGCCGAGGGCTTCGGGGTGTTGACCGACATCGACGTGCGCGCGACCTTGAAGCAGAAGATCGGGGTTGAATGGCGTGCCTATCGTATCCTTGGGGCATGCAACCCGCCCCTCGCGCATCAGGCCCTTCAAGCGGAAGACAAGATCGGCACAATGCTGCCGTGCAATGTCATCGTCCAGGACACTGGCGCCGGGAAGATCGAGGTCGCCGCAATCGATCCGGCCACCACCATGGCGCAAATTGGCAATCCAAAACTCGCTGAATTGGCGGCTACTGTGCGAGCCAAACTCGAAGGCGTATTGGCGAGGTTGTAGCTCGTGGGTGTGGCAAGGTCCTTGCACAACGCGGATAGTCGCGACGACACGGACCGCCGGGTTAGCTGTCAAGGTTAATCATCTTGATTGATGATTCGAAGCTAACTCGCCTCACCATTCGTGCGGTCCTGATTGGCCTCGTTCAAAGGAGCTCTATTTGTTCTTTGTGTAACTGCTCACCCCATACCCTATGAAGCCGCAGCGGTCGCGGCGCCAGCGGCGAGGGTTTGGGTTATGGCTGCCATTGCGGTCCGGCCGTTGAGGCGGCCGGTTGCCACAATCGAGCAGATATCGGCGTAGACCTCAGC
>JANYHF010000113.1 GCA_025359185.1 Hyphomicrobiaceae bacterium | reverse complement strand
CCGACAAGGGCGCAGCAAGAGCTGCGCCCTGACCCAAACGACGCTGGTGTCCCCCGCTTCCACCAGCGATCGTCAGTGAGCCCCGAAGCGGACAACTGATGTGCTATCAAAACCGGACAACTGCAAAAGCTACTGACAGTGATCGTGCGGCCGCTTGATCGTGCGGCCGCTGATCGTGCGGCCGCTTGAACTTGAAGGTCGCAAACGGCACACCGGCTGCATCATGACCACACCAGAGCCGCTGCCCCCTATCGCCCTCGTCACCGGCGCCGCCCGCCGCATCGGCCACGCCATCGCCCTCGATCTGGCCGCGCAAGGCTGGCATGTCGCTATCCACTGCCAAAGTTCCGTCGCCGAGGCCAATGCAGCTGTGGCTGAAATCACGGCGGCGGGCGGGCGGGCCATCCGTCTCACTGCCGATCTCGCGGATCCCGAAGCGCTCGAAGGCCTGATCCCGGCCTGCATCGCTGCGCTGGGCACGCCCACATGCCTCATCAACAACGCCTCGTTGTTCCAGCCCGACGAGGTCGGCAGCATCGAGCCCGGCCTCTGGGACCGGCACCACGCGATCAACCTGCGCGCGCCCGTGCTATTGGCGCAGGCCTTCGCGAGGCATTTGCCACGGGGCGCAGACGGCAACATCATCAACATCATCGATCAGCGCGTCTGGAAGCCGACGCCGCTGTTTTTCTCCTATGCCGTGTCGAAGGCGGGACTGTACGGCGCAACGACGATGCTGGCACAGGCGCTCGCCCCCCGCATCCGGGTCAACGCGATCGGGCCTGGCCCGGCGGCCACGAGCAGTCATCAGACAGAGGAGCAGTTTGCGCAGCAATGCCTGACGTTGCCGCTTGGCCATGGCACGACGCCCAAGGAAATTGCCGCTGCCATCCAATATTTGCTCTCGGCACGCTCGATCACGGGACAAATGATTGCACTCGACGGCGGGCAACACCTGGCGTGGCGTACCCCCGATGTCGCGGCCGATGGCCCCGCCAGCGCGCCGCCTGCCGCACTTGGCGCGCAGTCACCTGCCACGGCTGCCAGCTCCAAACCGGAACTGAGGCATGTGCTCATCCAGGGTCTGGAAATCCTGACCATGATTGGGGTGCATGATGC
Organism: Hyphomicrobiaceae bacterium; assembly: GCA_025359185.1. Lineage (GTDB taxonomy): Bacteria > Pseudomonadota > Alphaproteobacteria > Rhizobiales > Hyphomicrobiaceae > JANYHF01. The sequence goes on along the minus strand of JANYHF010000113.1, from coordinate 21,362 downwards.
TGAAAAGCGTGCCCCCCAGCGTGTGCTGGTGAGCGTTGATCTCGCCGTGCACGAGGACGGCCCCAGCGACACTGACCGGCTTGAGGATGTGCTCGACTACAGCGAGGTGGTGCGAAGGATCGAGCACATCGTACTGGCAGGCCACGTCAATCTGGTCGAGACCCTGGCCGAGCGTGTCGCCCGCGATTGCCTTGCCGATGCGCGCGTCGAGACCGTCAGCGTCCGGATTGAGAAGCCGGATGTGATCGGCAATGTCCGCTCCGTGGGCGTTGAAATCGTGCGGTCACGCCGCTGAGAACGAGCCGGTTCTCTAGCGCGGAATCGATGCCGTCCGTACCCCAAACGTTACGCAAACCTTTCAAGTTGCAGGGGCAAGAGACGGTGAAAATCGGCTGCTCGCCACAAAATCGACCTTGAAGCGTCAAACTGCGGCCCGATGTAACGAAAAAATAACGATGTTCGGTTGAACAATCGGTTTGGGCTGGAAGTCCACCCGGGGGACCTGGGGGTTTTCCAGCGATCAGTAACCAGGCGCAATCGTCGCGCTCGTAACGTGTGTTGGGTTCAAAGTCATGATGCGTATGCGTACACCAGTCATTGCTGCATTCGTTGTGCTGACCTCAACGTCGGCGGTACAGGCCACCACCGCCACCCCTGCCATCCTGATGACCAAGGCCAACAAGGTGCCGGCCTGTACGACGCCGGAACGCCTGATGGCGTTCGTTGGCGGGCGCAACAAGGCAGTCCCTCCAAAGCTCCACGAGATCGCTGCGGACTATAAGCGGCACGGCGAAGAGCTGCAGGTACGCTGGGACTATGCGTTCTTCCAGATGATCGTGGAGACCAATTGGCTGAAGTTTTATGCCCCTGGTGGCAAGCCCGGCGATGTCAGTCCCGGTCAGAACAATTTTGCGGGCCTCGGCGCAACCGGCCACCGGGCCCCGGGCGAGAGCTTCGCCAGTGTTGACAGGGGCGTCCTAGCCCATCTCCAGCATGTGCGCCTTTACTCCGGTGATCCGGTTGAGAACCCGGTTGCCGAGCGCACCAAGCTGGTCACGGATCTGATCCTGCCCTGGGCCCAAAGCCTGAAGCGGCCGGTGACATTTACCGACCTCACGCGCAAATGGGCGCCGAGCGGCCATTCCTATTCCGACGCCATCGAGAACGTCGCCAGCATTTTCCGCGCGGGCTATTGCACGGGCAAAGCGACCGACGTGCCCGCTGACGAAACAGCCAAAGCCGATACGGCGGGCGCTGACGCTGAGGTGGCCGCTGCTGAACCCGCAGCGCAACCCGTTGCCAAGGCCAAGGGCGCCGCCAAGACACTCGTAAAGGTGGAAGCTGCCGCCGTTGACAGCGACGCTGATACGCCTGATGCCCCTGCCGTCGATGTTGCCGAGGCTTCGGACGCGCCCGCTCTTGCTGGTCCCGCCATGAAAAAGATCGCCGCCAAACCCGCCACGGCCAAGCTCGTAGCTAACATGCCGAACGTCAATCGCGGCGGTATTTCGGATGCTGCCGACGAGGCGCCCGCAACGGAGACGGCCGGTGCCACGCCCGCCAAACCTGCTGCCGCTGCGCCGGCTGCCAAAGGTTTGGCTGACAAGGTTCCGGCTCAGACCCAGCCCGCCATAAAGACGGCAGCGGCCAAGGCCGTGGTGATCATACCGCCCAAGGCCGAGAGTGTTGCGCAGGCTGAGGATACGGCCGATGTTGTGAGCCCGGCGGCCGGCAAGGTTGTGAGCAGCGCCAAGGCACCCGCCAAGCTCGCGGTTGCAGCGACCGTGACCAAGCCGCAGGCCGAGCTGGTTGCCGAGGCCGACGCCAGCCAAGCCGGGACCACCCAGGCTGAAACGACGGCCAGTGTCGAGGGCGGCGAAGGTGGCGGCACAGAAGCAACGCCTCCCGAGATACCAGCCAAGAAAGCCGCGACGGTGGTTGCAGCCAGTGCGGTAAAGAAGGCGCTTGTGGCGGCCTCGGCTGACAGCCTGCCTGCCGTCAAGGCCAGCGCGCCCGCAGCGGTAGAAACAACCGCCGAAAGCGCCGAAACCGTGGTCGCAGCGACAACGGAAACAACATCCGAAGACGCCACCAAAAACACACAGCTGGCTTCGCTGACGGTGCCCGCCAATCCGGTTCCCGGCAAGAACTGCAAAGTGTTCACGGCCAGCTATGGCGGCGGCAAGTCGGTACTGATCAAGTCTCTAGAGGGCGACCGCACGCGCTTTACGGCGCTGACTGTGAACGAAGCCAAGGCCGAGACCCAGGCCAAGGCATTCATCAACGTCTATGCCAAGGGCGGCCAGAAAATCGCCGAGTTCGGCACCCAGAACGAAGCGCTTACGCAAGCCTTCCAGCTCTGCCCAGAGGGTTGAGCCCAGGCAACGGCCAACTCGCAAGACCAAGGGCTGCGGGTAAAAGCCTGCAGCCCTTTTTGCATGTTGAAGACCAATTTCGTCCTTGGATCATCAGAACGGAATTTCGTCGTCGAGGTCCTTTTCGAAGCCGCCGCCTGAAGGGGCGGGCGGACGGCCGCCGCCGCCACCGCTCTTGGCGCCGCCTGCGACCGCCCGGGGCCGCTCGGACGGGCCCGAGTCATAGTCCGCCTGGCCGCCTTCCTGCATGGCTCCAGCGCCGCCCTGGCGCCCGTCCAGCATGGTCAGCACAGAGTTGAACCCTTGCAGCACCACCTCGGTGGAAAACCGGTCGCGGCCATCTTTGTCTTGCCATTTGCGGGTTTGCAGCGCACCTTCGACATAGACCTTGGCGCCCTTCTTTAGATACTGCTCCACCACCTTGCAGAGCGGCTCACTGAAGATCACCACATTGTGCCACTCGGTCTTTTCCTTGCGCTCGCCGGTGGCCTTGTCGCGCCAGTTTTCACTGGTGGCGATGCTGAAACTGGCGATCGGCCGCCCGTCCTGGGTGCGGCGGATTTCAGGGTCCTTGCCCAGGTTTCCCACCAGAATGACTTTGTTCACGGAACCTGCCATCACGCGCTCCTCTATTTCCTGTCACTGTCCGACAGCGGCACAAGGCCCTGGCTCAAACTGTAGTGGCAACCGGCGATTCGAATCTCGCCTGGACCCGAGTTCTCCACAAGGGTTCGACGGCTCACTGTTCTTGTAATGTTCACTTTAGCACTGGCCCGGCCGGGGAGCAAGTCTTGCTCGCAAGGGTGTGTCGCTCGCAAGGGTGTCGCTCGCAAGGGCGGGTTTAACACTATCGAAAGTTTCTTTTTCTAAACTTTGGCTCGGGTGGCGCTGTTTGGCGCAGGAGATCCCTATGTTGCGTCGCCTACAACCTGTGCTGCTGATGGCCGCCGTCGCGGTGGTGTTTTTCTTTTGCGGCGCCAAAGTTGAGACCTGGTTTGAACGGCCAGCGTCGGCCCGGACCGTCGCAGCGGTGAAGCTGCCCCAGAAGGCCGCTGCTCTTCCGGTCAAAGCCGCTCCCGCGCCCGTTGCCGACGAGGCCCCGGCATCGGTGATTGAATCTGGCGTCGATCCCGACACCAAAGTCGAGTTCTATCAGGTCAAAGACCTGCCCGAAATTGAGGGCCAAGGGCACGATGTCGACATGATTGACGAGCCGGCTGCCGAGGCTGAGGCGGCTCCCGCGCCCAGCGACGCTTCGGTCCATTAATCTGCCAGCGTCTTATCATCCAAAAGCGCATTAAAACCGGCGTTTTTCAACACAAACACCGTATCGCCCACACGGGTCCGGAAGCCCAGCCGTTGATAGAACGTGCACGCGCGCGGGTTGCGCGCATCGACCTCCAGCCGGATATACCGGCAGCCGCGCTGGCTCCCCCACCGGGCCGCTTGCGCCAGCAGCCGGGCGCCCAGCTGGCCGTTGCGATAGGCCTCGCGCACATAGAGATCGATGACGTAAAGGCCGGGCGCGCCGACCCAAGTCGAAAATTGCAGCGAGTACAGACAAACTCCTACCAACTCGCCCTCCGCCTCGGCTACTACGCCGTACCAGGACGGGTTCGCACCCGCCCCCGCAGCGGCCAATTGCTCTGGCGTCACCTTCGCTTCAGACACATCCCCGACATGGGCCGCCAGCGCCCGCACCAGGGCGACGATGGCGACGGCATCGGCGGGCGCTGCGGCACGCAATGTCACGGCGGCGGGGGCAGCACCCATGTTCTCACTCCGGCAAGTCTCGGGTTTTCCTGCCTATTGACGGGCGCTCGCCACTGCCTGTCAAGCTGGACTCTGAACCGGCGACTGCGTGCTCATTGCGTGATCATTCGCGGTCATTCCGGTATCGTTCCCGATCATTCCATGATGTTTCCGGATCATTCGCGCGCGAACTGGCAGCGTTAACCTTGATTGGGTATTGGAGTGCCGGGTTGCAGATGCCGTGAACTTTTGCCCGGCCTGTCGCGACTGATCCAGCGTGACCCTTTTCACCGTTGGAGATCCACCATGCGCCACGCCCATATCATTCTCGCAATCGCCTCTCTGCTCGCCACCGCCTTTGGCGGCAGCTCTGAAGCTGGCACCCGCCTCAAGCTGCTTGCCCCCGGCAGCCTCGTCAGCCTAAACCCCCAACCCCTGCCGCCCAAAGAGCGCGTCATGATCAACCCGCAGCCGCTGCCGCCACGCTGGTGACGCGCAGCCCTCGGCCTCGGCACGCCGTGCACCCGCCGAAGGCCGGATGAGGCGGCAGCGGCAAGCTCGGATCTTGGTTGTCCGCGCCGGCTTTTGGATGATAGTCAGGCGCATGAAAGGCGGTTTCGGGACAGACACAAAGGGCGACTTTGAAAGATGGACTTGATACTCGAACTCTACTGGTCGTTTCGCAGCCCATACTCTTACATCGTCCTGCCTCGCATCGCGGAACTGCGTGACAAATTCCGGGTGACAATTGACATGCGGGTTGTCCATCCTGCCGCAATACGGAACCCGGCATACTTTGCGAGAATGGACCCTTTGGCGCGACCCTACTTTATGAAGGACAGCGCCCGCGCTGCGGCATACCTGGGAATGAAGTTTCGAAGGCCTGTTCCGGACCCGATTCAACAAGATACCAAAACTTTGGCCATTGCAGCTGAGCAGCCGCTGGCCCGCAGACTTGGATGGCTTGGAATAGCGGCCACGGAGCGAGGCCGAGGGTTTGAATTCTGCCGGGAGGTCGCGACGCTGCTGTGGGACGGCAGTGTTACGGGGTGGGATCAGGGCTCTTATCTTGCCAATGCCACTCAGCGCGCGGATCTCGACCTGTTCGATCTTGAGGCAGCCACCAATGCCAATCCCGATCGGTATGACGCTTTGCTGGCAGAAAACGACCGGGCCCTTCGAGCGGCTGGTCATTGGGGTGTACCAACTATGGTATTTGAGGGTGAACCCTTCTTCGGCCAGGATAGATTCGAGGTTTTGGTTTGGCGCATGAAGCAACGCGGCCTGGAACCGCGGGCGTCTTCAGCTCTCGCCGGCCTTATTTCATGACTGATCATGACAGGAATCGCTTGCTGCGCCTGACATACAGCCCAAACCGTTAGAGATCGTTACCGCCCATGGATGCGTACCCCCTATCAGATGGAGATGGCACGTATGAGTACGCCCGGGGACATGCCAATGCATTTGTCTTTTCTGTCGTCGCCGTCGCAGTGTTTTTCGCCGCTGCTTTTTTGACAGGTGTCCGCCAGGGCGGTTAGAGCACAGGGACGCGCTCCACGTCGCAACTAGGGCCTGTCGTCAGTTAAGGTTTGGAGCTGGATGAGGTCAAAACTGGCTGAACGCGAGGCGATTTGCGCCGCCAATATACTCCTATTGGCAAGCAAAGCGACGCCGCAGACAGACAGTTTTCACCTCACCGTTTCGCGGCGTGGCGATTTTGGCCGATGAGTGCGTTGCTCTTTCTAGCAAGCCATTTGGCTTGCGTCGTCGAGCGCCTGCTCCTCGGCCAAAATCGCTCACGTCCAGCCCGAACCCATAACTGACGACAGGCCCTAACGTTCCGCGACGGATGCTATCGGCCGGCGGCGGACATCAGCGCAGATTCCGGCGTCAGCCTTCGCTTGGCATCGGCAAGAGCCCCTGGCAGATCATCAGCCAACGCAACGTCATTGTCTTTGAGAAAGCCGAACCCCTCAAGGGCAGCTCTCGGCTGAGCCTGCAAGCCACAGATGATCAATCGTGTATTGCCGTGCTTGCGGCATTGCGCGGCCAGTTCCTCCAGCACGCTCACGGCCGTGGCATCAATCAGGGGCACATGGCCCATTCGCAAAATCAGTATGTCTGGCCAATGATCCAGCTGCCGGAATGTGGCCGCGACAGTGGCCGCTGCACCAAAGAACAGCGGCCCGCGAAGCTGAATGACCCGCACACCATCGGGCACAATTGGCGCAGCGACCGGCGTCATGGTGTCCTCAACGTCTGACTCGTCTTCATCGAGCATTGCTCGATCACCCAGATGTACTCCGGGTAACTCGGACATCCGGTGCACGAACAGCATCGCGGCAAGGCCGACACCTACCGCGATCGCAACGTTGAGATCGACCAGGATGGTCAGGCCGAGTGTCGCCAGCAAAACCAGCCGGTCGTCAGAGGGCGCACCCCAGCTGAAATGCACGAGTTCGCGCCAGTCGATGAGCCGCCACGCGACATTGACCAGGACGGCTGCCAAGCAGGGCAAAGCCATGTATTTGGCGAGCGGAGCCAGCAGCACCATGGCGAGCAAAACAAATATTGCATGGAGCATTCCAGCGACCGGGCTCGTGCCGCCTGCCGCGATATTGATGCCTGTGCGCGCGATCACACCGGTTACGGGCAAACCGCCAAACAGGGATGACGCAATGTTGGCGACACCCTGCGCCATGACCTCAGCATTCGAGCGGTGGCGCGAGCCGCCCATCGTGTCGGCCGCGACAGCCGAAAGCAACGACTCAACCGCAACCAGGAACGCGATCGTAAAGGCGCTTGGCAACATCTCGGTGATGCGGTGCCACGACAGATCTGGCAACGATGGCGACGGCAGCGAGGCCGCGAGGCCGCCAAACCGGGTACCGATGGTCTCAACCGGAAACCCCGTCAGTGTGGTCAAACCAGAAACGCCGACGACAGCGATCAGCAATGCCGGCCAATTTGGGCGCCACTTTTTCAGACCAACGATCAGAGCCAGTGTCGCTGCGCCCGCCAGAAAACTTGGAGGAGCAAAGCTGCTCGAATTGGCAACCAGCGCCAGGATCCGCCCGATGACATCGGCAGGAACGTTGCCCTTGAGCCCGCAGAAGTCCTTGATCTGTCCGACCAGAATCAACACGCCGATTCCGCTCGTAAAGCCGAGAATCACGGGACCGGGTACATACTTAACCCAAGCCCCCAGCTTCAGCAGTGCAGCTCCGATCAGAACGAAACCGGCGAGAAACATTGCAGTCAGCAATCCTGCATCACCGTGAACATGGGCGATGCCCACGACAATGACGATAAACGCCGCCGCCGGACCACCGATCTGAAACCGGCTGCCACCCAGCGCAGAAATGAGAAAGCCGCCGACAACCGCCGTTGTCAGCCCCCGGTCGGGTGTAACACCCGAGCCGATTGCGATCGCCATCGCCAACGGCAGCGCGACGATCGCCACGGTGAGCCCGGCAATTGCATCTGCACGCAATCGCGACCAGCCATAGCCCTCAGTGAGCGTCGTCGCGAGCTTTGGCTTGAGTGGGCGCCAGAAGCCAGGGTCGACGAGAGTTGCAATCCAGGACATATCAATCCAATCGCTGGCCAGACGATAGCCATCGCGTCAGCATAGCTTAACAGACAGGCGCGGCCAGCCGGAAACAAGGTCAGCAGCGCTGTCATCCCAAAAGCCTGCGCGCCTTGGCAAACACTTCGGCAAACATCGCGGGCGTCAGTTTGCCGGTGTTGGTGTTGTAGCGCGAGCAGTGGTAACTGTCGATCAGTGTGCGTCCGTCTGGCAATGCGTGCACGGCACAATGGTCGAAGGGATGGGCGGCGCGGCGATGGCCGAGAGCCGACAGGGTGTTTTCATGTGCGATACGGCCCAGCGCCACGATCACTTTCAGCCTCGGCAAAGCTGCAATCTGCGCCGTCAGAAACCTCCGGCAGGTTACCGCTTCCGGCCCCGTCGGCTTGTTTTCGGGTGGCACGCAGCGCACGGCGTTGGTGATCATGCAGTCCTGCAAGGTGAGGCCGTCATGAGGTTCGGCCTTGAATACGCCCTTGGCGAAACCGAACGCCAGCAGTGTGCCGTAGAGCAAATCGCCAGCGTAATCGCCCGTGAACGGACGGCCGGTGCGGTTGGCGCCTTTGAGCCCGGGCGCGAGGCCAACGACCAGCAACCGCGCGTTCGCGCCGCCGAACGACGGCACCGGGCCGTTGAAAAATTCTGGATACGCCGCAATGTTGGCGCGCCGGAAAACAGCGAGCCGTGGACACAATGGACAGTCAGCGGCAGGTTCCGTCGGCATTGATGCCTAAACCAATAATCAAGAAAACAATACAGCAATTAATCCTGTCATCCCGGATGCGCTGCAGCATTCTTCATGGTGCAGCGCATCCGGGATCATGTCTGCGGCTCTAGAATTCACGCGTCGAACAAGATCCCGCGCTCCACCTTTTCTCGCGGGTATCACACCCCCTCGAATTCGTCCTCGTCATCACTCCTTTGCCCAACGGGACCGGCTGGAACGGGCGCGGGCACGGGCCGGTTGCTGGGATGCCGGGGGGCGGCGTCACGCTGCGGGCGGCCGGAGGGATCGCGGCAGATCTGCTGTTCGAGGTCGTAGAGATCGACGAACTGATCGGCCTGGCGGCGCAGTTCGTCGGCGACCATCGGCGGCTGGGTGTGCAGGGTGGAGACCACGCTGACGCGCTTGCCCTTCTGCTGCAACGCTTCTACCAACGACCGGAAATCGCCATCGCCCGAGAACAGCACGATGTGGTCGAGATGGTCGGCCAGCTCCATGGCATCGACGGTCAGCTCGATATCCATGTTGCCCTTGATCTTGCGCCGTCCGGTGGCGTCCGTGAACTCCTTGGTCGGCTTGGTCACCATCGTATAACCGTTGTAGTCCAGCCAATCGATCAGTGGGCGGATCGAGGAGTACTCGTCGTTCTCGGCCAGCGCAGTGTAATAGAGCGCGCGGATCAGGTGGCCCTTGGTGCGGAACATGGTCAGCAGTTTTTTGTAATCGATGTCAAAGCCCAGCGCCTTGGCCGTGGCATAGAGATTGGCCCCATCCACAAAGAGGGCAACCCGCTCGTTCGGATAGAAATGCATGAATGTCACCTCGGCTTGATAATATAATGCGCGGCCACGGCGTGCCGGGCCATGGCGGCTGGGATCGATTCGATCCGGAAACAGGTCCAGGTGTAAGCGAATCCGGATCGTGTGCAAAGGGTGGCGGATGGAGAACGCTGGAAATGTGCTGCTGGCCTTCGGCAGCAACCAAACGGGGGCCTGGGGCGCGCCGGAAGCCACCGTTGCCCGCGCGTTTGCTGAATTGGAGCGGCATGGCGTGAGGCTAGACCGCGTGTCGAAGATCATCGCCACGGCCCCGCTCGGTCCGCAGCCGCAGCCCCCTTACGTCAACGCCGTGGGAGCAGGCCGCACCAGTCTTGGACCTGAGGCACTGCTCACGCTCCTAAAAGCCCTGGAAGCCGCCGCCGGCCGCCGCCCCGGCCCGCGATGGGGACCCCGGCCGCTGGATATCGATATTTTGGACTATGCGGGCATTGTCATGGGTTGGCATGCTTGCCACGACCCGCTGCATCCGGCCCATCTGGTGCTGCCGCATCCCGAGTTGCATAAGCGGTCGTTCGTGCTGGAGCCGCTTCTCGAGATCGCCCCGGATTGGTGCCATCCGGTCCTCGGATTGACCGTCGAACAGATGCTGGTTGCCATGTAGTGCGACGGCCTTGCACTCACCCACAAAAGCCAGTACCACTCCAGATAAATCCCCAACCTTTTCGCAAGGAGCAACGCCCATGGCGCGCGTCACCGTCGAGGATTGCGTCGATAAGGTCCCCAACCGCTTTGAACTCGTGCTGGCAGCCGCGCACCGCGCGCGGGCCATTGCGGGCGGCGCAGCGCTGACCGTGGACCGCGAGAATGATAAGAACCCGGTCGTCGCCCTGCGCGAAATCGCCGAGGAGACGGTGGAACCGGCCGACCTGCAGGAAGCCGTCATTCATTCGCTGCAGAAGTTCGTGGAAGTGGACGAGCCGGAACACGAGGGCGCGCCGATGATTCCGCCGGCCGCCCACGAAGCGCGCGGCCCTGTGCTCGCCCGCGACGACCGCCGCAGCGATACCGCCGTCGACCGCGTGACCATGAGCGAAGAAGAAGTGCTGCGAGGCCTCGAAAGCATGATCCCGATTGAAGCGTCGGCCTCGACGGCCCGGCAACGCTAAGCGTTGGGTTGACGAACACCCGCCCGAACCGTCAAAGTTGAAATCTGGCCTGATCATGATGTTCAGGCCGCTTTGACGGCGCGCCAAGCCATGATGCGGCAATACGAACTCGTCGAGCGCGTGCTCGCCTACGATCCCAAGGCGGACGAGGCGCTGCTTAACCGCGCTTACGTCTATGCCATGCGGGCGCACCGCAACCAGAAGCGCGCCTCGGGCGATCCGTATTTCTCCCATCCCCTCGAAGTCGCCGCCATTCTCACCGAGTGGAAGCTCGACGACGCCACCATCGTCACGGCGCTGCTGCACGACACTATCGAAGACACCGAAGTGACGCGCGAGGAGATCGATAAGCAGTTCGGGAGTGAAATTGGCGCTCTTGTCGAGGGTCTTACCAAGATCAAAAAACTCGATCTGGTCACCAAGCAGGCCGAGCAGGCAGAGAACTTCCGCAAACTGCTGCTGGCGATCTCCAGTGACATCCGCGTGCTGCTGGTCAAGCTCGCCGACCGCCTGCACAATATGCGCACGCTTGAGCCTATGCGCACCGACAAGCGCAAGCGCATTTCGGAGGAAACGCTTGAGATCTACGCCCCGCTGGCCGGCCGCATGGGGATGCAGTGGTTACGGGACGAGTTGGAAGAGCTGGCGTTTCGCTGGATGCAGCCCGAAGCCTTCGCCATAGTGGTGAAAAAGCTCGGCGACCTGCGTGAGCGCAACAAGGGCCTGATCGAAGAGATCAGCTCAACCTTGAGCAGCAAGCTGATCGAACGCGGCATTACGGCCGAGGTGACGGGCCGCGAGAAAAAGCCCTATGCCATCTGGAGCAAGATGGAGCGTAAGCAAATTTCGCTGGAGCAGCTTTCCGACATCTATGCATTCCGCGTCACAGTCGAGCGGCCCGAGGATTGCTACCGGGTGATTGGTGTCGCCCATACCAGCTGGCATCTGGTGCCGGGGCGGTTCAAGGACTACGTCTCCAACCCCAAGCCCAATGGCTATCAATCCTTACACACCACCATCATCGGCCCGCGCCACCGCCGCGTCGAGTTGCAGATCCGCACCGCCAGTATGCACGACATTGCCGAGCATGGCGTCGCCGCGCATGTTCTCTATAAGGACCGCATCAACGGCTTCCGCCAGGGCGAGGGAGCTGCGCCGACGGAGACCAATGCCTACCACTGGCTGCGGCGGCTGGTCGATACCCTGCTTGAAGGCGACAATGCCGAAGAGTTCCTCGAACACACCAAACTCGAACTGTTCCAGGACCAGGTGTTCTGCTTCACGCCCAAGGGCCGCCTGATCGCGCTCCCGCGCAGCGCCACCGCCATCGATTTCGCCTATGCGGTGCATACGGACATCGGCAACAGCTGCGTCGGCTGCCGCATCAACGGCCTGCCCCGGCCGCTGGTGACAGAGCTGCGCAACGGCGACGAGGTGGTGATCGAAACGTCCAGCGTGCAGACGCCTCCCGCCGCCTGGGAGCAGATCGCGCGCACCGGCAAGGCGCGTTCGGCCATCCGCCGCGCTACCCGCGAGGCCCAACGCCGGCAATGGAGCGAACTTGGCCGTCAGATGCTCACATCGGCGTTCGCCAAGCACAGCCGCCCGTTTTCCGATGACCTGCTCACCCGCAACATTTCGCGTTTCAGCCAGAAAACGGCGGACGAAATCGCCGCTGCCGTCGGTCGCGGCGAATTGCTGCCGCAAACCGTGGTCGGCGCGTTGATCCCGGAGGCGGCGAGCACAACGGCTCCAGCCCCGGCACGCGCGCGCCGCAACAGCTACGAAACCCGCTCCGAGGAGGGTTGGTTCAACGTCGCCAAGACCATCGGCATGAAATTCCGCTGGCCCGGCAGCGCGCCGGCACAAGCCGATGGCACTTCGCAAGGCCTGCGGATCCGGGGCCTCAAGGGCGATCTGCCGGTACAGTTCGGCGAAGGTGGAGCGGTGCCCGGCGACCGCATTGTCGGCATCATGACGCCGGGCGAGGGCATCAAGATCTTCCAGATCCATTCACCCGAATTGCAGAAATTCGACAACCGCACTGATCTCTGGATGGACGTCACTTGGGATATTCCCGAGGATAGCGACGAGCGGTTCCCGGCAGCCATCGAGGTGTCGGTGCCCAATGCGCCGGGCATCCTCGCGCAAGTCGCCCAGGTCATCGGCGATGCGGACGGCAACATCGATACGCTGCGCATGGTGCGGCGCGCAGGCGATTTCACGACCATGCGCATCGGCCTCGAAATTTGGGATTTGGAGCATCTCAACAAGATCGTTGCAGGCCTGCGGACCAAACCGTTCGTGAGCGGGGCCGAGCGCGTGTTCAACGGCAACAGCGCGGGAGCACCCGCATGATTCTTGGCCTGGGTAACGACCTCGTCGACATCCGCCGCATCGAAGCGGCCATTGAGAAATACGGCGATCGCTTCCTCAACCGCATTTTCACTGTGGTTGAGCGTGAAAAATCCGATCGCCGGATGAACCGCGCGGCCTCTTATGCCAAGCGCTTTGCCGCCAAGGAGGCGTGCTCGAAAGCGCTCGGCACCGGGCTTGCCCAAGGCACCTTCTGGCGCGACATGGGTGTGGTAAACCTTCCATCCGGCCGCCCGACCCTGGTGCTGACAGGCGCGGCCGCCCAACACCTGCACCAACTGACGCCCGAGGGCTACGAGGCCCGCATCGACTTGACGATTACCGACGATTTTCCGCACGCCCAGGCGATTGTCATCATCTCGGGGCTGCCAATGAAAACGGATCGGCGGTAGGCAAAGTTCCGATGGGCACTTTTTCGCAAGGGACCGTCGCGGCGGAAATCTCCCCTATTGCGATGGGGGAGCAGAGCGGCGAACCCCAACCTATTCCGCCCGCGTCTACCAGATCTGTTGACAGTGCGCAGATTTGGCCTACCCGAAACCGTCGCGCTGTGGCATAACAGCACCGCCTTGAGGCCGCCGAGGGCAATAATCAGCGGTTTGAGGGGCGTATAGCCGATCAGAAGAGACGTTTTTTGCAGGCCGTACATCATTTTCGCGCGAGCGACCGGACCTTGAAGGTCCGGCGCCACTGGGTGGAGTAACGACTATGGCAGACGCGGGCTTGGTTTCAGTTTCCGTCAAGACGGCGCGGCTCATGCGCGGGATGGACGAGAAGGAGTGCCAACGCCGTAATGCTCTCAGCCGTACCAAGCCGGGGTTTGCCCTGAAGAGTGGCGACACGGTGAAGGTGGTCGAGTCCTTCAACGACGGTTTCCTGGTGGAAGCGGGTGCCACCCGCAAAGACAGCTGCGACTGGATGGGCGTGCTCTATCCCAGCGAGCTTGAGATCAGCTGACGGTGGGGGCTGGCGTTACCGCAGTCAGACTTGGTCGATTGAGATCTATGCTGGATGGCCGGGTCAAGCCCGGCCAATGAGGGGCAGCGGGAACCGCTAGCAATCGAGCGTGCGGTCGCGCTCCCAGTCCGTCAGATGCGCGGCGTAGGAATTCCACTCGGCGTTTTTGAGTTTGACGTAGCCGTTACAGAATTCGTCGCCGAGCACACTGCGCAGGAAGGGATTGGCCTCGAACAGGCGGATGGCGTCGAGCATGTTGAGCGGCAGTTTCTTGGCGCTGGTGGCTTTCCACCCTTCTGTGTACATATCGAAATCGACACGCTCGCCCGGATGCCGCGCATTCTCGATGCCGTCGATGCCGGCAGCTAGGTACACGCAGTGATGCAGGTAGGGGTTGACCGCGCCATCGGCCAAGCGGAACTCGACCCGGCCAGCGCCCGGGATGCGCACCATGTTTGTGCGGTTGTTGCCGCCATAAGTCAGCGTATTAGGTGCCCAGGTCGCGCCTGACGTAGTGCGCGGCGCGTTGATGCGTTTGTAGCTGTTCACCGTCGGGTTGGTGATGGCGCAGAGCGCTTCGCCATTATGCAGAACACCGCCCAGGAAGTGGTAGCCCATGGCCGAGAGGCCCAATTCGCCGGCGTCGTCCTTGAACAGATTGGTCTTGCCGTCCGTGCTCCAGACCGAGGCGTGCATATGGCAGCCGTTGCCGGTGAGGTTGGTGAACGGTTTTGGCATGAAGGTCGCGCGCAGTCCGTGCTTTTCAGCCAGCGCCCGCACCATGTATTTGAAAAACGCGTGCCGGTCCGACGTGGTCAGAGCATCCGTGAAGTCCCAGTTGATCTCGAACTGTCCGTTGGCGTCCTCATGGTCGTTCTGGTAGGCACCCCAGCCGAGTTCGTTCATCGAATCGCAGATTTCCGAGATCAGATCATAGCGGCGCATCAGGGCCTGCTGGTCGTAGCAGGGCTTTTCCTGCCTATCTGCCCCGTCAGCTACGCTGCGGCCATCGGGCGTGATCAGATGGAATTCGGGTTCGACGCCAGATTTCAACATAAAGCCCTTTTCGGCGGCCTGCGCCACCAGCCGCTTCAAGAGGTTACGCGGCGCGTGCGCAACTGGTTTGCCGTCCATCACCGGGATGCCCGCGACCCAGGCGACGTCCTTCTTCCAGGGCAGCTGCATGACCGAAGGCGCATCGGGGAAGACGAACATGTCGGCGTTGGCAGGCGTCATATCGAGCCATGTAGCGAAGCCCGCAAACCCGCCGCCGTCCTTCTGCATCCCGGCGATGGCTTGCGAGGGCACCATCTTGGCCCGCTGCACGCCGAACAGGTCGGTGAAATTGACAAGGAAATACTTGATACCGCGCTCTTTGGCGTAGCCGGTGAGGTCCTGGGTCATGACGCGCGTTTCTCCCGTTTCAATTTTTGTTTCATGGCAGTGTTGGAGCCATCATTCCACGCGGCGCGGCAAAAAGGCAATCCCGGCTCGATGGTGCGGTGCGTCAATTCTGAAGTCACGCAGATTCGCCGGGCATAGCGTGCATGGCGGCGCGGGGCCAGGCGAGGGTGGCCGGGGCGCCAGGCGCGAGATCAGCCGAGCCCGCCGGGATGCTGGCGGTGAGGCGGGTTCCTGCCGCATCAAACGTGAGGCGAGTGACCGGACCCTGATAATGCGCTGACTGAAGGGTTGCGCTGATGGAGGCAAGGCCGGAGGGCGCGGTGGCACCGGCGGCGAGCACCTGGATCTTTTCCGGGCGCAAGCTGGTCCAGGCGCGCGTGCCGCCGAGGCTCGACGCGACGTCGGGCGGCAGCAGATTGGACGAACCGACAAAATCGGCAACGAATCGGCTTTGTGGCCGCTCATAAATATCCGTAGGCGTGCCAACCTGTACGATCTTGCCGTTGTTGAAAATAGCGACGCGGTCGGCCATGGAGAGCGCCTCGCCCTGGTCATGGGTGACGAACACGAAGGTGATGCCGACCTGCTGTTGCAGCGATTTCAGCTCGACTTGCATCTGCTCACGGAGTTTTAAGTCGAGCGCGCCGAGCGGCTCATCCAGCAGCAGCACGCGCGGCTCGTTGACCAGCGCCCGGGCCAGAGCCACGCGCTGCCGCTGGCCGCCGGAGAGCTGCGCGGGGCGGCGGCTCTCGTAGCCCGCGAGTTTCACCAGTGTCAGGGCGTCCACGGCCTTTGCGGCGCGTTCCGCCTTGGCCACGCCCTTGACCATCAATCCGTAGGCGACATTCTCGCCGACGCTCATATGCGGGAACAGGGCATAGTCCTGGAACACCGTATTGACGGCGCGCCGGTAGGGCGGCACGCCTTCGACGGGCTCGCCGAATATCCGTATGCGCCCCGCATCGGGTTGCTCGAAGCCCGCGATCAGTCGCAGGCAGGTGGTCTTGCCCGAACCCGACGGCCCGAGCAGCGCAAAGAACTCACCCTCGGCGATGTCGAGGGACACATCATCAACCGCGCGGGTGGCACCGAAGATGCGCGAGACGGCGGAAAAGCTGACGGCTGTGGTCATGATGAGGGCTTACTGGGTGTCAGGCACCGGCGGTGCCTGACACTCAGGTTCGCTGTTATCTTCCGCCGATCACAGCGATCATGTCGCTCACCCAGCGGTAATAGGGCACGCACTCTTTCTGCGAGGTGCACTTGGCCGTGGGCGTGCGCCAAAAACTGATCTTGGCGAAGTTGGCCGCACCGTTGCCATCGCAGCCAGCGTCCGTGAGCAGCGCGTTGCCCTTGCAGGCCGCCGTCACCGCAGGCACCGAGCCGAACCAGGCCGCGAGATCGCCTTGCAGCTTGGGCTCCAGCGAGTGCTCCATCCACAGATAGGCGCAGTTCGGATGCTTGGCCTCCGAGTGCATCATGGTGGTGTCGGCCCAGCCGGTGGCGCCCTCATCGGGGATGGTGGAGGCGACGGGGAGCTTCTTGGGGTCCGCCGCAAGCAGGTTGACCTGGAACGGCCAGGACGACGATGCGACCACGCCCTCGTTCTTGAAATCATCGACCTGCATGTTGGCGTCGTGCCAGTAGCGGCCAACAATTTTCCTCTGCCCACGCAGCACCTCAAGCGCCGCCTTGTACTGATCTTCGTTCAGCTCATAGGGGTCCTTGATGCCAAGCTCCGGCTTCTTTTTCATCAGGTACAGCGCGGCGTCGGCAATGTAGATCGGGCCATCATAGGCCTGCACGCGGCCCTTGTTGGTCTTGCCATCGGGGAGGTTCTGCTCCTCGAACACCACCGACCAGCTCTTGGGCGGGTCCTTGAACACGTTGGTGTTGTACATGAGCAGGTTCGGCCCCCACTGATACGGCACGCCGAAATGCTTGCCATCCACCGTGTGCCAGGCTGCATTCTGCAACCGTTCGTCCACGGTCTTCCAACTCGGGATCAGCGCAGTGTTGATCTGCTGCACGCGCTTGCCAGCAACCAGCCGCAGCGACGCATCGCCCGACGCCGTGACGAGATCGAACCCGCCCTCGTTCATCAGCGCCACCATCTCATCGGACGTGTTCGCTGTTTTGACGTTGACCTTGCACGAAGTCTTCCTCTCGAACTCGGTCACCCAGTCATAGGCCTTGTCGCTGTCGCCGCGCTCGATGTAGCCGGGCCAGGCGACGATATCGACTTGGCCTTCGCCAGCACCGAGCTTGCTCATCATGTCGGCCGAAGCGGCGGTGGCGAGCCCCGCAACGGCTGCAGCCGCGAGGGCATAAGGCAGTAGTGATTTCATGTGACGGACCTCCCAATTATTATTTTGTGATCACACTTGAGTATGGCAGACCCAGAGGGGCTTTTTCAAGCCATCAGATGGGCGGCGTCCGCCAAGTCTCCCAGCGCACCCGCGCGAGCTTGTAGGCATCCAGCACCGACAGCGCATAGACGAACACGCCGCCCGCGTGACGGCCAATGAACGACGCCTGTGGCGGCGCGAAATGCGCGGTGAGCGCGCCAAGGACGAGCATGAAAAACAGGAAAGTAAGGCCGCGTTGGGCTTGCCCAAGCCAGACATGGCCCGAGGCGGGCAGCACGGCGGCAGCGCCGAGCACGGCGTACGGGTGCGGGGGTTTGGGAGGCGGCGGGTCCTGCATGATCACACCTTACCTTCATCATGGCCAAGTTTAACCAGGTCCTCTAGGCCAACTGCCGCAATCCTTGCGTATCCTCACTCCGGATGGCGAGTTCAAGCCCGGACATGAGGGAAAAGTGGCGGCGGTCATACGCCCCGTTTCACCGCTTCGGCCACCGCAAGACACCGCTCCAGCAGCCGGCCCACCACAACAGGGTCGATCGGTTCCCCGGAAAACTGCGCTTGGCGCATGATCAGGTAGGCGTTGCGGTCGCCTTCTTCGGCGAGCCAGGTGAACCGCACGCCCTTGGGAGTAATGAGGATCTCCTTGCCCTTGGGGTGGCCGAGGAAATCGAGATGCGGCTCGACAGCGGTACGTAACTTGCCGCCCCCGGCTTCCTGGTCCGCACGCAGATTGGCGGTGTCCGGCCAATGGGCGGGGCGGGCGAGATCGATGGGGAAGCTCTCGAAGGGGGACCAGTATTCGAGATTGCTCGGGCGGGTCATGACGTCGAGTGAGGCAGTGAGGGGGAGCGGTTCTTTCAGCGTCACCAGCAGCCACAGCACCGGCAGCTTGCGCGCGGTCATGCTGTCGGTGTGCGGTTCGATCTGTACGTCATGGCCCTTGTAGCGGCCGGTGACGCGCGGGAAATCGACGGCAGAGGGGGTGGCGCGGGCGTCCTCAAGCAAGGCGAGGAGCGGCGCCACATAGGCAGCCCGCGCGGCCCGGCGCGCCAGCACGCCGCGATATTGCAGTGTGCCGAGCACGGCGATGGCCAGTGCAACAAAAACGGCAACCGCAGTGTGTGTCACGGTTGCCCTCACGGTGTCAGGCACCACTGGTGCCTGACACCCAGTTAGCGCAGAGTTTGCGTACCTTACTGGGTGTCAGGCACCTTGGGTGCCTGACACCGGGTGACATCGGGTGGCCACCAGTTTCCTCAATACCCGACCGGTTTGGGCCATGGCATGGTGAACTGCGCGCCGCGCCGCACATATTGGTAGCGGTAGAAGTGGAACCACACCGACACGATGGCATAGAAGGCCACCATGGCGATCAGCTGCGTACCGTAGCCGAGGAAGATGGCAAAGAACGTCACGATGCAGAGCAGCAGCAGAATATACGCCGGGATCGGATGGAATGGATGCACATAGCCGCGCCGGATCGTCCCCAATGGCCACTTGTTGCGGAACATGATGACGTTGATCGACATGAACGTATAGTGCAGCACGCCCGACAGGATCGAGAACGTGATGGCCTGATTGATGTCAGCAATCAGCGCGAAGGCCAACGCCACCGGCAGTAAGAAGATCAACGCGCGATAGGGCGTCCGGTAGGTGGGATGCACCGCCGCAAACCAGGCCGGCAGATAGCGGTCCCGCCCCATGGAGAACCACGCGCGGGCAGCGTCATTGATGCAGCCGTTGGCGGACGCGACGCCAGCCAAGACCGTGCCCACGAACAGCAGATACTGCAGCTGCCAGGAGCCTGTCGCTTTGGCCGCGTCGTACAACGGATACACGGTCTGGCCGAGATACTGCCAGGGCAGCAGGCTGGCGCAGACATACCAGGTCATGGTGGCAGCGATCAGCAGCGTGATCATGCCCGTCATGGTGCCCAGCGGCAGCGACCGCGCGGGCGAACGTACTTCCTCGGCCGCCTGTGTGGTGCCCTCGATGCCGAGATAGTACCAGATACCGAACTGCATTGCCGCAATGACGCCGAGCCAGCCATAGGGCAGCGCATTCTCCTTGGTCACCATCTCGCCGAGTTTCAGCACCGCGCCCTGGCTCCAGGGCTGCACCGAAAGAAAGAGAATGACGATCGAGAGGAATGCCAGCGCCGTGATGACGAAGTTGAAGTTCAGCGTCGCCAGAATGCCGCGGTAGTTCAACCAGACCAGGAACACGACGGTAAAGACGATGAACGAGTGGTGGGTTAATCCGGTTACGCCCATGTCACTGGCGAACTGCACCATGGTGTCGCCGACCAGGATGGCGTCGGAGGCTTCCAGCATGGTGTAGGCAAAGACCAGATAAAGTGCCACGTTGAAGGCCATCAGCGGGCCGACGATGTGCTTGGCTTGCGCATATTGTCCGCCAGCCGCCGCGACCGTCGAGGTCACTTCCGAATCGATCATGGCGACGGCGGTATAGAGCAATCCGCAGACCCACAAGGCGATCATAGCGCCTAGCGTGCCACCCTTGCCGGCCGCAAAATTCCAGCCGGTAAACTCACCGACCAGAACGATACCGACGCCCAGCGCCCACACATGGGCCGGGCCGAGTACGCGCAGCAGCGAAATTTTCTGCGGCGCGCCATTGGCAGTTGTTGTTGCAGCGGTCATGGTCGTGCCCCTCAGCTTCGCAAATCATGTTTTTCGGACACGGCCTCGATCTCGCCTTCGCGCGACGAGGTCAGCACGTCCTCTGAAAAGGTGCTGTCGATGCTGTACCAATCCCAAAGCATCCAGAGAATGAACACGGCGGACAAAATCCACATCGCCCAATCGAGAAAGAACCAGCCAGGGCTCGAGGCAGCCGGCCAAGGAAAACTGATCATGGGTGCTACTCCTATTTCTTGCCGCCGCCGAATTTTTCCGCGATCACGTCCCGGTATTCGCTGTCTGAGAAGCGGAACAGCAGGAAGAAGTAGAGGAACAGGATGACCGCGACGGCGATCAGCGTCGGCCAGTCGATGACATAATTGAAGCGGGTCTGGATGATGTCATGGGCGCTGGCGGGGTCTTTACCCAGAGCCGTCCAGGCAGCCACCTGTCCCGGCGTTTGTTTCAACAGATCCCAGGTCGGATTATCGATCTTGGTGGTTTCGGTCGCTGCGCCCGCCAAATGCAGATAGATCGGTAGAAGCAGCGTCCCGAAGATGGCGGCGAGCAGAAAGACGATGTCCAGGAATTGCATCGCGGCGCTTTGCTCTTCCGGCTGATAGGCTTTGTCGGCCATGGCTACCGCTCCCCTTTATCGCTTAGAATCCCGGACCGCATCGAGCGCCTTGATATCAAGGCCGTAGATGAAGTCCTTGTCCTCGGAATAGTGGCTGACCATCGCCCAGATCGAGGCGGTGTTGAACAGCAGCACCAGCGCGGCGGCAATCAACGCCACGATCCGCACGCCCTGGTCCTGCATGTAGGGCCACGACATGATCAGAACAAAGAGTGTCACCAGCCAGAGCAGGCCAACCATGGTCCATGCGCCCTGACAATCGCGCTGATACATGCTGTCGATCCGCGGATCCCGCGTGCCGGTTGCCATCGTTCGCTCCCCTATTGGCGGACCTCCCGGCCTTGCTTGTGGCCGGGTTTACCTGTCCGCGTATGATTGCCTCTGAGGCAAACTGCCTTTACGCTCATGAAATCTGCGCTGCCAGCGGCCGCGCTGTCAAGGCTGTTCACGAGGCCGTGTCGCTAGCACACGAGTTGTCCGGTTTCTGTAGCACACGATATGTCCGGTAATCCGTGATCCTCTCAATGCGGGCAGCATTGGGGGGATTGGATGAGCCGGACCAAGTGTGACGAGGACCGGAGAATGGAGAAGT
>JANYHF010000112.1 GCA_025359185.1 Hyphomicrobiaceae bacterium | reverse complement strand
CCGACAAGGGCGCAGCAAGAGCTGCGCCCTGACCCAAACGACGCTGGTGTCCCCCGCTTCCACCAGCGATCGTCAGTGAGCCCCGAAGCGGACAACTGATGTGCTATCAAAACCGGACAACTGCAAAAGCTACTGACAGTGCGGAAGCAGTCAAGAGCTTACCAAGGCGTCATCAAGTCCCCGTGTGGAGTTTTGTGAGGTCCGGCAAAGGCCGCGCCGTTTCCGGATCGTCCGCAAGCACTTCGGCGAGGCTTTTAGCAATCGCCAGCACTTTGGCGTCCGAACCGCGCGGGCCAGCGATCTGAATGCCGAAGGGCAGTCCCAGGTGGTCTCGCCCGCAAGGAATGCAGCACACCGCCGGAAGCGCCATGGTTAAGCCATAGACGAGGGTGAGCCAGCGCATATAGGTCGGCATCGCTTCGCCGTTGATGTGGGTTACTGAGCGCTGGGCGTGCGGGAACGGCGAGACGGCGGCGGCCGGGCAGATCAGCACGTCGATATCGCGGAAGAAGCCGATAAAATTGCGGTAGATGGCGGTCTGGACTTTGTGCGCCTCGGCCACATCCTGAAGCGTCCAGGCCATCGCCCGGTCGGTGTTGTCGATGATGTTGGGGCCAAGCAGGTCGCGCTGCTTGGCGACCAACTCGCGGAAGGCCGCCACGAAGGTGATTCCCCGCAGCACTTCAAAGGCCTGGTGGACCCCGGTCAGGTCCGGATCGCGCTGTTGGGTGCTGGCAAAGACCGAGGCAAAGCGGGCGGTCTTGGCGGCAAATACCTGGCGGATGTTGCTATCAACCGGCGCCGCGCCGAGATCAGCCGAAAACGCCACACGAACGCGCGACAGATCGGCCCCTTGCAGGGCACACGGAATAGCGTGGGTGTCGGCGCTGGAATACGCATCGCGCCGGTCAACGTCCAGCTGCGCCATCAGCAGCAGGTGCGTATCGTCGACGGTGCGGCCCATCGGCCCAAGCACGGCGAAGGGTGAGAGGGCCACAGATGATGTGGGATCGGGGACGAGGCCAGGCGACGGACGGAACCCGACGACGCCGCAAAAGCCTGCGGGCGTGCGGAGGCTGCCGCCCATGTCAGAGCCGGTCGCCAGTGCCACCATGCCCGTCGCCAGTGCCGCCGCCGCGCCGCCCGAGGAGCCGGCGGCGCTCAAGGTGGTGTTGAACGGATTGCCCGTGGCGCCGTAGACGCGGTTGACCGTGTTGGCCCCGGCGCCAAACTCCGGCGTATTGGTTTTGCACAAGACGATGCCGCCCGCGCGGCGTATGTTCGCAACCATCGGATCATCAGCGTCCGGCACGAAATCCTTGAACAGCAGCGACCCTTGCGTCGTCCGCAATCCCGCGGTGTTGTCGAGATCCTTGATGCCCACCGGCAGCCCCGCCAGCGCCCCGAGCGGCGCGCCAGACATCACAGCGCGTTCGGCCTCGCGAGCCTTTGCCATCGCCCGTTCGGCATCCATCGCCACCACCGCGTTGACCGTGCCGTTCACCTTGCCGATTCGGCCGATGCAACTCGTAATCAGTTCCACCGGTGATAGCTGCTTGCGGCCAATCAGACGCCGGGCCTCGGTGGCGGTAAGGTCACAGGGTTCGGTCATGGCTGGCTACCTCGTGAGGGGCGGCAACAGTTCGGGCCGGTACTCGAAATGCATGGTATCGTAGTGATACCACTTGCCGCCCCAGATGAAGCCGTGCCGCTCGAAAATATCGACGATCTCGAAGGGGATTTCGTTCTGGTAGGCGAGCGTGCCACCGGCCCCGGCCTTGGCGTTGCGCCAGTAATGCGCGTGCTTGGTGTTGATATCGATAGCGGCACCATAGGCGTGCACGCTGGCCCTGTCCGTCCCCGCGATCACCCGGCAATTGAAGGTGCCGGCTGTCGGCATGAGAAAGGTCATGAATTGATCAGGCAGCGTATCAAGTTCGTCCGAGACCTCCTGCAAGTGCGCCGCGACACCGTTGATCTTGGTCGCCATGACGCGCCCGCCATTGTGCTTGGGCAGCCACGCCACCTGTACCATATCGCCGCTGACGCCGCCTTTGCGGCAATCGCCATACATCTTGCGGAACAGCGGGTCGAAACGGATGCGGCCCGGGTCCTCGTTCTCTAGCGGCGCAGCGGCCGGTTTGCCGGGAACGTAAGGGAAATGGAATTGGTCCTTGAGGTCGGGCGTTTCCAGCAGTTTTTCGACAGGCTTGTCCGCGATGCCGTCGTCAATCGGCATTTTGGTGCCATCGATCCAGATCAGATTGTTGCCGTCCTGCTGGGTCAGAAAGTCTGGGTAGGCTGCGACCAGTCGGCTGATGACGCCATCGTATGGCTTGAGGCTTTGCCCCAAGCTATTGGCACTGAGCGCCAGGACGCTGGTCAGACACGCGATAACCCGGACTGCTGGACATCTGGAGATGGTGAAAATGGCCGGGCCTCGCTGTTTTAGTGGTGTGCTGCAGATAACATAGACGCCGCTCATCCGCATCCGGTGGCTTGGCAAAAAAACTTCCAAGTGTTTCAGCGCCCACGGCCTTTACCCGCAATGCGAACCTGCTAATGTGGGCTCAAGGGTGATTCCAGCGGAACGCCTGATGCAAGACGTTGGCCGGTGCTGTTTCGGCAGCAATTGGCCTAAAATCCAGGCGCTGGGGATTTGCGTGCAAGGGTCGAACGATCAAGTTCGCCCGACAGGTGCTGACTGTGAGGTGGCTCAGGCTGGAGCCACTCGGTCAGCCGTGTGCGGGACAGGGCCGAACGCCGGACCTGAAACGGTGAGCACCGTTCAGGCCGCCGCTATGGTTCTGGCCGCACCAATGATCCGCCAACGGCCTTCTGCGCTGACAACCTATCCTGCAGATCCTATCTACGCGGCCCTTGATCTCGGCACCAACAACTGCCGTCTGCTGGTTGCCCGTCCCTCGCGGCGCAGCTTTCATGTTATCGACGCCTTTTCGCGCATTATCCGCCTTGGCGAAGGCCTGGCGCAGTCGGGCGAACTCTCCGAGATCGCCATGGTCCGCACCCTCGATGCGCTCGATGTGTGTGCAGACAAAATGCACCGGCGGGGCGTGACACGCACGCGGCTGATCGCCACCGAAGCCTGCCGCATCGCGCGCAATGGTGATGATTTCCTCGACCGTGTGCGGAAGCGCACTGGGCTTTCGCTGGAGATCATCGGCCGCGAAACCGAAGCGCGGCTGGCGGTGTCAGGGTGCGCCTCGCTGATCGATCGCAGGTCGGGAGGGGCACTTGTTTTCGATATCGGCGGCGGGTCGTCAGAGCTCATCTGGATCGACTTTGGACCGCAAATCGGTGATCAGGATTTTGAGCGTACGAATGTGCAGGAAAGTGTTTCAGCCTGGACCTCGTTGCCGTTAGGCGTCGTAACGCTCTCGGAGCGTTTTGGCGGCCGTCAGGTGGATAACGAGGTTTTTGAAGCCATGGTTGGGCATGTGCTGGACCTGCTCACGCCATTTGAGCGCCAGCACGCCATCGCGCAGCAGCTGGAGTCGCGGCAGGCACATTTGCTCGGCACCTCTGGCACCGTGACCACGGTGGCTGGCATTCACCTTGGCCTTAAATCCTATGATCGCAGCCGGGTTGATGGCTGCTGGTTGCATAGCGACGATGTCCGCGCCGTGTCGGGCCGTCTTTTGGCCACCAACTATGAGGGCCGGGTCGCCGAACCCTGTATCGGCCGCGACCGCGCCGATCTGGTGCTGGCCGGTTGCGCTATCCTCGAAGCGCTGATGCGCACTTGGCCATGCCAGCGGTTGCGCGTTGCGGATCGCGGTTTGCGCGAGGGCATCCTCTCCAACCTGATGGCCGAAGATGGCATACACAAAGCCAGCGCGCATCGCCGTCCGGCCCTGCGGGATGGGCCATGACAAAACCCAAGGCGCCACCCGGTGGCAAGCGGCCGATCAAGGGTCCGGCCGGGGGTGCCCGCAATCTCTCAACCCGGTTGAAGACCGCCGAAGGCCGCACCACCTCGTCTCAGCGCTGGCTGAACCGGCAACTGAACGACCCTTTCGTGCTTGCCGCTCAGGCGCAAGGCTACCGGTCGCGTGCCGCGTTCAAGCTGCTGCAAATCCATGAGCGCTACCGGCTGCTCAAGCCGGGGATGCGCGTGCTTGATCTTGGCGCCGCGCCGGGCGGGTGGTCGCAGGTTGCGGCCAAACTGGTGGGGGCCGGCGAGTCGAAGGGCGGCAAAGTAGTCGCCGTTGATATCCAAGGCATGGCCCCGCTTGGCGATGTCGAGGTGATGCTGGAGGATTTTCTGGCCGAGGGCGCAGAGACCCGCATCAAGGCGGTCCTGGGTGGCCAGGCCGATTGCGTGCTGTCGGATATGGCCGAGCCCGCAACCGGGCACCGCCAGACCGATCATTTGCGCATTATGGCGATGGCCGACACAGCGGCGGTGTTCGCCGCCGAGATCCTGGCACCCGACGGGTTTTTCCTCTGCAAGGTGTTGCAAGGCGGGTCAGAGAAGGATCTGCTCACTCTGCTCAAGCGCGCCTTTTCGTCGGTGAAGCACGTCAAGCCTGAAGCCAGCCGCGCGGATTCGGCCGAGCTTTATGTGCTGGCAACTGGATTTCGTGGCCGATGATCCTGCGCATCCCGCATGAACGCCGCTAAATCCCCATACCCGGTTTTGCGCCGCTCGTAGGTCAGCCCCAGCCGCGCCGCCGCCGTTTCAGCCATGATGTCCAGCTTGGTATCGTCGGTCTGCGCAAAATACACGAGCTTAGTGTAATTGCCGAAATACATGTCGCGCAGCTCGGGATGCTTGGCCAAGCCGAGGCCCTCCCAGATCAGCTTATCAAAATGCCGGGCGAGGTAGTCGGTCAGAAAAAACGCTGTCATGTCTTCGTCAGCTCGCGCTTCAAAAAGCGCGTTGCCGGAAAAGAACGAGTAGCAATGCGGACCGCCGATACGCTCGACGCCGCCTTCCTCCGCCAGCACCATGTCGAGCAGCCCGCCGGTGCCGCAATCGCCATAGAGCACGAAAATGCGGTCGTATTTGTCCTTGCCCGCCCGGATCTTCTCTCGCACAGCCTCGGGGATTTTGGCGGGCGTGTTGTGCCAAATTGCGGGCAGGCATTGCACGTCGAAATGCGGCCAGCGGTTGAACTCGATGAGTTCGACGATTTCGCGGCCAAGCGCCCCGCAAGCGATCAACAGCACGCCGCCGGTGCCGCGCTGGAAGTCGAAGGTATTGGCAGGATCGGGGGTCATGGTGCGAGATTAGCAGGTCAGCATCGTCCAGGCGATGGCCAGCGCGATGATCGAATTGGGTGCGGCCAAAATTGCGACAGCGAGCGGACGGGTGCCGAGTTGGCGCAGGCTAATGTCGTCAATGATCAATCCCTCACCCTGTCCCTCGCCCATGGGGAAGGGGACTCGGTGAGGAGTTGCTCGTTGCACGTCATTACGAATTGGCAAATCTCCGAAATGCCCGTCCAAGTCTGGCAGAACGTTGGCATCGAGCCCGCGCCGGTCTCGCTTGAGCAGTGCCTCCTTCAACGTCCACAGTTGTGCAAATGCGTAAGGCTGATGATCAGCTGGCAGGGCGCCCAGCCAGGACCGTTCGGCAGCCGAAAACAACGACGCGGCGACTTTGCCGTCCGCCGTGTTTGGGCTGACCTCGGTGATATCGATGCCGATAGGCGCGCTGGCCAAAGCAATGGCCGTGAGACCGGGCCCATGGCTGAGCGAAAAGTGTTTGTCCGTCGCCCCGATCACAATCGGAGACCCATCCTCGCGGTGCGCAAGCGTCACGGGTATTCCGAGCCATTCGCTCGCCAGCGCCTCAACAGCCGCCACCCCGGCTCCACGTTTTTGACTCTTCGGATCGAAGAGGATCGCAACCTGAACTGGTCCCGCCGCCGTCACCGCGATTCAGCCGGTGATCCGGCCCAGTTCGAATTCGGCGGCAGGCGCTCGCCCTTCATCAGCGTGGTGAGGCCCGACAGCCGCGCATTGTCACCGATCTCGGTGTCGTACAGCACCAGTGATGCCGGCCCGAGCGTCGCACCCTTGCCGATCTTGATCCGCCCAACCTTCATCTGTCGGTCTTCGTAGAGATGAGTTTGCAGAAGAGCACCGGAATTGATGGCCGCATGATCGCCGATCTCGACACAGTCGAATTCGGTGAGGTCCGTGCAATTCATGAACACGCCCTTGCCGATTTTTGTGCCGAACAGACGCAGGAACCACGGCAGCAACGGCGTGCCCGTGAGGTGGCTGAACAGACCCTGGCTGCAGAGCGCGTCGTAGCTCACCGCAACGGCCTCGGTGCGCAACGCCCACCAGGACCACATTGGCTGCTGGGTGGGTTTGTAAACGCCTACCATCAGCCATTTCTGCGCGACGCCAATCAGCGCCAACAGCACGCTGATGCCGACGCTCATGGCCACGATGAACAGCGCCACCGCGATAAAATTCTCGTCGAGATCATCGATCCAGGGTTTCAGTATTTCCACGCAGGTCATGCCCATGCTGATCAGCAGCATGGTCGGGAACGAGGCGTTCAAGGCTTCGACGATGGCCCGGCGTACACGCATCCAGCGCGTGGGTTCAAACGTCCAGATCGCACCTTTGCTCTCGAAAGTCTGGCGCACGGGCAGCTTCATGGCTGGGCTGCCATACCAGGTTTCGCCCTCGCCGATGCTATCGCCGCCCGGAGCCCGCGAATAGACGCCAACCAGCGAGCCGCTGCCCAGATGGCTGCCCGGCGGAACGATGGCGGCGTTGCCGATGAACACCTGATCGCCCGTGGTCACCCTGTCCAGAGTCATCCAGCCATGCTTGATCTCTTCCTCGCCGACCACGGCAAGGTCTGCCACAAAGCACTTGTCGCCGATTGCAACGAGATCATAGAGGCCAGGGAAACTCGTCGAAATTTCGGAATCTTTGCCGATCTTCATGCCCATGGCCCGGTACCAGGATCGCATGTAGACGGTCGCAAACAGCGCGCCCAGCACGTCCAGTACGACCTCGATGGCCAGCGAGAACGACCACTTGCGCAGATAGAACCAGCTGTGGACGGAATATTTACCGGGCCGCACACGCGGGATCAGCACCCAACGCAGCAGTGTGACGAATGCGCCGGCGAGAACGATGTCGCAGATGGCGGCGGGCCAGGCGAGGGCTGGCAGGTAATAGAGATAGTTGACGTCAACAAATCGCGATACCACGCTGTCCAACTGTTCGATTACATAGAATGCAGGGATCAGCGGCAGCAGGCCCAATGGCGGAATGAGGATGAAGGCGGCCAGGTAGGCGATGTGCTGCAAGACGCGCGTCACGCCAGTGGGAGCTGGCGGTTGCTCCATGGACTCCGGCGCCACACTGCCTACCTTGCGGGCGGGCGAACCTTCCCACGCTTCGAAGTCAAGCACTACGCCGCCCTCAAGAACGGCTGTCAAGTCCGAAAGCTCCGCAAACCGGCCGATCTGCGCGCCGTTCTCGATCACACACGAGCCGCCAATGGTGGCACCCTCGCCGACTTCAATTGCGCCAACGATGAACTCATTGCCCTCGACCCGCGTTGTGGCGAATGTGGTGCGGCTGCCGATGGTAGCGTCCGCGCCGATGCTCACGAGATCATGGGTCTCGAATTTGACAAGGCCGCCGATCAGGGCGTCGCGGCCGATCCTGGCACCGAGCAGACGCAGGTAATAGCGGTAGAACGGCGTGCCTTGCAGCCAGTTCTCATGCGCCAGCGTGGAGAAGCGCTGCACCACCCAGACGCGGAAATAGTAACTTCCCCACATCGGGTAGCGGCCAGGCTTCGTGCGGCCCAGCACCAGCCATTTGACACCAACGGCAAGGGTGATGTTGAGCACCTGGAAGGCCGCAAGCAATCCCGCCACCATGGCCGCGTCCCAGGCGAAGCTGGCATCGTCCGGCGTCAGATAGAGGTAGCTGACGTAGACGCTCAGCCACTGGCCCGTCGCCAATGTGAGAATGACAGGCAGCACAACCGCCTGGCCAAGCCCGCAGAGGAGGCGGCGTTGCCAGGGTACCGGCACGAAGAAATTGTCGACCGCGGCCGCCGACGCTCCGGCAGCCACGGCCGTCCGTGCATCCACCTCGACCGCAATTTTGCGCAGGGTACGGAAGGCATACATGTCTTTGAGCGTGATCCCAGCCAGCGACGGAATTTCACGCACCAGCGATATGAACCGCGCTGCCAACAGCGAATGACCACCAATATCGGTGAAGAAATCGGCCTCGAACGGAATGGCGCGGCCTGGAAACACGGCTTGCGCCGCCTGCAAAAGCGCCGCCTCAGTTGCGGTCTGCGGGTCCTCTTGCGCTTCGGCATCGGCCTTGAACGTCAGCGGAAGGACTTTCAGCGCTTTGCGGTCGAGCTTGCCCGAGGTCAGCGTCGGCAGGGTTTCGATGATTTCGAAATGCTGCGGCACCATGTAGGCCGGCAGTCTTGCCCGCAGCGTTGCGCGCGCTGTCGTCGCGTTGAACACGGCGCCAGGATGTTTGCGCACAAAGGCGATCAACTGGTCGATGTCGCCATCTTTGCGCAAAACTGTCGCCGCTTGGGCGACTTCTGGCAGATCGGCAATCGCTGTTTCAATCTCGCCCAGTTCGACACGGAAGCCGCGGATTTTCACCTGATCATCGATGCGTCCGCGAAAGTCGATGCGGCCTTGGGTATCTAGAATCGCTGCATCACCCGACCGGTACAGCACCGGATCGCCCGCAGCGAACGGGAAAGGGTTGGCAATGAATTTCTGTTCCGTCAGGTCTTGACGGCCGAGATATCCCGACGCAATGCCGGGGCCGCCGATCAGCAGCTCGCCTTCAACCCCCGTCGTCACCAGAGCCATCGTCTCGTCGACGATGTAACAGGTGTAATTGGGGATCGGGCGGCCGATGGTGACGGGTTCGCCAGCGCGCAGTTCGGCCACTGTCGCAACAACGGTCGCCTCCGTCGGTCCGTAGCTGTTGAAAATCCGGCGGCCGGGGCGAGACCAATTTTCCAGCACGTTAGTGGGGCAGGCCTCGCCGCCAAGAATGATTGTGCGCAACGTCAGCACATCGCCACTGAGCATCGAAAGCAGCGTCGGTACGGTGTCGAGTACCGTGATGCCAGCGGCCGTCATGATGTCAGTGAGGCGGTCGGCTTGGCCAAGCACATCTGCGGTCGCGATCCACAGGCAGGCACCCGCCATGTAGGGAATCCAGATTTCTTCCATCGACAGATCGAACGCCACCGAGGCGCCCTGGAACACGACATCTTCGGAGCGAATATCAAAGATCGTGTTGGCGGCGCGCAGATAGTGACAAATATTCCGGTGCGAGATGGAGATACCTTTGGGCTTGCCGGTCGAGCCCGAGGTGTAAATGAGATAGGCCGGATGGTCTGGCGTCAGGCCGCGCAGGCGCGGATTTATCAATGTATGATCGTCAGCATCGATCAGTTCGGCCGGAGTGCTGACAGGGCAGCGCATTGTTGGCAGCCGGGAGACATGGCATGGCGCTGTCAGCAGCAGACATGCGTCTGCATCATCGAGGCAGCTGGCAATACGATCCGCCGGGGCTTCGGCATCGAACGGCAGCCAGGCAGCCCCGGCTGTTGTGACGGCAATCTGAGCAATGAGCGCCTGTGGCCCGCGTGGCATCCAGATGCCAACGACTTGGCCAGGGCCGATGCCCAAGCGCACAAGGCCGCGCGCCATGGCGGTAGCATCTTCTTCAAGCGCCCGGAATGTCCAAGTTTTATCGCCGCAGACCACGGCTGTGCGCGTGGGCCAGCGATTGGCAGCGGTAGAAAAAATCTCGGACAGAAGTTCATCCCGAAGCAGATCAGGGCGCTTGTCGCCAAGTGAAATTCCAGTGGCCGATGGGGCGCGGCTATCGGCGAGCAACGAGGCGTTGTCGGTGGTTTTAACCTGCATAACCTATCCCAGTGCTGCGTTCACGTTCAGTGTCAGGCCTGTCAGGTTCAGGCCAACGTCATCAGAAAACCGAACAGAGCCGTAATCGCGGACAGCACGACGTGCCGCCCGCCAAAGGGTTCTGGCGAGGATCAATTCACTGGTGTGATTGAGAGTTTCGATGCCCAACAGACGGACACTGCCGACGAGCATCAGGTGCTGAACCTGCCTTTGAGACGAGCCCCCAACTTCACGACCCCAATTTCACAATGACGTGCGACCCCGAACATTCAGCGGTTGATGGGGCCATATTGCGACAAGGGTATTGCAGTCACGTCGCACGGTCCTTACGGATTCGTAACAATGGTTTTGCGGGCATGGCCTGCTCCCGTCTAGGTCCCATGGGTATCAATGACTTGCTCTGCAGTTGGGCGGTGGGCATGAAAGCAGCATGAGTGGCACGCTTGCAAGGCTGGACGCGATAACCGGGGTCATTCTTGCGGGCGGCCGAGCTACCCGGATGGGCGGCGACAAGGCGATGCGGCAGCTCGCAGGCTACCCCTTGATCAGTCACGTCATTGACAGGATTGAGCCACAGCTCAGTCCGGGCCGCCTGTTTCTGAACGCGGATCACCCATTGGCCGGGATTGAGCTTAACCTCGTTGCCGACACATTGAGTGGCCGTCCGGGTCCATTGGCGGGCCTTTTGGCGGCGATGTTGGCGGGCCAAGACGGCGGCTGGGTGCTGTCGGTGCCAACCGATACACCGTTCCTGCCCCGCGACCTGGTTAGCCGATTGCGTCATGGACTTTTCAACACGGGGGCCAGCATTGCGCTCGCCGCCTCAGCGAACGGCCTTTGCCAAGTTTGCGGATTGTGGCCCGTACATCTCACGGACGATCTTGCGCGTTTCCTCGCCAGCGGCCAGAACAAGGTACTGACCTGGGCGTCGCGGCAGACCATCTGCCAGATTGAATTCCCGCCAGAACAGATCGGCCGTCATCGCGCCGATCCGTTCTTTAACGTCAACACGCCCGAGGATCTCGCCGAGGCCGAACGTATGCTGAGCGACACATAAATATGACGCAGACGGTAAGCCGGATGGCCGTGCTCGGCATCGCGGGCTGGAAGAATTCGGGTAAGACGACGCTGACGGAGCGGCTGATTGCCGAAATGACCCGGCGCGGCCTGCGGGTGGCCTCGGTCAAGCACGCGCATCACAGCTTTGACGTCGATCATCCTGCTACGGATAGCGCGCGGCACCGGGCGGCGGGCGCGCGTGACGTGGCCATCGTGTCGAACTTGCGCATGGCGCATATCCGCGAGCTGCAAGGCGAGGCGGAGCCAACGCTCGACGAGATCCTCATCCATTTTGCGCCCTGCGATCTGGTGCTGGTGGAAGGTTACAAGAGTGTCCCCATCCCCAAGATCGAAGTGCGGCGTTTGGAAAGCAAGAGCCGAGAGCCGCTGGCAGGCGCCGATGCTCATGTTATCGCCATTGCCGCAGATCATCCGGTCGTAGGCGCTGGGCTACCCGTCTTCGCACTCGATGACATTGCGGCGATGGCCGATTTCATCGGGGCTTGGATGAGCAAGCGGCCGTGAGTTCCGGCGATCTCAGAGGCTGGTTGCGGCGCGGGTGCGAAGACCTGGTGCTCGCCTTCGCGCTGCTGACGCGGCTGCCGCTTCCGTCTATTTCGATACGGTCCGAGGTCAAGCTCAGCGACTACGTCTGGGCCTTCCCGATTGTGGGCTTTATCGTTGGGCTTATCGGCGCGCTCGTCTTGTTTCTTGCGCGCGTGAATGGGGTCAGCCCGAACCTCACTGCGCTCATGGCAATGGCCGTTACGGTGCTGGCGACTGGCGCGCTGCACGAAGATGGCCTTGCTGATTTCTGCGATGGCATCGGTGGCGGCCAGACGCGCGAGCGCAAGCTGGACATCATGCGCGATAGCAGCATAGGCAGCTATGGGGCGGTGGCGCTGTTCCTTGGGCTGGCGGCGCGCTGGGCGGCGTTGTCGGCGCTCACCGATCCGCGCGCTGCCGCTGGTGCGCTGGTTCTGTCGCACACGCTGGGCCGTGGGCTGCTGGCGATCATCATCACACTATGGCGTCCCGCCAGGACAGACGGCCTGGCCGCCGGCGCCGCAGATGGCAATGTTTACAGCGCGGGTGCGTCAATCCTATTGTCTGTGTTCGCAGCAATTGCGTTCGGTGGATCGACTTTGGGCCTCGCCGCATTGGCTTTGGGTGCCTTGGCAGTTCTCACAACCGGAGCCGTGGCGGCGCGTTATCTGGGCGGCTACACGGGCGATGTGTTCGGCGCGGCCGAGCAGTTGGCAGAAGTTGCCGTGCTAACGGCCCTTTGCACGTTAACCCTACCCATTCGTTGACGTGGCACGGAAGATGCTATCAGGCTCATACTGGCGCCTGACGGGCAGTGTGCGGGGTATCGCGTGAAACTCTTCGATTTGATCAGCCAAAAACGCCGAATGGTGTTGGCTGTTGTTGCAGGGTTCCTCGCCATCGCAACGGGCTGGGTCATCATTGCAACTGTCGAGGCGGGCCGCCTGAAACCAGCCGCCGAGCCTGCCGAACTCAGCCAGCGCTCTGGCCTGAAGCTCGCCGTGCACAGGCTTTACCTAGCTGGCGATTTCGCCGGTCTCGACCGCATGGCCGAGGATTTCCGCCGCACTGGCGAGCGCACGCCCAGCGGGGTGTGGAAGCTCAGCGTATTTTACAGCGCCATCTACGATCTCAGCGATGGCCTTCAGCGGCACGACGGCAAAGGTTGGGACCAGCTGTTCGCCAGGCTCGATACTTGGCGTGGGAAATTTCCTGGCCAGCCCACGGCCTATGTTGCAGAAGGCATCGCGCTGCACGCCTATGCAAGCGCCCAGCGGCCGCGTCAGATCGTTCGCGAGGCGTCAACCGGCAGCGACGAAACATTCGCGATTGCCTTGCGCAAGGCGCGTGATTGGATGGAAACGAACAAAGCCATCGCATCCTCTGACCCTCAGTATTACGTTGTACGTGCCGACATCGCCCGGGCCATCGGAGAAGAACCCGATCAATTCATGGCTCTCATCGATGAGGGGCTGGATAAGACACCGGGCTATTATCAGCTGTATTTCGCAGGCTTTGATTACTTTGCTGCGAGCGGCGAGGGCGACACAGATGCGCAGGCTGCACGCATGGAGGCCTTTGCCAATTCTGCGGTTTTGCGCGGCAAGCAGACTGAAGGCGATGCGCTCTATGCGCGTTTGTATTGGCACGCCTTCAATGGCTTCTATGGCAATGACCTATTCCACAAGACCAGAGCCGACTGGACCAGGATGCGCAATGGTCTGAAGGAAGTGGTGGCGCAGTATCCCGATGCCTGGAACGTCAACCACTTCGCCTATCTGTCGTGTTTGGCCGGCGACCGCGATACGACGCGCCAGGTGATCGCAGGCATGGGCGAGCCGCCGGTTCTGAAGGTCTGGCAGGCGCGGGCCGTCTTCGAAGGCTGCCGCAAATGGGCATCGGCAAATCCGGCACAGCCAAACCGCCGCTGAGAATCAGGCACGAGCCAGCCGTGGCCGTGCCGCGTCCAGTGCCGAAAATGGCGGATGATCTGGCCAGAACCGCGCAATGGCGGGCTCGATCCGGGTGACATCGCCAGTCGTGAACACCAGGGGCTTGTCGCCTGGCTCTGCGGGCTTGCCTGCATAGTGCGGATGCCGGTGCAGATAATCTTCCAGACTATCGGTGACGATCCCGGGCTGGCTAAGCAGTCGCGTGAACGGCGGCAGATAGAGCCGGAACAGGTGTTCGACCAACGGGTAGTGTGTGCAACCCAAGATGGCGCGATGCGGCGGGTGGCCGTCGTTGGCACGCAGCATCTCGGCAACGTAGCCTTCGATCATGTGGCTGAGCAGGGCTTCGGGCGCGCCCTCCTCGATAGCGCCCGCCAGATCCGGGCAGGCCTGCTGCAACACGGTCACCTTCGGGCAGCGTTTGCGGATTTCCTCGGGGAACACGTCCGACGCTATCGTCCTGCGGGTGCCAAACACGGCAATCGTATCGGTGTTGTATTTCTGCGGATATTGCGGGCTGGTCACGGCCCATGGCGTTTGCGTGGCCGCTTCGACCGTGGGTGCGATAATGCCAATGACATTGTGGCCGGTCCAACCGCTGCTCGGAAGCCAATCGCGCTGCAACTTGCGGCCCGCAATGGCGGTTGCCGTATTGCAGGCCAGCATCACCAGTGAGCAACCGAGGCCAAACAAGGCCTCAACACCCTTGGTGCTAAGCGTGACGATGTCGTCGGAGGGGCGGTTACCGTAAGGTGCACTGGCGTGGTCGCCAAGATAGGCGAACGCCATCTGCGGATAGCGCCGGGTCAGCGCGCGCAGTACGGTGAGGCCGCCATTGCCAGAATCAAACAATCCGATCATGCCATAGACCATAGCTCCAGATTAGAGCCATTGTCAGGCGAAACTGGACCGGTCCAAAGACTTATTCCGCAGCATCGGCCCGGCGCGCTCGGCCTGCGGTCGCTGCGTTGGCTTCGATGGTTTTCAGGTCATCAAGACCAGGCATGGCCACCATATTGTATCCACAGTCAACGAAGTGCACCTCGCCAGTGACAGCTCCTGACAGGTCGGAAAGCAAATAGAGCGCGGCGCCACCGACTTCATCAAGCGTTGGCGTCCGGCGCAACGGCGCGTGGTCGCCTTGGAAATTGAAGATCGCGCGTGCGTCGGACACGCCGGCACCCGCCAACGTCCGCATCGGTCCGGCCGAAAGCGCGTTAACGCGCACGCCTTGCGGGCCGTAGTCGGACGCGAGGTAACGCACGCTGGCTTCGAGGGCCGCCTTTGCAACGCCCATGACATTGTAGCTCGGCACCACGCGGGTCGAACCACCATAGGTGAGCGTGATCATCGAGCCTCCCTTGGGCATCAACGCCGCAGCGCGCTTGGCGATCTCGGTAAACGAGAAGCAGGAGATGACCATAGTCTGCTGGAAATTGGCGCGTGTCGTCTCTGCGTATTTGCCGCGCAGCTCGTTGCGGTCCGAAAACGCGAGAGCGTGAACGACAAAGTCGAGGCCGCCCCAGGTCTTTTCGATGGTTTCGAAGACTTTATCGACGGACGCCAAGTCAGATACATCGCAGGATTCAATGATCTCGGAGTTTACGGATTCGGCCAGCGGGATTGCGCGCCGGCCGAAAGCGTCGCCCTGGTAGGTGAACGCGAGCTTGGCGCCATGTCCCGCCAAAACCCTGGCAATACCCCAGGCGATCGACCGGTCATTGGCGACGCCCATGATCAGGCCGCGCTTACCTGCCATCAACGGTGCAGGGACGGCTATGTCCTTGGTTGTCATCGTCCAACTCTCCCGGCCTTTGAACTCACACCACTTTACTAGTCTATTCATCGGCCTACGCCACGCTTATTCCAGCAATCGCGTGCCTAACCGTCAAAGCGCCGGAAGACGAGCGTTGCATTCGTTCCGCCAAAACCGAAACTGTTCGACATGACGTATTCAAGTTTCGCGCCATCCTGTCGGTCGCGCACGATTGGCATGTCGGCGAAGGCAGGGTCGATTTCGGCTATATTGGCCGACTTGGCGATAAATCCATTATTCATCATGAGAAGAGAGTAAATGGCCTCTTGAACTCCCGCAGCGCCTAAGGAGTGGCCGGTGAGCGATTTGGTGGCTGATATCGCGGGCGATTTGTGACCGAACACCATCCGGATGGCGTCGATTTCTTTCTGGTCGCCGATCACTGTCGACGTGGCGTGTGGGTTAATATAATCAATCTTTTCAATGCGTTTGCCATCAAACCCGTTCAACGAGTTCGACATGCAGCGAGCCGCACCTTCGCCAGAGGGGGCCACCATGTCGTGGCCATCAGAGGTGGCGCCGTAGCCGACGACTTCGCCGTAGATTTTGGCACCGCGCGCCTTGGCATGATCGAGGGCTTCCAGCACCAGCACGCCCGCGCCGCCTGCGATAACGAAGCCATCGCGGTCCTTGTCATAGGCGCGCGAGGCCAACTGGGGGGTGTCATTGAAGTGCGAGGACATGGCTTGCATGGAGTCAAAGAGGACCGACAACGTCCAGTCCAGCTCTTCCGAGCCGCCCGCGAACATGACGTCCTGCTTGCCCCATTGAATCTGCTCGGTGGAATTGCCGATACAATGAGATGAGGTCGCGCAGGCCGACGAGATCGAATAGTTCACGCCCTTGATGCGAAAGGGTGTGGCCAGCGTTGCCGAAGCGGTGCTCGACATGCATTTGGGCACTTCGAACGGGCCAACTTTCTTGGCGCCCTTTTCGCGGGTCGTGTCGGCGGCCCAGACTTGCGCCTTGGTGGACGGGCCGCCTGAGCCCATGATGATGCCCGTGCGCTCGTTGGAAACATCTTTGGGCTCCAGCCCGGAATCCCGGATGGCCTGCTCCATGGCGATGAAGTTATATGCCGAGCCCGCGCCCATAAAACGTTTGGCCTTGCGGTCCACCATGTTTTCCCAATCGATGTTGGGCGCACCGTGCACATGGCAGCGGAAGCCCAGTTCCGCATAGCGCGGCGCCTTGACGATGCCGCTCTTGGCCTCGCGCAAGGAGACCGTCACCTCCTGCGTGGTGTTGCCGATGCTGGCCACGATTCCCATTCCGGTGACGACGACCCGCCGCATGTCTTATCCTTTCGGCTGCGCAACCGCATGGCCCCGATCGGCCTGTCGCGCGGCGCTTCAATACTGCCCGCCGATCAAGCCGATTCAGCGGCCGCGAGCGGGCTTGCCGCATCAAAGAGACCGACCCGCAAATCCTTGGCGACGTAGACCACTTGGCCATCGGCCTTCATGGTTCCATCGGCGATGGCCAGTTTCAGCTTTCGTAAGATCACCCGCTTTACGTCAATGACATACTCGACCTTGCGCACGGTGGGCACCACCATTCCGGTCAGTTTGACCTCGCCGACGCCGAGGGCGCGGCCCCGACCGGGCGCGCCCATCCAGCCCAGGAAAAAGCCGGTCATTTGCCACAGCGCGTCGAGACCCAGGCAACCGGGCATCACGGGGTCGCCTTTGAAATGACAGGCGAAAAACCAATGGTCGGGTCTGATCTCGAACTCAGCCACGATCCGGCCCTTGCCATGCTCGCCGCCGGTTTCAGTGATTTCAGCGATGCGGTCGAACATCAGCATCGGCGGCAGCGGTAATTGTGCGTTGCCGGGGCCGAACAATTCGCCGCGACCGCAGGCTAGCAGATCTTCGTACTCGTAGCTTTGGCGGCGTTCGGCCATGGCGTGCGTGTGTCCTTGATGCATCCGATTCCCGAGGGTGTTAACACACTCGGGCTGCGGCCAAAAGCTCTTGGGATGCATTGCCGCCGAGGCTGTGTTTGCCCGTGGGCAATTGGCGGCCTATACTGTGTCGCAACCACCCGTCTACGATCAGAGAGTGATCATAGCGGTTCATCCGAGAGTTGTTCCGCGTCATTCGCGATACTTTGAGCCGATTTGAGAGCGTTTACCATGATGCAAGGCAGAGTTGCAGTGCGCGACCAGTTGACATCGGCAGGTTTGCGCCCGACGCGCCAGCGCGAGGCCCTCGGCCAGCTGCTTTTCGGCGGCCGGCACCGGCATGTGACAGCCGAGGTGCTGCATGGCGAAGCGCGGCAGGCCGGCATCTCGGTGTCGGTCGCGACCGTCTACAACACGCTGCACCAGTTCACGCAAGCCGGGCTGCTGCGCGAGGTTGTGGTTGACGGGTCAAAGACGCATTTCGACACCAACACGAGTAACCATCATCACTTTTTGCTGGAGGATGGCTCGGTAGTCGATATTCC
The DNA here is from genome assembly GCA_025359185.1 of Hyphomicrobiaceae bacterium. Taxonomy (GTDB): domain Bacteria; phylum Pseudomonadota; class Alphaproteobacteria; order Rhizobiales; family Hyphomicrobiaceae; genus JANYHF01. The sequence goes on along the minus strand of JANYHF010000112.1, from coordinate 45,200 downwards.
GGGTGGGGAGTTGCAGGTGACGGGACTGCCTGCGGCGCCGGCAGGGACGAAGGTGGTGCGGGTGGATGTTTTGGTGCGGTTGGGAAGGGAGTAATCCAAGCCGCGACGAAACAAGATGACGGAGACGAAGGAGCCCTCCGACGCTATCACGGGCCATTGGCCAGGCGATTGACGCGCGGCATCGTGGTGACGACGGTCGAGTAGTTGCTGCGGCTGGCCACCTGAAAGCCCACGCCGTCATCCGAATTCGAGCCTGCCGCTCCGCCAAGGCGTCAGCGCCTGTGCCGATTTTCGGCCCGGAACCGGCCAAATCACCAAAGGCCACTCCACGATCGCCGAAAGACAGACCATGTCCGCTGCCGCGCCCACAACCGACGAGAGTTTTGCAAGCGGCTCTAATGACCGGTTCTTTTCCAGATGTGGCGCCGGTCGCTGGTGGAATAAACCCTGCCATCTGTGAGTCTCCTTTGCGTCAGGCCCCGAAGTCTTGGGCCCAGCAAAGGAGTTTTGCTCTTGCCACACGATCATGACGACGCCAACGGCGTTACACGCCGCCATGCCCTCGAATGCATGCTGTGGGCTGGCACTGGTGTGCTTTGGACCGTCGCGGGCGGCATTCCCGTATCGCGCGCCTTCCTAGGCACAGCTCAGGCTGCCGAGACCACCGGATACTCGTTCCTGCAAATTTCCGACAGCCACGTCGGCTTCAACAAGCCAGCCAATCCGCACGCCATGGACACTCTGAACGAGGCCATCGGCAAGGTGAAGGCGATGGCAACGAAGCCCGCCTTCATGCTGCATACGGGCGACATCACGCATCTCAGCAAGGCCGAGGAATTCGACAATGCCGCCCAAGCCATCGGCGCCGCGGGCCTCGATGTCCACTATGTGCCCGGCGAGCACGATTTGGTCGATGAAGGCCAGGGCAAGGCCTATCTGGAGCGCTACGGCAAGAACACCAGGGGCGCGGGCTACTACTCATTCGACCAGAGCGGTGTGCATTTCATTGGCCTCGTCAATGTCGTGGGCCTGAAGGCTGGCGGCATGGGATCGTTGGGCGCCGAGCAGTTGGCTTGGCTGGCTGACGATCTGAAGGGCCTAACGGATTCAACACCCGTTGTCGTGTTCGCGCATATCCCGCTGTGGGCGCTCTATCCACAATGGGGCTGGGGCACCGACGACAGTGAGCAGGCACTGGGGTTGTTGAAGCGGTTCGGCTCGGTGACGGTCCTGAACGGCCATATTCATCAACTGATGCAGAAGGTCGAAGGCAACGTTACGTTCCACACCGCGCGCTCAACCGCGTTCCCGCAACCTGAGCCCGGCAAGGCGCCGTCGCCCGGCCCGATGCTGGTGCCGGCAGAAAAACTGCGCGGCTTACTCGGTGTGCGCAGCGTCGTGTATGCGCCCGGCACCGCGACGCTGGCCGTCACCGACAGCACTCTGGCTGACGTATGATTGGACGGCGCTTCGTTCTGGGGCTCGCTCTCATCCTGGCCGCTGCGGGACAAGGTTGTGCCGCCGAAGCGTCCGTCGTGACGGTGAAAATCGAAAACTTCACCTTCTATCCGGCCGAACTGACGGTCAAACCTGGAACCACCATCACCTTCGAGAACGCCGATGATATCCCCCATTCGGTGATCGACAAGGCGGGAGCGTTCCACTCCAAACCACTCGATACCGGCGACAGTTTCAAGATGACCGTCACCGATGCTGGCGAGATCACCTATTTTTGCGGGTTCCACCCGCATATGGTGGGCCGGATCATCGTCAAACAGTGAGCTTACTATTGGCCAGCGATCAGCAGCGCAGACGGTTCGACGAGGTGGTGTTGCCCCATCTCGACGACGCTCTGTCGCTCGCCCGCTGGCTCACCGGCAATATCGCCGATGGCGAGGACGTGGTGCAGGACGCTTGCATCAAGGCGTTCAACGCCATCGGCAGCTTTCGTGACGGCAACCCGCGGGCTTGGCTGTTGGCGATTGTGCGCAACACGGCCTTTTCCTGGCTGCGCAAGAATCGGCCGCGGGCGCTGATCGTGACCGATGACGACGCGGTGTTCGAAGCAGCAGCGCCGGGCGGCTTTGAGGGCAACAGCCAGCTTAGCCCTGAAGCCTCCCTGATTGCCAAAACGACAGCGCAGGCCTTGCACGCCGCCATCGCGGCGTTGCCCATCACATTCCGGGAGATTTTGGTGCTGCGCGAAATCGACGAATTCAGCTACCGCGATATTGCAGAAGTGACTGGCCTACCGATCGGCACCGTGATGTCGCGGTTGTCGCGGGCGCGCGCACTGCTGGTCGACCGTTTGGGCGCCACCCATCGCAAGCAACAGGGTGCCGCATGATTTCGCAGGACGACGACGTGTTGCTGAATGCTTCACTCGATGGTGAACTCGATGCCGCTATGGCATCGGTCCTGTTGCAACGCTTGGCCGCTGAGCCGGAGCTCCGGCTCGCACACGGCCGGCTGGCGGCACTGCGTGCGGTCACGTCGAAGCATTTGCGCAAGGATGCTGCCTCGCGATCGTTGAAGCTGCGCGTTGCTGCCAGCGCGTCTCGGGTGGGCACTGATCCGCGCAAAAGGTCCTTCCCCTCGGACTGGCGCGCGATGGCCGCCACCGCTGTGATTGCTGCCAGCCTCAGTAGCGGCCTGACCTATTTTGCCGTGGCGCCGGACCAGCGCCTAACCGCCAGCGCCGGCATGATCGCGGTGCACCAGCATGCTCTGTTGGCCGCCGATCCGGTCGAGGTCGCATCATCAGACCGGCATACCGTTAAACCATGGTTCGATGCCAAGCTCGCTCTATCGCCGCCGGTGGTCGATCTGGCCACGGATGGATTCGCGCTGGCAGGCGGGCGGATCGACGTGATCGATGGGCGGCGAGTCCCGGTCATGCTCTATCGTCACCGCGCGCACCTCATCAGCGTGATCGCCGTGCCCCAGCCTGGCAGCCACGACAACGGCGCGCCCGCCACCCAGCAAAGCCGCGACGGCTACTCCGTCCAGACCTGGCTCGCGACCGATTTTGCCCTTACGGCGGTAGGAGACATCAGCCCGAGCGATCTGTCAGACTTTGTTGCCAAACTACGCGCTGCAATTTCGACAAGTTAAGTACCCAGCAAAACAACGAGACTAGCGTCGCCGCGCTTGGCTGGCTTCTGATCGCCCGTGGCCCGGTGCCATCGAACCGCATTAACACCGGTCGCTGCTGGTGGTGGACCGGCCAGAGGACACCATCCGTTCCCGGACCGGTCACTGTCAATGCTGGACCGGCCGTAGCCGGCGAGGCGTCGTCCATGGCGCTTTGACCCAAAGCGGTCTCACCGTGGTGCAGGTGCCTGCACCCCAAAGGATCGCCTGATGATCCAATCGATCGAAAGCGGCCCCGGACCCAGGGCGATGAGGGAAAGCGCCATGGCCGCCCACGGAAGATGATAGCTCAGCCATCCGTCCGGCACGACGAGTTGGATCACCCCGATCATGCCTAGAAGAGCAAGCGAGCTGAGGCGCGTAGCAAAGCCCAGGATCAAGAAAATTGGCAGGATGATCTCCGCAACGCCATCGAACCAAGCCATCAGCGCGGGCGCAGGCAGATCGTAGAGGCCGCCAAAGATGTGCAGTTTGAAATTTTCTTCGAACAAGAACACTGCGGCCGGCGAGAGCGATAGGAAGGCTTTCCATTTCGTGAGGCCGGACAAGTAGAACGGAATGGCCAGCGCGACGCGCAACGCCAGGGGCGCGACAGCCCAAGCCATGCGCTGCAGCCAATCGAGCACCAGGCTGGCAAATCTGATGAGCGGCTGTCCCGTTTTCATTGGCTCTTGCGCAATCATGGCAAATCCTTCGCTGGCACGGGTTCAGGCTCGCCGCAGAGACGCACCCGGATGATGGCTCCACCGGAGATGAGTTGCCGAATATTGGCCGCCAAATCGAATTCAGGCGCCGCCGTCAAGGCCGCCGCCATGGCATCGCCAAGGGGCCGGCCCTGCGCCAGCGCAGCAATGAAATCATAGGCACCGTGAGGCAGGGAGCGGACGATCACCTCGGCTTGCGGGCGCAACACAAAGGCATCCTCGCCGGCCCCATCGAAATCCACAGGTCCGACCTCCTTCAGGCCCGTATTCATGGCCCATATGGTCACGACTGGATATGGCGACCGCACCAGTCGAAGCGACGGATGCAGATCAAGCACCACGCGCGACGCCTCGTCCGGCGCGACGTTTGCCAGCGCCTCGGGCCCCAGGCTTTCGGCCTCTTGGGCATGATAGGCTTCAAGCCAGGCTGTTTCGAGCCGGGCGACATCGGCAAGATATGGCAAGTGGGCGGCCGGCGCGAAGCCAGTGATGAAGTCCGGGAAGCCGCCGCCATAGCCGAGCAGAACTGGCGAAACCGGGGGCGACGAGGCGGCAAAGTCCCGGGCCATGGCCAGAAAGAACGGGTCGCCGACGATGCGGGCGACGGCGGGAAAATTGGCTTTGAGCGCTTCGGTCAGCCCGACAACGACGTTGTTCCGATAGACCGCGAAACGGCGGGGGCTGGGCTGGCCGTCTGGACCGACCAGCCCCGGTGGCGTCGCGGCCACTGGATTGAGCAGTGCCGCAGAAAATCCCGCGAGCCGCTCAGACAGCCCGGGCATGGTGCAGCTCCCGCACAGGCTGAGCAGGGGCGGTCATGACGGCTTCGGCACGGGCGGCTTCGGCGGCAAGTTCCGCCCAATCCGGCAGTTTCGAATCCCATTCGATCAGGGTTGGCACCGGCCCCAATTTGCCGATGGCGTAGGCAAAGAGCGCCCAGACATCAGCATGCACGGGCCGGTCATGGGTATCGATGAGCAGTGGGCGGTTCTTTTCGTCAGTCTCGGGCGTATGGCCGCCGAGATGAATCTCTTGCACATGCCTGAGCGGAAACGCATCGATATAGGCGACCGGATTCCAGTTCTGATTGGTCGAGGCTACTTGCACATTGTTGACGTCAAGCAGCAGGCCGCAGCCCGACCGCAGCGCAACTTCGGCGATGAAGTCCGTCTCGGGCCACGTGCTTTCGGCAAAAGCGAAATAGGTGGAGGGGTTCTCCAACAGCATCTGACGGCCGAGCGACGTCTGCACCTCGTCGATGTGGGCAACCACGCACGACAGCGTTTCTTCAGTATATGGAACCGGCAACAGGTCGTCGTAGTACGCCGTATCATGTGTCGACCAGGCAAGATGCTCCGAAAACAGGCCCGGCTCATAGCGGGCGAGCAGGCCGGCAAGCCGCTTGAGGTGATCTTTGTCGAGCCGATCCGTGCCGCCGATGGAGAGGCCAACGCCATGCAGCGACAGGGGATAGGTTTCGCGGATGCGGGTAAGGTAGCGATGCGGCGGGCCGCCCGCGCCCATATAGTTCTCGGCATGCACTTCGAAAAAGCCCAGGTCCGGCTGGGTTTCGAGGATGGTGCGGTAGTGCTCGGGCTTCAGGCCCACGCCGGCGCGCTTGGGCACGGCAGAATGTCTGGACGCCCCGACGACACGTGGAATGGCCAAGCTCAGATCCTAACGGGTTAGATGCAGCAAAGTCTCAAGGCGGATCGAAATCCGCCTCAAGCCGAGCTTCTGGGTCGAAAGACCCAATTACATAGCGATCGCCTTCAGGCTGCCCTTGCCCTTGGGTGTGGTCATAGCTTCACAGGTGCCCTTATCGACCAGCTTCCAGGCGTTGCCCTGGTAGTCGGCAGCTGCAGTGCCAGCGCATGTCGTGCCGGCGCCCGCGAAGCAGTCGTTCTGGCCCTTCAAGGCGACGCCGTAGCACTCCTCGAAATTGCCCTTCTTCATTTTCTCCATCGTCTTGGCCTGGTTCTCTTCCATCATTTTCTTCATCTCGGCGTCAGTCATGGCCGCATTGGCCGGGGCAGCGAATGAGCCAAGCGCAGCGGCGAATGCGGAAGCGACGACGGCAGACAGGATACGATTGGACATAGGGTCCTCCAACTGTTCGGTTTCGGCCTTGTGGGCCGGTTGAGGCAGGCCGGGAGGGCCTGCTTTCATAACTTCGTCCTGGCAGCTGGAAAAGTTGCGCCCGCCCGATCACGAATACAGCGCCCAGGTTCACGTTGGCGTGAGCCGGTGGGCCGTGAGTGCAAGCCGAGCCAGCACCCTAGCGAAACTGGCTGTGATTGCGATACTTGCCACGAGCCAAGTCAGCACAAGGATGCTGGTGTCGTGCACATGCAGCAGCTTCAGAGCAAAGCTACCCAGCGCAGTTGCAGCTAATGCACCAAGAATCGCGCTCCGCGCCGGAGCAACTTGGGCGCTCCTGCGCAGCATCGCCAGCATTGCCAGTGCCGGCGAGGTCATCGCCAAGAGCATGATTGGGATGCACCCCCAATCCAAGGCGAAATGCGGACCAAAACCGCCATCAGCAACCCAGGCCTGCCGGCACCCATCGCCTAAGCTTGCGAGCCAGACCAAGGCTCCCGGCAGCGGCAGCAGCATTAGGCTGCCATGGGAACCAGGAATGCTGATGGCAAAGGCGGCCATGGCGGCAAGGATCGCCGTCACGGCAATGGCGGACAGTTCGATTAGGAAGCGTGTTTCCCGAAGCCTTTCGGCAAGTTCCGGCCGTGGAGCCATGACGAGCACAACGCCAATGAGCCCCGCAGCTGCGATACCTAGCCAGAGCAATGTTCTCAGCCATGGCGGCGGCAACGGCCGAACGGGAGTGAGATCGGAGGCAAGCAGCTCAATCAGTTCATCCGTGCGCATTTTCCAACCTGTTTCGCAATGCGTCTACGCCACGGCGCACCGCTGACTTGAGCGCGGCCGTGCTCATGCCGCTTGCCGCGGCAGCCTCTGTCAACGACATCTCCCGGAGCTTCACAAGCTGCATGGCAATCATTTGGCCCGCCGGAAGTGTTGCGATGGCCCGGTGAAGCGCTTCGACGTCGCCATAGCCGTGTGCCGTTTCACCTACATCGGCAGCGAAATGTGTGTCCGGCAGAGTGTCGACCAGTGTTTCTCGGGAATACAGACGGGCAGCGTGACGCTTGGCATCGGCAATGCGGTTGGCAGCGATGCCGAGCACCCAAGGCAGGGCCGGCCGCGCGGGGTTATAGGTCGCCCGAACTGAGTGGAGCGAAAGCAGGATGTCTTGGACAGTATCCTCAAAATCGTTCGGGGACCGGCCTGCGAACTGGCGTCGAACATAGGCACGAAGGATCGGCAACAACTGACCCAGCAAACTGCTGTAAGCTAGTTTGTCACCTGCTTGTGCCATGCTCATGAGGCAGGACAGATCATCTTGCGGCCAAAAGAGTTTTTTCATAGGTGCGAGGCTAGCAGACGGCCAATGGAATTTCGCGTCAACTCCACTTGAAGTCTGCGTGACGTCCGTCGCCCTCCCTGGACCTTCTACATCGACCTCAGGATGCAAGGTCGGAACAAAGCCATTTTCGATGGATGACTCGACAGGCAAAACCTAGGCCCACTCTGGCCAGACAGCCGTTCCGTTGACGACGGTCGATACGACTCCATTCGCGTCATCGCGCCCTCGCTCGGCAATCTCTCTGAAAGCACTTTCAGCACAGCTTTCAAAAGGGTAATGGGCTGCTCTGCGAGGGACGACAGACGTGGCCGCAATCGGGCTCCTTGCATATGTTGGCAATGAGGACACCGGCGACGCCAGCCAGCCTGCCTGACCGGAACGCAGATTGATGTGGTTGGCCAGTTTCGCTGCGTTCTTTGGACTGAGTTGTGTGCGAGTTCTTGCTCCCCTGCGTCATAAGCTGCTCGCGGGGACTGGGACAAACAGGTCCAGCACGCATTTGGCCCGGCTGTGTGCCATGATGGCCCGGAGCTTGCAGCAGACCGGTTTGGTGTTTGGATCGCCTCAGATTCGTTAGGAGCCGCTATGGCCGAGCCGAATTTCCAGATGGGCTCCCGATTTGACCCCAAGCGGTTATTCACCAGCTTGTCAGATGGCCGGGTTTTCGCGACGGCGATTTACAACCGGGTTCTAGATTGGGGCCGTCAGCCTCAGACGCGCGAAATGATGCGGATCATGGTTCGTATCGCAGTCATCGACTACGTCGTCGAAGCCTTGATCATGATGACTTTTGCCCATTGGCAAATCGACGAAACTGTTCTGCTGCTGGGCCTGACCGATGCGACCGTCCTCACCCTGACAGCCGCGCCATTTATCTATTTCTGGGTGGCTGAACCGTTTGTGCGGACAACGCGTGAGTCAAAGGCGGCCTTGGCGGCCGAGTTGCAAGTCCGCGAGCGCCAGGCCGCACAATTGGAGACCGCGCTTGCCGAACTGCGCGCGCTTTATACCCAGAACGAACAGTTGCGCCTGACGCTTCAGCAGTCATCGAAGGCGAATGAAGAGATAAAGGAGCGTATGCTTCAGAAGATCGGTGCTGACCTTCATGATGGGCCAGCGCAGCTTCTGGTCTATTGCATGTTGCGGCTCAATCGTTTGAGCAAAATCATTGAGAAGACGGGTGATGACAAGGGCCTCGCGGATCTGCGGCAGGTTCATGCCGCTGTATCGGACTCGCTTCGGGAGGTGCGCAATACGTCGGCCGGCTTGTCGCTGCCTAGCCTCAATTCTGCGACATTGGAGGACGCCATTCGCCGGGTTGTCACCCAGCATCAGGAGCATACGGATACTCAAGTAGCGCTGGAACTCGACAGCCTTCCGGCGCAGGTGCCGCAATCCATCAAGATCAGCGTCTATCGCTTTGTTCAGGAGGGACTTTCCAATGCCTTCCGGCACGCAAAAGGCAAGGGGCAGAAAGTGAGCGTTCACTTCGGTGAGCAGCTGCGGATTATTGTCTCGGACGCGGGGGATGGTTTCGATGCTGTGACGACAGCAGGGCGTGGGCTGGGTCTCAGCGGAATGCAGGCAAGAATTGTAGCCGTGGGCGGGACACTCGACATCAAGAGTTGTGCGGCATCGGGAACGGCGCTCACCGCGACTTTCGGTGAACAGTCCCTGCGTCACCAGGAATAACCGCCCATGACCAAGCGATTCAGGATTGCCGTCGTCGATGACCATCCGCTCGTTCGCCGGGGTCTTGCCGAGACGTTCGGGGAGGAGCCCGATTTTGACATTGTCGGTGATGGCGGCTCGGCGGGCGATGCGGTCCGGCTGGCGCGGGACCTCTCGCCCGATCTCATCACGCTGGATGTCAGTATGCCGGGCGGCGGCGTCGAAGCGGCAGCTAGTATCATCGCAGAGAACCCCAGGGCGCTTTTGCTGATGGTCTCGATTCGGGAAGATATGGACATCGTCAAATCGGCCCTCACTGCTGGCGCCCGGGGTTACGTGTCCAAAGGGATCACGGGTTCGGACTTGATCGCGGTGGCGCGCAAAATTTTGTCCGGTGGCCGGTATGTCAGTCCGGAATTGGCGGCTCGCTTGCTGGCGAGTGACGCTAGTTTCAGTGATCTCACCGCATTGGACGCACCTGTTGCCTGAAGGCTGGACTACTCGCTGGCCGGCTGAATCACCGGGAGGCGGATCCGGGCCAGCAATCCGCCAAGTTCGGATTCGAGAAGTTCAAACCTGCCATTGTAAGCTTCGACAGTTTCTTTGGCGATGCTGAGGCCATTGCCTTGACCTGTTGCCGGCAGTCCCGGAAGCGCAGGCCGCTGCAAGGCAGCTTCACGCTCTGCGGCCGACACGCCTGGACCATCGTCCTCGATGATAATCTCGGCGACCCCCCCATCCTCGCGGGCACGAACTACGATGCGGGAACCAGCCCATTTCCGGGCATTGTTGATGAGATTGCCGAGCAAATCGGTCAGTTCTGATTCGTCAACACCAACATGCAGTGTTCCTGGACAGTCGATCAGCCAACTGATGGCGTCGCCACGTGGCAGGCGTTGGATCACGGGCAGCAAATTGCGAACGACGTGCGGCAGGTCAGCCCGCCGTGGGGCACCTTGAGTGTGGGAAATTTTGGCCCGCTCAAGCTCACGCTCCAAGGTGTCGTTCATACGGGTCAAATGGTAGGCGATGGCGCGGTTTTGACTCGATTGCCCATTGAAATCGCGTTGTTCAGCGATCTGAATAGCGATCGCTGTCAGTGGTGATTTGAGGCTGCTGGCGAGATCACTGGTCCGGGCCCTGGCCTTCAGAATGGCCCGCTCTTGTGCTGCCAGAAGCCGGTTGGCTTCCTCGATCAGCGGCCGTACCTCATCTGGATACTCCGTTGAAATCCTCATCTCTTCGCCCGAGCGCACTTTCGCCAGCCCCCTGCGCAGCTGCTCAAGTGGCCACAACCCCACGCTTACTTGAGCCACCGACGCCAGGATTAACAATGCCGCCAACCCGCCCAGTGCAAACACCAAATCGGTGCGGAAGTCTGATCCAAGCGCGTCGATCTCTGCTTGGTCACGCGCGACCACGATCTGATAGGAGGTGTCGGTTGGTTTGGCCGGATCGTCGTTGAAATCGATCGTGCGCCAAAGCCCATAGAGTTGCTGCCTGGCTGGCCCTGCCACGTAGACCGGCGCCATCACGCCAGTTTTACTGGCTATCACTGGCAGGGTCAGCGTGGCATCCCATAGCGACCGGGACGCCAGCAGCCGCTTGCCACTGGAGGATATCTGCCAATAGCGCCCGCTCAATGGGCGGGCAAAATACGGGTCAGAGATGTCTTCAGAGAGCGAGGCAACGCCCCTCGGGCCGATGACCAGGGAGGCCGTCAATTGATCAAGATCGGCCCCAAGATCGAGATCGACTTGCCGGTAGACGCTGCGCTCAAAAACAAGGTAAAGCGCGACCCCAGCAATTTGCAGGGCAACCAGAATCACGACGATGGCCGCAAGGATCAGTCTAAAGCGTAATGATTTCGTCGCGAACAATCCGTAGACCCCAGTATCGGTAGCAGCTTGGTGATAAAAACCGGGGCCCGGCAAAAAACCCCTTAATCCGGCCACGCCGCAGTGTTCGGTGCCATGTGAACGTGACTTTCAATCATGTGATATTCGACTTGACGCGATCCTCCTGGAACATGACTCTTGCTGCCAACGTGTTCGGATTGCCGCTAGGCGTGTGAGGGATCAATCGTTTCCGCCACCTTTGCCGCCACCGCTGCCGAGACCACCTTCACCGCCACCTTTGCCGGAACCACCTTCACCGCCACCTTGACCGCTGCCCCTGTCGGAACCACTTTTGCTGCCATCGCCTGAGCCACTCTTATCACCCCCACTGTCTGAGCCGCCCTCGCCGCTACCGCCATCGGAGCCGCCACGGCCACCACCTGCGCTGCTGCCTGACTGGGATCTGCTACCGGTGGTGGCGTCGACGAAAACAGTTCTGACGTGTCCGGTTGACGACAGGATCTTCAGGCGGTAGCTGTTCCCGATAAGGCGCGCGTCCAACACCGTGCCCAGGGATTGCGATTGACTCATCACGACTTCAAGCGGCCGCACGTCACCGGACATTCGCCTTTGATAGGCTTGGTTTTGATCGCCACTGTTGGTTGACGAACCGCAATGTCCCACCGCCGGGGCGACCAGAAGAAACGCCAGGGCTGTTACCGCAGTCTTCAGGGGAAATGACGCCATGACCCGCATGTGCTCGCACTCCGTACGCTACTGCACCTGACACGGCAGACAATTGCAACGATATCACTCTGACAATAGGCCCATTTGGCAGGAGTTGTTAACTGCCGAAAGGAGCCAGACTAAAGTCTCGGCGCTGCAAGGTTGCGGCTAGGGGGTGCCAGCTGGTTTGGCAAGCCGGTACGACAGTGCCGCCTCGACCCGGTTACGCACCTGCAACTTTTGCAAGATATTGGTCACATAGTGCTTGATCGTCTTTTCACTTAGCGTCAGCAGACGGGCGATTTCCTTATTGGTCATGCCACTGGAGAGACCCGCCAGTATCTGTTGCTCGCGCGCGGTCAGCCGGCACAATTGATCTTGTGCGCTGACGGGGGCTGACGTGGTGGCTTGCATGCTTTTGAGGACGCGCGCTGCCAGGGCCGGTGAGACATAAGATTCGCCAGCCGCAACAGATCTCAGGATCTGCACCAGGGAGTCGCCACCGATGCCCTTCAACGCATAGCCGCGAGCGCCAGCAGCCAGCGCAGCCGACAGATGCGGTTCGTCTTCCGAAACCGTCAGCATGACAATTTTCACCGTGGGGCAGGAATACGAAATATCGCGCGCTGCCTTGATGCCGTCGCCGGGCATATTGACGTCCAGGAGCATCAGATCGGGAAGCTCCCGTTCGGCGGCCTGCAAGGCTTGCTGGGCGGATGCGCCAGTCGCCACGATGTCGAAATCGGGCTCGGCCTGAAGCGTCAGCACAACACCCTGCCGGAACAACGGATGATCATCGAAAATGCCAATGCGGGTTTTGTCACTCATCGCCAACCACTCGAAGAAAGTTCGAGAACCGAGCCAGCAAGGCGCTCCCCCCATCGGGAAGCACCCTAAGCTCCAAGGTACCGCCTAGCGAACTGACCCGGTCTCTGAGACCAACCAGGCCTAGTCCGGTATTCGAGCCAATTTGCGGTTGAACAGCAAAACCAGGCCCTTTGTCCGCAACTTCAACTTCGAGCAATCCGTCTACAATTTCTGCACGCAACGACTGACCGTTGCCGCCAGCGTGCCGGTAGGCATTGTTCAAGCCCTCTTGCACGAACCTGTAAATGCACGCTTTCATGTCATCGGTGCAATGGTCAAGTGCTCTGTTGAGTTTGAATGCAACCGTTGTGCCAGTGCGTTGCTCATGCAGGCGGATAGCCAGGTGCAACGCTTCTGACAATGTCATCTTGTTCAGTTCTGGCAGCACGAGCCCCGCGCTGATCTGCCGGACCTCTTGCAAGGCGTCCGACAGCGCCCGTTTCACCATCGTGAAATTGCCCTGCTTGGCGGTGACGTCGCTCTCTTTCATCGGAAACGCAGGTTTGAGAGAATCCAGCCGCAGCAGGGCAAGCCCCAAGAGTTGCGCGGTTCCGTCATGCAGATCGGCGCCGAGCTTGCGCAGGAAGCGTTCATTGATCTCAGCCGTGCGATTGTAGGCAAGCACCAGGTGCGAGCGCAGCGCCTCGTTCTGTTCCAGCGTTTTAGACAATTGATCGATCTGGGATTCGAGAACCGTTTTCTGGTTATCAATCGTATGGCTGCCACGCTGCACGATCAACGTCAGCAGGCTCAACATGGTCAGCATCGTACCAGCAACAATCGACCAGACGATGATTTTTGCCTTGGCGAGGTCGGCGGCGAGACCGTCCGCACGCTGATAGATCTCCGCAACTGCGATGATTTTATGTGTGGTCAGGCTGCGCACGGGAGCATAGATTTCCAGCAGCGGCACGCCTAACAGCTTTTCTGTCCTGTTCTCTTCATTGATGAGATTGTTGAACTCAACAAACACCGCCCCTCCCCAGGCGGCTTCAAGATTTGACGACAACGGGAAATTGACCCCGATAATCTCCTTTAAATTGCTGTACGCAACCGTGTTTTTGGGCCGCCAGACTTTGGCCCTGATGATGACCTTGTTGGCTGCTGCCGTTGAAAAGACTTGATCCAGCGTCTGCCTGTGTGCGTCGCTAATGGTCATACCGGACTCCAGATCCTGGACCAGCGGCGTCACCAGAGAATCCACATAGAGCACCGTCTCAACGGCCGAATTCGTGGCGACGGCGTTTTCGATGCTGTCGCTGACCCACGACCCGATAGCCAGCATGGCGATGAACACGACAGGACAAGCCGCCAGCGTGAATTGGTTGACCAGGCTGAGCTGGAGCCAGGCCCCGGAAATTAAATCCCAGAACTGAAATGGTGCCGATAATCTGCGCGCAGCGATCATGAAACCTCTCGGCCCGCCCCGGTGCCACAGGCGCTCGACGCGGCAACGGATACACGACCTTTCAACAACGTTGCCGATTTGCATCGATCGTGCCGTAGCCCTGCCCGCGCCATTGCAGCTGTTCGCAATCCGTCGTTCATGGCTGCAAGTCCACCAACCGTGCTGTCACAACCGCTCTGCTTCGGCATCTGCCTCAAAGTGGCACGGGCTGACACAATTGCGAACTGCGAAATGGATCAATCGGGCATTTCGCCCTCGGATCATGCCGCTAGGGTGCGATGTTGTCACTCGCACTGAGCGCAGGGCGGCCAGGACAGACAGGGCAATTGGGTGGACGTCACCTACCGGCGTAGGGGCCAGCGGCGCTCACCCGTCTGACAACGGCGAATGCCGATGACGGGCGACGGCCCGCCACCCCTTGCCACGCTGCAGTAGTCGTCAGCTCGATCGCCTAGCCAGCAGAGACTTGAATTGCCGGGTAAAACGGCGCGCTGCCGCGCGTCTGCAGGCGGGTAAATCCTAACAAGCCGTTCAACCAAAGTCTGAAGCGGTTGGACCTCAGGCCCTGCAAATGACCATTCAATGGTAGGTTGTGGACAGGCGTCCTTATCGGCAACAGTACAGTCAGCCGAGGTAAGTCCCACGCGATGGAGCAGTCCTGCGGTGAGCAGTGTCATAAACTTTACACTCTCGGCCAGTGACTTCAACTTTTGAGGACCCTGCGCTAGCTGGCAGCACAACACGGAAAGGCAATGCCATGATGGCGGACTCACTACGGACACCAGCCTTCGATCAGGCGGCTTTGGTAGCGGCCGTCCTGATCGGACTGTTCGCCCTGGTCGGTGCGCCCTTCTGGGCAGCCAGCGCCGGCGTTGCGGACACGGCTGTTGTTGTGGCGTCAGCCGTGCTGGCGGCCGGGTTGATTGCATTGAGCATTATCGATGTCCGGACGTTCCGGCTGCCGGATTGCCTGACCTTGCCGCTGCTAGTGTGCGGACTGATCGCGACCTGGTGGATTTGCATCGACGACTGCCGGTGGCATGTGGTTGCCGCGATCGCGGGCTATGCGATCCTCCGGTTCACGGCTGCGGTTTACCAGCGGTATCGTGGTTGCGAGGGGTTGGGGCTGGGCGATGCCAAACTGCTGGCGGCTGGCGGAGCCTGGCTCGGTGTTGAGGCTCTGCCGACGGTACTGCTTTGGGCCTGCCTGCTGGCATCTGCGCAGGTTCTGTTCAGTTGGAAACGGCGAGGCGGAATTGATGCGTCAACCCCCGTTCCGTTTGGACCGGCGCTATCGCTGGGGATCTGGCTCGTCTGGCTTTACGGGCCGTTAAGTACTGTGTCGTGAGTGATCTGCGATTCCGCCTGCGGGCGGAGGCAATGATAGAGAACGTATTGGAGGGAATCGTGCAGAGTGCCGCTTGTACCGCTGGAAACCATCAAAGACCCTCTCACGGACAGCCGTTGCGCAGCGATTCTGGTTTCACACTGGTTGAGATGCTTGTCGTATTGAGCATTATCGCACTCGTTGGCGCCCTCGTCGGTCCGCAAGTCTTGAAATATGTGGGTACGGCGCGGTCTGAAACGGCCAAGGTCCAGATCGGGCATATCGCCGAAGCCCTCGAACTCTATTATCTCGATGTTGGCCGCTATCCCGGCCCGCAAGACGGTCTCAGGGCGCTAGTCAATGCGCCCAGCGGTACGGCGCGCTGGCGCGGTCCCTATCTCAAGAAAGCTGAAGCTATCAACGATCCGTGGGGGCAGCCCTACGTCTACCGGTTTCCGGGTGAACACGGAGCGTTTGACGTCGTGTCACTTGGCCGGGACAATGCGGCTGGCGGCGATGGCGAGAACCGGGATGTTGTCAGCTGGTGAAACGGTACCAGTGCTGTCATGGCGTTCTGGACTGGAAACGGATGATCAGTTCGGGCCATTGCCGCAAATCAGCGTCTGGGAACTCAATCGTCACGCCGGCCAGATCAGGCAATGCATCCGCGCGATGCCAGTCCATCTGCCATGATTTCACGTCACCTGGTTCGGCGGCTCCGTAATAACGCAGCTTGAGACGGGAAACTTTAACCAACAGTTGGGACCGTGACTGGGTGCCGGGCAAAGCGCCGCCAGCAAAGCGTTGTTGAAAGTTGGAGACGTCGAGCGAGAGATCGTTGACCGCCATCGCCAATCGTAGCTTATACAGCCCGGCAGGTTGCTGACGGTCCGGCAGAGCGGCAACGAACGTCAGTTCGGCCGGCCCGCCCTTGAACGCCAGCGGCAGACTGCCATCGGCTTCCAGTTCCAGCACCGGGAGCGCGCTGCTGATCCGCTGATGCAGCGCCTCCCGCACGGCACCGATCGAGGCCAGTTGATCGATCTGCCCTGTCAGATCCCAGACGCGATGCCCGAACCGCACGCCGCCAGCCAGGAACGTGGCCACCGACGCCATCAGCGCCAGCGACACCAGCATTTCGAGGATCGTGAAACCTGCATCTTTAGTCGTCCTGGGCCTTCTTGGCTGCTGTCGTGTCATGGCATCTGATCCATCGCCAGAGACCGCAGAACCAGGGTTTGGGGTTGGTCGCCGGGGCTCCCGCGCCAGCCCACCGACACAGTCACCCAATGTGCCGCAGGTCCGGCCGCGCTAGACAATCCTCCTGGCTCCCCATACGGTTCCGTCTGTACACGCCATGAATATCCGCCCACCACCTTGCCCGAAGTGGCACCGTCCTGACCTGCGGCTTCGAGCCGGGAGATGGCGATGGCGGCGGCCGTGGCACTGCGGTCCGTCCGGTCCAACCCCTGCATTCCGCCGGCAGCCGCGCGAAACAGCGTGACCAGGGCGATGCTGAGGATCGCCATCGCTACCAGGGTTTCCAGCAGTGTGAACCCCGATTGCCCATCCTTGGTCATCAGACTACCTCGCCACGTGCAGCGAGGGTTGGCCTGTCAACCAGTCAACAGTCACTGTCGCTTTGCTGCCGTTCCTTTGCACGGCGAACGCTCCTCCCGATGACGACCCATCTGGAAAGAAGACAATGCGCACTCTCGCGCCCCCGCCAGAGCCAGCGCCCGACAGGCCAATGCTTGCCGGTATGACTTGGCGCAACCCGGTTGATGCGGTGGCTTCGTGGGCCGCAAAATCGACCTGGTAGATTTGCGCGCTGTGCTGCCGGATCGCCGTCGAGCGCAGGGCGTGCATTTGCTGTGCCATCACGCGCGCCATGGCTTCCAGAGAAAGGGATGAACCGGCCCCGCCTTGCAGCCGCGCTGTCGCAAGAGACACAACAAGTGCGGCAATCCCAAGCGCCACCAGCATTTCCAGCAAGGTGAAGCCCGCTTGCGTCCGATGATGACGGTGTGCCGGGGCCGTCATTTGAAGGCCATGTCGTTGACACTCAAGATGGCGTTCATGACGGACAGAATCAGTCCGCCAACGCCCAGCCCGATGATCAGCGTCAGCGCCGGTGTGAGGAGAGCCATGAGCGTATCAATCCGGCGCTGGATCTGAACCTCGTAAATGCCAGCAATATGGGTCAGCATACGGTCGAGTTGCCCTGTCTCTTCGCCCACGCTTACCAGACGCACAAAGAGCGGCGGGATGACGCCAGCCTCGGCCAGGGGGCGTGACAGCCCGCCACCCTCCTTCACCTTGGCGGCCACTCCGGCAAGTGCCTTACGTAGGCTGGCATTGCGCGTCAGGCTTTGGCCAATGGCGAGCGCGCTCAAGAGCGGCACGCCGTTGCGCTGTAAGGTTGCCAGCACACGGGCAAACCTTGCCAATTCCGTGCCGGTGATCATTGATCCGATGAGCGGAATACGGAGCAGCAGCCGGTCCCGCGCGACTTTCACTGTCTGATCGGAGAGGGCCAGACGGCTAACGGCCAGCATGACCGCAATGCCACCAAGGATAGCAGGCCAATAGACCAGAATGATATCGTGCAGGGCGAGCATCAGTTGCAATGTCAAAGGTGGTTCAGTCCCGGCGTCGGCAAAGACGGGTATCAATGCGGGGACCAGAACCATCAGCACCAGGGCGATGGCTGCAATGGCCGCGGCCACCAGCACCATCGGATAGATCAGCGCCGAAGTGATGCGCGCGCGTATTTCGGCGGCCTTGTCCAGATACCTGGCCATATCCTCGAAGACGGCGGGCAATGTGCCGGAGGCCTCACCGGCGGCCAGAATGCCGACATAGTAGTCCGGAAATTCGGTGCCTTGCGTTTGCATCGCTGCCGAGAGTGAATCGCCATCGAGCACCCGGGCGAGCACCTTACTCATGACAGTGCGCATCCGCCCGGACGGCGATTGCATCACCACAAGTCTTAAGGCTTCGTCCAGCGGCAGTTCGGCCGACAGAAGCGTGGCAAGCTCGCGTGTGACCTGTTGTAGGCCGTTGCGGCCAATCGGCTTGGCAAAGGTCAGCTCACGGCGCCACCAGGGCGTTGTTGCTACCCCTGTGACTTCGCCGGTCTCAAACGGAAACAGCCCTTCACCGCGTAGCCTGTCGAGGACGGCGGCCAACGCAGGCGCTTCAACCTCGCCGAGCCGCAGGCGCCCCGAGCCGTCATAGGCACTGTAAGAAAAGCGTGGCATCAGCGGATCCGGGTGACTTGCAGGACTTCCTCCAGGGTGGTCTCACCCGTCAGCACCTTTTGCAGGCCATCGCGATACATACTGACCATGCCTGCTGCGTGGCCTGCCTTTTCGATGCGCTGCTCCGAGGCCCCTTCAACAATGTGTTCCTTGACACCATCGGTCATTTCCAGGAGTTCGAGCACGGCGGTGCGGCCAGCGTAGCCGGTGTGGCGGCATGATGGGCAGCCGGCGGCCGATTTCAGTTCATAGGTATGCGCTGCAATATGCGTATCGATGGCCGCCACATCGCTGATCGCAAAGGCGTCGCCAACAAGTTTGCGCAGCATGTCTTTGGGCACCGCGCGTGACTTGGCGCAATCGCGGCACAGCTGGCGCACCAGGCGTTGCGAGACAACCGCCGTGACGCTGGAGGCCAGAAGATAGCTTTCGATGCCCATATCGAGCAGCCGGACCACCGTCGCGGCGGCGCTGTTAGTATGGACCGTCGAAAACACCAGATGGCCCGTCAAAGAAGCTTGGATGGCAATCTGCGCCGTCTCCAGATCGCGGATTTCCCCGATCATGATGATATCGGGGTCCTGGCGAAGGATGGAACGCAGGGCCGCCGCAAAGGTCAGGCCGATTTTGGGCTGCACCTGAATCTGATTGATGCCAGCGAGGTGATACTCGATGGGGTCTTCGACGGTGAACAGTTTCAATTCGGCGCTGTTGAGGCCCGCGAGCGCTGAGTAGAGCGTTGTGGTCTTGCCACTGCCGGTCGGTCCTGTCACCAGCACGATCCCGTTTGGCTGAGCGAGCACCCTGCGGAAGGCGTCCAGGACGGGGCCATGGAAACCGAGATCTTCGAGGTCCAGCCGATTGGTGCTGCGGTCGAGGATGCGCAACACAACGCCCTCGCCGTAAAGCGTCGGCATGGTCGAGACACGCAGATCAATGTCCTTGCCGCGCACGGCGAGGCGGATGCGCCCATCCTGCGGCAGCCGCCGTTCCGCGATGTTGAGACGTGCCATGATCTTCACGCGGGAGGTGACGGCGGCCCTAACGCCGGGCGGTAGCGTTTCGACAGTATGCAGCACACCGTCAATGCGGTAGCGGACGCGTACACCGTCCTCGCCTGGCTCAAGATGCACGTCGGAGGCTTCCGTCTCCACCGCCCGGGCAATCAACTGCTGCACGAGGCGAATGATCGGCGCCTCGCTGGCGATATCTTTCAGCCTGTCCACGTCTTCTTCGCTGGCGTCATCGCTGTAGGCGTTGGCGAGATCACCCCGGTCAGCTGGCTGGCCCTCCGTATACAGTTGTTCAATAGCCGTATCGATATCGCCGGCCGTTGCAACATGGCGGATAACGGGGCGCTCGAGCAGAAAGGCAACGGCGCTGGCGGTCTCTTCGTCGAGAGGATCGGCCATGGCAAGGGCCACGCCGTGGGCGGCCTCGTTCAAAGGCAGAATACGGTGCTCTTTGAGGTAGGCCAGAGGCAACTGGGTATCGAACGCCCGGGTCAGTGGAACATCGGCCTGGCTCATCAGTGGCAGGGCAAGCGTTAGGCTCATGGCATCGGCAACGGCGCGCTCGGAAGCAAGCCCCAGCCGGGTCAGCACCCGGTCAAAGCGTTCGCCGCTGCGCTGTTGCGCGCGTTCGGCCCGTTGCAGACCGGCGGCATCGAGTATGCCGCTTTGGGTCAACCGCCTAGCCAAACCTTCAGCCAAACTGGCGTCCCTACGAATAGTGTCTAGAAAATTCGTCATTGGGGTCACATAATTAACTGGCTCGCTTCACATGAGGAAGCCGCTCCGCCGGAGCTTGGCAGATAAGTAGGTCTATGCAGCAGGTCCAATAGACTGAGACCAAAGACGGATGCCGCTGCCTACATTTTCGGCGATCCTGCATGGGGCGATTTCCGTTTCGCGTCAGCAGGCAATGTCAGCACAAGTCACAAAAATGCCGTCGCGGGTTGATGCAACCCCGGCCACCCAGTCCAGCCTGTTTGGCTTGGGGCGACGGTTCCTTGCTTGGTGGGGCGCCGAGCTCACGGGGCTGGTTCCGGACTGGTTTGGGGCCGCCGGGGACAGTGAGCGGCGGTGCGTGGCTCTCGTGGCCGAGCCCGACCGGGTTTCGCTCATTGATGGCAGTGCCAGACTGCCTAGGCAACTTTGTGTGGCCATGACTGGTGATGCGACCGCTGGCCAAGATCTCCGGCGCCGGGCTCAGAGACTGGCCCGAACCAAAGGCCTGCCGATTGTTCTGCGGCTGCCTCGCTCCGTCTGCCTTGTCCGGGAGCTGACGGTGCCAGCCGCCATGCGTCCAAAATTACAGCAGATGCTGGCACTCGACATCGAGCGGGCAACCCCGCTGAAAGCGGCCGATGTGGCGTTTGGATGGACGGTGCGGCAGAGCCGGGGTGAGCGTTCGGCACTGAGTGTCACCCAAGTGATCGTCAAACAGACAGCCATCGATAGTACGCTTGCGCAGTGCACGGAACTTGGCCTTGTGCCCGATACTCTCGATTGCGCGCGTGATGACCTCACCGGCTTCAACGTCGAGCTTCGAGCCGCCAGGGATACGAGTGTGCAATCTGGCGGTCCCTACGCGCGGCCATTGCGGTGGCTGACAACAGCGTGCCTCGCCATGGTTTGCCTCATTTGCTGGCAGGCGTTCCACCGGCAGGATCTCGCGCTGGCTGCGGTGGGGGAGCAGTTTGCGGCGGCAAAGACGCGGGCTCTGGCCCAGCGGGCCGCCGCCGAACGGACAGACGGGGAGGCCAAGGGTGTGTCCGCGCTGCTGTCGATGCGCGCGCGGCGGCCTTTGGCCGTTGCCATCTGGACCGACATCACGCGGCTGCTGCCCGATACCGCCTATCTGGCCAATCTTCATCTTGAAGGCGAAACGCTCACCATGTCAGGCCAGGCGAAATCGGCGGCCGGGCTGATTGCGATCCTGCAGCAATCGAAGCTGATCTCTGAGGCCACGTTGACTTCGCCGGTTGTCTACAATGCAACGACGGGTACAGAGCAGTTCGAGATCAGCGCTAAACTGGCGTTACCAGCGCCTTCCCCCCAAGCGGTAGCTGGCGGCGAGGTTGCACGGCCATGAGCATCAGTCTGATCCGGTTTGGGCGGAAAGCCATGGCGGTTGTCCTGGCGGCCCTCATGTTGGTTGCCGCTGGCGTCCTGCTTCCATCGTTCTTGCTGAACCGCTATCGCGATACAGCCGAAGACATTGCGGCCAAGGCTCAGATGATTGTGCATTTGCGTGCTGATACCGTGCCGGGAGCCAACGTTGACGGTAAAATGGCGGCCACAGATCGCGCGGCCTTCATGACCGGTCCGAGCGAGCCGGGGGCCCTTGCCGCCTTACAAACCCGGATCGATGAGCTGGCGCGGCAATCGGGCATTCGCCTGCAGAGTGTTGGCAGCATTCCCTCCCGCGAAGCCGAGGGCCTGCACCTGATTGGCGTGCGTGTGCAACTGACAGCAGATCTCGCCAAGATCCACGAGTTTCTCTATGCCATCGAGACCATCAAGCCAGTGCTCATTGTTGATGCAGCCGATTGGACCAGCGGTACAACGCGGCTTGTCGGTGTGGAGCCGGACCCATCGCAACCTGCAGACCTGATGGTTCAGGCCAGTTTTGATGTCATCGGCGCCTTTGCCATCAGTGCGGGAACTTGACCATGGCGCGACGGCCCTCCTCATTTCCAGCCAGTTTCGCGGTGTTGCTCGCCGGCGCGCTGATGGGCGGCTCGATGCTGAGCTGGACGTTGTTCGTCAGGCCCATAGAGGTGCAATTGCCGCTGGCCGAGCCTCCGTCATCGAAAGCCCAACCGCAGACAGCAGGCAGTGCGCCTCGCGAGTTGGCTTTTGCGGCGCGCAATAGCTTTCTGGAAGCCTTGGAACGGCCGCTGTTTTCCAAGACCCGCCGCCCGTCCGGAGCCAAAGTTGTGCCCGAACTCGCCGTTGCTGAACTCTCTCCAGACGGTCTCAGTATCAGCGGCATCACCATCATCCGTGGCCATGCCCGCGCGTTCATTCTCAGCAGCGAGTCTCCTAAGGGCGTGTGGTTCAGCGAGGGATCGACCGTAGCCGGGTGGCGTCTGACCGCCATCTCGCCCACTGGCATCCGGCTGGAAGCTCAAGGCCGGTCGGCCAAACTTGAGCTGTACAAAGTGTCCGTACACGCGAAATCTCTCGCAAGCAACGCGACCAAGGCCAGTCCGGCACGAACGGCGCCCTAAAATCACGCGCAGAGTCCGGTTGAACTTCCCAGAGTAAATATATGACGGCATAGGCCATTCAGTCGCCTGTTAGGACTATGGCCTTAGGCCTCTAGGATCGTCGGTCTATGCAATAGTCAGACCTATGCCCCTTTCGTAACTCCACGAATGAATTGATTATACCGGCATAGATATAGTGAACTATGCACCCGGTTTCCTCCAGCTTATGCAGGCAAGGCCATGCAGGCTGGCCCAAACTCGGAACGTAAGCAACCTCGATGTAACGCAGGCAAGACCGCCCGATTGGCGCAGTGGCATCACTGATCGCGACGGCCGGCCGCAAGAAAGGGTGGTGTAACTATGTACCTGACTCCGAAGGCATCACGCGTGCGTCTGAGGGAAGCCCAGAATGCCCGCAACAACCGGGCCGAGATCGTGCAGGCCCTCGGCGCCGGACAGATCACGCGGCGTGACTTGATCA
Organism: Hyphomicrobiaceae bacterium; assembly: GCA_025359185.1. Classification (GTDB taxonomy): domain Bacteria; phylum Pseudomonadota; class Alphaproteobacteria; order Rhizobiales; family Hyphomicrobiaceae; genus JANYHF01. The sequence continues at coordinate 22,101 of JANYHF010000112.1, read as the reverse complement.
GGTGGGGAATCTTCACGGCGGCTGGTGGCCTCGCCCTCAAGAACGGTCTAAGCCCCTATGCCCAAAGCGCCTATGGCGCGGTACCAACAGGTGTGCCGCCAACCCCGATGTTCGGCGCAACCAAATTCTCGCAACCCTTCCGCCGTCTGAATGTGCAGACACCTGTGCCGCTCACACCTCTGGTGGGTGTCAATGGCATGGACCAGAATTCTCAGGCCCAATTCACCGGAAACTATGCTGGTGAGCATGTCGCCAAATGCATGTCGTGGCATACGGATTTTAACGCTGCGCAGGGGGCTGACTACCGTAACCCGTTGACCAATCGCGGCCCGTGCGAAGGCCGTCCGCCAGGCGAAAATTTCGCCCATCAGCGTTGGACCAAGGTGTTCCCGCAAAAGGGCTATGTGATGTCGCTGGCTCAAATCGAGAGCGGCACCAAGTTCCATCCGATGCTGGCGTCGCAGGGGCCAAACGCGGTCTGGTCCTTCGGCCAGGGCAACGTTAATACGGGCATGCTTCCCGCTCCCTTGATTAAGGCGCGCTACGGCGAGCCGATGTTGATGCGCATCTATAACAAGCTGCCGGTTGACCGGGCCGCCAATGGCGGGTTCGGGCGCAATGAATGCACGACGCACTTCCACAACGCTCACAACGGCGCCGTCTCAGACGGTGCCTGCAACGCCTATTATTTCCCTGGCCAGTTCTACGATTATCATTGGGGTACGACCCTGGCGCGCGCCGATATGGCGCAATACCAGAGTGGCAGTGACTTCCGTGCGTCCGGCCCGGGCGATCACCCCGAGCGCGGCCAGAGCGATCTGATGCGCGTCCCCGGCGACTTCCGCGAATTGCAGGGCACGCTTTGGTTCCATGACCACCGCTTCTTTTTCACTGCCGAGAATGTCTACAAGGGACATGCCGGCATGGTGAACATGTATAGTGGTCCCGACCGTGGTGCCGAGCGCGTCAACGATGGCGTTAATCTGCAATTGCCGAGTGGCATCTGGTTGCCTTGGGGCAACGTGGATTTCGATGTCAACATCATGGTGTCGGATTTTGCGACCAGTCCCGATGGCCAGCTGTTCTTCGACATTTTCAATACCGACGGCTTCCTGGGCGACCGGCTGAATGTTAACCATACCTATGCGCCGGTGATGGATGTGCTGCCCCGCAAATACCGGTTCCGCATTTTGAACTCGTGCATGTCGCGCTTTGTGCAGTTGGCACTGACCACCAGCACCGGCGTTCCGATGCCGTTCCAGTTCATCGCCAATGACGGCAATTTTATCGTCAGCCCCGTGATGATGTTTCAACTCGATCAGCAGGGTATCGCCGAACGCTACGACATCATTGTCGACTTCTCGCGGTTGCGCGTCGGCGATTGGGCGCAATTGGTCAATGTGCTGCAGCAGACAGATGGCCGCAAACCGGATGTCGCGCTGGCCCTGGGTGCGGCAATTGCCGGCACGCCCGTGGACACCGCTGTTGGCCCGATCATGAAGTTCCGGGTCGTCAGTTCGGTGCAGAGCGTCGATGATCCGACACAATGGAACACGCTTGCCAATTGCTGCGGCTACAACAATGACAAGAGTAAGATACCTCTGAAACTCACCGAGCAGATCCCGATCGTGGCTCCGGTGCGCGAGCGGGTCGTCGAATGGGGCCGCTTTACCAATGGCGATTCGCGCAACAATCCCGGTGGCGTCTGCATTCCCGATTGTGCCGAGATCCAGACCGCGTTCCCTTGGAGCATCAAGGTCAACGGCCAGGCTGCGCATTCACTCAACGGCAACCGGGTCTCCATCGTGGCGGGTCAGCCCGGCGAGATCGAGCATTGGACCTACATCAATGGTGGCGGCGGCTGGGACCACCCGATCCATCTGCACTTCGAAGAAGGCATCACGATGAATCGTGGCAACGGCCCGATTGGACCGACCGAGAAGCTGGTGCGCAAGGACGTCTGGCGGTTGCGCCCGGCCGGGACCGTGCAATTCCAAATCCAATGGGGCGAATTTGGTGGTGCCTATGTCAATCACTGCCACAATACGGTGCATGAAGATTGGGCGATGCTGCTGCGCTACGATATTCCCAACAAGCAGTACCGCGTCTGGCCGACACCGATCCCGACGCCCGACGGTGTGACTTACATGACGCCGGAAGAATTGCCTGAGGCAAGTGGCAACTTCAACAAGCCGGCCTGATGCCGGCAGTCTATGCCAGGCCGCCTGACCGGGCGGCCTGGTTCGCCGTGCCCAAACTCAGAGCCTCACCGCGCGGATGGATGCCCTATGCCGATGTTCCTCATACGCTTGTTCGTCCTTGCTGCCGCGCTCGCAATTGCCGCCCCGGCCGCGCAAGCCGCGCCTGCAGGGTCGCCCTGGGGCGACGGCTTTTTCCCAAACCTGCCGGTCACCAGCCAGGATGGCAAGACCTATCAGTTCTATCAGGATCTTGTGAAGGACAAGATTGTCATCATCAACTTCATGTTCACGAACTGCCAGACGGTCTGCCCACTGATGACATCGCGCATGGCCGAAGTCCGGCGGCGTCTAGGTGACCGAGTGGGTAAGGACATTTTCATCTATTCAATCACGGTCGATCCTGAGCACGACACGCAGCAGGTGCTGAAAGACTATGCCGACGCCTTCGAAGCAGGCCCCGGCTGGCTTTTCCTCACCGGAAAGAAAGAAGACCTGTTCGCGATCCGGGCGAAGTTCGGTGAGCGCAGCCTGGTGCTCAGTGCCCACCGTACCGAAGCGGCGCTAGGCAATGACGCGACGGGCGAGTGGACCAAACTGTCGTCGTTCGAGGACTACGAGATTGCCGTCAAGACGGTGCTCGAGATGGACCCGGTCTGGCGTGCAACCCCGCATCACCTGGTGATCGCAGACGGAACCAAGCCGCACGCGGTTGGCAGCCAGGCTGGCGAAGCGCTGTTTATCAAGGCCTGCTCCTCCTGCCACAGCGTCGGCGGCGGCGACAGGATTGGCCCCGATCTGAAGGGCGTGGTCGCACGCCGTAAGGCCGATTGGCTGAAGAGCTTGATCATGACGCCTGATGCCATGCGCGCCCAGAAGGATCCTCAGACGATGGAGCTGATGGCGAAATTCAAAGGTGTCAAGATGCCGAACATTGGCTTGGCCGACAATGATGTCGCGGACCTCCTCTCTTATCTCGAGGCTGAGACCAAACGCGCTGGACAGCAGGCGGCGGCCGGAACGGCGACTCCGGCCCAAACGCAATAAGCTGTTGATAGGTGTCAGGGAAAGCACCGAGAGATTTCCAGAATCAGCTTATGAAAGGCATTGGAGTGCGGAAGGCCGCCGATATGGTGAGTCCATTTGTGGTTGCTGCGCGTTGACTGTTCAATTTTTGTAGAAACACGCCGGTGTGCCACCAAGCATGACAGTGCTGCCAGGTTTCATGTGGCGATCCTCGCGCCGCGCCTTGTGGGCTCTTTGCCTCGTTGGGACGGCCGCGGTCCTGAGCGCTTGTGCCGGCAGTCTCACGGATGGCTTGCGCTATACGCAGACCACAATTGATCCCTCGATTGCCGAACACATCCAGGGCGTTCGTAATGCCGCGCGCACCAACAATGGTGTGATCTTCTCGGGCTCCAACGCCCCGCCGGGCACACTCTCGGGGTTGGAAAAGGGCAGTGATCAGTTCAGCGGCCAGAGCAATTGGCAGCCGCAAGCCGAGACGGGCACCAATGGTACGATCACGCTCAATCTGGTCGATGTGCCGATTGCTGACGCCGCAAAGGTGGTGCTCGCCGATACGCTCAGCGCCAACTATGTGCTGGACCCAGCCGTGACCGGCACCGTGACCATGCAGACCAACTCGCCCGTTACCAAGGATACGCTGGTTGCCATTTTCGAAACGGTGCTGCGCTCCAAGGGAGCCGCGTTGATCGAGGACAATGGTTTTTACAAAATCGTACCCGCGACGCAGGCCAATGGGGCGGGTGTGCGGATCAATACCGGCACGGGCGGCTCGGACGAAGGCGGTTCGGGCACCCAACTTCAGGTCGTGCCGCTGGCTCATGTCGCGGCGGCCGAAATGGCTGAAATCTTGAAGCCGATGGTTGCCAGCGGCGGCGTCGTGCGCGCGGACACTACCCGCAATCTGCTTATACTCAGAGGTACCCGCAGCGAACTGGATGCCATGCTCCAGGCCGTCCAGATTTTCGACGTCGACTGGATGAAGGGCAAGTCCTTTGGCCTGTTTCGGGTGGAATTCGCCGATCCCGTCGATATCGTGCACCAGCTCGACGAGGTGTTTGCCAACGAGATTGGCAAGGCGGACAAGGGCGTCGTTCGCTTCATTCCGAACCGTGCGCTCAAATCCGTGCTGGTCATCAGCGCCCGCGCCGAATTTCTCAACAAGGCGGATACCTGGATCAAGCGCTTTGACACGCTAGGCGGTGCCAACGACAAGCGGACCTACATATATCACATCCAGTTCCGGCCTGCGGTTGAGCTGGCGACGCTTCTGCAAAAGGTGTTTGCCAGCAAGTCAGTGAGCAAATCCAACGCGAACGCGCCGGCCCCTGCGCTGGACAGTGCGCAGAACATTCCGAGTGGGGCGGCTGCTCCTCCAGCGACTGGCGATGCTCCGCCTGCTGGCGATCAGACCGCGGCCTTAACTCAAGCGGCTTCATTGGGAACAGCGCTGCCTTCTCGTGACGCTACCGGCGCAAGCGATGCCAGCCAGGGCGCCGAAGCGCAGCCTATCGACAACACATCAGACGTGTCGGTCGTGGCTGACGAATCCAACAACTCCGTACTGATCATGGCCAAACCGCGCGATTATCAGAAGATCCTGGCCATCCTCAAATCCATCGATACCGAGGCCAATCAGGTCTTGCTTGAGGCGACCATTATGGAAGTCTCGCTCGATGATGAGTTGAAATACGGTTTGCGCTGGTTTTTTCAGCACGGCGAACATGGCAGCTTCTCGTTTTCGGATTTGGCTAATGGCGCCGTTATCCCCCAGTTCCCAGGCTTCTCTTATTTCCTGAATGCCGACAGCATCAAAGTGGCCTTGAGCGCGCTTGCCAACATTACGGATGTGAACGTTATTTCGTCGCCGTCGTTGATGGTGATGGACAACCACAAGGCGACGCTTCAGGTGGGCGACGAAGTCCCCATTGCCACCCAGCAAGCTGTCGGGGTGCAGGTGACTGGCGCGCCCATCGTGAATGCCATCTCGTTCAAGAATACGGGCGTGATTTTGAATGTCACGCCGCGCATCAGCAACAATGGCAATGTGGTACTGGATATCGAGCAGGAGGTCAGCAACGTCGTCAAGACCAGCACCTCAGGGATTGACTCTCCGACCATCCAGCAGCGCAAGATCCATACGACGGTGTCGGTGGCCGATGGCCAGGGCCTGACGCTTGGTGGCCTGATCCAGGAGCGCGATAATCTGACCAAGGAACAGATCCCGCTGGTTGGCGACATTCCTGTGATCGGCAATCTGTTCAAGCACAAGGACGACCAGATCAAACGGACTGAGCTGCTGATCATCATTACACCGCGCGTGGTGCGTAATATGCATCAGGCCAATGCCATCACCGACGAGTTCCGCGAGCGGATCGATCTGTCGCTGCGGCCGAACCATACCATGCCGCCGAAGCGGCGCGAGAACGTGGACAGATTGCTGGTGCGCTGAGTGTGAGGAGTGTGGCGTGGAGGATGTGCGGCCGGACAAGGCGAGTGGCGGGCAAGCGGGCTTCACGCTTGTCCCTGTGCTTTGGACGGTGACACTGTTAGCTCTCATCGTCACGTTGTTCCTGTCCTCTGTCCGGACCCATACGCAGATAACCGCCAACAGTGTCGAACTGGCCCTTGCTCAGGCGCTGGCAGAAACGGGCATCACTCTGGGCGTCCTTGATCTGGTGGCGTCCGCTGGTCAGCCGGCCCGTCAGCGCCGCTATCCGATGCGCCAGCCCGTCTCCTGTGTTGCGGGGAGCGAGGGCGTGGTAACAGTTGAGATTGACGATGAAGGCGGCAAAGCAGATCTCAATTTTGCCGATACGGTGCTCTTGCAACGGATCTTCACAGGGCTTGGCTCCTCGCGGGCCGATGCCTCCCGTTTCGCCGATGCCATTGCTGACTACCGGGACAGTGACGATCTGCGCCGTTTGAATGGGGCGGAAGCGGATGACTATCATCGCGCAGGCTTGGCCTATGGTCCGGCCAATGGTCCTTTCACGGCAACTGAGGAACTCGGCCAAGTGCTCGGCCTCCCCCGCGATCTGGTAGCGCGGCTGTTGCCGCTGGTCACCGTCCATTCGGGCAGCCCCTCCGTGGACATCGCTTTCGCCCCGCCGGACCTCGCTGCGGCGCTTGCTGGCGGTACGGTGCTGACACCGGCTATAGCTAGCAATGCTTCCAGCACCTCGGGCCGTAACGCCTTCACGATCCATTCCCGCGGACTGACGCCTGGCGGGTTGCGAACCGAAAGTGCCGAGCTCGTTTCGCTGACTCCCGGTGCCAGGCAGCCCTATGTCATTCGCCGCTGGAGCCGCAATGCTCCTGCCGCTATCGGGGATGCAGCTGTTGGACTGAGTGTGCCACCCTGCTGAGGCAGCTGGGGCTCTCAGGGCTGGGAGATGGCCCACATGGCAGTCGCCAGGAACCAGGCGCCTGCGACGGCGAGCACGGCGACCGGGCCGCTCAGCCCTCGCGGGAAACGCCTCGTCATTCCCCAGGCGATGAGCAGCGCAATGACCGCGTAAGCGATTGTCGGAATCCCGGGATTGCCGAAGGGTGCCCCTGGCAACCTGAATTGAAGCAGCACCATTCCCAGCACACACAGCCCGGCCACGACGGACATATTCGGCAAAATTCGTGTAGGCCCGTGCCGCCTGCTCGTGGATGCCGTGCTCCAAGGCCAGCGCCAGGCTTTCCTCGATGCAGGTGCGGCCACCCTCACGGCCCGAAAAAAGACGTGCACTGCCGACCGTGTTGAGAGCGTGAATGCGGGCTTCCATGGCGCCAAACTGCTCGGCCAGGGCAATGACGCGTAAGCCCAGGAAATCGCCTCATCGGTTTGGTCATGCAGGAAATGCATCTGTGAGCGGGCACCACAGGCGTTCGCCAACTCCGGCCCTTGGGGAGACGCCTCCAACTCGCGTAGAGCCTGATCGATGTAGTCGTTGGCCAGTTTGGCCTCACCCCGGTACCAATGCAGGCGCGACAGCCAGCGCAGGTTGAGGCCAACTTTGCTGGGGCGCTTCAGGCCGCGCCACAAGTCGACGGCGCGGTTGCGGGCATCGATGATCTGGCGTTCGATCAACGTGGCGCGGGTGGCGACCCATGCGGAGGGAATCGGTAATCACGATACAGCCAGGAGATGTAGAACTCAATGGCACAACTTCTCTTGAACCAACCGACCTATGCTGCTCCCCTTGTACTATGGGACAAAGACATCAGTTAGTGCAAACACCACACGCCGCACTTAATTCCTGGAGCCTTATTCGGTCTGGCGAGCCAAACGGGATGAAAGCGTGAACTCGTATGCGATTGAAATTGCGATATAAAAAAGACCTACGCTTGGCGATCCCGTCACACCAACGGCGTTGGGCATACTCGGCTCGCCGTCATTGGGTGCGCTGGCGCAAGACCAGGGCGTCACGCAGCGTTGCGAGCGCCTCCCGAGCTGATTCGCTGAGGGCCAACGCGTGGCGGGCCCAATCCAGCGTGCGCACCATCTCAGAGAGCGGGTCGTGCTCGTCGGTGCACACGAAGGTGATCGACCGGTCATTCACGATTTCTGCCGCAGCATTGAACAGAAACACTTGAGCCGGGTCGGTGGCGTGCTGCGCCGAACGCAGGACGTCTGGCAGGCTGTCTTGCGCCTTGGCTCGCAACAGGAGCTGTGCGACGCGGTCGCGGATATCACCTACGTCGGTCTCCTGCAAGAGCGCACGCAGCATGGCCTGCACGGGCTTCATGCGGGTGGCCGATAGGCCATCTTGCAGGCTGGCGGGATCGACATGGTTGGTGTCTGTCAGGCGCTCCAGGCACGGCAGAACTATCGCGCCCACCCGAGGCAAATGCTGCCGCCCGTGGAAGGCTCGCGCGGAAAAACCAGCCAGCGCCGCCGCAATGACCTCGCGCGCCGCATTACCGTCGAGTTGGTGGCCGCGACGGACCAGAAAGCCTGCGACCAGAGCTGCGCCGTCACTCTGAACGGCGGGCCCCGACGCGCTGTAGCCGCGCAGGAAATAGGCGGGCGCGCTGTAGGACTGCTTGTCGAGCGCAAGGTCAAGGAGGCGCAGACGACGCCTGTCGTCGCGCTCTTTCCGATAGGCTTCGCGCAGGTCGCGCTTGACGATCGATGGCGCACGTTTGAGACGCTCGCGCAGCAGGCCGGCCAAGGCCGTTCCTTCGGGCTGCACCAGCAAGCGGCCAAGAGTCCATTTGAGCGCGGAATGCTGCTGAACGAAGCCGAAGATGGTGCCGAACAGCAGTATCGAGCCAAAGGTAGCGATTGATCGGGCCCACAGCGAGCCCAGGCCAGGCTCGATGCCGACCCGGTCGGCAACGCCCGACAAGGCGAGGACGACGGATACGCCGGGCACCGACGCCAGCACCGCGATCAAGTGGTCAAGATAGCCGGCGCCGACGGAGTCCCGCACTCTGATCAGGGGCACGGCGAGACTGTCCTGCAGCCATTGCTGGACCAGAGCAACTTCCGTCAGTGTGAATACGAAGGCCGCTACGACCACGGTCAAATTGGTGGCCGTCGACAGGTCGCCGAATTGGCGTTGCATGCGCGGCTTGTCGCCGTTCATCACATCCATGCCTTCCTTGAGCGCCCAATAGGCGCCGGTCAGGAACAGCATATTGAACACGCCGAGACCGCAAGCGGTGAGCGCGAGGGCTGGCAACAATGGGGCCAAATCAAATTGGATCGATACTGTCCACAAGGCTATGGGCGTCAGGTTGACGACGCCCCACCACGACAAGGCGGCGCGCGAGACGACCGCATTGCGCGGGTTGACGGGCAACAGGTAGTCGAGCAGCCAAGCGGCACGTGCACTGACGGAGCGCAGCGCATCGAGCACCTTGCGCGCCAACCATATCAGGGCGTTGCCAAGTCCCGGTGTTGCCAGGACCAGCCAGGTCGCGGCAAGTAGACCGGCCAGGGTGAAGATATCGGTGTACCTCGCGAGTGCGGGCATCGGCGGCCTCCGGTGGACTGTGCCGGAGGTTTGTGCGCCAGGGCGCGGATGCGTGCATGGGGAGGAACGTTACTTGGGGCTGATACGGGCTAGGTCGTCGGGTCCAACGGCAAGCCGGGGTCGTCGATTGCCGATGGCAGCGACAATTTCTTCGCATTGCGCCTTGGCTGTCCATTCGTCGCTTTTCGGCCATTTTCGTTCGAGCCGAACCACTCGAAATTCTTGCCCGCCGGATCAGGCTGCGCAGTGAGTCGCGGGTAGTGGACGGGGTGGTCGGCATGTCCGCGCGCGGCGGCGAGGAAGGCGGCGATGAAGGGGATGTCTTCAAAGTTTCCGTAAGTGCTCCTGAGACTCCGCCGGAAGCTCACACAAATTTTCTTCTCGGTGCTCTCAAACCGCGTGAAGCCGGAATTGACGAATAATCGGGCCGCCTCAGTTGCAGCCGCGCGGCCCGTTGCCAGTACGAGGCCCTCAACGGCTGATTTGCGCTGCTGCTCCTCAATCGGGATCAGGGTCCGATAAGAATCCTCGATCGCCGCGCCATCCTTCAAGTCATGCGACGACAACGTGATTTTCACCGAACCAAGTCCGAGCGGCTTTGCGCCCCCGATGCGATGGAAGATCTCCGCATCGGCCCCATCGTTTACATCCTCATCGGCCAGGAAATGTGGAAGATCGAGCAGCCACAACAGAGCGCCGAGTTCAGCGGCGTTTAGGTTTACGACGTCGATGTGCGTCGAGAACCTTGTCCCGGGCCTGATCCAGTCCACAATAGAGCGATTTTGGCCGTCACGATGCAATTGGGCATTTTTGGGGTGCCGCACATATTCGCGATAGAGCGCTGTGCTGCCCTCAACGGGTACAGGTGGCTGACCATTTCGCGCGTCTTGCGTAGCTTGCTGAGCATTCCAGTAACTCGCGGCCACCGCCGGGTTGCGCGTCGCAGCATGGTGCAGGAAGACCTTTCGGCCGCGCAGCCCGGACTGCGGACGACTGTCCGGTAGCGCGAGGTTGCGCCCCTCAAAATAACCGGAACGGCTGATATCGCCCGCGTCGAGGGGTGCCCCGCCCCGATCTTTAGCCACATAGAACCGCGCCTGCGATGGCTTCGGTGTCGAGAGGATTGCAAGCGGCAGCGGACCATTCGGAATCTTTTCGATCGGAGCAACATCCTTTCCGTCCTTGTCCTTGCATCCGACACAGCGGATCGGAGCGATGCGCAGTTGACCTTTCCATGCGGATGCGCCGACGCCATCACCATCTCGCACCCAGCCGAATACGCGGTCTGCGGGGGACAATTCATCGAGTGACTTTGCTGGAGCGAGCCGAGAGCCAAGCATCTCAACCGGGGCCCAATTGCCAAGCTCCCGGCTGATCATCACTGGAAAAATGTCTTCGACCTCGGGTTGATCAACCCAGGCGCCAGCAATGTTGACTTTCCGAGTGAACGGAACATTGCCGTTCATTTTTAGTCGGACGAAGCAAAGTGTGCCGGCACTGGTTTTTGCCGTCGTTGTTGATGAAAATGGATCCCCGAGCTTTATCTCAACATCATCGATTGAATACAAATGGCGCGACAGTGCCGGTTTGTCCTCCATTCCGTGGGCGCCAGAAATGTAAGTCGTGTGGTTTCCGGATGACTTACGCCCCTCAATTTCTATCTTGTTGGTTGCCCGATAGTTGGCAATCAAGTCCCTCCACCTGTCCCTAAGTCGGTTTTGATCCGCAGGGGTGATTGGTACTTTTTCGGGCGCCGTTTTCATGTCAACGAAGAAGACGCGTTCGTCGTGCTTGTTTTCAGTATTCTGGTTCGACGCAACGACCCATCCTCGAACCTGTTTGGGTGCTGCAAGGGCGCCAGCAGACGCAACCATCCTAGTCGACAGCAATTTCGCATCCATTGCGATCTCCAGGACATTCCAAAAATTGAAGGCACCCCTCGCTCGTTGTTCCACCCAACAAAAAACTTCATCGCCATGGCGGGGAACACCCGCTGCTGGCGCCACTCCTTTGTAAAGCACCCTACGTGTCGGTGTTGTATTGCCCACGTAGTAACTCAGCAGCCACGCTGCATAGACAACGTCGCCTGTCACCTGCCAGCGCAGTTTACCATTGACATCGACCCTTTCCGGATAGTCCGTAGTTGTTCCCTTCCAGAGTTCGACGTCGAAACCGGTGCCGTTGCGCACGATCCGACCAGGGATGAGACCAAGCCCTTCGGTGGCAGTCATTCTTCGCGCAAGCGGCTCACTGTGCTCTTCGAACACCCCGAACCGCGAATTCGTCACGGCTTCGTAGGCTGCGCGCAGGGGGCCCTTCAAGGTGCTAACTGGTAGCAGCGGCTTGTCGTCTGGCGTCCGGCGCGTCTTGAATACTTTGTGATCCGACAGAACTCCCGCTTTCGGTGGCTCAGGCCTCGCCTCCGGCACCAACAGCGGCGTCACGGTCTCGATCTCGATGCCGATGCGGCCGCTCCACAGGCCCTTGTGATATCGGTCGTGGCCGGCTGGCTTGCCTTGATGCAGCATGTTTTCGGACGGTTTGGTCGCGTCGTACTTTGCGTCCACCGGCGGATCCATCGGCGGTATGAACGTGTAGGGATTGTAGAATTCAGCCATTGGACGCCTCCGCACCTGTGTTGGCCGCGCCCGACCGGACGACGCCGTCAAATCCCGTCAACCGCTCGGCGGCGAACACGACGTTGCCGTCCGCCGCGACGGTGAAGTACTCGCGTGCCTTGAGGGCGATACCGTCCGATTTTCCATTGAGCGCAAAGGGCACCCAAAGCTCGCCGATGCGTGCGGTGGTTAACCGTGTCCATCCGGGATTGGTCGGGCCTTTGCCGGCAAGCTGGCCCCAGAGCAGATACTGGTGGTCCCGATGAGCAGTACCGTCGTTGGGTTTCCCGGCCTCAAGTTTCAAACCCGATGGAAGGCTCGATGTAGTATTCTCGCTCAACTCCGCAACCCGCCAAGCGCCGCCGTCGCGACGCATACGGATGTCAAGCGTGCTATTGAACAGGCGAAATTCGTAAGCGGAGTCGATGTCAACCTTCGCGCCCTTCTGATCGACAGGTTTGCCGCCGCCATCGAGCCTGAAGAAACTTGGCTTCTCACTCGGCGCATAGAAGTACCCGACCATCCCGCTGATGGCGGCACACGGCACCAGCACGGCGTCTGCCGAGGCGACATCGCCAGACCAGCAATGCAGCACCGGCGCCTGCGGAGTGGTCATGCTCTCACCTCTGTAGCCCGCTGATACGCATGCCAGGCTTCATTAAACTCGGTGAGCTTTGCGGGCTTGCTGAACACCGCACGTTTGTTGTTGTCTTTTCCGATCTGAAACCCGTTGAGCGTGGTGATGGCCGGATCGTCACCCGCATCCTTGGTTGTGACCGTCAGCCCCGTGATGCCGATATTGCCATAGCCGCGGTTGACGCCGAAGCCGAGCGGCACCAGCCCGTCCACCATGTCGCGGAGCGTGAGCAGCAACAGCGCGATCGCCGCGTGCCTGACATAGGGCGCACCCGCATCGGTCTCTTTCGCCCCGCGCACCAGTCGCTCGACATCGCACTCGATCACCAACGGATTCCACTCGAACCGCGGTTCCGCCGCCGAGAACAGCGCGCCGTCGGCCGCCCCGCCCGTCCAGCGATCGATGGCGACATGCATGGCGACGTCGAAGGACTTTTGAAATGTAGGTTGGATCGCGGTGTTACCCGCCTCATTCTTCCACTCGTCCGCGATCTTCTGCCATTCGCCGGACTTGAGCGAGACCTTCGCCAGGCAATCGTCGATGGAGAGCGCGCCGCGCCCGGATCGAGAGCCCTTCGGGTCGTCCTTTGTCTTGATGGCACCATAGAGCGTCTCGATCAGCGGCATGCGCGACAACTGGGCAATGAATGTGGTCGTCTTGGCGAGTTTGCATCCGAGCACCGTCGCCAGGATGCGCTCCGATTGCGAGCGCAGCGCACCCTTGGCTGAGGCTCCCGGAATCACTGCAGCCTGTTCGCCCTTGCCTTTGCCATCGCCCGTGACCAGCGGCATCATGTCGACACCCACACCGTCGGCGCTTGCCTTCACCATCACCGGGCCGAGCGGCTCCCATTCGATCTTGACGCAGATTCGCGGATGTTTCTTTGGGTCTTTGGCGGTGCCGAGCCAATCGAGCGGCAGCCGATTTGACTTGGCGCTGCTCCGTCCTTCAAGCAGGTCAAGGATGCCTGTGGGCGAGAACAGATCGTAACACTCAACCTTGAAATCGTCTGTTAGCGTGACCTTGCCGAGGCCGCGCGTCTTGGCCGCGCCAAGCCTGATGTCCCCGCACTTCAGCGCTTCAATGAGCGCGCGGATTTCGCCCTTGCCAGTGCCAACTTCATTGGCCTCGAAAATCATCTTGAAGCTGATTGTCGTACCCTTGGGCAGCACCTCGCGATCGAACTTGATGCCCTCGGCCGCCGCGCCGCGGACGCGGTCGATGCCGACGCCGTCGCGGATTTCCGGCTGAGAGTCTTTGGGCAACGTGACCGTAGCATCGGCGATCGTGACGTAGCTGGCATGGCCCTTGTCTCCCGATGTCTTGCCGGGAATGCGGCCCCAGAATGGCTCGATCTTCGTCTTGCCGAACGCCTCGATCAGCCAATGACGCAGCGGCCCGGCAAGACTGGTCCCCGGCACATAGACCGCGCCGCGGCCATTGACGCTGAGCGGCATGTCGGTGGCCGGATTGCCGTCGATGCCGCCGACATGGATCGGCGTCTCGGCATTGAGCGTGCCGGTGATGACGTAGCGATCCTTGACTCGCCGGCTCATATGGGACCTCCCGCCGTTTGTGTTGGTTTGGCCACGGCTCCGGGGACCTTCGCTGGCTGCTCACTGGCTCGCTTGTGATGGCGCATGGCGATGAGGAGCGTGTTGGCAACGGCGAAACTCCACAGCTTCCCGCGCTTCACATCCGGTGACGCGCCGGGCTCGACCGGAGGAGTATCGGCATTTTTGACAAGACCGAGAATCGTCCAAACGGTTTCACCGGGACTAGCGATTTCATCGATCTGTTTCAGCCAACCTTCAGGAACCGGTCGCTCGCCCTGTCCCGACCATTTCATCTTGCGGTTGATCCACATGACAATCGAGTTCGATGCTTTGGGTTCGAGCCCCGTCAGAAGCGCGCGCAGCGCGCCGAGCTGGCTCATCCTTGGGGTGCCTCCCAACGCATCGAAGTTGAGGTAGGTCTTGCGCTCGGACGGGTCGCTCATCACCGCCTCGGCGCGGGCGAGGATGCGGCGCTTCCAGGCGCGCTCAGAGAGCAGTGCAAGGATTTTCGAGTTGTCCATGGGGTCGGTCGACGGGTGTGATCGGATCGCGTCACGCTCTTGTGGCGATGCCTTTGTCACCTGCGGCGTGCCGGTCACGAGCGGATCGTTCAGGCGCACGGCGCCAAAGCCTTCGGCGCGGCGCTCGCCGATGCCGACGGTGGCCAGGTGTTTGAGCGCCTCAGGCGTCTGGTCCGTTCGCAGTTTCAGCCGCGCCACCGATCCGGCCTGCAGGACGGTCAGGGATGGTCGTGGCAGTCCCCACTGCGCCTGCCAGGACTGCACGCGGCGGGCACGGAGGTTGGCGCGACTATTTTCGAGGTCAAAGATGGCATCCATCTTCGCAGTCGAGTCCAGGACGCCGGCAACGGCCTTGGCGAGCGAGTCGAGGTCCGCGACCGATGCGAGATCGTCGCCGGGCAGCACGGCGTCGGTTTCAAGCCAGACCAACAGCTCGCCCCTTCGCGGGGTGCAAACAACGTCGCGATCTGGTCCTTTCAATTCGAGCCTTGCCTCGCCGTATCCCGCCTGCTTGGCGCGACCGAGATGGATGGCCGACAGTTTCCCAAGTTCTTCTTTGAGTGCTTTCACCTCCGCGTCGTTGCCGAGCAATTGCACGACCGAGCGGAACACCGCTCCCGGCTCGATGGCCTCGTAGGTGAACACGCCGCCGACGTCCTCCGTCGGCGTCTGAAACTCGTCCTCGATGACGTTGTGCGTGCGCAGGCTTGTTTTCAGCGATGGCTGCCAGGCCGCGTCACCGCCCTTGGCCGAGACATAGCCCTTGCGGACAGCCTTCAATTGCGGGCCACTTTGCGGATCGTCAATGAGCAGCACATTGTGGACCGTGAACGGCACCTCCAGGTCCTGGTCCTTCAGGGCGCTCCACGACTGCGGAATCGGCAGGCCGCGCGTACCCGCGACGTCGATGGTTGCCGGCAGGACGCGCAGGTCGCCGATGGCGATGCGCTCCCCCACGTTGGCGATCCCCGCCTTTCGCGCCGCGTTGCTGACGATCGGCAACAGATAGCCGCCCGGAATGTGGTCCAGCGTGGTGATGACGTTGCCTTGCACCTCGTCGGCGATGATCAGCGGCGAGAGGTGCCGGATTTCAATTGGGACCTGCTGCCAGGTCATGGGGCCGCTGTGACTTTTAGGCATGGGTTCGGCAAGCGTACGATCCACGACAATCGGAGCTGGCTTCTTATTATCCGTGTGCTCGCGAAGCTTCGTGGCGGCACTTTGCCTGAGCTTCGTGAAATCGCCATTGTTGCCCGTGTCCAGCAGCCGCACCTCGCAGGCGCCGAGGCCGCGGCGGCGCTTGGCGCCGATGCGCTCGACCAGGCAGGCGGCGCCGACGAGAAACCACTTGACTGCATCAACATCCTGCGCCGGCTTTCGGAAGGTCACTGGAGCTGACAGGGTGAGGCCGGCCATGGCGATTTCCTCAAAGCGCAGAAAGTCATCCCTGGCGGTGCCGGTCCTTTCATCGATCCCGACGCCCGGCTTGATGAAGGTCAGCGCGTCGCGAATGTCGCGGTGCGCAGCGAAACTGGCGATGCCGTCGGTCAGCCGGGCGTCGCCGACGAAGACGCAACTCCTGACGGGTTCCGTTTCGTCTGTCTTGTCTGGACCCGCCGGCTGGCTGCCGAACAGCTGGCGGACGAGGTCTTGCCACCCTCCGGGTGTCCCATTGTCGAGACCGAGCGCCAGTCGCTCTGCCGCGTCGCGCCAGATGTTCCGCACGGTCGATGCCGGGATGTAGGGCAATTGATCCGCGTCGCGCGCAACCAGCCGGTCAATGCCGGCATGCCGACCGGTGCCGGTGCCGATATGCCAGTCGGAGGTCATCCTGATATGCAGCGTGTACGGCGTGACGGTCATGATCGTTCCCCTGCGCTTGCGAGGTCGATCAGGTCCATGGCGTCGATGAGATAGGTGCGGGTGAAGTCGCCCTTTTTGTCGACAGCCGGGAAAAACAGCGACTTTTCCTTTCGCAATGCGTCCCAGCCGATGGGATAGCGATGCTCGATCTCCTTGAGGCGTGCATCGGACGCTGCGATGCCGTCGTGCAGCGCTTCGCGCAGTGCGTGCTGCTGTGTACGGGGCAGGACAGAGCGGTCGCCTCGCTGATCCGGCTCGTCGCTTGATACCTTTTTTTCAAGGGCGGATCGGGCGTCCAACAGACGGTCAAGGTGGTGTTGAGTGAGCCAGGTCAGGTTCTTGGCATCCGTGACCCTGTTGAACTTGCCATGATCCGTCACGACATAGGGCCGGAACGTCAGGCGCGTATTCGGTTCGTTGACGGCCGCCATCCGTGCACGGATCGGCTCAAGGTCGCCGCCGGAGGAGTCGAACAGGATCTGGAAATCAAATGCCGAGCACGGGACCGGAACGCTCTTATCGTCGACCGCCCACGTCTTCACGGCCTTGGCCTGCTTGATCAGACCTTCGGCCAGTTCGTAGGCGCGGTGGAACGGGAAGTGCGGCTTGACGATGGCGACGCCCGCACAGGCACTGAGGCCGTGTTCGGCAACGGCCTTCACCTCGGGACATCGCGCAGTCTCATCCTCGAAGGCGCGCAGGAATTCGACGGTGAAGTCGATGGCCTTTGCGCCTTCGCACAGGATCGTCAGGTCGTCGCCGCCGAGAACGACGGGAATGAACGGAATGTATTTCGCTGTGTCCTTCCAGGCATGATCGATGCCTCTCCGCGCCGCACGCCGCGTACACTGATCGATGCCAACCGAGAATGCCCGCAGCGTATCGATGTAATGGCGAAACGCCGACTTGCCATTCGGCACCGGCGGAAGATGCTTCTTGAAGTCCATGAAGATCTTGCCGAGCCCATTGCCATCGGCGTGCACGATGGCGAGCCAGCGGCCACGCTCATTTTCAATCCTGTCGATGTTCTGGACAAGTTTGAGGTTGCGCCACCGTTCGCCGTCTTCGAGCAACGCGTTGTGCAATCGCCGTCGCGCGTCTTTGAACACGTCGCGGCGGCAGGCCAGGGAACTTGCGATCGGTCCCTTGGGGGCATTGCGCCTCCAGTCGATCTGCGCCGGCATGCCGCTCGATCGGCAATCCTCAACTAAGGGCAGGCGGGCAAAGCGTCGCTCGTTCGATGGCAGGATGGATGCCAGTCTCTCCAACCGCAAATGGGCTTGGAATATCGCCGTGTTGAGGCCATCGACCGTCGTGTCGGTGAATTCGACGACCGCTCCGTGCGCGCTGACGCCAGGCGATTTCAGGAGCGTTTGCTTCGTCACAAAGGTGACGATGTCTTCGGCCCGAGTCCTGTCTTTTGCGATCAAAATCGCCTTGCCAGACGTGGCGATCACAATCTCAACGGCGTCCGCCGGCGCTCCGGTCCGTTCAATCGGTGGATTGAGATTCTTGTTGGCCAACAGCTTGTCGAAGTCCCACGGCCTGGACGCGACCCTGCCGTCGCCGTTCAGCGCCTTGATTGCCGCCTCGATGACATACCGAGTGCCGACGCCGTGGATCTGCTCGGACGCGCCGAGATTCTCGCGCAGCCGATTGGTCTGGAAAATGGTCCGCTGGTTGCTCGCCGTCTCGATCAGGACGACATAATACGCTTGGCTCATGGCACCCCCGCAGGCAACGGTCCGATCCTGCACTGTCGGCATACGGCACACAACAGCAATCGATGCTGGCGGCTGCACGTGTTGTAATGCACCGTAGCGCCGGCGATCTGGCCGACGGGTCCAGGCAACGTTGCTCGGAGCGGGCGTGCACAGCGCTGAGGGTGCACGTCGCGGGGACGTGCGCGGTAGCCGGGCTTGTCGACCTTTCCATCATCGCGTTTCAATAGGGACGAACTCGCCTGGCAAGTGCGCGTCGGCTCCGTCGGCAACGTGGGCGACACATTGGTTCAGTGAGGGCGCACCTGGATGGCAAGTGCGCATCCAGCAGGACTACGTGTCCTGCTGCAATCCGTGTTTCAGTGAGGGCGCACCTGGCTGGCAAGTGCGCGACCACCTTCGCCAAGGCTACTCCGCAGGCGAGGGAAAAATCAAGCGGGCCAGGTTGTGGCCGAGGCGGTCGTGCGCACCAGCTAGGAGATCAGCGCCGGAAGCGCTGCGCGGATGGTCGCGATTTCCGATAGACCGGCGACATAGACAACATCGTTGTTGCCGGCCACCTCGCGCCGCGCGGCTTCGTCATCCAACAGATCGCCGCAGACAAGCCAAGCTTAGCCGATCCGGGCGGGTCCGACGACCGACTTTCGCAAGCCAACAACAAGGTCGATCGCTTCGCGAGCCGCCTCTCGGTTGCGAAGCATGGTCTTGGCCTCTGCGACGTAAAGCTGATCGTTGGCCAGACTGGCGAGATCGATCTCTGCGTGTTGCAATTGATCCCCCGCGAGCTTCGAGAATTTGCGAAAGCACTGAACGGCAGTTCCGAGTGCGGATTGAGCAACGTTGCGCGCGTCATCCCTGTGCCAGGCATGCGATAGTGGTGTCCTGCGCATTGCCTCTAACACACCGATTGGAGACCCAAGGCCATGACCCGCATACTCAATCTCACGCTGCACGAGGCAACTGCCGAGCAGGCCGCTGCCGGCCTCGTCGATGGCTCGGATCGGGCGGCCATCCAGCGCCTTCTCACCTTCGAGGCCTGCCCGGACCGGGCGACCATCGAGACGCGCGCGGCGGCGCTGGCGACCCTGGCGCGGGCCGAGCGGGCCGAGGCCGCGATGCTTGGCGGGGCGCCGTATCTCATGGCGCCGCTTGAGCGGGCGCTGTCCGCGGCGGGGATCGATCCGGTGTACGCATTCTCGGTGCGTGATAGTGTGGAGGTCAGGCTCGCCGATGGCTCGAACCGCAAGACGCAGGTGTTCCGCCATGCCGGCTGGGTGTGGGTTTGAGGGGAGGGTGCGATGACGTACTATCGAAATATCCTGGTGATTACCTTGGGTCAGGCGCCAGCAATCGTCACCGAGACCGTGTTCGCACTGTTGCAGCCGGAGCCGGAAGAGTTGGAGCCAACACCGAACCCATGGGTACCGGACGAAATCCATGTTGTGACGACGGTCAAGGGACGCAATGATTCCAAAGCGGTGCTTGTGGGACCAGAAAGTCAACTCGCGGCACTCTTTCGCCAATACGGCATAGCGCCCGTAGAGCCGAGTTTCTTGGTGCCGAAGATCAAATCAACAGGTGAGGAGGTGCATGATATCCGCAAGCGCGACGAGAATGTCGCCTATGCCAACGGCTTGTCCACGCTGATCGAACAACTTGCGAGACCGGCCAATCACAGGTTGCACGTATCGTTGGCCGGCGGACGCAAGACCATGGGGAGCTACGCGCACGCAGCATTGTCACTCTTCGGCCGTGCCCAGGATGAACTATCGCATGTTTTGGTCGAGCCACCTGATTTCGAAAATTGCAGCGATTTCTTTTGGCCGAGTCAACCCCAGGCAATGAAAAGTAAACCACTCATTGCCAAAAACGCACGAATTTATATGGTGAGAAGCCCGTTCGTGCCACTAGGTGATTACTTGCGACGGCGCCCCTTCCCTAAGGGCGACATCGATTACAGGCGAATGATTGACCACGCCAAAGCTGCTCTCGGAGTTCCGGAAATCCGTCTAGATCTGCAATCGAGAACGGTCAGCATCGGTGACAACACAGTGGAGCTGGGTGACCAGGAGTTTGCGTTCTACCGAGTCCTGGCAACAGCCCGAATGGAGGGTTGGGTTGGCTATGGCCCTGGAGGCGCCGGCGACGAACAGAGCGGATGGGCCGCCTACAAACAATTCCTGGACCGCAAGAGCCATGCATATAAAAAATTCTTTGAATTTTGGGCTGATTGTTACCCTGGGACACGGTCTGAAGTATATTATACCTTCAAAGCGGGGCTAGATGCATTGCTGAACGAACTGGAGAAGATAAAGGCCTCGAAGGATCGCGAGCTAGACAAAGAGGAGCACGAGCAAGACAGAGAAGTAGCCCTTCGAAAAAGCGCGCAGGACATGTTCAAATCCGTAAAGAAGCGCGTCTCTGATGCGCTCGCTAAACGTTTTGGGGCGTCGCCTACCGCGACACAGGTACTTCCGCAAGTCGCTCACTATAAAGTTAGCGAAACAGACAAAGGTTGGGCGGTTGGCCTAAACGCCGAACCGAATGCAATAGCAATTGTCTCGGCTCGCCCCGTCAACAAAACCTGAGCGCTACCCCTCCGGCACGAACATCCCCAGGCCGCGATGGCAGGACCAGCCGAAGGCGAGCGGGCCGGCGACTGGGGCCGCGAAAGTCAAGCGGAATACGCACGGTTCCGATCCCTTGGGTGGGACGCCACCATTGTCTTTGTCCCGATGGAAGCTTTCGGGCCCCAACGTTTCGCCGCCATGTTCGATCGGTTCCAGCCATTCGGGCCGGCCCACCAGAGGGGCGGCGAGACCGCGCTTGCCGATCTCGCTCTTGAGCTGGCGTGCGGCGTCCCGGCTGCCGAATTTTTCTCGATCGTTCGGCGGCAGATAGGCGGTGCGGGACACCCAGTTGCGGGACGGTCCGCGCAAGCCCGGCGGCAGCGCAGACAGATCCGTCATCCGCTCCGGCGTGAGATGCACATGGGTACCACGCGATAGCGTCAGCCGGTCGGTCGCGGCCAGCAGCCGGATGGCGCGCGGATCGAGACCGATAGCGGCGGATACGGTGATGTGGTCGATCAGGCCGTCGCCGTCGGTGTCCTCGGACAGCACGAAGGCGTGCTCGTGCGTCCAGCCGGACCCCTTGGGATCGTCGGGGCCGTGCAGGCACACCGGTAACTTGGCGCTGCCCGACAGGGCCCAGGACGTCTCCATCAGCGCGTCCATGACGGCGTCACCAACGGCGAGCGCCCAGTTGAGCGGCATCGGCTCACTAGCCCCAGAGACTTGCCAGCGCCAAACTTGCACCAGCGCCGGGTAGTGCGGTCGCGCCGGCCGACGCGAGGACCCTGATCGTGTTTCGGACATGCTCCGTAAGATGAGGGATGCCGGGCGCCGGCACAAGGTCCAATTGCATCGGGCAACGTTGTTCGCGCCGGTAGCCGGCCTTGGCCGGCTGCCGACCGGGCCGGCTCAGCGACGGCCCCGTCTATCCAACACCCAAACGAAGAATGTGGTTTTGTCGTCCTGCTCCTCGCTGTAGGCGTTGATGTGCTCGGCCGGGTCGATCAGGATGTCCGTCTTGAAAAGGGTGGTCTCGGTCATGAGGCCGGGATAGCTGGGCGAAAGCTCGCGCGTTGTCGACTGACGCAGTTCCGACAGTTGCTGAAAGCGCTGGATGTTCAGTTCTTCTGCGAGCGCTCGCGGAATTGCCATTTGCGCGTCTTCGTCGAGTTTCAGCTTTTCACTGACCGATGCGTCGAGATCGCGCCAGCGCGTCCGGCCGCCCGTAAACTCCTGCCGGTTCTCGACCAGCCGGAGCTGGTCGCCTTTCGCGTCCGAATAGACGGTGAGTGCCAGCACCGAGATATAGCGCAGGAGGGGACCTTGTGCTGTGTCCAACCGTGCTTCCTTGTCGTGGATTTCCTTCTCAAGGTGGCCCAGCGTCTTGGCGCCGCCATGGCCGAACAGGTCGACGGC
>JANYHF010000095.1 GCA_025359185.1 Hyphomicrobiaceae bacterium | reverse complement strand
GACACGTTCGTCCGCGTCGAGTTCGACAATGAATTTCTTTGCTGCCATGTTCGGTTTGCCTTGTCGGTTGCACCCGACAAGGCAGGAATCAGTGTTCGCTCCGAATGCCCATGAGTCAAATTAGCCGGGGCGAGCCACTAGTGACAGGGCTCGCGGGCTCAGTTGGCGGCCCGCAGCACCAGATGCCCGCCCGCATCGAAAAGGGTAAGGCCTTGGGCAGCGAGCCGCTGCTGCAAGGCATTTGGTCCGCCCGCAAAGCCCATCGTCACCTCGGCCCCGCGCGACGACAGCGCGCCGACCTGCACGTTTTCGGGCCCGGCCAGCTGACCCAGGCGAGAGCGGATCTGTTGCCACTGTTGCAGGCTGTCGAACTCGGCCGTGAAGCGAACAGGTTGAGCCGCTCCTGCGAGGGTATCGCCAGCGGGCGCCCAATCTGCTGCGGCAGCGGCCGCAGCCCCCGCGCCACTGACGCCTTGGCTCATCTTCCAGCGCCCCTCAAGCACGCCGAGCGCAATCACCGTGGCAAATTCCGACGTGTAGGCGAGGTCTTTGTAATAGAGCGTGTAGGTGCGGCGCAGGTCAATCGGCCCCGCCCAGTCTTCGCCGATCAGCGTCACTGTCAGTTTGTTGCCATCCGCCGAGGGCGAGGCAATCGCAAGCAGCAATTTGTCGGCGCTGGATTCCGCTTGCACCACGCCGAGTTTGCTGCGGTCGCCCGCCACCAGCTTCAGAAACGTGTCGTTGGTTGACGACGGTCCTGCCACAGCCAGTTTGACTGGCGTCAGCGAATGCACGAGATCGAGGCTAGTCCAGGCCTGCCGCCACGCGAGCTGGCCTGCCTGCAGCGAAATCGATTTGTTCCCTTCGGGCACGGCGAAAGCGGGAATGATGGTAAGCACCGGCGCAGGCTTGTCCAGGAACGGCAGGCCCGCCTTGGTGAGCAGCTGCCGCACGGCATTGGCCCGGAACCCGAAATCCAACGACGCGACGTATTCCGTCGGCGAATTCTGCTCCGAACGCACCGAGACGTCGTCGAGCAAATCTTCAATGGCGGGTAACGGCAATTCCGGCAGGTTGCGATAGGCATCGACCGCCACCAGCCGCTTCAGGAGATAGCGGAACGCGCCTTTTTTGGCATCCAGCATTCCTTGCGTCTTGGCCGCGACCGCGTCATTGGCGTTCGCATCAACCGGGTAATTGCCCACAGTATAGGGCGACGCTGCCTTAGCAGAGGACAGACCCCCGCCAAAGCATACGATCAATGCAGCAGCAACAGCTCGCGCCCTAGTCATTTCGCCCACCCGATCTAGTCTTACCCTTGGCCCCAATGTGTCGGAGCCGAACACGCCCGAATTGCGGCCCGGTCCGCCCAGTCGTGCAGAAATCATTAAGTGATTCCTGTTATAGCCCAACAGGTATGATTTTCGAACCGGGGTCCGGCCGATGAACACACGCAACCTGCGATACGTTCAAGCGCCCGAAAGCTCGGGGGCGGGAACGCATGATGGAGGTTTGGCTTTGCTGGCCCGCGCGGGCCAGTTTGCCCAGCGTACCGCCCGCGCCGGCTCTGATCCGCGCTTTACCGGCAGCGTTTCGACGTTTGATCCCCGCGCCGCTGGCTATCAGGACCCGATCCTGGTCACGGCAAGCTCTGGCGCCGGGTTGAAGCTCAAGGTCGCTATTGCCACCGGAATGCACGAAACCATTGGTGCCGACCTCGTCGCCAACGCCGCGAACGCTGTTTTGACGCACGGCGCCGAACCGCTGACGTTCCACTATCACCACTCCTGCGGCGCGGCCGATTTCAGCGTTGCCGACCGCATCGTCGCGGGCATTGCTGAGGGCTGCCGCCTGTCCGGCGTGGCGCTGTCCGGTGGCCACACAGCTGAAATTCCCGGCGTTTTCGAGGACGGCGAATACGATCTCGCTGGCTTTTGCAGCGGCACCGTTGAGCGTCCGAGCCAGTTGCCGCGCTATGACGCCACCGAGGGCGACGTGATTTTGGGCCTCGCGGCCTCGGGCGTGCATGCGCATGGCTTTACCCAGATCCGCCGGATCGTCAGCGGCGAAAGCCTAGGCTACCGGGACCCGGCGCCGTTTGCCCCGCACGTATCGCTAGGCCAGGCGCTGCTGCAACCGACACGCGCCTACGCCCCCATTGTCGGCGCGGTACTGCGCGAGGCGACGGCCGTCAAAATGGTCATTCCGATCACCGAAGGCGGTCTGCAAGGCAGCATCGCCAAAATGCTGCCGCTGCAACTGGCCGCCCGCATTGACCTGTCAAGCTGGCGGATGCCCGCCATGTTCCAATGGTTCCAGCGCACGGGCGGACTGACCGGGCTGGAAATGACGCAATCGTTCAACTGCGGTCTCGGTATGATCATCGTCGTCGATAAGCTGCGCACAGTTTCGGCGTTGAAGGTGCTGCGCGACCGAGGCGAGAAGCCCCTGGCGATCGGTACGCTGGTGCCCCGCTCGGGTGGCGATACCGTACGATTCTCGGGTGCACTGACGGCCTGACGTGTTGGGGCCAAGGCCCTGATTTTCCTGTATTAAGGTTGCCATGTTGCGCTGCAACCATGCGGCCTGCTGACTACTGGACTTGAGGCTCAGCAGGGTGGTAGGACAGCCCTGTACGCCACCTGGCGCCGCGCGCGCGGTTTCTCTATCGCCCGCCCAAGTGCTTAAGTCCGGAGCGCCCGCGCATGTCCGCCCACGACCCAAAGACCTATTCGCTCGGCGAGACCGACTCGATCTGGCACAAGCTGACGCCGTTGCTCAAAGATCCGATCAATCCGATGCAGACGCTGTTACGGATGAGCGAGAAATACGGCGGGGCCCTCGCCTTCAACATGGGCAATGAGCGCGTGGTGTTCCTGGCCGAGCCGGACCATTTCAAGCATGTGCTGGTGACCAAAGAGCCGAGCTACATTAAATATTTCGATGGCCTGACGCCGATCTTCGGCAAGAGCATGATCACCATAGACGGCGCGCTGTGGCAGAAAATCCGCGTTCCGCAACAGGCCGCGTTCCACCCCAATATGTTCGAGGAATATCTTCCCTATTTGCTGAAATCCTTGCGTTCCAAAGGGGACCGCTGGGCGGGCCTGGCCAAAACCGGCGAGACCATCGAGATGGTGGAAGAGACATGGACGCTGGCCGCCGACATGGTCTGCCGGGCGTTGTTCGATCGGGAGATGCCGTTCAACCCGCATTTCGTGTTCGGCATGGTGAAGGCGTACACGAACGTCAACAACCACAAGTCGATCCGCTCGAAGCTGCAGGACGAGGGGGCCGATACCGACATCTCGGGCGAAAAGGCCCACAAGGCGATGTCCGAATGGGGTTCGATCCCCGACAAGGTGGTCGATGCGAATGACCTCGACCATCGCGCCAAAACACTACTGACCATGCTGAAGGCCGCCGAGGCCGACCCGGCGTTCCCCGAATTCGATCACCAGCAGGTGGTCGATGAGATGAAGCAATATCTCTGGGCGGGCACGGAAACTACGGCGTTGACGCTGGCTTGGTGCCTGTATCTGCTGACCCAGCACCCGGAAGTCGCAGCCAAAGTGCGCGAGGAAGCGCAGCGCGTCTGCGGCACCGGCGAACCGACCTGGGAGCAAGCGCAGAATTTGACCTATATCCGCATGGTCCTCCAGGAGACGATGCGGCTTTACCCGCCGATCTGGGGTCTGATCCGTCGCTGTGCGGTTGAGGACGAAGTCGGCGGCGTGACGGTCAACCCTGGCGACGTGGTGGTGCTGTGCGCCTACATCGCCCACCACAGCGAGAAATATTGGGAGGAGCCCGAAAAATTCATCCCCGAGCGGTTTTCCCCCGACCGGATGAAGGCGCGGGCGAAATACAGCTATCTCCCCTTCGGCGGCGGCAAGCGCAGCTGCATCGGCGGGGCCTTGTCGCAACTCGAGAACGGGTTGGCATTGGCGATGCTGTACCGGCGGTTTGACCCGGAGTACCTTGGCCCCGTGCCCGCGCGGATCAATCCCACGGTGACGCTGACGCCGGCCAGTTTGCCGTTCCGGATCAGGGAGTTGTAAGGCCGTTTGCTAAGAATTTTCTTTTACAATACTTCGCAGCATCATAGCGACTTCCTAACAAAACATGAAGATCGCTGACTTGCCCCTACCCCACCAACTCCTTCCGTGCCGCTCGCGCCAGAAACCCCGACCGCGTAAGACCCTGGCTCTCCGCATAGCGATCAATCTCGTCCAGCACATCGGCGGGGAGCGTGATGTTGACCCGCACCGATTTTGCTGCGGCACGTGGTGCATCAACTAGGATGGCCACGGCGTCCCGGTTTTCGCGCGCGACCATCACCGCTTCGATGGATGACGGCTCGGGCACTGCTTCGCCGTCCTGGGCCATACCGTCGAGATGCAGGGCCAGCGCTTCGGCCGCCATCATACGTGCCTCATCCATGGTGTCTCCGGCGCTGATGCAGCCAGGAAAGTCCGGAAATGAGACGCCAAAACTGCTGTTCGGCTCCTTGTGGATCAGGGCAATATAGGGGCGCATAGTCACCTCAGCTTGAGTCCGGACTGGGTTTCAATGGAACGCAACGTTCCGGGAGGGATATCTTTTTTTGATGCGGGACCGTCACGCGGCCAGGCTTCGCTGGGTGTTTGAATTGTACGTGGCTGCCCTTTTGGGCAACCTGCCTCCACCCATCGGCTGTCAGCGCAGCGATGATGGTTCTGCTGTCCATAGCTGCAATGATACACTTTTGGTGTCTTGACCGCCAGTGTATAAATACACACTTTTCTTAGCTGCCGGAGCCCCCATGCCCCCCCGCCCGATCCTCATCGCCCCTTCGATCCTCGCCGCCGACTTTGCCCGCCTCGGTGAGGAGATCCGCGCCATCGACGCGGCCGGCTGCGACTGGGTGCATATCGACGTGATGGACGGGCATTTCGTACCCAACATCACTTTCGGCCCGGCGGTGGTC
The DNA here is from genome assembly GCA_025359185.1 of Hyphomicrobiaceae bacterium. Taxonomy (GTDB): domain Bacteria; phylum Pseudomonadota; class Alphaproteobacteria; order Rhizobiales; family Hyphomicrobiaceae; genus JANYHF01. Next base: position 51,547 of record JANYHF010000095.1, on the reverse strand, counting down.
GCCGCCATCCGCCCACACACCAACAAGATGCTCGACGTTCATCTCATGATCGCTCCGGCCGATCCATTCCTCGAAGCCTTCGCCACGGCGGGGGCCGATGGCATTACCGTGCATGCCGAGGCCGGGCCGCATCTCGATAGGACGCTGCAGGCCATCCGGGCGCTGGGCAAGCGGGCAGGCGTGGCGATCAATCCGGGCACCAGCGAAACCGCCATCGAGCATGTGCTCGACCGTGTGGACCTGGTGTTGGTGATGACAGTCAATCCCGGCTTTGGCGGGCAGGCGTATATCCCGGCGATGGGCGAGAAAATCGCGCGCGTAAAGCGCATGATTGGCGCGCGCAAAATCGATATCCAGGTCGATGGCGGTGTGACGAGGGAAACGGCTGCCGTGGTTGCGGCGGCGGGGGCCAATGTGCTGGTAGCGGGGGCGGCGGTGTTCAAGGCCAAGGACTACGCCGTAACGATTGCGGCGATCCGGACGGCGGCGGTGGCGGGGCAGGGTGCGTAACGTCAGAGGAACAAAAAGAACAAAACAGATACAAATTCCACTTGCGTAGTGTTCCAGTCTTGTTCTATTTTGTTCTCATGAGTTCCGGTGAGTCGCGTCCCCCCAACAAGCCCCCCGCAGACATCCCATCAGGAGCCACCATGTCCGTCGTAGTCCAGCGCCCCGGCGAACTTCCCGAAGTCTATGAGCGTTTCACCAAGGAGCAGCAGGCCGCCGCTTGCAAGGCCATGATCCTGCGCAGCGAGCCCGGCTGGAAGGTCTGGTTGACCTAGGTTGGCACTGAGCCCCTATGCGAAGCCCACCGACCGCACACAACCAAAACAAAAGGCCCGCTTGACGCGGGCCTTTGCATTTGCCGGAACGGTTGGCGTTGCTTTAAGCCGCTGCCGGAGCCGCCGCAACCTTCGCGGCCTTAGCCTTGGCAATGTCCTTCTTCAGGCGCAACGCCTTAACGGACAGTTCTTCATTCGAGGACTTGAGAAAGAACGCATCCAGCCCGCCGCGATGCTCAACCGTACGCAGCGCATGGGCACTGATGCGCAAATGCACCGTGCGGCCAAGCGCGTCGCTCAACAGCGATACCGCGCATAGGTTCGGTACCCAGCGCCGGCGGGTCTTGTTATTGGCATGGCTCACGCTATTGCCGTATTGAACCGGCTTGCCGGTCAGCTCGCAGCGCCGCGACATGGCAGCTCCTCATCGTGTTGCAGGCAGGGCGTGACCCAAACGGGCCAAGGCGCACATACCGGATTGGGAAATGTTCGTAACCGTCAGACGGCACCAGCCGCTTTGGGACGGAGACCGATTGCGCGAGAGCTATACGTGCAGCGGCGCTCGGGCGTCAAGTAAGAATGGCAACAGGCAACAGGCAACACGCAACAGGAAGCAGGAAGCAGGACGAAGGAAGAAGGAAGAAGGAAGAAGGAGGACTCCGATCCTTCTTCTCGCTGCGTGTTGCCCGCGCACCGCTGCCCAGCTTCCGTACAACCGGCAACCCTCTGTTAACCCTGAGCGAGCACAGTGACCCGGGACATAGAATTGACCGAAACCATGTCTAGGGCCACAAGGCTCGCTTGAGAGACTGCACCGGGCTTTGGCTGGAGACCGGTGCGGCCGTGGTTGTGTAGCGTAGGGGCCGAACGAACATGCTGACATGGTCCAAGCCGATTGCGTGGCCTGCGCTGCTTTTGTGCGCCTTTTTGGCCCCACTGGCACCCGTCGCCTCAGCGGAACCGGCCGCCACCGCCCAGCCGGTCGCGCGCGTCCACGCCACCTATCACATCACCTGGAACGGCATCGATCTGGGAGATTTTACCTGGGACTCTGCCATTAATGGCGGCAAGTACAAGGCGGCCACCAGCGCCAACATCAGCGCCCTGTTTGGCGCCTACACCTGGGAGGGTGCGACCCACGCCAGTGGCGATTTTATCACCGGCGCGCCGCATCCTGCCAACTACAAATTCAAGTTCAGAGCCACCGACAAGAACGGGCAAATCGTCATGGGATTTGTCAACGACAAGGTGGTGACGATGGTCGAAGACCCGCCCGACCGCGGCTCGTCCGGCCGTATCCCCTTGAAGCCTGCGCATATGGAGAATGTGCTCGATCCACTCAGTGCGATCATGGCGCTGTCGTCGCCTGGCGCTGGCAGTATCGACAGCGTCAACCCCTGCCAGAGGCATCTGGCGCTGTTCGATGGCCGTCAGCGCTTCGATCTTGTGCTCACTTACAAGCGTAAGACCCATATCGACGGCGGCACCGGCGCCAAGTTCGCCTATGTCTGCCAGATCCAGTATGTGCCGATCGCCGGGCACAAGATGAATACTGAGACCAAATACATGGCTACGACCGATGGCATCGAAATCTGGCTCGCCCCCGTGCCCGCGGCCAACGCCTTTGTGCCGGTCAATGTGGTCATTCCAACCTGGGCGGGTTCTGCGCAAATCACCTCGACGCGTGTGCAGATCGACGTGCCCGGCAAAGGCCGTATCGCGCTGTCCTCGAAGTAGATGGGCTGTCTTGCTGCGGCAGCAGCGGCCGCGCTTTCCTTGGGTTTGAATCGGATTCCCGCTTGCTGTTGGCGTAAATGCCCGTTAGGGGCTTAGCCATCCCGAGCGGCATCTCCGCTGACAGCGGACATTTGCAAGGCCTTGCCGAAGACACCCGCTTGACCGGAACCTCACCGATACGCGACATTCAGGGCAGGCCCGGCGCACCTCCTCGGCACAAGAGCCCCCCTTCAAGATGAGATCGGCATGACCATCAGCAACAGCGATGCCATTAAGCCGCTGAAGACCCGCAACGTTACGGCGGTTCTCGGGCCAACGAACACCGGCAAGACGCATCTCGCCATCGAACGCATGGTTGCGCACAAGTCGGGCATGATCGGCCTGCCGCTGCGGCTGCTGGCCCGCGAGGTCTATGACCGCGTGGTGGCCAAAGTCGGCGTTGAGGCGGTGGCGCTGATCACCGGCGAAGAAAAAATCAAGCCCGAGACGGCGAGGTTCTGGGTTTGCACAGTCGAAGCCATGCCGCGTGACATCGAGGTGGACTTCCTTGCTGTCGACGAAATCCAACTCGCCGCCGACCCCGAGCGTGGCCACATCTTTACTGAGCGGCTGTTTTACGCGCGCGGCCAGAGCGAGACGCTGCTGCTGGGCGCAGGCACCATGCGCGAGGCGATCAAGGATCTGATGCCGGGTGCCAACTTCGTCTCCCGCCCGCGCCTCTCGAAACTCACCTATGCCGGGCAAAAGAAGCTCTCGCGCCTGCCGCGCCGCAGTGCTGTCGTCGCGTTCTCAGCCGCCGAAGTCTATGAGATCGCCGAACTGATGCGCCGCCAGCGCGGCGGGGCCGCCGTGGTGTTGGGCGCGCTCAGCCCTCGCACCCGCAATGCCCAGGTCGCGCTCTACCAGAACGGCGACGTCGATTATCTCATCGCCACCGACGCCGTTGGCATGGGTCTCAATCTCGATGTTGATCACGTCGCCTTTGCCGGCATTCGCAAATTCGATGGACGCGAGCACCGTCAACTGACCGTAGCCGAACTAGCTCAGGTCGCTGGCCGGGCTGGCCGGCACATGAACGACGGCACGTTTGGTGTCACCGGTGATGCTGAACCGCTCTCACCCGAGTTGATCGATAAACTCGAAAAGCACGAGTTCGATCCGGTTAAGGTGCTGCAATGGCGCTCGGTCGCGCTCGACTATGCGAGCATCGACAAGCTGAAAGAGAGCCTGCGCGAGTTCCCCGACAATGCCCGCCTGACGCGCGCGCGGCTTGCTGACGATGTGCTCGCGCTCGACAGCCTATCAAGCGACGCCGATTTCGCGGCCCGCGCCAAAAACCCCGAAGCCGTTCGGCTGATGTGGGACGTGTGCCAAATCCCTGACTACCGCAAGGTGTCGCCCGCCAGCCACGCCGAGCTGGTTGCCAACATTTACCGCTATGTCTCGGCCCCTGGCGGCCGCATCCCCGAGGACTGGTTCTCCGAGCAGGTTGGCCAGGCCAGCCGCACCGAGGGTGATATCGATACGCTATCCAACCGTCTGGCCCATATCCGGACCTGGACATTTGTGTCCAATCGTTCGAAATGGCTTACCAACCCGGAGCATTGGCAGGCCAAGACGCGCGAAATCGAGGACGCCCTGTCTGATGCGCTGCACGAACAGCTCACACAGCGCTTTGTTGACCGGCGCACGAGTACCCTGATGAAAGCCTTGCGGGACGACGAAGAATTGAGCGCCGAGATTTCTGACGACGGCGCCGTGCATGTCGAAAAGCATTTCGTCGGCAAACTGATCGGTTTCCGGTTTGCGCCGGAAACGGCGGCGGTTGACAGTCTCAACGCCAAGGCCGCCCGCAGCGCCTCGGTGCAGGTGCTGGGCAAGGAAATGGCGATGCGCGCCAGGCGGGTCGCATCGGCAAAAAGCGATGCTTTCAAGCTCGACCGCAAGGGCGCGCGCATTCTGTGGCGTAATGAGGAAATTGCGCGTCTGGAGCGTGCCGAAGATGCGCTGAAGCCCACTGTTCTGGTGCTGTGCGATGAGCATCTCGCTACACCCGACAAGGAAAAGGTACAGACGCGCCTCAACGAGTGGCTGGCCGAGATCATCGAAGAGCGCCTGAAGCCGCTGATGGAGCTTGGCCGGGCCGAAGACATCACCGGGTTGGCGCGCGGTGTCGCCTTTCAGCTGCGCGAGAATTTCGGCGTGCTGAAGCGCGAAGCGGTGGCCAAGGATCTACGCGAACTCGATCAGGAAGCGCGCGCACAATTGCGCAAATACGGCACCAGGTTCGGTGCGTTCAATCTCTACATTCCACTCCTGCTCAAACCTGCATCTACGGATCTGCTGCTGACGCTGTGGATGCTGAAGCACGCTGACCGCGTGGCTGTTGCCGAAGAGGGTACTCTTGAACCCCCTCGCCCCGGCCTCACGTCGGTGCCCTCCAACGCCAAGACACCCGAAGATTTCTACCGTACCTGCGGTTATCACCTGTGCGGCCCGCGCGCCGTCCGCGTCGACATGCTCGAGCGGCTGTCGGATATGATCCGCCCCCTGATCGCCTTCCGCATCAACGAAGCTGCGCCCGAAGCGCCGCCCAAGGGCTCATCCGGCGATGGCGGCTTCATCGTGCTGCCCAACATGATGTCGATCCTGGGTTGTGGTGCATCGGAACTGACCGAAGTGCTGAAGGCGCTGGGCTTCCGCTCGGAGAAGAAGGAAAAGCCAAAGGCGACTGCGGCGGTCGTGGTGGAAGCCGTTGCCGTTGACGATGCCGGCGGCGAAACCACGGCTGCCGGCGTTGCGCCCGCAGAAGGTGGAGCAGAACCAGCCGCGGTCGCTGAGGTGGCCGTCGTCGCTCAGCCCGCGCCCTTGGCCGAAATTCCAGCGGCTGATCCTGTGGTGTCCGCTGAACCCTCAGCCGAAGCTGCGGCGGTCCCCAGCGAGCCGGAGTTCATCGACATCTGGCGTCCGCGCCGCCGCCGCGACGAGCAGCCTGAGCGCAAGCAGGAGGGCGGCCGGCCCCGGCACAATCGTAACAACTACCGCCCGAACCGCGCTCCAGGCCAGCAGGCGCCCACAGTAGCCGCTTCGAGCGCCACCACAGATGCTGAAGGCAATCCGCTGGCCCCCGCTGATGATGTTGCTACCGCCGTCACGGCACCGCCAACGCCGCGCAAAACTCGCACTTGGCAAGTCGGAAAGCCCGGCGGCGAACAGCGTGAGGCCAAGCCCGAGGGGCAAGACGATGGCGGCAAGAGCACAGAGCGAAGCAAGCCAGGCGGCGAACGTTTCAAGGGCGGCGACCGCAACCGCGACCGCCAGGGCGGCGACCGTGGCCGCGATGCACGGGGCAACGACGGTGGCAAGGGTCCGAGGGGCGGGAGCGGTGGTGACCGCGTGCACAGCAGCGGCCCCGAAGCCAAGCGCGGCAGCTACGATCCGGCCTCGCCCTTTGCCGCCCTCAGCGCACTCAAGCAGCAGCTCGAAGACCGGAAGCGGACCTAAGCGGCTCCGGTGCCAGGCAATCCTGGCGCCTGGCACCCAGTCCTCCACAAACCGACGGGGTGTCAGGCACGTCATGACTTGCAAATCAAGTTTAGCGACCGGCGCTGGTGCCTGACACCGTGCTAGATCACTGGCGGCGGCGCAATTGGGTGGCGAGCGAGCAGACCGCATATTTTGCGGCACTCAAACCGATTGCTGTCATCACCGGAGCGTCGGAAGGCATCGGCCGGGCACTGGCGGCGGAGTTCGCCCTTGGCGGGCATGATCTGCTGCTGGTAGCTCGCTGCGCCAACGGGCTGGCAAACGCAGCGGCCGAACTGGCCGCAACTGGCGTCGACATCCGCACCCTCACGGCCGATCTTGCGACCGCAGCAGGTTGCGCCTCTGTCGAGACCGAACTTGCGGCCTCGGGCTGCACCTGCGACGTCCTCGTAAACAGTGCCGGGATCGGCCTTGGTGGGCCGTTTGCCAAACAGGACGCCAACGATCTCAATCGTTTGGTGGATCTCAACATGCGCGCCGTCACCGATCTGACCCGGCGGTTCCTGCCCGGAATGCTGGCACGCGGGGCGGGCGGCGTGCTCAACGTCGCCTCTCTCGGCGGCCTCGCGCCCGGCCCGCAGCAGGCAGCCTATTACGCCAGCAAAGCCTATGTCATCTCGCTGACAGAAGCCCTTGACAGCGAAACCGCCGGGCAGGGCGTACGCATATCTGCCCTGCTGCCAGGAGCGGTTGCGACAAAGTTTCATGCCCGTATGGGCGCCGAACATTCGTATTATCTCCAAATGTTAGGCGTCATGAGTGCTGAGCAGGTTGCCCGCGCAGGGTATCGCGGCTTCCGGCGGGGCCAAACTTTGATCTATCCAGGATTATTTCATCATTTCAATGCTTTGGCGCTGCATTATGTGCCTCATTGGGTCATGATCCCAGTGATCGGCTGGTTGCTGCGGTCAAGGCAGGCAGGTTGACATGACGTTGGACTCCCGCAAGGTAACGCCCGCACCGATCCTGATGATCATGCACGGCGAGTCATCGTCCGCTGGCCGAATCGGCCAACTGCTCGAAAAGCGTGGCCACTGTCTCGACTGCCGTAAGCCCAGGTTTGGCGAGGCGCTTCCCAAGACCCTCAAGCATCACGCGGGCGTGGTTGTGTTCGGCGGTCCGATGAGCTGCAACGATCCCGATTGCTACATCAAAGACGAGATCGAATTCGTGGGGCAGGCGCTGACGGAAAAGACGCCGTTTCTCGGCATCTGCCTCGGCGCGCAAATGCTGGCCAAATATCTTGGCGCCAGCGTTGGCAAGCATCCTGAGGGCAAAGTCGAGATTGGCTATCATCAGCTGCACACCACGGCAGAGGGCAAAGCCTTCGGGCCATGGCCGTCAGAGGTCTATCAGTGGCATCGTGAGGGGCTGGAGCTGGCTCCCGGCTGCACGCGCCTTGCTGAGGGGGCCGTCTTCGAGAACCAAGCCTTTAGTCATGGATCAAGCGCCCTCGGCCTGCAATTCCACCCCGAGATCACTTATGCCTTGATCAACCGCTGGACTGTCATGGCGCAGGACTGGAAAGACAAGACGGGCGCCCAGCATCGCGATGGCCAGCTCGATGCCCATATGCTGAATGCGGGCATCGTGGCCCGCTGGACGGACAAGATGCTGGACAATTGGCTCGGCAAGCGGCTGTTGATGGCTTAGTGCTCGCCAGCCGCGAAGGCCTTCAGTGTCCCCGCATCGGCGGCGATGTCGAGGAAGGAGAAGCGGTTGCGCATCTCACGGCAGTGGATGATGGCTTCGCGGTAGAGGTCGAGCGGCACACCCAGATCGGTTGCCGTGGTGGCACCTCCCGCAGCCGTCAGCAGGCGTTTGATTTCGCTGGCCGGAATGACGAATGCAGCCAGCTCTCGCCGGAGCTCGGGCCAGATCTTATCTAACTTCGTGTTGAACGCCGCCGCGCCATCGGCATCAAATGCTTTGAGTTTCAGCTCTGCAAGACATTGCATGGCGACTTCGGGGCCAAAACGGCGGCGCATCGCTTCGGGATCGATCAGGGTCGCACGAACTATCGCAGGCTGATCATCAGCCAGCATCCGTTGTTGCAGCCGCGCCATGGTGAGCGCCGCGATGCCCACTTGTTGTCCATGCAAGCTACCCGGATGCCGCGCGCCCGCAAAGCAATCGATGTAATGCGAGATCTGATGCTCGCCCATGGAGCCGTGATGTGAGACACCCGTGAAGGAGATCCCCAGCCCACAAAGCGTCAGCACACGGTACAAATATCCCAACGCCGCGATATCACCTTTTTGCAGCCCGCCAGCGCGCTTGTTCAGTTCAATTTCATCAGCAGCCTGGATGGTATAGGGGGTCTGGAAATAGGCCGTACCGAGCAGCCGGTGAGACATCCACCAATCAACCTGTGCGACGGACCGCGCCAGGCAATCGGCATATCCGGACGCGGAGAGATAGGGCGGCGCAGCGGCCGACACGGCGAGATCGACGAAAAAACCAGCCGGGGCTTGCGATGGCAGCGACACTTTCAAGCCGCTGTCGAGCGTGATCGAGGCTGTCGACGAAGTGTAGCCGTTCATCGAGGCGGCGGTAGCGAACACGCAATAGCGCCGGCCATCGAGGCCCGTGACGTATTTCGTCAGATCGTTGACGGTGCCCGAGCCCACAGCAACGGCGCCATCGAAGCCGCGCAATTTCTCCGTCAACGCCCGGACGTTAGCCATATCCGCATGCGGATGATCGAGCACGATGCTTTCAACCGGACCGAGCGGCCGCAGTGCCTTGGCGATCCTCGCGCCCATCACGTCGTGTGTGGTTTGATCGGAGACGACCGCCAGCCGGTGCCCCAATTTCAACGCCGACACCAGATCAGCCTCGCGGCCGTCAAGGCGTTCGTCAATCACGATGGACTCGTAGGGCACCTCGGCCGGTTTGCCCGTCTCCGGATTGATCCAGCGGCCCGCCACCATGTCGTCAATCAGCGCCGTCCAATTCTGCTTAGACATCAGCAACTCCGGTGCCGGACGGCTATCAGGTCACAGCGCAGCTTGGTGTGTGCCGCAACATATGACAAATTCTCCTGACAAATATCGGGCATGGTTGACAATTGTCAATACGATGTGCATTTTGCGTGGCGAGTTTCGGTGCAGATGGGTCCGGCGATGACGCGCAGCCTGGAACGGAAATGGTCGCCACCGCGCATCAAGCGCAGGGCGCACACGCCGCCAGCAGAGTTTGATGGCGACCCCATCGTTTGGGCGGCTTGGCTCTATTACGAGGAGCGCATGACACAAGAGGAAGTCGCCGATCAGCTGGGCGTGTCGCGCGCCTCGGTCGTGAACTTCCTGCAGGAAGCGCGCGACCGTGGGATTGTCACGATCTCTGTCGCGTCCAAGCATTTGCAGACGGTGGGCCTTGCGCGCGAGTTATGCGACACGTTCGGGCTCGCCAATTGCCTGGTGGTGCCGGACGATGGCGGACGCCTGCCCAGCTACGAGCGCATCGGCAAGGCGGGCGCGCGGCTGCTGATCGAGCAATTGCTGCCGGACGATATTCTGGGCGTCTCCTGGGGCCGGACTGTACAATCGTTGTCCACGTCGCTGCCCGAGCTGCATTTGCCAGGCGTTGCCGTGGTTCAAATTGCTGGCAGCTCCATTGGCACTGCGGACTTTTCACCCGAGTTGTGCACGTCCAACATCGCCAATCGGATCGGTGGCCGCTGCATTAATCTGCACGCGCCGGGAATCGTCTCGACACAGCAGATCAAGAAGCTGTTTATGCAGGAACCGGCGTTGATCGAGACGTTCAAGATCATTCATTCGTGCACCAAGGTGCTGTTTGGCGTCGGCAGTGTGGACCGCGCCGGTACGGCAATGCGCAGTGGCTACATGACAACCGACAAGATCATGCCCTATCTGGAACGCGGCGCCGTCGGCGTGATGGCTGGCCGCTTCATCGACCGCGATGGCCGCCCGGTTCTGGGTGCCCTTGACGAGCAAATGATCGGCATGTCGCTGGCCGAAATCGCCAAACTACCGGAGCGGTTCTGTGTGGCGGGCGGCAGTGACAAGGTGGACGCCATTCGTGCCATGCTGCGCGGCGGCTACGCGACAGTTCTGGTCACCGATGAGGCGACGGCGCAGGCGCTGGTGGTGCAGGCTGAACCGGCTGGCAAACGGAAGGCGGCGCGGCGGCACTAAGGGTTGATGGAAACGGGCCAAAGTGCCCGGACGAATAGGACTTTGACTGAGGAAACGTTGATGCCTTGGCGCGGTGCGGTCCAAAGGACCGCAGGCAGATATTCAGTAGGCAATGGATGCGAGGTGCGGCCATGACCGCTGCCTCGATGCCGATGGATAAGCCGCGCCGCTGGACCATGCCGCGCTTTCTCACCTCGGAGCACCCGTTCCCCTGGCTGGCGCCGATCACGGCGATGATCATCGCCTTCGGCATGTACCCGCTGGCCTATGCGTTCTGGCTGTCGATGTTCAAGCGCAATCCGGTGACGCGGCTCAACGTCTTCAATCCCGCCTGGAACTGGACCAAGATGTTCTACGATGAGCGCGTCTGGGGCGCTATCGGGCACACCTATCTGTATACAATCATAGCCCTCGCTATCGAACTGGTGCTGGGTCTCGCCATCGCACTGTTGCTCGACAGTGACCGCAAAGGCTACGGGTTCCTCCGTGCCATGATGACGTTACCGCTGGTGGTGCCACCGGCCGTCACGGGCATGATGTTTCTGTTGATGCTGGATGGGTCGTTCGGTGTGCTCAGCCAGGGCATCTACTGGGCTGGCCTGTGGTCGCCGCAACATCCGATCCTTGCCAGCAGCGGGTCGGCGCTGGCGGGTGTACTGCTGGCCGATGTCTGGCAATGGACACCGTTCATGGTGCTGATCATGCTGGCGGGCCTGCGTGCCTTGCCAAAGGACCCGTTCGAGGCCGCCGCCATCGATGGTGCAACGCCAGTCCAGGCCTTCTTCCGGCTGACCCTGCCGATGCTGTCAAAAATCATCGCCATCGCCGTGCTGATACGGGGCGTCGATCTGTTCCGTATCTATGACTATGTGAAAGTCATGACGGACAGTGGCCCAGGCACGGCCACCGAAACACTAACGTCCTATGCCGGCACCATCTATTTCAAGAACGCCGATTTTCCCTATGCGTCGGCGATCTCTCTGTTCACCCTCATTCTCGTCATCGTCACCGCCAACATCTTCATGAAGCTGTTCAAGGTGAAGTTCTGATGCAGGAAACTTTCCTCCAGAAGCGACTGCGGGACTTGGCGGCCATTGGCGTGGTCGGCATTTTCATGTTCCCGCTGTTCTGGTGGGCGCTGACATCGTTCAAACCCATGTCGGCGATTTTCGACAAAGACCGTGTGGTGTTCTTCGACTTTGTGCCGACATTCGTGAACTATGCCGTGACGCTGTTCGGCAAAAACCGTGGCGAGTTGGCCATAGATAGCGGCAACACCTTCGCGACCAGCGGCGCGGGTGCCTATGACAGCCGCCCGACGCTGATCGATTCGCTGATCGTGGCCATCGGTTCCACCGCCGTTACGGTGATCTTGGCAACATTAGCCGCCTACGCCCTGTCGCGGATGCAATTCCGGGGCCGCCAGGGTTATCTGAACTGGATCCTGTCGCAGCGCTTCATGCCGCCCATCGCCATCATCGTGCCGGTCGTCTTCATGTTCCACTATCTGGGCCTGCGCGACACGCGGACGGGTCTGATCATCGTCGATACGCTGATCAATCTGCCCATCGCCGTGCTGCTGCTGAAATCCTTCTTCGACGATGTGCCCGCCGACGTGGACGAGGCAGCCATGATCGACGGTGCGACGCGATTTCAAATTTTCTGGCGAGTGGTGATGCCCATGGTCAAAGGCGGCATTGCAGCCACAGCGGTGCTCTGCTTCGTGTTTTCGTGGACCGAGTTCCTGCTGTCGCTCTTTCTCACGAATTCGATCCGCACGCTGCCGGTCAAGATCACAACCTTTGTAACCTCGACCGGATCGGAATGGGGCTTCATCTCGGCGCTCGGCACGTCGGCCATCATTCCCAGCTTCATCTTTATACTGCTCGTGCAGAAACAGCTTGTCCGTGGCCTGACCCTTGGCTCCCTCAAGGAATAGGCCGCGAAACGAGGCGTAGATTGCAAACCTAGGAGGAAACAGTGAGCTTCAAGAAATTCGATAAGCAGACCTTCATCGTCGATACCGCCAACGCCTATACCGAGCGCCGCATCACCAAGCGTGAGATGCTGCGCAAGCTTGGCATGGCCGGCATCGGCTTTTCCGCTTTCGGCATGGGCATGCTGGGCGGCCACAATCGCGGCACGCGCGGCACCGGCTTCATGGAGAGCGCCTATGCCGATGGCCTGCCGGACAGCCAGGCCAAATGGCTGAAGGAAGTTGGTTCCAAGTTCAAGGGTTCCAAGATCCGCTACACCTCGGAGGCGACGCCCCCGACCGTCGTGCTGAACCAGATCAAAAAGGAGTTTACCGATCCGACCGGCATCGAGGTCGAAATCGAGATCGTGCCGCTCGAGCAGGTTCTGGCCAAGGCAACCCAGGACGTGCAGGGCCAGCTCGGCACCTACGATCTTTACTATCTCGACCAGTCGTGGGTTGCGACTTTCGCGCAGGACTGCATCGACCCCACCGCGCTGTATAAAAACAAGCCCGATCTCGCGATGCCGGACTTCAAGTGGGACGATTTCTCCAAGCCGCTGGTGGATGGCGAGGCGCTGGTCGATGGCCGCTGGATGGGCATCCCGTTCGACATCCCGATCTTCATCATGATGTACCGCCAGGATCTGCTCGAGAAGCACAAGATCGCTGTGCCGACGACCTATGAACAGTTCACTGCCGCCGCGAAGGCAATCGGCGAGGCCGAAAAGGCCAACGGCATCTTCGGCACCGGCCTGCAGGCGAAATCGGGCCACTATTCGCTGGAATGCGACTGGACCCAGGCGGTCTGGGGCCATGGCGGCTCGGTCTTCACCAAGGACAAGAAGTTCTCGGGCAACGACGCCCAGGGCATCGAAGGCCTGAAGTGGTACCAGGACCTGCTCAAGATGTCGCCGCCCAACTCGACCGCCTCCACATGGGACGGCCAGTTCGAGATGATGCATTCGGGCCAGGTTGCCCTGGTGCAGAGCTGGGACGAGTTCTTCCCCGGTCTCGACGCCGACGACAGCAAGGTCAAGGGCCTGTGGCAGCCGGCCAAGCCGCTGGTGCCCGCCAAGCTGCGCGCGCCTGCCGATTGCGGCTTCAACGAAAAGCCGAACGCGGGCCACCAGGGCGGTTCGGTCATCTCGCTGTCGAAATACTCCAAGAACCAGGATGCGGCCTGGATCTTCATGCAGTGGGCCTGCTGCGAGGAGATCATGACCAGGTGCACGCTGGGCGGCGGCTTTGCCCCCATGCGCAACGCCTGCTTCAACGATCCGCGCGTGAAAGCCAAGGCCAAGGTCGGCGCCGGCACCACGCGCCATCTCGATACGGTGAAATGGACCATCGACAACGCAATCGCCACAGAGCCGCACATGGCCCTGTGGGCGGGCCTCTCGACCAACGAGATCCCGACCGAGCTGGGCAAACTGCTCACCGGCCAGGCCTATGACGGCGACGCCAAGAAGTGCATGGACGCCCTTGCCACGCAGATCGACGGTAAGGTGAAAGACGCGGGCCTTTAGTTTCGTTTCCAGAACTCCGGCGGAGGCGGCATCAGCCGCCTTCGCTGCATTCAATGACCACTCCACCCCCACCTTGTTCCTCCCTCCTCAAGGGGGAGGAGACGATAGAACTGCACTAACGGTGCTTGCGTGCCTTCCCCCTTGACGGGGGAAGGCCAGGGGGGGCCGGACGACCTATGAGTACGTCTCAATTCCGGACCGGTATGACCAAAGACCTCGTCATTGGTATCGACAGTTCCACCTCCGCGACCAAGGCGATCGCGTGGGATAGGAATGGCCATGCCATTGCTGAAGGGCGGATGGCGATCGCCTTGCATAATCCGCAGGCGGGCTATTTCGAACAGGACCCGGAAGAATGGTGGGGCTCGACAGCCAAGGCTCTGCGTGATCTCACCGGCCAGATCGATGCGGACCGTATTGCCGCACTGGCGATTTCCAACCAGCGGGAAACATTTTCAGCGTTCACGGAGGATGGCGTGGCGCTGCGGCCGGGTATGACCTGGCTCGACGAGCGCGCGCGCCCCCAGGTGAAACGCTTCGGCGAGACGTTTGGGGCTGAGCGGGTACACGCCATATCGGGCAAACCGCTGGATGTGCTGCCCTGTCTCTACCGGATGCTCTGGATGCGTGAGCACCAGCCTGACATCTTCGCTGCGGCCGCGCGCTTTGCCGAGGTGCATGGCTATCTTGTGCATTGTCTCACCGGCCAATGGATCTCGTCGACCGCGTCGGCCGATCCGATGGGCGTGTTGGATATGAGCAGGCGCACCTGGTCGGAGGAGATTCTTGGTGCCGCGGGACTGGACCCGGCGCGGCTGCCGGAACTTGCCAGGCCAGGCTCTCAGATCGGCGTCGTCTCTGCAGCGGCCGCCAGTCTCACGGGCCTGCGTTCCGGAACGCCCGTGATCGCCGGCGGCGGTGATGGTCAGTGTGCTGGCACTGGTGCCGGGATCACGGCACCCGGGCGCGCCTATATCAATCTTGGTACGGCCGTGGTTTCGGGCAGCTTTGGCAAGTCCTACGCCCACGACCGGTCGTTCCGCACCGAAACGGCCGTGTCCGATGACGGCTACATCTATGAAGTCTGCGCCCGCACGGGCACCTTCCTTGTCGATTGGATGGCGCGCGAACTGTTCTGCGTTGCCCCATCAGCCGCCGGAGCGTTTCTGCGGACCCTCGAAGGGGAGGCGGCACAAAGTCCCATCGGTGCGGGCGGTGTTGTGCTGCTGCCCTATTGGCTCGGCTGCATGAACCCCTATTGGGATTCTTATGCGCGTGGTGTGATTGCGGGGCTGTCGGGCTCGACCAAGCGAGGCGACATTTACCGCGCGCTGCTCGAAGGCATCGCGCTGGAGGCGGCCGGGCACACTAACCAGGTCGTTGCAGCAACCGGTTCTGGCGTCGCCAGTTTTGTTGCGATCGGCGGTGGCTCGGATAGCGACCTATGGCTGCAAATCCTCGCAGATGCATCGGGCCGTCCCGTACAGCGTTCTACGACGCGGGAGGCGTCCTCACTCGGCGCCGCTATGGCCGCCGCCAAGGGCGCAGGTTGGTTCACAACCATAGCCGAATCCTCGGCTGCCATGCTGAGCCCACCCATCCGCACCTTCGAACCCGATGGCATAGCCGTTGCTCGCTATGCAGAGCTCCGCGCCATCCACGCAGACCTCTGGCCCCGTCTCGCTGAATGGAACGCCCGGCTTGCCGCCTTCACTGATGAGGTGAGCACGTGAAGCCGATGTCCAGTTTTCCCGAGTTTGCTGCGCGTCATCTAATTGGTGTGCTGACCGATATTGATGATACGTTGACCACGGAAGGCCGTTTGCCTGCGGCGGCTTATGCGGCGCTCGAAGAGTTGAACGCAGCTGGCCTCGCTGTCATCCCCATTACCGGCCGCCCGGCCGGCTGGTGCGATATGGTTGCGCGGTTCTGGCCGGTGGCGGGCGTCGTCGGCGAGAACGGCGCGTTCTATTTCCGCTACGACGCCAGCACCCGCCAGATGATCCGCAAGTTCTTCGCCACCGATTCGGCGCGCGCCGAAAACCGGCGTAAGCTGACGGCCCTTGGCGCCCGCATCCTCGCCGAAGTCCCCGGCTGCGCTATTTCTGCCGACCAGCTCTATCGCGAGGCCGACCTCGCCATCGATTTCTGCGAGGACGTGCCGCCGCTGCCGCGCGCGGCCGTGGAACGCATCGTTGCCCTATTCGAAGAAGCGGGCGCGGTCGCCAAGGTCTCGTCAATTCATGTCAACGGCTGGTTCGGCGCCTATGACAAACTCTCGATGACGCGCCTCTTCGTGCGCGATGCGCTTGGGCTCGATCTCGACACCCTCAAGGATCGCTTCGTGTTCTGCGGCGACAGCCCCAATGATGCGCCGATGTTCGGGTTTTTTCCTTACGCCTGCGGCGTCGCCAATGTGCGCGAATTCGACGGCAGGATGCTTGCCAATCCCGCCTTCGTCGCAATCAATCGGGGCGGTCAGGGGTTTGTTGAAATCGCAAATCGGTTATTATCGATGCGCAGCTCTGAAGGAGCGTCCTAATGGCATCGGTCACCATCAATAATGTACGCAAGTCCTACGGCAAGACCGAGGTGGTGCACGGCGTCAGCCTCGATATCAAGGACGGCGCCTTCGTTGTTCTGCTGGGCCCATCGGGTTGCGGAAAATCCACGCTGCTACGCGTGATCGCCGGTCTGGAGCCGATTACGTCGGGCGACATCAGCATCGGTGGCACGGTCGTCAATACCCTGCACCCCAAGGACCGGAACATCGCCATGGTGTTCCAGAATTACGCGTTGTACGCTCATATGACTGTGTACGACAACATGGCCTTCTCGATGCAGCTGAAAAAGCTGCCCAAGGACGAAATCAAAAAGAAGGTGGATTGGGCGGCCTCGATCCTCAACCTCACCCCCTATCTCGACCGTCAGCCCAAGCAGCTGTCCGGCGGCCAGCGCCAGCGAGTCGCCATGGGCCGGGCGATTGTGCGCGATCCCGCCGTGTTCCTGTTCGATGAGCCTTTGTCGAATCTCGACGCCAAGCTGCGCGTGCAGATGCGTACAGAGATCAAAGAGCTGCATCATAAGCTGTCGACGACAGTGGTCTATGTGACGCACGACCAGATCGAGGCAATGACCATGGCCGATACGATCGTTGTGCTGCGTGACGGGGTCATCGAGCAGGTCGGCAAGCCGCTGGAGATCTACGACCATCCAGCCAATCTGTTCGTCGCTGAATTCATCGGCTCGCCGTCCATGAATATCCTTTCTGGAGAAGTTGCCAGTGAAAATGGCGTGCCGGTGGTTCAGTCAAACGGCATTGCCTTGCCGCTACCCATGTCAGCGAAGGTTGCGGCTGGACAGAAAGTGAAATTCGGGGTCCGGCCCGAGCACTTGCGGCCTACGCTCGGCGGTGCCGGGTTTCCGGCCAAAGTCTCCGTGGTTGAGCCGACAGGGCCAGAAATCCACATCTATGCCGATGTTGGCACGCAGGAGATTTGCGCCATCACACAGGAGCGGCTTGAACTTGCACCCGGCGCGGATATCCGCCTGGTGCCGGAGCTGAGCCGCATCCACCTATTTGATCCAGCCTCGGGTCAGATCATCGGCACGTGAGCCTCATGATCAGTGCTGAGGAGGAAATCGACGATCCCCTGATAGGACATATCGAGATGATCCTTCATCGCCTTTCGGGCTTTGGCTGCACTCTGCCCGGCCAGCGCGTCAATGATCGCACGGTGCTGCTTCAGTGTGATCTCGGCCTGGCCGGGACGCGGCAAATTCATGTAACGGCAGCGGTCGAGATGCGCCTTTGACACCACCACCACCTGCCAGAGTTGTGGCAAATCGCTGATCTCGCTGATCTGCCGGTGAAACTCGTCATCGAGGCCGATCGCTTCAACAAACCGGTGGCGCTGCAAGGCCGCAACGTGCCTGGAATTGATGTCTTCCAGGGCTTTGATATCGGTCATGCTCACGCGCACGGCGGCATGACCGATGTTTTCGACTTCAAGCGCGCGCCGGATCAGATAGGCTTCATGGATCAGCTTGCGGTTGATGCGGCTTGCCAAGGTTCCCGACTGCGCCTTCACCTCAACGAGATTCTCGTCGCTAAGTTTCTTCACGGCTTCGCGCACAGGCGTGCGCGATACACCAAGTTCCATGGCGATCGCCTTCTCGTCGATAACGGCTCCAGGTGCGATCTCGCCGGTTAGAATTCGCGCGCGCACAATGCCGTAAATCTGCGCACCCAGCGAGGAAGGACGTGCCGCCAGACGTACCGCAGCCGCGACCCGGAGGCCTCGTGTCAAAGTCCGGGAAACCATGCCGTGTCACCTTGCGTGCCTTCAAACTCACATGATACTAATATAACAGTTGACCAGCGGCCACAGGTTCGTGACACTCGCCGGAAGCCAGAAGGACCGGCAGCAATTCACTGGCACGAGGGAGCGAACGTGATGGGCGGTAACACCTATCCCAAATTGCATAACGCCATGTGGCCGGGCCTTGTTGGTAAGGGGCCGGACAGCGAACCGCCGATTGGCCTCGATACGATGCTGGAGATGACGGCGGCCGCGGATGTGGGCGGCGTGAAGTTCGATGGCGTCGATCTGTTCCTGGCTGATCCTCACACGTCAATCGAGAGCAGTCCTGACGATATCAAGCGGCTGGCAGATAAAATTCGCGGGCTCGGCCTCGCTGTTGGTTCGCTGGTGGCGCCGGTCTGGCCACCCGTCGGTGGTGGTCCGGCCATGGGCAGTGCTGACGACCGCAAGAAGTTTACGGCGATGGTCGAGAAGTCCTGCCGGATCGGTAAGCAACTTCGCGACTTGGGGCTACGCCCATCGGGCGTTGTACGCATTGACAGTGCAAGCGGCGTGCATGATTGGGCCGCCGACCCTATTGGCAACCAGAAGACGATTGCCGCCACCTTTACCGAGGCCTGCAACATCGCTGAAGGCTATGGCGAGACGCTGGCCGCTGAAGGCGAGATCTGCTGGGGCGGGATGCACAGCTGGAAGCATATGGTCAATCTGCTGGAGATGGTCGGCCGTCCGGGTACTCTTGGCTTCCAGGCGGATATGGGGCATACGCTTCTCTATGCCATGGGCTACAATGCTCCAGAACACCGCCTCCTGCCCGAAGGTTATGACTGGAAAGACCGGAACGTGCTCAATCAGGCGCTGCGAACTGTCAGCGATGCCTTGCGGCCGTGGACCAGCGACTTCCACGTCGCCCAAAACGACGGGACCGTCAAAGGCTCTGGCTCGCACGACAAAACTGGCCGCCATTGCATGGCCAAGGACCCGAACGGCAAGCTCGATATCACAGAGGCTGCGGGCTATTGGCTGCGCGACGGCAAAGGCGACGTTACGCGTTACACGAGGCATATCTGCTGGGACGGCTGCATGTTCCCGAACGCCGAAATGATGAAACCGCAAACCTGGAATGACATCCTCTCGGCTATGATCAAGGTCCGTGATGCACACGGCTGGGTGCAGTAGGTGCGCGTAAAAAAAGGGATCGACTGACAAAGCCAAGATCCATTATCGATAATCGCCGCAAGGTCCTTAACGTCGAATGAGACCGTCCTATGGGTGAGAAGAGCAAACTCAATATCGGTGTGATTGGCTACGGCTTCATGGGCCGTACGCATTCGAACGCCTTTGGCCAGGCCCCCAAGTTTTTCGACCTCGCCTATCAGCCCGTGCTCAAGGCCGTGTGCGGACGCGACAACGACAAGGTGCACAGCTTTGCCGCCAACTGGGGTTACGCATCCTTCGAGACCGACTGGCGCCGCATGGTCGAGCGCAAAGACATTGATCTCATCGACATCGCCAGCCCGAACGATACACACGAAGAAATCGCCGTCGCCGCCGCGCAAGCAGGCAAAATGGTGATGTGCGAAAAGCCGCTTGGCCGCAATGCCGCCGAGGCCGGGAGAATGGTGGCGGCAGTCGAAGCGGCCAACGTGCCGAACATGGTCTGGTACAATTACCGCCGCGCGCCTGCCGTCACCCTTGCCAAACAGCTGATCGACGACGGCAAACTCGGCAAGATCTTCCACTACCGCGCCAAATTCCTGCAGGATTGGACAATTTCGGCCGATCTGCCGCAGGGCGGTGCGGGCCTCTGGCGCCTGGATGCCGGCGTCGCTGGAAGCGGCGTAACGGGCGATCTTCTAGCCCACTGCGTCGATACGGCGATATGGCTGAATGGCGGCATCGAAAAAGTGTCGGCGATAACCGAGACATTCATCAAAGAGCGCCAGCACGTCCTCACCGGCAAGGTGGAGCCCGTCGGCATCGATGACGCTTCGCTGTTTCTCGCCCGCTTCAACAACGGCTCGTTGGCCACCTTCGAAGCCACCCGCTATGCGCGCGGCCACAAGGCCCTGAACACGTTTGAGATCAATGGCGAACACGCCTCCATCGCCTGGGATCTCCACGATCTTCACCATCTCCAGTATTTCGATCATCGCGACGAGGGCAAGTTGCGCGGCTGGCGGGATATCAATGTCTCCGATGGCGATCACCCCTATGTGAAGAACTGGTGGGTGCCCGGAACGCAGATCGGTTACGAGCATACCTTCACACACCAGGTGGTTGATTTTGTCGCTGGGCTCAGTAGCGGAACGCCAGCGTCGCCAACGTTCAGAGATGGTCTTGCAACGGATCAAGTGACGGACGCGGTGCTGCGGTCGGCGGGCAGCGGGCAATGGGAGCGGCCGGGGGATGTGACATAGCCAATCGGCAAAGCCATTGAACTCTTCGGGTTTTTAGTTCAAGTTTGGAATACCGAACTGATCGTAGTGGCATCATCCGCTGATCAGATTTGAAGGTGCTGTGCATGGCCGCTACGAAGATCACCGCTCTCGCCTTGAACGGGGTCAGCAAGTCCTACGGCAAAGTACGCGCGCTCGCCGGTCTCAGCTTCGAGGTGGCTGAGGGACGTTTCTTTGCGCTGTTCGGGCCAAGCTCCGTCGGCAAGACGACGACACTGCGCGCCATCGCCGGGTTGGTGCAGCCCGACGCGGGTTCGATCCGCATTGGTGGCGCCGACGTCACTCACGCGCCGATCAAAGGCCGCGGCGTATCGATGGTGTTCCAGTCTTTTGCGCTCTACCCGCATCTGACGGTGGCCAACAACCTCGCCTATCCTCTGGTCGAAGAGGGCGTCGATAAATCCGAGATCGCCAAACGCGTCAAAGAGACGGCCGACATGCTGCGGCTCAGCCACCGGCTGGAACGCAAGCCCTCCACACTCTCGGGCGGCGAGCAGCAGCGCGTGGCGCTCGGCCGTTCGCTGATCCGGCGGCCCAAGATCCTGCTTCTGGATGAGCCACTGACCAATCTCGATGCCAAGCTGCGCCACGAGATGCGAGCTGAATTGAAGCGTCTGCATCGCCAATTTGGCATGACCATCGTTTATGCAACTCCTGATGAGCTCGAAGCCCTCTCGATGGGCGAAGAGATCGCCGTCATGCGCGACGGGCGTGTGGTCCAGATTGGAACGCCGGATGAACTCTTCGACCACCCTAGCGATCTCTATGTCGCTGCCAAGATCGGATCGCCGCACATGAACACGATCCAAGTCAAAGTCGGCAGCGACGGAAATAGTCTGGAGACGCCCTTTGGCAGCGTGCCAGCGCCCCGGATCATCGGTGGCCTCAGTGCTGGCGAAGCGCTGGTCCTTGGCGTGCGGCCATCGGATTTGCGCCTGGCGCAAGGCGCGGCGGCGAGCCTGGCGCCGTCCGTGCAGCAGCTTGAACCGCTTGGCGATGTGACAGTGGTTTCGCTCACCGCCAGCGGCCAACAGCTGCGTATTGTGCTGCCGGAGGCTCAGGCCATTGGCATGAAAACGGGTGACGCCGTTCCGATTGTCATCGATCCGACGAAATTACACCTATTCCGCGGTCGCGACGGGTTGGCCCTCAGCCGGCAATCGTGACACTAAGCCTAATGACTGCCCCCAAGGGAGGAAACAAGTATGAAATGGCAGACGAAACTCGCCGCGACCGCAAGTGCGGCGGCTCTGGCTATGACGATGGGTGTGGCGATCACCCCCGCGTCGGCCGCAGACGTGGTTCTGAAAATGGCCGTGCCCGATTGGCCGCCGACCCGCATCATGAAGAAGTTCTTTGACGAGCAATACAAAGCGCCGTCGGGTAACAAGGTCATCCTGGACGTCGACTTTATTCCGTGGCCAGATTTTTATACCCGCGTCAATGCCTCACTGACTTCGGGCGAGAAGAAATACAATATGTCGGTCGCTGACTCGCAGTGGCTCGGCGCCTTCGTCGAAGGCGGCTATTTCCGCAAGGTCAATGACTATATCGATGCCGACCCCGGCCTGAAGGCCACGATGGCCGAAATCCATCCGGCCTTCTACGACGCCTATTCGACCTATCCCTACAAGTCGAAAAACATCTACGGCTTCCCGCAGTTCCCCGACGTGCTGGTGACCTACGGCCGCAAGGACATCCTCTGCAATGACGACGAGCAGAAGAACTTCAAGGCCAAATACAACACCAAGCTGCCCTGCACCGGCGAAGAGATGGACAACATCGACTGGACTTTGTTCCAGCAGATAGGTGAATTCTTCCAGCGCAAGAAGGGCGACATGCTCGCCGGCAAGCCCGCCGACGATGATTTTTATGGTATCGCCTACCAAGCAGGCAAAGGATACGACTTCGCCTCGATGCAGATCAACGGCTTCATCTGGCAGGCCGGCGGCGATATTTGGGACGAAACCAAGGCTCCGAACAGCCACGCAGAGGGCGTCGTCAACTCTCCTGCGGCGGTCGGGGCACTCGATCACTATCTGAGCCTCCTCAAGTACATGCCACCGGTGGTCAAGACCGGTACCATGGACATCTTCAAGTCGGACGAGCTCTTCCGCGAAGGTAAGGTGGCCATGAACATCGACTGGATCGGCTTGGGTGAAGCCTCGCTCGATCCCAAGACCTCCAAGGTGTCCGACAAGCTTGTGTTCGGCATGACGCCAGGCACGCGCGGCGCCGACGGAAAGATGATCCGCTGGAACAATCTCGGCGGCCAGCCCTTCGTTCTGATGACTTGGAATACCGATCTGCAAAACAAAGAGGGTATGGACTTCGTGAAGTGGTGGCTGTCGCCTGCGATCCAGAACGAGTTCGCGGCCGGCGGTGGCCAGTCAGCCGTGAAGTCGGTCTACACCGATGCCAAGTATAATTCGTATCGCCCGTGGAACCGTGCTTGGGCTGCGAGCCTCGATTGGCAGAAGGACGTTTGGCACGTGCCGCCATTCTTCGATCTGTTGACCCAACAGCAAGACCAGTTCGACTTGGCTATCACTGGCAAACAGGACGCAAAGACGACTCTCAACAACGTCGCTAAGTATCAAGAGAACCTGCTCAAGGAGCAGGGCCTGATCAAGTAGGTCTGGTTTGAGAAGAACAGAGACGCGCGCGGGCGGTCCGCGCGCGTCTCTTGTGTCGTTCCGCGTGTGTTGGGTTGCGTGCGAAGGGCAACAACGCAACCGCCGATTTTTTGGGTATGCTGCACATGACGACGACTGCTCTGCCGCCGCCGCCAACCGCGCCGGACGCCCCGGCCTTTCTCACTCCGGCACTTGACAACTGGCGGGGTGCCATTGCTGCTGCGCTGGTTCTGTCAGTTATTGCCATTGCAGCTTTGCCGGCAGCGGCCGCTTTTTGGACAGTCGGTGCACTGGTTGCCCTGGTCGCTGCCACCTTCGTCGTAAACGCCTTTCGCCGCCACTACTACGGCGGGCTTTTGGTGGCGCCTGCAATCGCCATGCTCTTTGTCATGAACATCTTCCCGTTGCTGTGGTCGCTTGGCCTGTCGTTCTTTGCCTATCAGAGCAACCGGCAGACCATGAAGTTCGTGGGCTTGCATAACTATATCCAGGCACTGACCAGCGACATCAAGGCGCCCGAGAACTGGGCTAACTTGCAGACAACGGCTGTGTTCGTCGTCTGTACGGTGGCCGCGCAGATGTTGGTTGGCTTCCTGCTCGCCCTTTTGTTCGCCAAACAGTTTCCGTTGCGCCGCTATTTGCTGATCCTGGTACTGACACCCATGATGCTGTCGGTCGTCGCGGTCGGTGTGTTCTACACCTACTATTATGACCCTACTTTCGGGCTTGTCAGCCAAGTCGTGAACCGGATGTGCGGTTGCCAATATGTGCTGATGTCGAACCGCGCGGGCGCTATCGGCGGCATTGTGTTCGCAGATGCTTGGATGTGGTCGCCTTTCGTCATGCTGTTGGTGCTAGCGGGTCTCGTGTCCGTCCCCAAATACCTCTATGAGGCAGCATCCATCGACCGCGTCTCATCCTGGCGCAGCTTTTGGACCATCACGTTTCCATACATCCGTGGGCTGCTGATGCTGGCGCTGCTGTTCCGCACCATCGAGGCCTTCAAGCTCGCCGACCTTGTCATCCTGCTGACCAAAGGCGGCAATGGCACCATGACGATTTCCTATCATGTACTGCGTATCGCCCAGGAGCAGAACAAAACCAGCGAAGGCGCTGCGCTCTCCTATCTCCTGCTGTTCGTGGTCATTGTGCTGACGAACCTATATCTCTATGTCGCCAACCGCCGCTCGCAGGAGGCCTAGAGGATGGCTGACATCATCACCAAAACGCCGATCTGGGAAAAGCTGGGGTTCCGCAAGGCATCCGGCGTTTCCGAAGCCGGCTGGGGCCATACTGCTCTGGCCGCTATCGTCAGCCTCATCTACTTCTTCCCCGTCCTCGTCATCATCATCACGTCGTTCAAGCTGCAGACGGACGCACTCGCCGTCCCTGCCAAACTCTTCCCGACCAGCCTCTTTGGCCTGCTGCCCGAGAGCATGACCTTCAAGCCAACGCTGGAAAACTTCACGTCCGTGTTCTCGCGGGCCTTCACAAATGGCGGCGCCGTCGAGAACACCGGGTTCGACCGCTTCTTCTTCAACTCGCTCTTCATTGCTGGCACGTCTGTGTTGCTCGCCCTGGTCATCGGTACGCTCGCTGCATTCGGTTTCTCGCGCTATCCGCTGAAGGGCAACGACACCTATCTTTTCATCATCCTGACCACCCGCATGTTGCCGGCCGTCGTCGTCATCATTCCCGTCATGTTGATGCTGCGCGTCGTCGGCCTGTCTGGCTCCTATCTCGGCATCATCCTTCTCTATACTGCATTTAATCTGCCGTTCACGATCTGGATGATGAAATCGTTCTTCGATGAACTTTCGCCCGACGTTGAGGATGCCGCCCGCATCGACGGCTCCTCCGACCGGCGCGTGTTTTTCAAGATTTGTCTGCCGCAAGTACTCGCGGGCCTTGCCGCGACTTTCGTCTTCGGCATCATTCTCACCTGGAACGAGTTCCTGTTCGCCTTGCTGCTCTCCAGCGTCGACACCCGCACCGTGCCTGTGGCCATGAGCCAGGCTGTATCTGGCGGCGGCATCGGCGTTTTGTGGGGGCTGCTTGCCGCAATCGAAACCCTTTTCCTGATCCCCGTTTTCCTGGTGACGTTCTTCATGCAGAACCAGCTTCTGCGTGGCGTTACCTTCGGCACTGTGAAGCGCTAAGTTTCCCGTCAAGAGGCCAAATGTCGACGATTGAACTTCGGAAGCTCACCAAGGCCTTCGGCAGCTTTGTTGCCGTGCGCGATGCAGATTTGTCCGTGTCCGCCGGTGAAGTCGTGTGCCTGCTCGGCCCATCGGGCTGCGGCAAGACGACGATGCTGCGGATGATCGCAGGCCTCGAACGCGCCACCGCTGGTGATGTCATCATCGGCGGCAAGCGCATGAACGAGCTCCCCGCCGACCAACGCAACATCGCCATGGTGTTCCAGTTCTACGCCCTCTATCCGGCGCTGACGGTAGGCCAAAACATCGCCATGCCACTGCACTACGAAAAACTCTCGCCTGCGGATTCGTCCGCGCGCGTGAAGAGGGTGGCTGATATTCTGCATCTCACGACTGTGCTCGACCGCCTGCCCGGCCAGATCTCCGAAGGCGAAAAGCAGCGTGTTGCCGTCGCCCGCGCTATCGTGCGCGATCCCAATTGTTTCCTATTCGATGAACCCTTGTCGCGCCTCGACGTTGAGCTTCGCCACACCATGCGTAGCCAGATCAAGGAGGTCCTGCAGGGGCTCTCCAAGGCCACGGTGATCGTCACCCACGACCAGCTCGAAGCGCTCACTATGGCCGACCGGATTGCCATCATGCGCGACGGCAGCATTGAGCAGGTGTCGACCCCGCATGGCGTATTCGCCAGGCCCGCCAACGTGTTCGTTGCGAGTTTCATCGGCACCCCGCAGATGAACCTGTTCGAGGCCGACCTGAAGGCTTCAGCAGGCGGCACGGCGGACGTAACCTTTGGCGGCGCGCCATTGCGCCTGCAGACGGACCCCGCCGTTGGACGCCTTGCTCCGGCCTCCAAGGTGACGATCGGCGTACGCCCGCGTGGCCTGACCCCAGTCAGCCTCGCCGCCCCCGATACGATCACGACAGCTGCCGAGTTGATCGAGCCCATGGGTGCTGAGACTCTTATCCACGTTCGCGGTCCCAACAAATCGGATCTGCGTGTTGTCGTGCCGCGCGAGAAACGTGTCGCCATTGGCGAGGCGCTGCATCTGCGTTGCGATCCCCGTCAGACCCACGTCTTCGATGCCCAAGGCCAGGCGGTGCGCACATGAGCGACGACAGTCAGATTTCAGGAGCGGCGGCCGGTATGTCGAAAGCCGGAGCGTTGCGGCTGGAAATGTTCATTATCGGCCTCGGCCTCTTTGGCTTGGTACTGATCTTCCAGCCCTTCAGTATCACGCTGTTTGGGATCGGCTCAGCCATCGTCGTGCTGGCGGGCCTCGTCAACAATCTGCTGCCGATGGCGCAACCAGGTGTGCACGTGCGCAGTGTACTGACGATTGGACTGGTCGTGGCGATGATCTTCTGCATCGTGTTGCTGCTGTCGATCAGCGCTGCCCATCTTTACGGCGCCTTCTTCCTGTCGCCGCCGCCAGCCGCCGTGCCAAGCGCGCCGTTCTACCAGGAACCGTTCGTCTGGGGCATCGCCGCGGTTGCCGCCGTGCTTGCGCTCACAGTCACCTGGCTGAACGCAACCAGCAAGGCTGCCTGACGAACAAGAATTGGGGATTATCATGCTGCTCGGCTTCAATCTGCTGCTCTGGACGGGTCACGTCACCGAGGAGCACTATCCGATCCTCGATGACCTTAAGCGCGCCGGCTATGACGGCGTCGAGATCCCGTTCTTTGAGGGCACCCCGGAGCATTTCCGCAAGGTCGGGCAAACGATCCGCGACAGCGGCTTGCGTGTCAACGCAGTTACGGTGATGCCGGATGCCGCGCGCGATTGCACGAGCAGCGACCCTGCCGTGCGAGCCGCCGCGCTCAAGCACATCAGCTGGGCGCTCGATTGTCTTGAGGCGGTTGGCGGCGAGACCTTGTGCGGGCCGTTCCATCAGCCACTCGGTGTCTTCAGTGGCAACCCGCCTACGGCCAGCGAGCGCGCCAATGTGGTCAGTGTGCACAAGCTCGCCGCCACCTATGCCGCCGCCCGCAATTTGAAGCTCGCCATCGAGCCGCTGAACCGTTTCGAATGCTACGTGTTGAACACTGTGGCCGATACCGCCGCCGTGGTGCGTGCCGTGAATGCACCCAACTACGGCATTCTCTACGATACGTTCCATTCGAACATCGAGGAAAAGGACCCGGTTGGCGTCATCGCGCCGAACCTGCCTTTCATCAATCACGTGCATTTTTCAGAGAACGACCGTGGCACGCCCGGCAAGGGCCATGTGCCATGGGGGTCGACGATGACGGCGCTCAAGCACGGCGGTTACACCGGCTGGTGCGTCATCGAAGCCTTCGGCCGTGCGCTGCCAGCATTGGCAGCCGCGACCCGGGTCTGGCGCGATTTCTTCCCCAACCGCGAAGAGGTCTACCGGTCCGGCCACGACTTCCTGCGCGAGCAATGGGCCAAGGCGTAGATTCCGGTCACATCGCTTGCGGTTTGAAATCGCTCGCTTCGCCGGGAGCTGCCGATTTCAGAACGTCCACGGATCGCTGCACACCTTCGACGCGGCTGAGCATGACGTCCTCGTGCTCGATGGCCAGCCAGCCATCGTAGCCCACCATACGCAGGCGATAGCAGAAGTCGCGCCACCAGCTTTCGCCGTGACCGTAGCCCAGCGTGATATAGCTCCAGGCGCGGCCCGGGATATTCATCAGCGAGCCGTTTTCGAGGCGGCTGGCTACATCGGCGACCGGCCTGTTGACGAAGGTATCCTTGGCGTGGACGTGACCTATGGCGGCGCCCAAAGCATCGATGGCGGCCAGCGGATCGGCGTCCATCCACATCAGGTGGCTGGGGTCGAGATTGGCGCGAACGATCGGGCCAATCTCTTTGCGCAAACGCAACAGCGTGGGCACATTGTACACGACCTGATTGCCGTGCAACTCGACGGCAAGGCTCGTCACGCCAGTCTTTTTGGCGTGCTCGGCAAGTTTTTTCCAGTAAGGCAACAGCACGTCGTCCCACTGGTATTTGAGGATGGTCTGCGTCTCGGGTGGCCATGAGGAGACGACCCAGTTCGGCAGCTTGTCGCCGGGGCCGCCTGCGGGCAGGCCGGACATCAAGACGACCGTTTCCACCTCCAGCTGTCCGGCAAGAGTGATCGTGTCGTAGAGGCCCTTCGA
Source organism: Hyphomicrobiaceae bacterium (assembly GCA_025359185.1). GTDB lineage: Bacteria > Pseudomonadota > Alphaproteobacteria > Rhizobiales > Hyphomicrobiaceae > JANYHF01. Next base: position 23,104 of record JANYHF010000095.1, on the reverse strand, counting down.
CTGCCGCTCGCCGTCGGTTGGATGCAGCTGGTTGCCGTTGGCGTTGAGGGCGATCAGCTCCAGCCCGCGCTTGGCGAACTCTGCCTTGAAGGTCTTTCGCGCAGCCGCGCTTTTCACAAGACCCGCAAGATCGCAATGCGACGCCGACGTCCAATTGGCGCTGTTGATTTCGATGCCCGCGATGCCGAGCCGCTTGGCCGTGTCCAGCATCTCGCCGAACGGGAGATGACCAAGACTGTCAGAAACCATACCGATTTGCATGATAGGGAGTCCTGGTTTGTAGGGTGGACTGAGTCTCTCGGCGAAGCCCACCGATGGGCAGATAGTTGGCTTAGCGAAGAGGCTCAGCTCACCCTACTGCGGATACGGCTCATGCCGCCGTCCGAGCTGACCTGGGTAACTCCCGCACCACATACCCGCCCGGTTCCGTCTGCTGGCGTCTCATTGGCGTCGTCCCCACGCGGCGCGTAGTCCTTCCAATGTGTGGCCTCCATTGCGGTCTCCATGACATCCTACCTGGGCTACCGTCGAGCACGGTGGTCGTTGAACGTTCATCCAGCCGCGAGACTTTCTACCAAAAGCAATCAAATCCAAGCCGGGCGCGATTGGCTGTGCCAAATAAGGAAAAGCACGATACATTGCAAGCATGTCCACTTTTTCGAACAGGGCGCCATGAGCACCATCGGCAAGCCTGTGATCCAAGGGACGGATGTGCCCGTATCTTCCGAAAGCGCGGCGGATGGTACCCCTGCAATGAGTATGCATTTGGCAAGTAGCGTCCAGCGCATCGGCTTGGATACAAAGCCTGAGCTTGCCGCATTAATGGCTCGGGTTGCGCTAGGCCAGGACCGCGACGCCTTCCGGCAGCTGTTCGTAACGATTGGCCCGGCGGTCAAGGGTATGCTGGTGCGTCAGGGCGCTGATCGCGGTACCGCCGAAGAACTGGTCCAGGAAACGTTCCTGACCGTTTGGCGCAAGGCGGAGCAGTTCTCAGCCGAGCGGGGCAGTGCCACAACGTGGATTTTCACCATCGCCCGCAACTTGCGCATCGATCGCCTGCGGCGCGAGGTGCCGTGGCAGGAATTGGGTGAAGACCAGAACGAACAGGCCTCGGACGATCCGTTGCCCGATGAGCAGCTGTCATCACAGCAGATCCAGACGCGCATGAAGGCCGTACTGGCTACACTGCCGGCCGATCAGACAGAAGTAGTGCAACTGGCGTATCTCGAAGGTCTGTCGCATGGGGAGATTGCCGAGAAGCTGAAAGTTCCATTGGGTACGGTCAAATCCAGGATGCGCCTCGCCTACCAAAAAATAAAAAGTTCCTTCCAGGACGCCTCATGAGCATTTCGCATCATCCCGACGACGCCACGCTGATGAGCTTTGCCGCTGGCACGCTCAGCGAGCCGTTCGCCATTGTCATCGCCTCGCATCTGGAGATGTGCGGACACTGCCGGGAGACTAACCGGTCGCTGGCGATGCTCGGTGGGGCCGTTTTAGAAGGCGCGGCGCCGGAAGAGCTTAGCGCCGGTGCCGTCGCAAGCCTGTTGGCGCGGCTTGACGAGCCTGTGCCCGTCAACGGCCATCGTATTGTCAAAGGGCAGCTGCCGGACGGTTCGGCCAGGGGCCATGCTTTTCCTGAAGCCCTGACACGCCTGCTTGGCGGCGGACTTGATGCAATCAAATGGCGGCATGTTGTGCCAGGCGTCGAAGACAGGCTGATAAAGTTCCCGAACCGGCGTGGTGTTCATACCTTGCGGTTTCTGCGCGCCATTCCAGGCAAGGAGCTTCCCGAACATGCCCATTCTGGATCGGAGCTGACGCTGGTCTTGCATGGCGCTCTGCGCGACGGCGGCCATCTCCTGGGGCCAGGCGACGTGTCTGACATGGACGACGAAGGCACGCATAGTCCAGTCGTGGAAGGCGCTGAGACTTGCGTCTGTGTGTTCGCCAACGAAGGAGCTTCGCGCTTCAAGCAGCTCAAATTCCGCGTGCTGCAAAAGCTGATCGGGATCTGACCGGCGTCAATTGAACAAAAGATCGAACAGCGAAAACCCCTTCTTGCGCCGTGGCGGCGGGGTCGACGATGCCGACGCTGTCTGGCGGCGCGGCTGCGTTGTGGTGGACTGATAAATCGGGGCTGTAGGCCTGGCTGGCACGGCCCCAGCAACCGCCACGCCATCGGCAAGATGGTAATTGGAACTCACGCCATCTGGCCCCTTCACAACCAGCAGCCCGGTGTCCATCCAGGTCCATGTGGCGAGTTTGTCGCCTTGCCGGAACAGCTCAACACCGATGATCTGCCGGCGGGGCATATCGATGATGGCGGCAAGCTCAACCTCTTGCGCGCCTGCCGGTGTCGCAAAGGTGCCTGCGATGTATCTTAAAACGCCGATACCCTTGAACGGCGGGAGCTTCGGCTCCCAGTTGAGCACAACCGGCGGGTCCGCACCAAACCCCTCCAACGGCACCAGCATCTCCGATGGGGGATCGCTGCGCGCGCTCATTTTGTCGCCTTCGCGAACCAGGCTCCAGCCGGGCACCTGACTCAAGACCACCAGCTCGGCGGGTGGCCGGTCTTTGCCCGTCAACCGCTGCAGCCCACTCCAAGCGTCCAGATCTCCGCTGTCCAGGCTCACGGCCTGTTTGTAGTCAGCAATCGCCTCATCCTTCTGATCGAGACTTTCCTTGAGGCGGCCTCGGACCCGGTAAATCATACCGAAGCGCTGGTCGATCTTCAGCGCGCGTTCCGCGTCGGCAATGCCCAGACCAGTTTCGTTGCTCAACAAGTGAGCTTCGGCGCGGTAGACGTAGGCCTCGCGATTTTTGGGATCGAGTTCGATCGCCTTGGCAAAATCGGCCATCGCCTCAGGTATGATACCCATCAGCGCACGGACGTGACCGCGCTCGGCATAGGCGGCCGGAGACTGCGGCGTCAGGGTGACGAGCCTGTCGAGATCCTGCAGGGCAGCAGGATAGCTTTGCAGGCCGATCTGTGCAGTGCCGCGTGTCAGCAGCAAACCGGCGTCGTTGGGAGCAAAGGTCAGTGCATTGTTGAGGTCGTCGATGGCGACACCAAATTGGCGCAACGCCATACGAGCAAGTGCGCGATTGCGGTATCCCGGCCGATAGCCAGGATCGAGAGCGATGGAACGCGAGAAGTCCCGCAACGCGAGATATGGTCGTCCCAAATCGAGGTGGATGCGGCCACGGCCATTGATCGGCGCAGATGCGTTGGGGGCAAGCTCGGCCGCTTTGGAGAAGTCAGCAATCGCACCGTCGCTGTCCTTCAGCTGGATGCGAGCAATGGCGCGGTTGTTGAAAGCCGCCGCGTAGGCAGGCGCCAGCAGGATGGCCCGGTCGAAGTCGCGCAAGGCCTCGGCCGGCGCCTGGATCGCCATCAGCACATTGCCGCGATTGTTATAAATCGAAGCGAGTTCAGGATAGAGGATCGCAGCTTTGTTGAAGTCGTCCAGTGCGGGTTTGAGCTGGCCGAGCCGCCACTGCGAGACGCCCCGGTCATTCAGCAGGCCTGCACGCTGGTCGTTGCCCAGGCCGGGGGCATCCAGCTCCTGCGTCAACGTATCGACCGACTTGGCGAAATCGCCGCGAAGTATGGCTTCGCCGCCATTCGCCGGCGTAGCCCCTGCACTTGCTTGCTGCGCTTGGACGGTCCCGGCTTGAAGACAGACCGCAGCGGACACCAGAAGTGCCGCAATACAAAACCAATGCGCGACGCCAGATCCGGTTCTCTTACAACGTGCCATGAGCTGTTCTTTGCCCGCCAAGTTTGGTCGGCGCAAGGCGCCGCCGCCGGTCCAAAGCCAATTCACGCCGATCGGCGCTGCTGCAACACAAACGCGCCTGCATCGACAAACCGGATGCTCAATGCCGTCATAACCGCTGCAATCGCGATCGAGGCCTCAAACCATTCCTGCCACAACCCATAGCTCGTGGAAACCATGATCATGGCCGACACAAAGGCCGCCAGCGCATAGCTGCGCACCCCAGCAGGCAAGCGGAAAATACGCCACAGCGTTGTCAAACCGGCAATCGCTAAGGCCGTCGCGCCCAGCCCGCCCATTTCGTACCAAGTCTGCAAATAAACGTCGTGCTGATGGGCGGCCGTGCTCAGCGCAAGCGGCTTGCCGTCGATGTCAATGACCGTTTCGAACGTAGTGCGCGCATCATCGAGAATCCGGCCCGATCCGGCCCCGATGCCCAGGATCGGAGCCTGTGCGATCTGCTTGGCGGAATAGCCCCAGATCACCATCCGGTGCCGGGCTGAAAACTGAAGCCAGTTGGACTCATAGAGCTTGGCATCGAACTGCCACAGCATCACCGGCACAATCAGCAGCGTCAACAGGCACCAGAACGCTACAATGGATCTCCAGGTCCAGCGGAACCACAGGCTTGCGGCCGCGAGCGCTACTAGACTGGCGCCGAGTGCGAGTACCGACGACTCGTGGGTTGACAGGACCGACGTCACTGCAGCGAGCAGGATGATCGCTGGCAGCGGGAACACACCCAACCGGTCCGTGATGCGGCGCGCCGCCAGCAGCGCCACGGGCCAGAACACTAGCGCGGATGCCGCCATGTTGCGTTTCAGATTCGATACGTCAATGCGCACGATCCGGCCTTTGACGACATGGACGTGTTGGTCATCGCCGGGCGACAGCACGGGAAACGTGTTGAAAACGAAGCGATGCAGCCACAACTTCGTCACAGCCTCGAACAGAATAAAGCCCAAGCCGGCAGCAAATCCGATCATCAAACCGAGGCAGAGTTGCCGAACGGTTGAGGCGGGCAAGCGAGCGGCCGAATCCGCAGCAACGATGGCTAGGCCCACCTGTAAGAGGAATACACCCCCAGCTTTCACGGCCTCAATGGGGGCAACGGCCCAGAGCGCTCCCGCAAAGGCCAACACGCCAAAGGCCAGGAAGGAGATAGCCGTCGAAGATGGCGGCGTGGCATCAGCTAGCCGCCAACCGCTGCGCATCAGCAATCCGAACAGCAAGACCGTCAGCAGAATAAGAACGAGCCAGCCGCCGCGCGGCGAGACATGCAGAGCAAAAATGAGAGCCGCCAGCGCGCCGCCCGCCAAGCGATCTTCCAGCGTAGCATCGCCGTCAGTTGCTGCAGCTGCGCTTTGCGATTGTGCCATGTGAGTTCGCACCTCGCCAGATTGCAGGTTTGCCGGGTTCAACTGGTTTGTCGGTACTGGAGTCCCCTCTTTGGGTCCATGGAAAAGCAAAACGATGCGGCGCGCGAATAGTCGCGATGGCTGCGGGCAGTGCGGCTGGGCCGGTCAGTTTGCCCGGCTGAGCTGGCGCAGAACAGCCGGGAGCAGTTCCGGCAAATCCTCGGCAATCAGCCCAGGTCCGAACGCGTTGGCGGCCTCACCATGCATCCAGACAGCGGCAGCGGCGGCCTCAAAGCCGGGCACTCCCTGCGCCAGGAGCCCCGTGATCATGCCCGCCAGCACATCGCCCGATCCCGCCGTCGCCAACGTTGGCGGGGCGTTTTCATTGATCGCCGCCCGGCCTTCGCGGCTGGCAATCACGGTGTCGGGCCCCTTGAGCACGATGATCGCTCCCGACATGGCCGCCGCTGTCTGCGCACGCTCCAGCTTGCTGCCGGTCAACCCGGGAAACAGCCGCGCGAATTCGCCCTCATGCGGTGTCAGAACCACCTGCCGCACGCTGCTGTGGCCGATATTGGCGAACAGATGCTCAGGGTTATCCGCCGCCGACGTAATCGCATCGGCGTCAATCACGGTGGCTGCGCCCGACCGCAGGGCTGCAATCGTTGCTTCAAGAGTTTGCGATCCGATGCCGTTGCCAGGCCCGATCAGCACCGCGTTTTTGCGCCGGTCTGCCAACATCTCGCCAAGACCAGCGGCGCCATCGATCGCATGGACCATTACTGCCGTCAGATGGCAGGCATGGATCGGCAAGGCCTCGGGCGGCGTTGCCAGCGATACGACGCCCGCACCAATCCTCAATGCCGCGCGGGCGCCCAGTCTGGCGGCACCTCCAGTGCTAGGCGGTCCAGCCACAACTACCGCATGACCGCGGTCGTATTTGTGCTGTGCCACGCGGTTTTGCGGCAAGTGCACGCGCCAAAGATCCGGGTGGTTGGCGAACGTATGCGGTGCGATGTCGGCGACAATCGACTCCGGCATACCGATGTCAGCCACATCGACCTGTCCGCAAACGAGCCTGCCAGGCAGCAGCAGATGGCCCGGCTTGCGGCGCACAAATGTGATCGTTCGTGCCGCCTCGACCGCGATGCTGCGGATGGCGCCGGTCGTGCCATCCAGGCCGGACGGTACGTCAATCGACAATACGGGAACGCCGCAATCGTTGATGGCTGTGATCATCGTGGCGGCATCGTTGCGAAGTGGTCCGGTCAAGCCAGCGCCCAGCAGGGCATCGATGACGAGATCGGCACGCAGACGCAAGCTGTCGCGGCTGGCGGTTTCGATGGGGCCCAACCAGTCGGCAGCTGCCAGCGCGGCGTCACCGCGCAATTGTGACATCGACCCCATTAGTGCAACGCGCACCACTAACCCCAGATCCGCGAGCCGCCGGGCTGCGACAAAGCCGTCGCCGCCATTGTCGCCACGCCCGCACAGAACCAGCACCGGGCGGCCAGACGCTGGCGTGTGCCCGGCTGCTTCGATCATGGCGACCGCCGCTGCGGCAACGGCTGCGCCCGCGTTTTCCATCAGCTCACGGCTGGCGATATCACGCGAGACAGCCAGACCATCGGCCCGAGCCATCTCAGCAGTTGTAAAAAGCTCAAGCCTGCCACGCATCGCCAACGCTACCTAAATACCCCACATGGCACGGGTTGCCTGGCCTCACACCAGCATCTGTGCCAGAACGGATCCTAAACCCGAGGACTTAAATCTTGGGTGAGAAAGCGTAGAAGATTTTATCGATCTGACTAAGCGATGCGTGGCTGCCGTAACCTTAAGCAACGTGCTTAATTTTTAGCCGCAGGTGGGAGTGGAAAACGCTCATCGGAGAGCATTCCACTGGAAAACGGCGGAAAACCGCCTCCAAATTGTGGTAAACGCTCCTGGCACGCTTTATGCTCTGTAACTGAAGGCCAGCGCTAAATCGCGTTCTCTGGGATCAAAATCGCATGAAAAAGATCGAAGCGATCATCAAGCCGTTCAAGCTGGACGAGGTTAAAGAGGCGTTGCACGAGATCGGGCTGCAGGGGATTACCGTGACCGAGGCCAAGGGGTTCGGGCGCCAAAAGGGGCATACGGAGCTTTATCGCGGGGCCGAATATGTCGTCGATTTCCTGCCCAAAGTGAAGATCGAGATCGTGCTGGCCGACGATATGGTGCAAAAGGCCATCGATGCCATCCAGACCGCCGCGCGCACTGGCAAAATCGGCGACGGCAAAATTTTCGTCTTGAACGTCGAGGACGCGATCCGTATCCGTACCGGCGAACGGGGCAACGACGCGGTCTAGGCTCCAGCCTTCATCAACCCATTTCATCCATTCGAGGCCGGCTCCAGGTTGGCCCGAGTTCTTGCCGCAACGAAAAGGAATGACCCATGGCAGACGCAAAGGAAGTGCTCGCAAAGATCAAGGAGCAGGACGTCAAATTTGTCGACCTCCGCTTCACCGACACGCGCGGCAAGGTGCATCACGTCACGCAGGACGTCTCGACCATCGATGAAGGCGTGTTCGCCGACGGCATGATGTTCGACGGCTCCTCGATCGCGGGCTGGCGCGACATCCATCAGTCGGACATGACGCTGATGCTTGATCCGTCTACGGTGCATATCGATCCATTCTTTGCCCAGACCACCATGGGCATCTTCTGCGATGTGGTCGAGCCCACTACCGGCGAGCTCTATGAGCGCGACCCGCGTGGCATCGCCAAGAAGGCGGAAGCCTACATGAAACAGACCGGCGCCGGCGACACTGTGTTCTTCGGGCCGGAAGCCGAATTCTTCATTTTCGACGACGTGCGCTTTACGACCGATGCGTACCATACCTCGTTCAAAGTCGACTCATCCGAGCTGCCGACCAACACCGGCACCGAATACGAGATGGGTAATCTTGGCCACCGGCCACGCGCAAAAGGCGGGTACTTCCCATTGCCGCCGGTCGATAGCTGCCAGGACATTCGTTCGGAAATGCTGAGTGTTATGGCGGAAATGGGCGTGGTTGTTGAAAAGCACCACCACGAGGTCGCCTCGGCCCAGCACGAGCTTGGCGTCAAGTTCGGCCCCATGCTGAAGATGGCCGATCACATGCAGATCTACAAATATGTCTGCCACAACGTCGCCCAGGCCTACGGCAAAACCGTAACCTTCATGCCCAAGCCGATCTTCGGCGACAACGGCTCGGGCATGCATGTCCACCAGTCGATCTGGAAGGGCGGCAACAACATGTTCGCCGGTAATAAGTATGCAGACCTTTCCGACATGGCCCTGCACTACATCGCCGGCATCCTGAAGCACGCCAAGGCCATCAACGCCTTCACCAACCCGACCACCAACAGCTACAAGCGCCTGGTGCCGGGATACGAGGCCCCCGTCCTATTGGCCTACTCGGCGCGCAACCGCTCGGCGTCGTGCCGAATCCCGCATGGTTCGGGGCCGAAGTCCAAACGCATCGAAATCCGCTTCCCCGATCCCGCCGCCAACCCCTATCTCGCCTTCGCAGCGATGCTGATGGCCGGCCTCGACGGCATCGAGAACAAGCTCAATCCCGGCGAGCCGATGGACAAAAACCTCTATGATCTGCCCCCGGCGGAACTCTCCAAGATTCCAACCGTGTGCGGATCACTGCGTGAAGCCATGGAGTCGCTCGACAAGAGCCGCGCCGTGTTCAAGAAGGGCGGGGTGTTCACGGACGATATGATCGACGGCTACATCGACCTCAAAATGCAGGAAGTCGAGCGCTTCGAAATGACCCCGCATCCGGTTGAATATGATATGTATTTCAGCTGCTAAGCTCAGGTGATCAGACGACGGAAAAGCCGGGGCACGTCCCCGGTTTTTTGCTGGCGGCGGACAGGGTCAGACCCAGGGCAAATTGTTCGCCCGGACGAACCAGCTCACCCCGGGTCTGACCCCCGTCATCGGCCGTCCATCCGTGCTCACAGCGCGGTCATTCGCGGTCATTCCGGTATCATTCCCGTTCATTCCGGTATGGTTCCCGGTCATTGCGTGACGAGTCCGGGCGGCAGGGGCAAGTGTGCCAGAACGAAACAGGCGTTAACGGAAATTTTATATTTGTAGACGGTCAATCAGCCCAAGTACTAATAAATCGTGAATCAGGGTGAATACGGTCAAATCATCCTTAAGGCGGGGATTTTGCTGCCTCTATTTGCGGTAGAGGCACCACGGAAAGTTCCATGCCGTTGCAACTCGAAATTCGGCCGCCAGCAGCGCAGTCCCATGCTGGGTCCCCGAAGCCGCTACAGGCCGAAGAGGCCTTCGCGTCTTGGGGATGACGGAAAGGAGGTGATACGCCGCGGCCTCACCCACCCCCCCCGTCATCCTCAGGCGAGTGCCCCCCACTTCGCGTTTGGCGGCCGGCTCCCCGGAGGGCTGTCGCCAAGCGCAAACAAGGAGTCCGCATCGAAGCCTGGGGACCCAGCATTCAAAGACGCCGCAGGCGCCCCTATGCCATATTCCGTGCTCCCCAAAATATGGAGCCGCCGATGCGCTTCCTCCACCCCGCCGTGTACATTATGGCCAGCCAGCGCAACGGCACGCTCTACATTGGTGTGACGGCAGACCTCATCGCCCGCATCTCCGTACACCGCCAGAAACGCGTTCCCGGCTTCACCCACCGCTACGGTGTGATGATACTCGTCTACTGGGAAGAGCACGGATCAATGCTCGAAGCCATCGCGCGAGAAAAGCGCCTGAAGAAATTCTACCGCGCCGAAAAGATCGCTCTGATCGAAGCCACCAACCCCACCTGGCGCGATCTCTGGTTCGACATCGCGGGTGAACCCCAGCCCTAACCCGCCCCTCTTCGTCATCCTCGCGCGAGCGCGCTCCTTCCGGCGCATCGAAGCGCGAGGACCCAGCACAAAACCCGGCCGCAGGCCGCATATGTCTCCTGCTGTTGCTCCAAAACCATACAGCCGCCTCCGGCGTCGTCCTATGCTGGGTCCCCAGGCTTCGATGCGCTTGAAGACAGCGCACTCGCCTGAGGATGACGAAGGTGAGCGAGCCCGTGCCCTATCCTCCGCACCCCCGTCATCCTCGCGCGAGTGCGCCGCTTCCGGCGCGCTGAAGCGCGGGGACCCAGCACACGACCCGGCCGCAGGCCGCATATTTCCTCTCCTGTTGCTCCAAAACCATACAGCCGCCTTCGGCGTCGTCCTATGCTGGGTCCCCAGGCTTCGATGCGCTTGCTGGGCCTGACCCGGCTATCACCCGCCCCTGCCGTTGCACACCTTGCTCACGAACGCCGCCATATCGCTGGCGCTGCGCACGTCCAGCCCGGCGTCGGCGTGCTGGTTCTGGCGCGGGCCGCGGGTCCAGTCGAGGGCGATGCGCGCGAACGGCAGCGTCGTCAGGATGCAGAAATCGGTGACCGGGATTTCGGCGACTAGCGGCCCGACTGGGGCGGCGGCGATCGTGTTGACGGCTTTGGCGGCACTGCTCAGGGCCACCTTGAACGTGCCCGCCATATCACTGGTCAAGATGGGATGGCCATCTTCCAGCGGTAAAATATGTATCGAGATGGTCTGTGCAGGCTTGGTGTAGCTCAACCCAAGATCGATGCCGAGGTCCGGCCGCCCGGACACCGGCAGCGTCGCCACGGCCTTGAACTCGGCGCTCTCCAGCATCGCAATGGTGACGCTCGTCTCCTTACCCTCATACAGCAGCGCCTCGCCACCCATTTCGTCCGTCGTCAGATGGGTTTGCGCCAGTTCCGCCTGCGTCATCCAGTGGATATCCGAATTGGTCGCTGACACCATCAGCGGCACGATATCGTCCGAAATGCCCATATCTTTGAAGAAGGCGACAATCGGCTTATAACTCTTGTCAGTGATCTCGGCTTGGACGGTCTTGCGCGAGACCGGCCTTTCCGAAATCAGGTGGCGCGAAATTTCGACCGGGACGCCATTGCGGATCTGGCGCATCACGCGGTAGATGCGCTTGACACGGACAAACGTCTGGAATCCAGTGATCTGATGCACGCCCACATGCGAGTTGGCAGGGGCGACCCGCCGCGTGCCGCTGGCCAGCACGAAGGTGCAGGAGGACGCGCAGAACGCGGTGCTGCTGTCGGCGGTGGCGGGCGCGCCGTCCGTGGGCGTACCGTTTTTGCAGGTTTTCGAGCCGGGCTCGCACGGGGCAAAGTAGGTGCGCACGACGGCGACATCCAGCTTGTGCGCCCGGATCTCGCGGCCCATGGCCAGCGCCGCCTCGATGGAGCCGCCCGGCGAGGACATGAACAGCGGCAGCTTGCGGGCGCCGAGCCGCTTCAGCACCCGGTGCAGCTCGTTGGCCGTCTCGGGGACGATATCGCCCTCGGCCGAAATCCAGTCGGCGCATTTGGGCTCGCAGCCGGGTTGCTGGTCATGCGCGATGACGATGCGCATCGGGCTCATCCCTTTGTAGGGATCGATGGGCTTGGCCGGCTGGCCAGCCGCCGCCAGTCCCGCGCTCCAGCCCAGAGCCAGCAGCCCAATCGCCCCGGCCCAAGCGCACCGCCCCATGATCAGCCCCCCGACTGGTGATACAACAATGGGCGCATGTTGGCTGGAGTCCTGCGCGAACACAAGCGGGCACCGGGCGGGCTGTGCACGGAGTCCTCACCCCGCGAACTCCCCGCCGCTGATCGTGGCCGCCATGCCGTCGGCGCGGATGAACGTGGCTTCCATCGGCTCCAGGCCACGCCGGAAGGGTTTCACTTCGACCAGCCCGGCCGCGCCGATCTGGGCGAGGGCGCTGCGGACGGGCTCGGGTTTTGGCGCGCGCAGGGTGAGGCCGGCAAAGCGCACGCCGAGATCGGGCATCCGCTGGGCGGTGGGGTGCACGCCCGGGGGCCATTGGACCAGCGCGGGCAGGAGGCCACCCATCGGCAGCGCGCCATCGGCCCGGACGGCAATGTCCCAGGAAAGGGTGCCGCGCGACATCGGCATGGGGGCGCCGAGATCGGCCGTGCTGGCGCGCAAGGACCCCACCAGATTGTCGGTGCGCGCGACCCACGCCACCAGGCATGGACCAAGTGCCGTCAGCCGTTGCTGCAACTTGGGGTCGTCCAGCCCGAACCACCGGGGCCGCGTGGCAGGGCCTGCCTCGGGATCGATGGCGATGACTTCGAGATAAAGGCCCTCACCCAGCCGCATCACTGCGTTGTGCGTGTTCATGCCCGGATGCTTGCCACCCAGCGGCATCCGCACGCCGAGCGTCTCTTCCACAAGGTCAATACCTTCCCCGAGCCTCGCTGCTGCAATCGCCAGATGGTCAAACGCGAGTGCGGGCAGGGTATCCATACGGCCTCATTTCTTTCAGGCTTTGACCCTCACGTACGAGCCGGGAGCGTCCTCGATGACTTTCAATCCGTCGCCCGGCGTGCGCGCAGCAACCTTGCCGCCCGACTGTTTGGCCAGCCAATCGGTCCAGTGCGGCCACCAGGAGCCGGGATGCTCGGTGGCAGACTTTTGCCAATCGTCAAACGTGCCCTTGAGACGCCCCGCCGCCTCGTCGTTCGCAAAGTATTGATACTTCACCTTTTCGGGCGGATTTACGACGCCAGCGATATGGCCCGACCCGGCCATCACAAATTGTGTCGACCCGCCGAACAGCGCCGCTCCGAGAAACACAGAACGTGCAGGGGCGATATGATCTTCCTTGGTGGCGAGTTCGTAGACGGGTAATTTTACTTTGCTCAGATCGAGACTTTCGCCCGCGAAAGTGAGGGTGCCTTTGGCGAGCGCGTTTTCCAGGTAGAACTTGCGCAAGTAAAACGCGTGGTTGGCCGCCGCCATACGGGTGGCGTCCTGGTTCCAGTAAAGCAGATCAAACGGCATGGGCTTCTTGCCGAGCAGGTAGTTGTTGACAATGTAGGGCCAGATCAGATCGCGGGGCCGCAGCATGTTGAACACCTGCGCCATGCGCGATCCATCGAGCACGCCGCGCTCGGCCATCATCTCTTCCAGCGCCACCAATTGCGGTTCATCGACGAACACCAGGAGATCGCCAGCCTTGGAGAAATCCATCTGCGCGGCCAGGAACGTCGCCGAGCGGAAGCGGTCCTCGTTGCGGGCGGCGAGCCAGGCGAGGGTGGTGCCCAGCAGCGTGCCGCCGACGCAATAGCCGAGCACATTGATCTTCTGCACGTTGGTGGCGCGAGAAACGGCATCGGCCGCCGCCAGCACGCCGTCGCGCATGTAATTTTCGAACGTCTTGTGCGCGAGCGTCTCGTCCGGATTGGCCCACGAGACCAGGAACACTGTAAACCCTTTGCCGACCAGATAGCGCACGAACGATTTCTGTTCGGTGAGGTCGAGGATGTAGAACTTGTTGATCCAGGGCGGCACGATCAGCAGCGGCACCTGGTTCACCTTGGCCGTCGTTGGGGTGTACTGAATAAGCTGGATAATGTCGTTCTGGAACACCACCTTGCCTGGCGTCATGGCGAGGTTTTTGCCGACTTCGAACGCCGCGAGATCGGTTTGGCTGATGTTCAGCGTTGCGCCCGAATTGGCGAGGTCGTCCGCCAGCGCTTCCATGCCGCGCACCAAATTGTCGCCGTTGGACGCCAAGGTTTCGCGCACGACTTCGGGGTTGGTCAGCGGGAAATTCGAGGGCGAAGCAGCGCTCGACAGCTGGCGCAGATAGAATTCGGCCCGCTGCTTGGTCTGCTCATCGACCCCATCGGTTTCGGTGACCAGCTTTTCGGTCCAGCGCGTGGTCAGCAGATAGGCCTGCTTCCAATAATCGAAATAGGGGTGGCTCGACCACTCGGCGTCCTTGAATCGGTTGTCGCCCGGCTCTGGCTTGGCCAGCGGCTCTACGTCTTCGCCGAACTGCCGGCGCACGGTGCGTGTCCAAAGATCGACCATCTCGGCTGCCAGTTCCTGCTGCGCGGCGGCAAATTTGTGCGGCTCGGTCATCCACTGCTGCGCCAGCGCCCCAAACGCGCGGCTCGCTTCGGTCATCTCCGGCGACGGCGACTTCGGCCCGACGCGGCTCATCATGCCCGAGACGACTTTACCGCTCTCGCCCCAATAGCGCAGCATGTTGCTCGTCAAACGCTCCGCGTCCCGGATCTGGAAGCCGGGGGTGGCCGGGGGTGCGGGGGCCTGGGGAGTGGGGGTCGGCTTGGCCGCAGGGATTGGAGCGGCTGGCGCCTGGGCCACAGGGTCCGGCGCAGGCTTTGGGGCGGGCCGTGACGCCGGTTTGGCCACGACGGGCGCAGACTTTGGTGCCGCTTTGGGTGCAACCGTCGGGGCCACCTTAGGAGCGGGTTTTGCCGCTTTGGCCGATGGCGGTGCCACGGCCTTGGCGTTCGGTGCGGCCGCTTTGGGCGTAGCCAGCGCCATTGTCTTGGACTTTGCGGCAACAGGCGTCATTGATTTTTTCATGAACTCGCCGTATCAGCAGGAGGGGGTTGGTAGACAGGTGCCACACTTCATACGTTCGACAAAGTCCTAGCGCAGTGTTGCGTTGCAGCAAAGACCGCTTTTTGGGACGCAGCGCCTATGAGTCTGCAACGCATTTTGGTGTTGAGCGCAATTTTGGCCGCATTGGCCGGCTGCGCCAGCGAGGCCTCCTACCCGACGCTGCCTAGCCTTGAACCCTTGGCCGACCAGACGCTGACCCCCGCCGAACAGCAAGCCAAAATCAAGGAATTGACGGCGGCGCAAGCAGCGGCTGGTACGACGGCGCAGCCTGCGGCGGTGGTGAAGCCCTCAAAAAAGGTGCCGTAGAGATTTTGTGGGACAATTGCCGACCCAGCTTGACTGCTTTGGTCGAAGCTAAGCAGACGAACACGGTGGCCCACGAATTCACCGCCGCCCCTTCCGCCTCCCCGCAAATCCAGCCATAACACTCCCTCAGCGGCGAATCGCCGATTTTGCGGCATGAGGAGCGCCATGACGGAAGCGAAGTCCGGTCCACTCAGGGTTGGCGTTGCGGGCCTGGGCACCGTCGGCGGTGGCGTGCTCAAGTTGTTGCAGGAGCATCGCAAGGACTTGGCGCTGCGGCTTGGCCGCGAGATCATCGTCACCGCCGTCACTGCGCGCGATGCCAAGAAGGATCGCGGTGTCGATCTTTCGCAGGTCACATGGCTGCCCGATGCCGTGGCCGTTGCCAACGCGACGGTCGTCGACGTGTTCGTCGAACTCATCGGCGGCGAGGAAGGCCCGGCGCGGATCGCGGTGGAAGCAGCGTTGAAAGCGGGCAAGCCAGTCGTCACGGCCAACAAGGCGCTGTTGGCGCATCATGGCGCTGGGCTGGCGGTGCTGGCCGAAAAGCGAGGGCTTGCGCTGAAATTCGAGGCGGCCGTCGCGGGCGGCATCCCGGTCATCAAGGCCTTGCGTGAGAGCTTGGCGTCGAACCGCATCGCGCGCGTGTCCGGCATCCTCAATGGCACCTGCAACTACATTCTGTCGCTGATGCAGGCCGAGGGACGCACCTTCGAGGACGTGCTGGCGGAGGCGCAGGCCAAGGGCTACGCCGAGGCAGATCCCACGTTCGATATCGGCGGCTTCGATACGGCGCACAAACTCGCGGTGCTGACGAGTTTGGCGTTCGGCACGCGGGTGTCGCTAAAGGACGTGTACATCGAGGGTATCGAGGGCATCCGCGCCGCCGACATCGAGGCGGCCGAGGAACTGGGCTATCGCATCAAGCTGCTCGGCGTGGCGCAACGCACGGAAACCGGCATCGAACAGCGCGTGCACCCGACCATGGTGCCGGTGGGCTCGGCCATCGCGGCGGTGAACGGCGTCACCAACTGCGTGGCCATCGATGCGGACTATGCAGGCTCGCTGACCCTGGTTGGTCCCGGCGCCGGTGCGCGGGCGACGGCCTCATCCGTGGTCGCCGATTTGATCGACATCGCGCGGGGCGATACCTCGCCGCCTTTCGGAGTGCCCGCCGCCAAGCTCGCGCCCTACAGACAAGCGGCGCTGAAGGCGCACGCGGGCGGTTACTATGTGCGACTGTCCGTGTACGATAAGCCCGGCGCGTTTGCTGCCATTACCACGCGCATGGCCGAGCAGACGGTGTCGCTGGAGAGCATCGTCCAGAGGAAGACCCGCAACGCCACCGGCGGTCCGGTCCCCGTCATCATGATCACGCACGAGACCACCGAGCAGGCGATCCGCACCGCGCTCGACAAGATCGAAGCCGACGGCCATGTGAACGAGAAGCCGCAGATGATCCGTATTGAGAGGGTGTAGGGTTGAACCCACTTCATATATTCCCTCTTCCTATTGGGGCGAGGGGACGCACGAACCGCAAGTCGTCGCCGGGGCAGGGCGAAGGGTATGTGGGTCCACAGATCTCTCCGCATTCTCGATCTGCCTGTGTCTCGCAAGGTCCATCCGGTTCGTCCACCATCTTCAGGAGACTGCCATGCTGAAAGACTCGGCCAACCCCACCCGCCTCGACCGTGCGCTCACGCTCGAAATCGTCCGTGTCACCGAACAGGCGGCTATCGCTGCGGCGCGTCAGCGCGGGCGCGGCAATGAGATGGCGGCGGATCAAGCCGCCGTCGATGCCATGCGCCGTGAGCTGAACAAGCTCAACATCGCCGGCCGCATCGTCATCGGCGAGGGCGAGCGCGACGAAGCGCCGATGCTCTATATCGGTGAGGAGGTCGGCACCAAGAACGGTCCAGCCGTCGATATCGCCGTCGATCCGCTGGAATGCACGACGATCTGCGCCAAGGCCATGCCGAACTCGCTGGCGGTGCTGGCGATGGCGGAATCCGGAAGCCTGCTGCACGCGCCCGACCTCTATATGAACAAGCTCGCCATCGGCCCGAATTACCCTGACGGCACGGTGGACCTGGATGCAAGCCCCGCGGACAATATCGACAGCCTGGCGCGGTCGAAGGGCGTGCCCATCGGCGACATCACGGCGTGTGTGCTGGACCGCCCACGCCACGCCGCGATCATCGAAAGCATACGCCGTACAGGGGCCGCAATAAGGCTGATCGTGGATGGTGACATCGCTGGCGTGATCGATGTCACGGACCCTGAACAGACCGGCATCGACATCTATTTCGGCACCGGCGGCGCGCCCGAAGGTGTACTGGCGGCGGCGGCGCTGCGTTGCATTGGCGGGCAGATCCAAGCCCGCCTGCACCCGTTGAAGGACGACGACTACCGCCGCGCCGAGGCGATGGGCGTGAAGGATATCAAACGCAAGTATTTCACGATGGATTTGGCCTCTGGCGACGTGTTCTTTGCCGCAACCGGCGTGACCGACGGGTCTTTGCTTAGTGGCGTCAAATTCAAACGCGGCGGCATCCACACCGAGACTGTGGTAATGCGCAGCGCCACCAGGACCGTGCGCTGGATCAAGACCAAGCACGGGTTCCCAGGCGGAATGCCGCCAGGCGGGCTGGGGTGAGCGAACGGGAGCGGCGGCCCCGATCGTCCTCTCGCCATCACGACAACGTGAACTCTGGCGCAAAACCAATCGGGTGCGTGGCCGTAACTAGCTGATGCAAAACCCTGGGCAGGTCATGTCGCACACTCCAACAGCACTCCCTGCCGCTGCCAACGCGAACGATAGCGGCTCCTACCTGTTTTACCGCCACCGGCTGGTCATCCGCGTCACCCACTGGATCGGCGTCATCTCCATGGCCATCCTGCTGATGAGCGGCCTGCAGATATTCAACGCCCATCCGGCGCTGTATTTTGGCGCCATCTCGGATTTCGAGCATCCGGCGCTACTCATCACGACGCAGGAGAAGGATGGCCATACCATCGGCGTGACGAAGATCGGCAGCGTGACATTCAACACAACTGGCCTGCTTGGCCTTTCGGCCGGCGGCACGGACAGCCACGCCTTTCCCAGCTGGTCGGTCCTTCCGTCCAACCAGGACCTCGGCGGCGGGCGGCGGTGGCACTTCTTTTTTGCCTGGCTGCTGGTGCTCAATGGCCTCGCCTATCTCGCCTACAGCCTGTGGACGAGGCATGTGCAGCGCGATCTCATACCGACCCGCGCGCAGTTGCGCACGATTGGTGCCTCCATCCGCGAACATGCGCGCCTGAACTTTGCCCATGGTGAGGAGGCACGCCACTACAACGTGCTGCAACGCCTCACTTACGTGCTCATGCTGTTCATCGTCATTCCCCTGCTCATTCTTGCCGGCCTTACCATGTCGCCGGGCCTCGACGCCGCCTTTCCCAACCTCGCCGATCTCTTTGGCGGCCGTCAGACCGCGCGCACCGTGCATTTCATCTGCGCCTTCCTGGTGCTCGGTTTTGTCATCGTCCACGTCGCCATGGTGGTCCTGTCGGGCACTTGGAACAATATGCGCTCCATGATCACCGGCTGGTACGCGATCCAAAAGGAGGCCGTCCGCCATGACGATCCACATAGATCGTAGACGTCTGATCGCGGGAGCTGCGGCCAGCCTCGTGGGCGTGACGCTCGGCGGGCGCGCCGCCATGGCCTCCAGCTGGTGGGACGCGCTGGGCAGCGCCGAGGCGCTCACCAGAACGGCGCAGCGCGGGCTGCTCGCAGGGGCAAAACTCGCGCCCGAGTTTCCAGAATCGTCGCTCTCTCCCACGTTCCGCGCCAACGGCAGCACCGATCCGCGCGAAGCGGCCTATAAAAAGCTGGTACAGGGCCATTTCGCCGATTGGCGGCTCGAAGTCGGCGGCCTGGTCGACACGCCCTTGCGCCTGTCGCTCAATGACCTGCGCGCGCTGCCGTCCCGCACCCAGATCACGCGCCATGATTGCGTCGAGGGCTGGAGCTGCATCGGCAAATGGAGCGGAGTGCCGCTCGGCGAAGTGTTGAAGCGCGCGGGCCTGAAGAGCAGCGCCAAGTTCATCGTCTTCTACTGCGCCGACGCCTTCGAACAGACGCTCGACGGCTCCGGCCAATACTACGAGTCCGTCGATCTGGTTGACGCCTTCCACCCCCAGACCCTCCTCGCCTACGACATGAACAACGCCGCCCTCACGGTCCCCCACGGCGCCCCACTGCGGCTGCGCGTAGAACGCCAGCTCGGCTATAAAATGGCCAAATACCTGATGAAGATCGAAGCCGTCACCGGCTTCGAAAAAATCGGCGGCGGCAACGGCGGCTTCTGGGAAGACCGGGGCTATCAGTGGTATGGCGGGATTTGAGGGGGCGCAGTCTGCATAAATACGCTCGATGAGCCGTTTGTCGGCATCAGCGGCCGGTTTGCTGCGGCCTCAGTGATGATCGGTTCTTCGCCATCAGTGTGGATGGCCCGCGCCGTATCTGCAACCTTGCTTGCAACTGCCACCAATCGGCGCAACGTCTCCTCACGACGAATCGCACTCAGCTCCCTCTCCGCGTGAAGGACGGGGAGTGGGGATGCTGGATCTGCGTGGGCTGGGGAACTGACGACAAATGAAAACCGCTGCTCTACGCCGGATGCCTGCGGGCTTTGAAGGTACGCTCGCGCCGGACACGTTTCTTGGCGTGAAATCGTCCGCGCGTGGCCTGACCTGGCGCAACCGGCTGGACGCGGCCGGCATCAATCTCGCGACGGCCATCTCGCAGCGGCATGGGCTGCCGGACCTGCTCGGGCGCGTGCTGGCGGCACGGGGTGGCACGCTGGACAACATCCCGGTGCTGCTCAATCCGTCGCTGAAGGAATGTATGCCGGACCCGTCGATCCTGCGCGACATGGACAAGGCGGCGCTGCGGTTTGCCAAAGCCATCGAAACCGGCGAACCGGTCGCCATTTTCGGCGATTACGACGTGGACGGTGGATCATCCTCCGCCCTGATCGCCCGCTTTCTCTGCGCCCACGGACGGCCAAGCCGCATCTACATCCCCGACCGGCTGCTCGAAGGCTACGGCCCCAACGCCGCAGCCATCGGTACGCTGATCAAAGAAGGCGCCAAGCTCATCGTCGCCGTCGATTGCGGCACCACCTCGCACGCGCCCCTTGCGGTGGCCAAAAACACCGGCTGCGAGATCATCGTCATCGACCACCATCAGGCCGATGCGGTGCTGCCAGACGTGCACGCCGTAGTAAATCCCAACCGTCAGGACGACGTGTCGGGCCTCGGCAACCTCTGCGCCGCTGGCGTCGTATTCCTGCTCTTGGTTGCGACGACAAGAACGCTCCGCGAGCGCGGCTTCTACAAATCAGGTACGCCCCAGCCGCCTCTCCTCGAATGGCTCGACATCGTGGCGCTGGCCACCGTCTGCGACGTTGTCCCGCTCGAAGGCCTCAACCGCGCCTATGTCGCCCAAGGCCTGAAAGTCATGAAACAGCGCCGCAATGTGGGCCTCAAGGCGCTGGCCGACGCCGCCGGCATGAAAGAGGTGCCCAACCCCTATCACCTCGGCTTTGTGCTCGGGCCGCGCATCAATGCGGGCGGGCGCGTCGGTGATGCCGGCCTCGGCGCGCGCCTTCTGGCGACGGATGATCTGATCGAGGCCGGGTCCATCGCGGCCAAACTTGACAAGCACAACCGCGAGCGCAAGACCATCGAAGCCGCGATGCTGGAGGCCGCGCTCGCCGAGGCCGAACACACGCTGATGGCCACGCCCGATCTGCCCATTCTCATCTCCGGTTCGCCTGACTGGCATAAGGGCCTCGTCGGCCTGGTCGCCAGCCGCCTCACCGACCGGTTCCAGCGCCCGAGCTGCGTCATCGCCTGGCAGACGGAGCGCGAGGGCACCGGCAGCTTGCGCTCCATCGCTGGCGTCGATATCGGTGGAGCGGTGCGCGCGGCGGTCGAGGCCGGGCTGCTCCTTAAGGGCGGTGGCCACGCCATGGCGGCTGGACTTACGGTGAGCAAAGACAAATATGAGGCGCTCACGTCGTTCCTGCAAAAGCGGCTCGCCGAAAGCGTCGCGGACCATCGGGGCACCGCCACCCTCGATATCGACGGCGCGCTTACCCCCAACAGCGTCACGCTAGACCTCCTTAACCAGATCGAGCAAGCCGGGCCCTTCGGTCAGGGCAACCCCACGCCGCGCTTCGTGTTCCCGGCGCACCGCGTGAAAGGCGCGCGCGTCATGGGCGAAGCGCACCTGCGCGTGACCATCGAAGCGGGTGACGGCTCCAAACTCGAAGGCGTCGCCTTCCGCGCCGTCGGCCAGCCGCTGGGCGAACTGATCCAGTCGAGCGTTGGCGGAATGCCCCTGCACTTCTGCGGGTCCCTGCGCCGCGACACCTGGGGCGGCCGTGAAAAGATCGAAT
The DNA here is from genome assembly GCA_025359185.1 of Hyphomicrobiaceae bacterium. Lineage (GTDB taxonomy): Bacteria > Pseudomonadota > Alphaproteobacteria > Rhizobiales > Hyphomicrobiaceae > JANYHF01. Next base: position 1,720 of record JANYHF010000095.1, on the reverse strand, counting down.
TTACCATCGAAGACGTCGCAGATCCGCGTAAACCATGAGAGGCGGCGTGCCGCAGCCCCACGTGCCGCCCGGCCCGCAGCCAAGCGTTGCGAGATGCTGCAAACCCGTCTATACACCGCTGGGTCACGCAGACTAGGACGCTCCCTTCGTCTATCGGTTAGGACGCGAGATTTTCATTCTTGAAAGACGGGTTCGACTCCCGTAGGGAGCGCCAGATTAACATTTTATAATGCCTTGAAATTGCATATTTTTCTGAGATAATCGGCTCCGCACTCGACGCAAAAGGCGATCTGAGGTGCAACAAATGGGGCAACAAATTATGGGCCGTCCGTCCGCCGCCGCGCGTCCAAACAGGCACAATGGGTTCTGGTTCCTAGTGCGCCGGGTGCCCAGGGAATTTGTGCCGTTCGACCGTAGGAACCCAGTTCGCATCAGCACCGGCATAAGAGTTGCCGACGATCCGCGCGGCGTCAGGGCCGGCGAGGTCGTGGCTCGGCTAGACCGAAACCTCGCCCGCTATTGGAACGACAAGCGCAGCGGCAAAGACGCCGACGCAGAGGCTCGCTATCAGCAGGCCTGTTCAAGTGCGCGCGCGCTTGGACTGGCCTATGTTCCGGCGGCCGAGGCGGCGAGCCAATTGCCGATCGAAGATATGCTACGCCGGTTCGAGACGGTGATCTTGCGCGGCACGACGGCCAAGCCAGCCGAGGTGAGTGCCGTGCTCGGCGGCGAGAGACCACCGGACGTGATGACCGCGACCATGTTCGAGGACTACGAGGATATCGTACGAGCGACCGTGACGGCCAAATCCGACCGCCAACGGAAGAAGTGGCGAGTGGGCAAGGAAACAGCCGTCAAGGTCTTCGTTGACCTGATTGGAAATCGTGCGCTCACCTCACTGACCCGCGCCGATGCTTTGAAGTTGCGGTCGCATTGGCAGGATCGGGTCGTGGCGGGTGAAGTCGAGATCGGGACTGCAAACAAGTATATCGGTCACATCAGCGGCATGTTCCGCGCCATCAATGAGAGCCGGCAACTGAATGTTCCGTCGATCTTCGACCGCGTCCGCATCAGCGGCGGCAAGGATGGTCAACGGCTCGCCTTTCCGCCGGACTTTGTTCAAAGCCGCATCCTGGCCGACGGAATGTTTCAGGACCTCAATCCGGAGGCCCGGCGGGTGCTCTATCTCATCGCCGAGACCGGACTGAGATTGTCGGAGGCTATCGCGCTGACATGCGAGACGATTCATCTTGATGCCGAAGTTCCGTATATCTCCGTACTCGCCGACGGCCGTGAGTTGAAGACCGATGAGTCAAGGCGCGACATTCCTCTAGTGGGCGTTGCTTTGAAGGCCATGCGTGAGCAGCCGGACGGCTTTCCGAGGTATCGCGACAAGGCAGACAGTCTCTCGGCGCTGGTCAACAAGGCCATGGACGCGCGTGGCCTGCGACCCGAGCCGGGGCAGTCGCTCTATTCCTTGCGGCATACCTTCGAGGACCGGCTGACGGCGGTCGATGCGCCGGACAAGATCATCGCCTGTCTGATGGGGCACAAGTGGTCGCGGCCGCGCTACGGCGTTGGGCCGTCCTTGGAGCACAAGCGCGACTGGCTCAATCGCATCGCATTTTCCGCACCGTCCAAGGTGTAGCGTTCGAGAATGCGTCTGGCGCGCTCGGTGGGATCGGTCTTGCGCGCTTTTTCCAGTTCCAATTCGAGGCGG
>JANYHF010000086.1 GCA_025359185.1 Hyphomicrobiaceae bacterium | reverse complement strand
ACGTTGAACACGACGCATTTCCGCCGCTGGCAGCGCTCGCAGTTGAAGCATTAGTTCAGTGCTGAGCAGCAGTGTCAACGCCAACATCGACAGACTGACGCGAGCGCAATTGGGCTGGACTGTCGATTTCACGTTGGCCGTCTTCTTGGTTTCGGCATAGCATTAGAAAGACGGTCACTGACTGCAGGTATCTCATGGAATACGACTTGGTCATCAAGAACGGGCGCGTCGTAACGGCATCAGCTGATTTCGTCGGCGACCTCGCGGTGACAGGCGAACAGATCGCGGCTGTTGGGAGCGGCCTCGTCGGACGGCGCGAGATTGATGCGACGGACATGCTCGTGATCCCGGGCGCGGTCGACGGCCACGTGCATATGCGCACAGAACGGCCAAGCTTCTGCTACGACGAGACCTTCGCGACCGGTTCGGTCGCCGCTGCATTCGGCGGAACGACGACGATGATCGACCAGATCCAGGTCGAACCGGGCTCGCGTCTTACGGATGCCTTTGTCGAGCGACTGGCCTTGGGCGAGGGGCAGAGCACGATCGATTTCGCCTTCCACATGAACATCCGCGAGGAATTGCAGCAACGCCTTGATGAGATTCCGGCCATCTTGGCCAAAGGGATCACCAGTTTCAAATGGTTCATGGCGAGCCCAGGCTGGCAGGTTTCCGATGACTTCATGATGCGCGGCAAGCTGATGCTTGGCGATCACGGAGCGCTTTCGATCGTGCACGCGGAGAACCCCGGCGCGCTATCGGCGATGCGTTGGCGGCGGCCTGTCCGCTCGATCCGCGAGTTCAACCACAACTTTCCGGCGGGGACCGAGGCGGCGGCGATCGCGCTCGCTTTGGCGATGGGCGAGGTCGCCGGTTGCCGGACGCTCGTCTATCACAACACCTGCGCCCGTGGGATCGCCGAAATCCGTGCCGCCAAGGCGCGCGGGGTAAAAGCCTATGGCGAGGTTTGCCTTGCCTGGCTCGCGTTCAATGAGAGCGTATTCCAAGGCGATCCGATCGCCGCCTTGCCCTTTCTCCTCGTTCCGCCCTTGCGGTCCGCCGCCGATCAGGACGCCCTCTGGAGCGCAATTTCGTCCGGCGATCTCGACATCGTCTCGACCGACCACGCGCTGATGAAACGAGCACCGCAAGACAAGGCACTGGAATTGGCCGCGTATTTCGGATTGAAGATCGACGTCCCGCCGCCCGACGCACTGACGGCCTACGATGCCGAAGGCCGCCGGCTGATGCCAATGCTGACGCCTGGCGGGATCGAAACGCGCTTGCCGCTGGTGTATTCACTGGGGGTTGCCACCGGAAGGATGAGCCTTTATCGCTGGGTCGAAGCCTGCTGCTCAGGTCCGGCCCGGCTCTTCGACCTCCATCGCAAGGGGCAACTGCTGCCGGGCTTCGACGCCGACATCGTGATCTTCGATCCGAAGGCCGAAAAGACCTATTCGGTCAACAACCTGCATTCCAACACTGACCACTCGGTGTGGGAGGGCTGGAAGTGCAAGGGTGCCGTCGCAAAGACCTTCAGCCGGGGCAAGCTGATCGTCGACGGCGACACGTTCCTCGGACAGAAGGACCACGGCAAGTATCTGAGCAGAAGCGTCTGACGGGGCGCCAAACACAGCGCGCGACTTGAACAATTCGGAGACAACCGTGCCCATGTCCAGGGCGCGCTCGATTTTGGTCCGGATGCGGCCACTCAGGTATCGTCAACGGCATCAGCGGCGTTGGCATTCCGGCGCGTGAACACCCGTTGATCTCCGAACGGTTTGTGCTGGCACTGATCAAGTATCCCGAGGAGACGACACGATCTGCGAGGTGAAGCGGGCGGTCATGTAATCGCCCGCAGCAACCGGCGGATAGAGCGCGCGCCCCTTTTCGTCGCGGCAACCCGGCAGGCAGTCAACGATGAAATCGTCGTTTGGCTGATGGAAGAACCCGATCGACAGCCGTTCGGTGCCGGAGGCGAGATCGCGCGGCGGGTTGGCCACGCGATGCAGGGTCGACACCCAGCGGTCATTGGTCCAGCGGGCCATCATGTCCCCGATGTTGATGACAAAACTGTCCTTGGCTGCCCGCGCCGGCAGCCAGTTGCCGGCCTTTGTCTTCAACTGCAGCCCACCCGGCGCATTGTCGGGCCTGAGGATCGTCAGCGTACCAAAATCCGTGTGCGCGCCAGCCCGCAACTGCCCCTCGCGCGGCGGCTCCGGCTGATCGGGATAATACATAGCACTGAGGACGCTTGGATGATGGCCAAAGGCACCATCGAAATGTCCGGGCTCAAGGTCGAGCGCCTCAGCAAAGAGCCGCATCAGATCGAGGCCGAAACGATCCATCTCGGCGTAATAGGCAAGAAAAGCGGCACGAAACGCCGGATCATTCTCAGGCCAGAGGTTCGGAGCGGCCCTGGTCCTACCCTCCGGACCAACGTTGTAGGTTTCCTTCAGATCGGGCGGGGTCGTCTCACCCATCGTCGATGCAAGCGCGCCCTTGCCCATGCCGATATAGCCGCGGACGATTGCGGCGCCTGGCTGGCAAACCTTGATCTTCGTGGTGAAAGGTTGATGAAAGAAGGCCTTGGTGACGGCATACAAGTTGTTGATTGTGCTCTCAGGCACCCCGTGCCCGATGACACTCAGAAAGCCGGTCTCGCGGCAGACCCGATCGGTCTCGCGGGCGACGGCGCGACGGTCGCCGGCGCCGCCGTGCAGGTATCGGGAGAGATCAATGACAGGAATGGTCATGGTGGACATTCCGGAATTGGAACCGTGATGATTCCAGACTGTCGCACTGTTCGCAAGTTCACAACTCTATCATCGACTCGCTTGATAAGGAGCCGCACCTGTTGGCACAGTCCGCTGGTCGGCTCCTCAGTCGAAGATCGGCTGGCGTGATTGGTAAGGGGAAAATCAGCATGGGATGTCTTATCGGCAAGACGGCGATCGTCACCGGAGCGGCATCGGGCATTGGGCGGGCGATCGCCCTGCGCTTCGCGGCCGAGGGGGCCAAGGTGATAGTGGCCGACATCACGCATACGCCGAAGGAGGGTGGCGTTCCGACCGAGGATTTAATCGCCGCCGCCGGCGGCACCGCGCATTGGCAGCACTGCGACATCGCCAAGTGGGAGGACGTCGACGCGATGGTCACAGGGGCGGTCGCGGCTTGGGGCAAGCTCGATATTCTCGTCAACAACGCCACGCATTGGACCTCGACCCGGCTGACCGAGACGACCAACGAGCAATGGCGCGACGTTATGGGTGTCAACGCCGACGGCTATTTCTATTGCTGCAAACGAGCCGTCCAGCAAATGCTTACCCAGCCGATCATCGCGGAAGCACGCGGCCGTATCGTCAATATCACCTCGCAGCACGGCATGGTCGCGGTGCCGAACGATGTCGCTTATGGGGTTGGCAAGGCGACCACCGTCTACCTCACCCGGCAGATCGCCGCAGATTACGGACGCGACTTTATCATCTGCAACGCAGTTGCGCCGGGTCGAATCATCACCGGAAAACCCGGCATTGCGCAGGATCCGAAAAGCCTCGACTACGGCCGCAGTCGCACCCCATTCCACCGACTTGGCCGTCCAGAAGATGTCGCCAGCGCTGCACTGTTCCTCGCGAGCGACGACTGCACCTTCATTTCCGGTGAGAACCTGATGGTCGACGGCGGCTGGATGGCGAGCTGAACGTCATAGGAACTCGCGGGACCACCCGGTGTCGATGCCGTTGATGATGATGTCGCGCTTGGGTGCGTCTGTCATTTTGGTCTGCTGTTGGAACGGATCGCTGTACTGTTCATCCCCTCAGACGCTTGCCCTCTGGATCAAACGCACTTTCGCCGAGCACGCGGGCCTTGTGCGGACGGCCGAGGATCGCGACGCTGACCTCGCCGCCGGGCTTGACGGAACCGGCCTTGAGATAGGCAATGCCCAGCGACTTGCCGACAAAGTAGCCATAGGCGCCAGAGCTGATCTGGCCAACCGGCGTGCCGTCGGGGAGGAATATCGGCTCGCCGCCAGTCGCATCCGCTTCCTTGGCCTCAATCTCGACCATCATCATGAGATCGCGAGCTGGGTTGTTTGCGATTTTCAGCCAGGCGGCCTTGTTGAGGAAATCCTTGTCGGCCTTCACCAGCCGGCCGAGGCCGCTCTCTTGCGGCCAGTATTCCGGACTGTAGTCGCGGCCCCAGCTGCCATAGCCCTTCTCGACGCGCAGGCTCATCAAAGCACGCGAGCCGACCGGCCCGGCTCCGAACTCACGGCCTGCCACGAGCAGCGACGTGTAAAGCGCGACTTGGTCATTTTCGGCGCAGTGCAATTCCCAGCCGAGGTCGCCGGTGAAGCTGACACGGATCGCGATCACGTCGATCCCGGCGACGACAATCCGGGCCGAGCGCATGAAGGGGAAGGCGAAGTTGGAGAGATCGGCGTTGGTGAGACGCTGAAGCAGATCGCGCGATTTCGGCCCGGCAATGTTGAACCCGCAGAGTGCCTCAGTGCGGGAGGTGAATGTGGTGCCTGCGGGCAGTGGCACGCTCTGAAAAAAGCGCTGATGGAAGCGCTCGGCCATGCCGGAACCAACAATCAGGAACGACTCGGGCGATAGTTTGGTGACCGTGAAATCACCTGCCACCCCACCGCGCTTGCTGATCAGCGGCGTCAGACAAGTGTGCCCGACTTCGCGCGGCATCCGGTTCGCGAACAGGAAGTCGAGCCAACCCTGCGCACCGGGACCGTTCACCTCGTACTTGGCGAAATTCGAGATATCGATGATGCCGGCGTTCTCCCGCAGCATCAGCGCCTCACGCCCGACCGGCTGCCACCAATTCTGCCGGGTGAAGCCGATCGTCTCTTCTTTTGGTTCGCCGTCAGCGGAGAACCACAACGGATGCTCCCAGCCGAAGTTAAGGCCAAAGACGGCGTCCATGGACTTTTGGGTTGGGTAGGCCGGACGAACGCGAACCGGGCGGCCGGCGGCGCGCTCCTCATTGGGAAAATGGATCTTGAAGCGATTGGTGTATTGGTCACGCACCCGTGCTTTGGTGAAAGCCTTGTCGGCCCAGGCGCCGAAACGGGCGAGATCCCAGCCGAACATGTCGAGGCGCGGTTCGCCCTCGACCATCCATTCCGCCGCGAGCTGGCCAAGCCCGCCTGACTGCGAGAAGCCTGGGATGATACCATTGCAGCAGAAGTAGTTTCGCAGTTCGGGAACCGGCCCGAACAAAGCGGCTGCGTCCGGCGACCAGATCATCGGCCCGTTGATGACGCGCTTGATGCCAACGCTGCCGATCGCGGGCACACGATCGATGGCGCGCAGCATATTGGGCTCGATGCGTTCGAGGTCATCGGGAAAGAGATCGCGGCCAAAATCAAGCGGCGTTCCGTCTTCCGCCCAGAACTTCATGTCTTTTTCATAGGCGCCGACCAGCAGCCCGAGCCCTTCTTGCCGGAGATAATACTCGCCATCGCGATCGGCGAGCGAGGGGAGCCGCCGGTCAAGACCGGCGATCTCGGCGATCGTCTCAGTCACGAAATACTGGTGCTGGGTCGGGATCAACGGCAAGACGAGGCCGGCCAACGCGGCGACCTCGCGCCCCCAAAGGCCAGCGGCATTGACGATCCATTGAGTGTGGATGTCTCCCTTCGGCGTCCGAACGATCCAACTGCCATCGGGCTTTGCTTCGGTTGCGGTGACCGGCGTCTGGCGATGGATTTCGGCGCCGCGCTGGCGGGCGCCGGCGGCATAGGCTGCGGTCACGCCCGAAGGATCGACATTGCCGCCGTCGGGTTCATACATGATGCAACGGATGCCGTCGAAATTGGCGAGCGGATGCAGCTGCTCCGCTTCGCGCCGGTCTACTTCATGGAAGTTCATGCCATAGCGCTTGGCCTTGGCCGCCTGCAGCCGCAGCTGGTGCTCGCGTTCTTGCGTCTGCGCCAGGTAAAGCGAACCTGGCTGAAAGATGCCGCAACTCTGGCCAGTCTCCTGTTCGAGTTCCTTATAAAGCCGCATTGTGTAGTGCTGCAGGCGGCTGATGTTGGTCACGTCGTGCAGACCATGGATGTTGGCCGCCGCGTGCCAGGTCGAGCCGCTCGTCAGGTCATCGCGCTCGAGCAAGACGACATCGCTCCAGCCGAGCTTTGCCAAGTGGTAGAGGATGGAGCAACCAATGACGCCGCCTCCAATGACGACGGCCTGTGCGTGGGTCCGCATGACGTCAGTTCCTTGCCTTGATGGTTTCTTTGTGCGCTGGCGCCAGGCCCCGGCCGCTTACGGCTCGCCGGCACCAATCTCCTCACGGCGTTTGGCGACGTAGGCATCGAGTTCCTCACGGATCGCTTGATCAAGCACCGGCTCCTGGTAGTCGTGCAGTGCCTGCTGCCAAAGGGCGGTTGCCTTGTCGAGCGCATCATGCGATCCGGCCTCGACCCATGCCCCGTGATTGGTCCAGTCGGACAACAGCGGCCGATAGAAGGCCTTCTCGTAGCGCTCCATGGTATGCGCTGCGCCGAAGAAGTGGCCCCCCGTTGGCACCGAGGCGATGGCGTCGAAGCCAAGCTCAGCCTCGGAGAAATCGATAGGCTTCAGGATTTCCATCATGTTCTGGAGGATTTCGACATCGAGAACGAGTTTCTCGAAGGAGGCCGTCAGCCCGCCCTCGAGCCATCCGGCGGCGTGATAGATGAGGTTGCCACCGCCGAGCACCGCCCCCCAGGTGGCCATGACGGTCTCATAGGTGGCCTGGAGATCGACGGTGTTGGAGGCGTTGCTGTTGGAAGTGCGATAGGGCAGCTTATAGCGGCGGGCGAGCTGGCCGGAGATGATGTTTGCCTTGGTGTTTTCCGGGGTCCCGAAGGTCGGTGCGCCTGAGCGCATATCGACGTTGGAGGTGAAGGCGCCATACATCGCTGGCGCCCCTGGATTGACCAACTGGGTGAGCACGATGCCAAACAAGGCTTCGGCGTTCTGTTGCGCGAGCGCTGCCGGCAGTGTCACCGGAGTCATCGCGCCCATCAGCGTGAACGGTGTGATCGTAACCGGCTGTTTGTGCTCCGCCATCACCATCAGGCCATCGCCCATGGCCTCGTCGAACAACCGTGGCGAGTTGACTGAAATGATGGTGGTGACGCCCGGATCAAGCCGCATCTCGTCAAGCGTGATGCCACGCGCGATCGCCATCATCTTGATGCCGTCCATGGCCCGGCCACGGCCGATCGCGGTGCAGTGATACGTGCGGTCGCTCAAGGTGAGATTGGCGAGGTAGGTGTCGAGGTGACGCGAGTTGGCGGGGAGTTCCTGCGGCGCGGTCACCTGATTGCCGATCATATGGATTGCATTGAAATGGTGGGCGAGCCGGATGAAGTTCTCGTAATCCTTCATGTTGCCAGAGCGGCGGCCGTTCACCCGGTCGTGGACATTGGGCGGCCCGGCGACGAGACCGAACACCAGGCTGCGGCCGCCGATCTTCAAGCGTCTCGCGAGGTTACGCGAGGTGAGTGTAAAGCTCGGCGGGACGGACTTCAGCGCCGCGGCGACGATTGTCTCATCTATGCGGATGATCTGCTCCGACCGGTCGACCTTGGCACCGGCTGCTTCGAAGAGGCTCATCACCCGGTTTCCCATGACGCGGATGCCAAGTTCCGACAGGATACGCATCGAGGTTCGGTGGATCGCCTCGATCTCGTCCGGACGGGCAAGTTCAAGCGGCGTGTAGGGGTTTTCGACCAGCTGCCAGGGCAGTTGATGGATCCCGGTGCCGTCGCGCGCCGCCCGCGATTTCCGCCCGCCACCCCTTCGAACTTCAGTCATGGCATAAGCTCCAAGGGTCAATAGCCTCGCGCCGGATCGACAACATTCTCGAGCGGCTCGCCGCGCCGGAAGCGGGCAAGATTGGCGGAAAACATCTCGACGGACTTCATATCCCAGCCCTCAAAGACCGAGGAACAGTGAGGCGTGATCATCACATTCTCCATAGCCCAGAGCGGATGCTCGGCTGGCAATGGTTCGGTCACGAACACGTCGAGGGCTGCGCCTTTGATCCGCTTTGCGCGCAACGCCTCTAGCAAGGCCGCCATGTCAACCACGCCGCCACGCGAAATGTCTATCAAAACCGCAGCCGGTTTCATGGCCTGGAACGCAGCGGCATCGACCATGCCACGGGTCAGGGCGAGAAGCGGCACGCAACATACGATGTAGTCCGCCCGGCCCCACAAGCCGGGTAGCGCGTCGATCCCATGCACTTCATCGACGTCAGGCATCGCCGTTGGCCTTGCCCGCACGCCAAGGACGCAGAGGCCGAGCGCCTTGGCACGGCGGGCTACCGCTTGCCCCGTCTTGCCAAGCCCAAGGATCAGCAAGGTTCGTCCGGCGATCGGCTCGACCCGTCCAGCCGTCCACTGGCGAAGGGCTTGAGCGCGGGCAAATGTTCCAAACCCGAGCGCGAAGTGGAGCATGGCGCCGATCGTGTATTCGGCCATCATGGCGGCGGCGACGCCCGCCGCATTGGTGACGGTGAGGCGCAGCGGGTCCCAAGGCTGGATGTGATCGGTCCCCGACCCGCCGATTGAAAGCCAGCGCAGGCTGGGAGAAGCGAGCAGTGCGGCGCGGGGATAGTTCGGAGTGCCGGCGAACCGAACCGAATAGACAACCTGCGCCCCGGTCTGCCGGACGAGCGGCACTAGGCCCTCGTAGCTGTCACAAGCATGGATGGCGAGGTCCGGATGAGCGCGTCGCACCACCGTCAGTGCCGGTTCCGGATTGTCGGTATGAAGAATGACGGCGGGATCGCGCATCAGGGATCACGGCGGATCGTAAAGATGGGCGGCCAGATCCGAGAATCGGCTGGTTGGCCGGTTGAGCCGAAGCACCGCGTCACGGATCCATTCGGCGCGGGGCTTGCCAATGACAGGTGAGGCAAAGTCCATGAACTTTGCCACGATGTCGTCGCCCGTGAACGGACGCTCGGGCCCGCCGCGTGCGTGCGTGTCACCCGACGACAGGACCCGGCCGTCCTTCAGCACGAGATCGACGTCGGCCCAGCGTCCGGCCGGGAAGCGGGCCTGATGGCGGGGCTCCTCGGTCACTGTCGTCCGCGCAACGAGGGCGGCGACCACCTTGTCCTTGAGGCCGCCGCCCGAAATGTGCTCAAGCCCGATGCGGCCATGCGCCAGCATAACCGCGACGGCGAAGGACAGGCTGTACTGTGCCTTGGACGTCGTATCGGGTATGCCCTGGAAGAGCGTCACCGCGTAGTGAAAGCTCTTCACCCGGACTTCCGCGACGTCCTCCGGCTTGATCAAGTGCTGCTGTCTCAAATCCCAAACCGCATCAATCGCCGCATGACCCCAGCGGCAGGTCGGATAGGGCTTCACATATTGCTTTTCAATCTGCCAGAAGCTCCCGAGGTCCTGCCAGTGCAGGGCAATATCGGGATGTTCAACGGTCACTGCCGGTGCGCCGGTGAAACCCTGTTCGGCAAGCACGGCCGCCGTCAAACCGGCAAGCGCGCCCCAGCCCGAGCCGTCATGCAGCATGGTTGGTGTCGCGATTTCGCGCATCATCTGGCTGCGTGGCCCGTGGTACTCGGCGATCCCGAGGCCCTCACGCAACATCGCCTTGCTGTGCTGCCTCAGTCGCGCCGCCATGGCGGCGACGCCGAGCCCGTTCCATGCCCCCGAGGTATGATAGTCGCTCACCGACGCATGCAGAGCAATCCCTGCCCGGCCCGCGACCTCATAGCAGACGATCAACGCGGTGAGCGCCTCCGGCCCGCTCAAGTCAGCGCCCGCCTCGGCCAGCGCTGCGAGTGCCGGCATCGCCACGACCCCGATGTGCCCCTTGGTTGGATTATAGCCGTCATGGCCGTCAAGATTATCGGTCTGCGTGGCGGCGGCAAAGGCCGCGCCGGCGAGGCTCACACGCCGCCCGTCGAACAGCATCCGCGCACTATACTGCGGCTCGCTGCCGGCATAGAGCAGGCTCGCGGTCTTGCGTGCAATGACACCGGCGTCCATCGGTGCCGATGCGATGCAAATCCCAAGCGTGTCGAGCAGCAGATAGGCCGCCCGTTCGCGCGCAGCGTCTGGCAGCAAATCCGGACGCATTTGCAGCACGAATTCAGCCACCCGCATCAAGGTCGGCGAAATCGCCCCTACTGCGCTCGTGTCAAAACTGCCACCCCCGTTATCAGTCCGGCTGGCGTCTCCGGCCACCGCCCGCACATTGTCCATGAACTACCTCTGGCCGCTGCCGCCCTGAAGCCTACGGCGTGTCGTCAGTTGAGCCAAATGAGCATGCTGACGAGAATTACGCCAGCCAGAAATGTACTGGCGAGCTTGTCTAAGCGGGTGGCGATACCACGGTAGTGTTTGATTTTGTTAAAGAAACGCTCAACGAGGTTCCGCTCGCAGTTGATAGCGAAATCTGTGATGCGCGGGGCAATGCGGGCAAGTCCTCTGCCAAGTGAGTATTCCCCCGAAATACAATAAGGCTTGGTCGCCATGTCTGCCTCCCGGAGACCGTCACCCGGATGGGCCGAGACCCGGTACTCCGGCGCCCGGGTCCGCGGGCCGGTGATCCGTAACTCATAACGATCTTTGTACCGCGGATTAAGGCCAGGCCGCGGCCCCATTTGGCCGCGGGGCGCCCACGTGCGAACTTCAATGCTAAAATACCATGAGACCCGTGGACGCAATATCAGTAGACTGACACCATGATCGAGAAGCTGAAACAGTGGGCGAGATCGATCAAGAGGGACGTCGTTGCTCTTTACGTCGCCGGGCGCGACCCGCGAACGCCTTGGCATGCCAAAGCCGTCGCACTCGCGGTCGTCGCTTATGCGATCAGCCCGATTGACCTCATTCCAGACTTTATTCCTGTTCTTGGCTACCTCGACGATCTGATCATTGTACCACTCGGCATCATGCTCGCCGTGCGGCTAATCCCTGCCGATCTGATGGCCGAGTTTCGTCAAGCAGCTAGCGAACGAGGCAGACTGCCGGCACATTGGGCCGGGGCTGCTACCGTCGTCGTAATCTGGCTCGTGGCCTTGGCTGCGGTCACCTATTGGGCCCTGCGCCGCCTAACGTAGCGCTGCTATTGAACTGGCCAACTGCCAGGTCGCCGTGAGCACCGGCCCGGCCGGCGGTCATCGGCCAAAGGATTGTGAAGAATATCGCCAGAAGAGAGGCGCCATCGATCTCTGCCGCCTCCTCCTGCTCAGTGGCTGTCCTCTGGAACACAGGTAATATTAGCCAGACGGCGATCGGCAAATTGGCGCCGCTGCGGAAACTAGCGTGCGCTATGTACAGTCCATGCGGGGGGGCTACAAATCAGATGACGGGTTCCTACCATGAAACGCGGCCGTGCGTTTCGCGTTTGAGTGACGTTGCAGCGGTTGAACCGGGGCATTCAATCGGCGACCTGGGCAAACGGCGAGCAGGGCTGGACTGCGAGCCCAATCCGGGTTGAAATGCACCCCATCCCTGTTGGACCGGAGTGGTGACGGCATGAAAACGTCTTTCACAGGCAAACGTGACAAGCGCGGCGATTGGAGGCCGGACGAAGTCATTCAATATGCGCCGGTGCTGGCTTGGCCGCCGCGTCTAATGGATGTTTTGCGATGGCTGTTCGGCTACCCGGGCTTTTTCCTCCCCTGGGGGATCGTCTACATGGCCATCCCCGTCGTGACATGGATTTGGCTGACACCGGCCATGGACACCATGCGGACATTCCAGCCGGGCTGGATCGCCTATATCGTCATTCGCAATCTCGTCATGGTGCTCGTCATCGTCGGCGCCTGGCATCTGCGGCTCTATGTGCAGAAGGCGCAAGGCACCGATTTCAAGCACACGATCAAATGGCCGGCGCGCGACAATCCGAACTTTTTGTTCAAGGATCAGGTGCTGGAAAACCTGTTCTACACGGTCGCTAGCGCCGTACCGATCTGGAGTGCCTATGAAGTCGTGACACTTTGGGCCTATGCCAACAATTACCTGCCCTATGTGTCGTGGGCAGAGCACCCCATCTATTGCCTCGTGCTGATGTGCCTCATTCCACTCATCCGTGATCTGCATTTCTACGCCATTCACCGGATCAGCCATTGGGGTCCGCTCTACAAATATGTGCACGCTGTCCACCACAACAATGTCGACGTCAATCCCTTCTCGGGTCTGTCGATGCATCCTGTGGAGCATCTGCTCTATTGGTCGGGCGTGCTGATCCATTGGATCGTGCCATCGCATCCCATCCATGCGCTGTTCCATATGCAGCATGCCGCCTTCACGCCGGCTCAATCGCATTCCGGCTTCACGAAGGTCGTGATGCATGACGGTGTGGAGGTGAAGACGCACGATTTCTTCCACTATCTCCACCACAAGTATTTCGAGTGCAATTACGGCGGGGACGGCGTATTCCCGCTCGACAAATGGTTCGGTACCTTCAACGACGGTACGGAAGCTTCGACCGAAGCGATGAACAAACGGTTCTTTGCCCGCATGCAACAATAGAACCAGGCGGGGAGCACATCGCCGTGAAATACCGGCCGTTCGGGCGAACCGGGTGGGAGATCAGCGAGATCGGCTTCGGCGCTTGGCAAATCGGCGGCGGTTGGGGCAAGGTCGATGATGATGCGTCGATCGATACTTTGCTCTATGCGTTCGAGCGTGGCGTCAATTTTGTCGATACGGCCGAGCTCTATGGCGCTGGCCACAGTGAGACAGTCATCGGGCGGGCGCTTCGCCAATGGCGCGGCGGCAAGATCTATGTCGCCACCAAAGCTCAACCAATTCGCTGGCCCGACCCGAATGACGATCAGCCTGAGATGCGCGGACGATTTCCAAAGTGGTATCTCAGCGAGTGCGTCGAGGCCTCGCTGAAACGGCTTGGCGTCGATCGTATCGATCTTTTCCAGCTGCACAGCTGGACCCCGGATGGCGTGCGTGCGCTTGACTGGCTGGAGGCGCTGAACGGCCTCAGGCAACAGGGCAAGATCGACAAGATAGGGGTGTCCCTGCGCGATATGCGGCCGCAGGAAGGCATCGATCTGGCAAGCTTTGGGTTGGTTCAGTCGATCCAGGTTATCTTCAATCTTTTCGAGCAGCGGCCGTTACCGCTACTGATTCCGGCATGCGAACAAACGGGTACAGCCTGTATTGCTCGGGTGCCATTGGATTCGGGCGCACTCACGGGCAATTGGACCAAGGAAACCTATGCGGGCTGGGAATCTCAGTCGCAGCCGCACCGGATGTTTCGAGGCGAGCGCTTCACACAAGCGCTGGATCGCGTCGAGAACCTCAAGCATCTGTGCGCACCCTACTATCCGACGCTTGCCGAGGCGGCCATGCGCTATGCGTTACATCCGGCGGCAGTGTCGACTGTAATTCCGGGCATGACAACCCGAGCCGAAGTCGACATGAACATTGCCTTGAGTGACGGCAAGGCGTTTCCGTCAGCGTTGGCCGCTGCCTTGCCGTCCCATGGCTGGATACGGAACTACTATCAATGACCAGCGATGCTGACTTTCGGACAGTTCAAGCCGAGCTGCTGCTACCTTGGCAATTGCGAGCGGCGCTTGAGGCGCAGCCCGTCGTCTATATCCCGCTCGGAACGATCGAGTGGCATTGCGAGCATCTGCCGGTTGGGCTTGATGCGCTGACGGCTCACGGGCTGTGCCTGCGGGCTGCACAGAAGTCCGGCGGCGTCGTGCTGCCGCCCTTGCACTATGGCACGGGCGGCGGCCATGGCGGTTATCCGTGGACGGTAATGATGGACAGCGATCGGGAGATCGCAACACTGTTACGCAAGACACTGGCGCGATTGGAGGATTTTGGCTGCAGACTGGTGGTGCTGTTTTCCGGGCATTTCGCCGATACGCAGCTCGATATGATCGATGGCATTGCCGAAGATTGGAACGACCGCGAGAGGCCGCTTCACGTCATGGCGACGGCAGTCAACCGCATCGAAGGCCTCGCCATTGCGCCCGATCATGCCGGCGTGTTCGAAACGACGCTGCTCTATGCCTTGCATCCGCAGCTGGTGCAAATGGACCGCCTTCCGTCACTGGCGAAGGCGCCGCTCGCCACCGACGACTGGGCCGAGAGCCGGCATAATGCCAAACATCCGATCTGGGGTGTGTTCGGTCCGGACCCGCGCCAGTTCGACTCCGCGCAGGCTCCAATTCTACTCACGAGGTGCGTCGACTGGCTGGTGGCGCAGGTGGGCAGGAAACTAAGACCGACCTGAGCGAAGAGTTCTCACGCAGGCCCTGTGGGTGCGTCCGCCCGCAGAAGTCCCTCGCGCTTGAGATCCGCCCAAAGCGCTGACGGGATATCTCGCTGGAAGTGATCGAGATTGGCGGTGACATGCTCGGGCCGGATGCCGCCCGGAATGACCGAAGCGACTAGCGGATGGTGCATCGGAAATTGCAATGTCGCGGCCGCCAAAGGCACACCGTGACGTTTACAAACGGCTTCGATCTTGCCCGCGCGCGCAAGTTGCTCGGGCGTTGCGTCCACATAGTTGTATTTTGCCCCCGGTACAGGCCCAGTCGCGTAAAGGCCTGAGGAAAACACGCCGGCGATGACGATGCCAACGCCACGCGCCGCGCATGAAGGCAGTTCTTTATCCAGAGTGCCTTGCTCGCCCAATGTATAGCGCATTGCCAACATGAAAAAATCGAGGTCGACCAGATCGAGGATGCGCGGGATCATGCCCAGCTCATTGATGCCGGCGCCGATCACCCGGATCAAACCGTGCGCTTTCAACTCGGCAAGCGCTCGGTAGCCGCTCGAGGCCAGTTGCGCCAGATAAGCGTTCACCAGCGGCTCGGTGCGATGGTGCATGAAATCGAGATCATGGATGATCAGCATGTCGATGCTTGGCAGGCCCAGCCGCTGCAGACTGTCCTCGTAGGACCGCATTATGCCGTCGTAGCTGTAGTCCCAGCGTATTTCGAATGGGAGGCCACCGGTCCAAATACCGGGGTCGAATTTGTCCAGGCTAGCTGGAACCCGCAGGAGACGGCCGACTTTGGTCGATAGAACGAAGTCGTTGCGCGGCCTGGAATAAAGGTGACGGCCAAACCGGTGCTCGCTTTGGCCGCGTCCATACCATGGCGCCGTGTCGTAGTAGCGGATGCCCGCCGCCCAGGCTGCGTCCAGCGTCGCCTCGGCATCCGCGTCGGTGACCTTGCTGAAGAGATCGCCCAGGGGCCCGCCGCCCAGGCCCAACTGCGGCAGCATCACGTCGGTGCGGCCGAGCCTTCGTGTTTGAAACGGGTCCATAGCGTCTTGTCCTTGCCGGTCAGGCCTGCTTGCCAGTTATGAAGGATGTATCGCACGCGCCGAAGGCCGTATGGCCAGCAGCATCTGAGAGCATCACGCCACCGGTTGTTTCGCGAATGTCCGTCACGGCGCCGAAGCCGGATGGCGCGTCCGCAAGGCCGAACAGATAGGAAATGCTGACAACGCCATTGGGTTGCAAATCCACGGCCGTGGGACTTCCAGCGGCCGCTACCGGTTTTTCGCCAGCGGACTTTGCGTGGCTGAGATGAAAGTAGCCGCAGATTTCCTCAAGCCCGATGACACGCTTGTGACGGCCATTCCAAGGAGCATAGTCGTGGCCGCCATTGCTGAACCACATCAAAGTTTGTGGCAGTACGCTCGGGTTTTTGAGCCCAAACCAGATCCAACCCTCGGTCTGCGATGTCGCGGCCGTCCAAGCGAAACTCTGGGTCTGATCGTTGACGAGCATCCAGATTGCTTCATAGCCGTCCGCAGTTGGATAGACCGTCAGATCGGCGTGGCCGCCGTCGGCGCGCTTTGCGGTCCTGAGGTCGGTGATTGCTTGATCGTTCAGCAACAGTGGACGGCCGTGCGGCGGCGTTTCAACGGGCTCCGGCGGTGTGAGGGCCTGCGTCCAACGCGAGAACCCCAATTGCAGCGGATGCTCTGCCCGCAACATCGCATGATGGCCGACCGGCAGGCGTCCTCGACCACCAGCCAAAGTGTGCCGCTGGTAGACGGCCGCCTCGCCAGGCCGCACATCGACGTGCTTAGTGATGATGGCGCCCATGACGTCGCCGTCCAGGACAGCGTCGAGTTGCGCGGTGCTGCTCTTGGCCAGGCGCCATGTTCCATTGGCAGCAAGGCCGTGCACCCGCGACTCACCGGAAATGACATCGCTCGATCCGAACGGGGCGCAGAAAAAATCGCCCCGAAGCATTCGCAGCACCGGTGGGGCATCGTCTGGCAGCGTCTCATTCACCCACGGCGCAAGGTGCATGGGTCTGACCTGGCGCCCGTCCCTCAGGGTGAACGTGACGCCGGAGAGATGACCACCCGTTTGCGTGACGGCCAGTGAGGTCCGGTTTGAAGCAATCGGAAACAGGTTCGCCATGGTCCTAACCCTGCGTGGCTTGCCCGGTGCGTGCAGTTAGCGCGCACCGGCCAAACTATTTCTAAAGACGTGTTATTTCGCGGCGGCTTCGACGTTCTTCTTGTCGTAGATCGAGAACGGCCCCATCAGGACGCGCAGGCCCTTGGCCCGTGTCGGATCCTTGGTGATCTTGTACTCACCCATGCGGCCGGCCTTGAACGTCGCGCCTTCTTCGGCCTTGATGGCACCAGAAGCGAGACCATAAGCAGTATAGTAAGACAGGTAGCCGAGATCGACGAAGCTCCACAGGGCGAACTGCGGCGCACAGCCATTCATGGTGTACGCCACCATCTCCTTGGGAACACCGAGACCGCTGACCTTGATTTTATCGCAGAGCTTGCCGTCTTGCAGGGCTTTGGCTGCCGCGACGATGCCGACCGAGGTCGGCGCCATGATCAGCTTCATGTCGGGGTGCTTATCGACAAGAGCGTTGGCCTGATTGTAGCTCGCTTCCGACTGGTCATTGCCGTAGACGGTGTCGATCAGCTGCAGCTTGGCGTATTTCGGATCCTTCAGCGCATCCTTCATGGCCGCGATCCAGGCGTTCTGGTTGGCCGCGTCGGGTGAGGCCGAGAGGATGGCGAACTTGCCGCCGTCGGCTCCCAGGATGCCCATGGCCATATCGGCCATGACCTTGCCCGTTTCCGTGAAATCGACTTGGGCGACGAATACGTCCTCGCCTTCGGCCGAGGGGATCGGGGAATCCCAAGTCACGACCTTGATGCCTTTGGCTTGCGCCGCCTTGGCGGACGGCACGATCTGGTCACCGGAATTGTTTGAGATCATGATCGCGGCAACGCCCTGCGTGGTGGCATTGGTGGTGATCTCGATCTGCCCGGCAACGCTGTTCTCAGGCGTCGGCCCCAGGAACTGGAGCGGTTTGGAGTTCTGCAACTCCTTGGCGGCTTCCTCGGCGCCCTGATGGGCCTGGTCGAATGGCAAGATGCCAAGGAATTTGGGCAACAGCACCATATCCATGGCCTTGCCGGGCGCAATGTCAACTGCCGAAGCGGCACCGGTCATGGCGACAAGGGCTGCGATGCTGGCTGCGGCGAGAAGATTCGTCTTCATGTTTTTCTCCCTATCCATCTACGTTGTAAGTTCTGCGCCAAGTTAGGAGCCAAGACCGAGAAAATGAGAAGCGCTCCAATGACGCTCGTCTGAGTATTGCCTGTGATGTTGGCAAGACCCATTCCGTTGCGCAGGTTCAAGATGACGAGGATCGAAAGTCCAACGCCAGCGAGATTTCCTGAACCGCCGAAAATACTGACACCACCCAGAAGCACAATGGTGATGATATCGAGTTCGAACCCTGTCGCCATGTCGCCTCGCACCGAGCCCAGTCGAGCGGCATAAAGAATTCCGGCCAGGGCCGCGATCAAACCCGAGGCCGCGAACAGGGTCATCTTAACCGACTGCACCCTGACGCCCGAATACCGGGCCGCCTGCAGATTGTTGCCAATGACATAGACCAAGCGGCCCAGAGCCGAACCGTGCAGGACGATGGCCACAATCGCGAACAAAACGGCGAAGATGAGAATCGATGCGGTTATTGGCCCAAGTATGCCCTGCTGGCCCAATGTGTTAAACCATACTGGGAACCCCCCGATCGCGCGGTCTTCAACGAGAATCCGGGCGATGCCACGAAATCCGATTAATCCGGCGAGGGTGACCGCAAGAGACGGCAGCCCCACATAGGCCACCCAAAAACCGTTGAACAAACCGGCGGCAAGACCCGCCAAGAGGCCACCAACGATGGCGATTGGCAGCGACGCGCCCATTTGGAAGAGCCATGCCAGAACGCAGGCCGCCAGGCCCATGATCGAGGCCACGGAAAGATCGATTTCGCCGTTGATGATGATCAGCGTCATGATCAGGGCGACAATGATCTTCTCGATCGACAATTGGAACAGGTTCGCGATGTTGCCGGCGCCGAGAAAATAGGGCGAGCGCAGAATGTTCATCACGACGATGACAGCGAGCAGGCCGAGCAGCAAACCCTCCCAACTCTTGAGGCGTCCAAGTATCGTCATGGACTGCGGGCTCCTGCAGCGACGGTCGCCTCCGCAGGCGGCTCTGTGACAATTTTTAGATCGGCACGTCCCCAGAGCGCGCGCAGGCGCTGGAGGATTACCGCATCACTCGCGACGGCGAGTAAGATCAGCAGGCCAAGGATGGCGTCGCGCCAGAATTCGCTGATCTGAAGACGATAGAGGCTTTGCTCGAGCGTGCCGATCATGATGGCGCCCAACATAGCGCCGAGCACGGTGCCTGAACCGCCGAAGATGTTGACGCCACCGACGACGACGGCCGCGACAGCGGCCAGTTCCAGACCACGCCCCGACTCTACAGTGATGTTGCCGTAGCGTGCCAGTGTCACGAAACCAGCCAGGCCAGCCAGGGCGCCTGACAGGACAAACGCCAAAAACACCAAGCGGCGTATCGGCAGGCCAATGAGAGCGGCTGCGTCCGGGTTGGAACCGATGGCATAGAATCGCCGGCCGACGGCCAGATAGCCAGTCCCCAAGTGGAAGATCAGCACAATGGCGACGGCGAGCATGAACAGCGCGGGCAAATCGAGTCCGCCAATCGACATCAGGTTGAGCCGTGGCAGGCCTACCAGCCAGCCAGGCAGGCTGTCGGTGGTCACGGTCCTGGCGCCCGACAGATCGACGAGGATGCCGCGATAGATTGCCAAGGTGCCGAGGGTCACGATGATCGAGGGGATACGTCCCCATGCCACCAGGAGGCCGTTGATCGCTCCCAAGGCAGCACCTAGGGCCACCGCCGTGAGCACGGCCAGGAGTGGGTTGAGGTCGTGATAGCGTCCTAACAGAGTGCCTACGAAATAAGCGGTGCACCCCACGACTGAGCCGACCGACAGATCGATGTTGCGCGTCAGAACGACAAGAGTCTGGCCGACCGCAACGATGGTTATGATAGCAACGCTCGAAACAATCCGGTTGAACGTGCGCGAGGTGTAGTAGCCATCGATCATCGACCCGAAGAACACTACGGCCACGATGATCAGCAGCAGCAGGCTGAGTTCGCGAACCTGCTCGGGGCGCACATGACGCTGCAACCACTTCATGCCGCGACCTCACCGATCGGGGCTGAGACTTGTCCCATGGCCGCGGTCATCACACGTTCTTGAGTTGCCTCCTCGCGGCTAAATATTGCCATCTGGCGGCCTTCGCGCATCACCAATACCCGATCACTCATCGCCAGTACCTCAGGAAGATCCGATGAAATGAGGATTATACCGATGCCCGTGGCAGCGAGTTCGGCGATGATGGCGTGCACCTCCGCCTTGGCGCCAACGTCGATGCCTCGCGTAGGCTCATCGAGAATGAGCACCGAGGGCTTGGTGTTGAGCCATTTGCTGAGCATCACTTTCTGCTGGTTTCCACCCGATAGTTTGGCGACCGCGAGATCGACCGAGGACGTCCTGATCGACAGCCGCTTGCGATAGGCTTCGGCCGTCTCCGTTTCCAACCCGCGCCGTATAAGACCAAAGCGGTCCAGATATTTGTGCAGCATCGGCAAGGTGATGTTTGCCGTGATCGACATCGGCAGCGACAATCCCAGCTGACGGCGATCTTCCGAAACATAGGCGATGCCAAGATCCATGCCCTCGCGCGGCGAACGCACGGTAATCTCCTTGCCATCGAGCGCTATAGTTCCAGAGGTCGCTGGTTCAATCCCGAACAGTGCCAAACCGATATCCGTACGGCCCGCGCCGATCAGTCCGCCAAAACCTAGAACCTCGCCGCGATGCAAATCGAAAGTCACCTCCTCGAAAACGCTTTCGCGCCCGAGACCTCGAACCGAAAGGAGCAGTTCGCCAATTGCAGCCCGCGGCCGAGGCTTGAGCAGCCCCATCTCGCGGCCAACCATGTCGGATATCGAGCGCTGCGGCGATGTCTCGCTGCGCAACCGTGTCGAGATCAAGCGCCCGTCGCGAAACACCGTCACCTTATCGGCGATCTCAAAGACTTCCTCGATGCGGTGACTGACGAACAGAATTGACACGCCCTGGCCCCGCAAGTCGCGAACCAGTCCAAAAAGCTGCGCTACTTCGTGGGCCGACAGGGACGCTGTCGGCTCATCCATGATAAGCACACGGACATTCAGTGAAATGGCTTTGGCGATCTCGACCGATTGCTGCGCGGCTAGCGTCAGGCCACGGGCTGGGCTGCGCACATCTATGGCGACGCCAAGTTGGGCCAGAATCGCCTCGGCATCCTGGGACATTTGCCGCCAACCCACCACTTGCCCGCGGCCCTGATGACTGACAAAGATGTTCTCGGCAACACTGAGGTCGGGAAACAGCAGCGGCTCCTGGTAGATCGCAGCGATACCCAGGCGCTGAGCCTCCGCAGCACTGCGGATGACCACGGGGGTGCCAGCCAGCAGGATCTCGCCGCCATCGGGCTGCAAGACGCCGGTGATGATCTTTATGAGTGTCGATTTGCCGGCGCCATTTTCGCCAAGCAACGCATGAACTTCGCCAGGATAGAGCGAAAAGGAAATGTCTTGGAGCGCTTGGGTGGCGTCAAAATGCTTGGAAATGCTGCGTGTTTCGAGGATGCGATCGCCCGATTGCCCGCTGGCGGCAGCGCTACTCGACCCAAATTGCTCTGCGCCTTTGGTACGCGCCAACGCTGGCTCTGTCACGGCGACCGCCTCTCAGTCTCTTGGCTCAGCTAAGGCCGCCCAGGCATTCCCGCGCACGGAACTTACGCGCATTATAGTAAGGTTGTACGGTTTGTCGCAAGTGCGCACCAAGTTTTGGTGACGGACATTCGATACTGCGCCGCAGCATAGGGACGCTCAGGCCTGTCGCTTGCATTTTGCAGATCCAGGCGTACCTTCAAATCGATCTTGAGTGCTATGGGTGCGAGGTTTCATGCAGCGATATGACGTCATCGTCGTCGGAGCAGGGTCCAGTGGAGGCGTAGTCGCAGCGCGCCTCAGCGAATATCCAGAATGCCGTGTGCTGTTGATTGAGGCAGGGCCAGATTTTCCGGACGAAGAGATCAGGCCACCGCTCTTTACCGTCAGTGGCGAGCATAGCTGGAAGACCGCTGGCCTTCCAGAATTCGACTGGAATCTGCGCAACGTCGACCGCTCAGGGACGCTTGCCGGCCGTTCGATCTGGCTGCCGCGCGGCCGGCTCATGGGCGGAACCTCAATGATTAACGCGACGATCGCAGCCCGGGGCGCGCCGTTCGACTATGATCGCTGGGCGGCTATGGGCAATCCGGGATGGGCCTGGAAGGATTTGCTGCCGCTGTTCATCAAGATCGAGAACGATCTCGATTTTGGCGACCAACCCATCCACGGCAAGACCGGCCCCATCGTCATCCAGCGCTATCGCCCTGAGAGCTGGGCGCCGATCAACCGCGTGATGTATGATGCCTGCGTAGAGCTTGGCATGCGCGAGGCGCCCGATCTTAACGCCCTAGACGCCCATGCCGATGTTGTCGGTGCGATGCCGCACAACCGGTACAAGGAGGTGCGGTTGGGCACGCTGGTCACCTATCTCCGCTCCGCGCGACAGCGGTCAAATCTGACCCTCAAGGCAGGTGCGCTGGTGGATCGGGTGCTTCTGTCGGGAGCAAAGGCGGAGGGCGTCGTCTATATCGACAGCACTGGCCAGCCTACGACCGCCTATGCCGATCAGATTGTGCTCTGCGCTGGCGTTTACAATTCCCCCGCCATTCTGCAACGCTCCGGCATCGGGCCGCCGGCGTGGCTAGAGCCGCTCGGCATCAAGGTCGCCGCTGATCTTCCCGTCGGCCGCAATCTTCTCGATCATCCCGGTTTCGGCATGATGTTCAAGGGCGAAGGCTTGGGTGTTGCGACTGGCCGCTCCTTCGTTGCCGACGTGCGCGGCCCTGCCGGTCCCACGGGTGAACCGGCATGGCAGACCCATCCGGTGCCGGTCGACGAAGAAGAAGGAATGGCCCTCTTTTGGACCTACCTGCCACGGCAGGAAGCTCTCGGCGAAGTCATCATCCAAAGCGAGGATCCTCGGGTCAACCCGTTGATCGATCATCGCTACAACACCGTGGAACGAGATCGCAAGAAATTCTCCGAGGCCCGGTCCTTTTGCATGGAGATGCTTGCCACCAGGACGTTCCAGCGCCACGGCGCCGGGTGGATTGACGACATGGATAAGCCAATCGATGAGGCCCTAAAGGCAGGAATGGGCGCGGCGCACCATCAGGCTGGTACGGCCAAGATGGGACACGCGGATGATCCAACCGCCGTGGTTGGAGCCGATCTCCGGGTGCACGGATTTGACAATCTTCGCGTGGCGGACACCAGCATCTTCCCCGACAACATCATGCACAACACCAACCTGACCGCCTATGTCATAGGCGAAAAGGCTGCTGCATTTGTAGCCGCGGCTTCAGGCCTCTAACTGGGACCGGCTCACGGTTTCGATTGACAACGATGGTCTACGGGTGGGCGCCACGCTCCAAAATGTTCTTGGAGGCACCGTGCCCCAAGAGGCCGACGCCGATGGAGCCCACGCGAAGTTTGCCGGCCGTCGTTCATCCTTCCATTTCAGTTTCCAGCCGATAGACCCGCGTTGCGGTTCGGCCAAGAACAGCCAGGCGAGAGGCCTCGGGCTTGGCTGCCAGAATGGCGTCGCTCACCTGTTTCCATGTCGCATAGTCCGATGCGAGATCGAGCGGTGGCCAGTCACTTGCCCACAGCACGCGGTCGGCGCCGAACACCGAAAGTACACGGTTGGCATAGCGCTCGATATCGGCTGCAGCCGCTCCGGGCTTCGCGCAATTCATCAGGCCAGAGAGCTTGCACGTCACGTTCGGCAGCGCGGCGATGGCTTCGATATGCCGAGCCCATAGCATGAGGGCTCCGGCGGCAATATCAGGCTTTCCGCAGTGATCAAGCACGACGCGCAGGGCCGGTAGTTGACGGGCGAGTTGTGTCGCCAGCGGAATCTCCCGCCAGTTCTGCACCAGAATATCCAGAGAGAAATCATGATCTTCGAGCGCACGCCAGCCGCGTTCGAGCCGCTGATCCAGCAGCCAGGCGATGCTACGGTTGTCGTCGCGAACCGGCCGCACGCCTTTGACGATGGGGTTTGCGGCTAGAGCCGCAACTTCCTCTTCGATCGCGGGCGAGGCGGGGTCGATCCAAGCGACAATTCCGGCGATCCAGGTGAATCTCCGGCTAAGTCCTATTGTGAACAGGGTTTCGGCAAGCGTCTCGGCGGCTTGCACCACGACGATCCGTTGGACGCCTGCCGCGTCAAGCAAGGGCTTCAAATGCTGGGGTTCGCGGTCGCGGTAGATGGCGGCCATATCCGGAGTGAGCGCCACATTGTCACCCCGCGACAAGCGCCAAAGATGGACGTGAGCATCGATGGTCATGAGTTCGGTCGTTCGGGCATTTTGCCGGCGATGATCATCGCCAGCACCTCGTCCTGCGTAACGTCGGCCGTGCTCACGGCGCCGACCAGACGCCCGTTTTTCATCACCGCCAAACGGCTGGCCAGATCGAATATATCGTGGATGTCGTGGCTGATCAGGATGATGCCGATACCTTGCCGCGAGAGTTCCGCGACCAATGCTGCAACCTTCAAGGTTTCTTCTGGGCCCAAGGCAGCTGTCGGCTCGTCCATGATCAGTACGCGGGCATTGAAGTGGATGGCCCTGGCTATCGCGACGGCCTGCCGCTGCCCCCCCGAGAGGCTTTGAACGAGACTGCTCAGGGAGGGCAGATGCAACTTCAGCCGCCCCAAAGTCTTTCGCGCTTGCTCTTCCATGGCCTCTTCATTCATGAATCCGAGAGGGCCAGTCATTTCGCGACCGAGAAAGAGGTTAGCGACCGAATCAAGATTCTCGGAGAGCGCCAGGGTTTGGTAGATGGTCTCGATACCGAGCGTCTTGGCATCGCGGGTCGAGCGAATGCTGACAGGCTGCCCCTGGATCAGTATGGTTCCACTGTCGGCAGGGAAGACCCCAGCCAGGACCTTAATAAGTGTCGATTTGCCAGCTCCATTATGGCCGAGCAACCCCAAGACCTCCCCTTCTGCAAGCGACAGGCTGACATCATCGACAGCGTGTACGCCGCCGAAAGTCTTGACAATATTTCTGAGCTCGACGAGCGGGGTCATGACTTGCGCGCTTTACGGTAGGCCATGTCGATCCAGACGGCGACGATCAGGACAACCGCCAGAACCATCCTTTGCAGCGGGGTGGCCACTCCCATCAGGATCATGCCGCTTTCCAGACTCTGCATGATCAGTGCACCAACGAT
Organism: Hyphomicrobiaceae bacterium; assembly: GCA_025359185.1. Classification (GTDB taxonomy): domain Bacteria; phylum Pseudomonadota; class Alphaproteobacteria; order Rhizobiales; family Hyphomicrobiaceae; genus JANYHF01. The sequence continues at coordinate 27,031 of JANYHF010000086.1, read as the reverse complement.
CGCCCCGTAAACCGTGCCAATACCGCCAGCCAATGATGTCCCACCAATCACGGCGGCAGCAATCACATTGAGTTCAGTCATAGTTCCGGTAACACTGGCGCCTGCGTTTAGTCTTGCTGTGATGACAATCGACGCCAAGCCGCAGAGCAGGCCCATCAGAACAAAGACGAGAACAGTCAGCTTCCGCGTATCGATACCCGCCAGCTCGGCGCTTTCTGAGCTGCCCCCGGTAGCGAACACATGCCGGCCGAAGCGGTGCTTGCGTGCGATGGCTGACATGATGATGGTCACGCCGATCAATATCAGGACAGGAATCGGGATCCCCATCGGGATGTTGGTCTTTGGCTGCTGATAAGCGTTCATGATCGCCGTGAAGCCAATGATGAATGCGCTCCAAACCTTGATCAGCAAGACGTCCATTACGATTGAGCGTGAATTCATTCCATACCTGCTGCGGCGCTGCCGGCTGCGCCAGACCATCGCCGCCACGCTCAAGACAGCGAGCGCGCAGACAGTCCAACTCCAGAAAGCGCCAATAGTGCCGTCGAGGCCGCCGCCCAGCAGTTGAAAGGTCTTGTTCAGAGGTGCAACCGTCACGCCGCTGTTGATGTAGAAAGCGGCATTGCGGAAAAACAGCAATCCGCCAAGAGTGACGACAAATGACGGGATGCCAGCATAAGCGATAAGCAACCCCTGTCCGAGACCGATAAGCGCTCCGGTCGACAACATCGCGAGTGTCGCGATCCACCACGTCGAGCTGCCGTCGATAGGTAGGATAGAGTTCTGCAGCAGAGCGCCGAAGACGCCGATGAATCCAATCTGCGAACCGACCGACAGATCGATGTGGCGCGAGACGATAACCAGCACCATGCCGCATGTCATGATGCCGACCACGGCGACCTGAAGTGATAAGTTGAAAAGATTGCGCGGCGTCAGGAAATTGCCACCCGTCGCAGTGTGCAAGACAAGCCAGATCACAGCCATGACCAGCAGCATGCCAAGCAGCCGGACATCGAGTCCGGCTGCTTGCGCGACGCGATCAGACAGGATCCGCGCGCGTGACGCTATTGTGGGCATTTACCAGGCGCCAATCACTTGCAAGCAGCTGGCGGATTGTCCGTAACGCCATTGCACAGATCTGCTTTGCTAATCCACTTGGAATCAACAACCAGGTTCAAATTGTCCTTCGTGATTGCAATCGGATCGAGCAGTATTGAGGGCTGCATCGTTCCGGATTCGGTCTTGAAGGGCTTGGAGCCAGTCACTGGTTTGCCCTCGGCCATCTCGATGGCGGCCTTGGCAGCAGCCTGGCCAAGCAGATACGAGTTTTTCCAGACTGTGACTGTCTGCTGTCCCTTAGCGATGCGGTTCAACACGGCCTTGTCGCCATCCTGGCCCGACAGAGGAATGCCCAGCATTTTTTGCGCGGCAAGGGCTGCCGCGGCGCCGGTTGACATGCCATCATTCATGGCCAGCACGGCGTCGACCTTGTTGTTCTGTTGCGTGAGGATCTGCTCCATAGCTGCTTGCGCCAGATCCGGCTTCCAATTCTCGATGTTCTGCTTGGCGATGACCTTGATCTGACCCTTGTCGATCAGCGGCTGCAACACCTGCATCTGCCCTTCGCGGAACAGATTGATGATGGTCATCGTGGCGTCGCCCTCGATTAGGGCCCAATTGCCATTGTCCTTCACCTTGACCATGGCTTCAGCCATCAGACGGCCCACGGCGACGTTGTCGAAGGATATAAACGTCGCATCAGCAGAATCGATGGGAACGTCATAGGCGATGACCGGGACGCCGGCGGCCTTGGCTTGGGCAACGGCGGGCATGATCGCCTTGGAGTCCTGCGCCAGAATGATCGCGGCGTCGCACTTGGTGGACAGCAGACTGTCGACGTCGGTCATCTGCTTTTGTGGGTCGCCTTGTGCGTCGGCGCTCACATAAGTGTAACCGGCCGGCTCCAGGACTGATTTGATGCCGGCTTCATCGATGCGCCAGCGCTCCTCTTGGAAGTGCCGCCAGCTGACGCAAACGCGCTTGCCGCCTGCGGCCTCAGCCAATTGAAAACTGCTCGCTGCCAGGAACAGTGCGAGGGTTGCGCAACCTGCAACCGTCGCTCTTTTGGTAATCAACGAAATTGACACGATGTTTTTCCTCCCTGTCGGCATCTGCTCCGGCACAGGGGCCGGAAACCCAAAAATTGTGGCATATGTTGATCGAACATGGAAGAGTTTGAATTTTAATTTGCGAACGGCAGGCTTGGCCGGGTCGTTGGATGAGGCCATTGGAGGGTGTCATTTTGATTTACCGTCTCGGCAATCGCCACGGTTTGACCGTCAGCTTCATCGCATGTGGCGGAAGCATAACGTCGATTGACTGCCCAGACCGTGAGGGCAGGATCGGCAACATCGTTCTCGGACACTCAGATTTGAGCGCGTACGCGACGCAACGGGTTTATCTCGGCTGTGTTGTCGGCCGGTATGCCAACCGGATTGCCAACGCGCAGTTCACTCTCGATGGCCGCACCTACCATCTAGCGCCAACCGATGGCACGAGCAGCGTTCACGGTGCGGTCAAAGGCTTTGACAAGGCAGTATGGCGGGTCGATCAAGCATCGGATGCCTCCGCGATCTTAAGCCATTGCAGTCCAGATGGAGACGAGGGCTTTCCAGGTACGCTAGATGTCCGCATGCGCAACAGCGTAACCGCTGACGGTGCGCTTGATATCACCTACGAGGCCGAAACGGACAAACCGACCATCGTCAATCTGACGAACCACTCCTATTTCAATCTTTCGGGCGAGGGCAACGGAAGCAATCTGGGCCACCGGCTGCAGATCCGCGCAGGAGCGTACACGCCAGCCGATTCAATGCTGATTCCAACTGGACAAATCGCTCTGTTGGATGGCACCGCCTTCGATTTCCAAGCACCGCGTTCGATCGGCGAGCGGATCCGCAACCCGCATCCGCAAATGATCACAGGCAGGGGTTACGATCTCAACTACGTCCTCGATCGCCCAAGCGCGAATGATGGCAGTCTCGTTTCTGCTGCCCGTTTGTACGATCCAGCCAGCGGCCGGTCGATGGATGTGCTGACGACCGAACCGGGTTTGCAGCTGTACACGGGAAATTTGCTCGACGGCACCATCTGGGGTCCAAGCGGCCCTGCTTTATCGCCAGTCGGACGGCGTCTGCCTGGAAACGCATCACTATCCCGATACGCCCAATCGCCCCGAGTTCCCTTCGTGCGTGTTGAGGCCAAGCCACCTCTTTAGGTCGACCACAGTCTATCGTTTTGGCATTGATCCGGTTGACACCCGAGGTGAATTGACCAGTCAAGCCAGTGGTGGCATAATTTGATAGAAATTGGTACACCTGCGCGACGCGCGCGCCGAACGGAATGTTGCGTGCTCCAAGGGGCGAGTGCCATCGCCCATCAAGTAATATCGTTGGGAGGAACATCGTCATGAACACACAGCAAGCCCTCGCCGCACTTGGCATTTCCACCGCCGATCTCACTACCGAGCAGCGGCGGAAATTCTATCAGGATGGCTATTTCGTCGTCGAGAATGTGTTCAGCCCAGCTGAGGTCGAGGAGATGCGCTCGGAGTTCGATCGGCTGCGCAAAATCGAAGGCGAGTTGGGCGGTCACGAGGTGCATATTGAGCCGGGGGCGCCGCGGCTTTCCAACCTCTTCAACAAGTCGCCTGCCTTCGATCGGTGTTTGTCATGCAAGCCAACACTGGCAGCGGCGGCCGATCTGCTTGGCGAAATACGAGTCTACTCGCTGAATGCCCGCAATCCCTTGAAAGGCCAGGGGCAACAGCTCCTGCACAGCGATGTCCCGCGCGTGTCCGCAACAGACTGGCGCGTGGTCAACTCGATGGTGATGCTGGACGATATGACGGAGACCAATGGTCCGACCCGCGTCGTTCCAGGTTCTCACAAATGGGTTCCGATCAATGTGCCGGACGTCAACATGGCCGAAGTGAAGAAGATCGAGGTCACCCCGGACGACCTGGCCATCATGCCCAAAGATCCGATGGCTCCGCATCCAAAGGAGATCAAACTCACGGGTAAGGCGGGCTCGGTTGCCGTCATCAACGGGCATATTTGGCACGGCGGTACGCGCAATGAAAGCGGCGCGTCCCGTCGCGTCCTGCATCTGGCGATCGGCCGTCGTGATCTGCCGCAACAGCTCAACGAGAGAGATCACCTCACAACTGATCTGTACGACCGCGCCAATCCGAGCCAAAAATATCTGCTCGACATAGAAGGCGCCACGCCGAAGGTGAAGGGTTACCCGCCAATGCCGGAAACGGCCCGCACATGGACCGCTGCGGACACAGTTGAGATCAAGGGCCGACACTGAGGACCGGTTTGCGAGAACCGGGTCAATCGGCGACGATCACTTCGACCCCGATGTCAACCATAGCGTCGCGGTCCGCAGGGCCGATGGCTTTGTCGGTGATGATTGTGCGCACATCGGCCGCAGCGCAGACGTCGCAGAATGCCGGGTGCTTGAATTTCGTAGAATCGGCCAGAACGACAGCGTGCGCCGCGCTTGAAAGCATGCGGCGCTTCATTGCGGCCAGATCGATCGATGTCTCGGACAATCGTCCGCCTGCCAAGGAATGGATGCCGATGAAGGCGATGTCGGCATGCAGCCGATCCAGAAAGGCCAAGCCAGGATCGCCAATCATCGTAAGGGACCCTGGCCGCATTGTGCCGCCGAGCACGACAAGATGGGTTTTCGGCGCCCGAGCCAACGCCATAGCAATCGCCAAGTCATTCGTACAAGCTGTGATCTGAACTTCCTGCGCGGCAATCGCCTTGGCTGCTTCGAGTACGGTCGAACTGGAATCGAAGATAACGCTTTGTCCCGCCACCACCATACTCGCTGCCCGCTGACCAATGGCGACTTTGGCCTCGTGCGCAACGTGCACACCGATTTCACGCGGGATCTCGAAGGTTGTATGCTGCTGCTCTTTTAGAACTGCGCCGCCGTGGCTGCGCTCAATGTAGCCTTCTTGAGTAAGATATTCGAGATCACGGCGGATTGTGGATGGAGATACTCCAATGCTCTCAGACAGGCCAACGATCGACCCAGCTCCGTCCCGGCGGAGTCGTTCCAAAATGAGTGCACGACGTTGTGCGGAAATCATCGCTATGTTTGCCCCTCGCAGCCTTGGTCCAGGCAAGCAAGGGCCCGCCGGGTACGACGCTGTGCTAGCCGCTCGCTCGCAGCACCACAAGACGCCTTGCTATGGCACCTTCGGTCCGCCCCATTTTATTGACACCCATCGCAGCTTGCGCCAGAGTATTGCAAAATCTTCCAGAATACGTGAATTGAGGTTCGGATGGGTTCGCTCGGCCCGACGGCAGCTCGTGCGCCTGGAGTGTGATGCCGTGAGGCGCCTCGGCATGGTTGCGGATGATTTGACGGGTGCGATTGACGCCGCCGGTGCCCTTGCCTCGCCAAACGACGCCGTTGCTGTGCAGTGGTCGCTGGCAGGGTCAGAGACGATCGGCAAAGTGTCGTTCGACACCGAGAGCCGGAACACATCCGCAAATGAATCGAGAGAACGGATCCGAGTTGCGCTGCCTGTGGTTGCTCGCAGCGAACTGACTTTCAAGAAGATCGACTCGCTCATTCGCGGCAATACGATCGTAGAATTGGAAACCTGTTGTTCCAGTGGCCTTTTCGGCACCATAGTCGTTGCACCAGCTTTTCCTGCTCAGTCGCGTATCACCCGGGCGGGTCAACAATTTGCGCGGCATAGTGACGGAAGCTGGAGAGCTGCGGGACCGAACCTTGTTGATGCAATGGCTGTGTCCGGCCTGAAGTGCAGGCTGATTGAGCGCTCAATGCCACCGGCCGGGGGTGGCGTTATGATTTGCGATGCCGGTAGTGACGGCGATTTAGGGCGATTGATGGCGGCGCAACATCGCCTGGAAGCCCCGGTGCTGTGGTGCGGTTCTGCCGGACTAGCGCGAGCGTTGGGATCGCCGCTCCCGATCCCTGCACCCAAGGGCCGCAGGCGACTTGCTGTTATAGGCAGTACACACTGGGTGTCGGTTGACCAGATCAAGATTCTGGCTGCCGTGGAACCAACCGCACTCAAGACCATCGAATCTGTGGCCGAAGTAACTGTTGTAGTTGCGTCGATCGAAGCAGGTCTCGCAGCAAACTCGTTTGCGGCCGTCGCCTTTGCAGGTTCTGGACGGGATTTTGCCCAAACTGCCGCGCTTCAGATCGCAGCGTTCGACGCGCTCAGGCGACTTGAGCGGCCCGATGTCCTGGTTGTAGTCGGGGGCGATACACTTTACCGGCTAAGCAATTCTCTCGGTGCCACTCGAATTGACACTCTCGGTGAGTGGATGCCCGGCATTGCCGTATCGGCATTGGCGGACGGCATTTGGGCTGGCGCTCAAGTTATCTCCAAGTCCGGTGCATTTGGCGCCAGCGACTTTTTGGTACGCGCGCAAATTATGACGGAAGGAAGTTGACCAAGGTGCGACGCATTGGAATTACGATGGGCGATCCTGCGGGTATCGGACCTGAAATCATTGTCAAAGCGCTGCATGAGTTGCGCGGGCGCCGTGGTGAACTCGATTTCCAGCCCGTGGTATACGGTACTCCAACCGTTTTGCGCGCCGCCGCCGCGCAGTTGGGGCTTGAGTTGGCTTGCGACGTTGTTTCGATTGGTGAACCGCGAACACCGATTGCGACCGGGATCGTGAGTGCGGAAGCTGGCAAATTGGCCTATCTTTCGATCGAGCGCGCTACGACGGACGCGATGACAAATGCAGTCCGCGCCATGGTCACGGCCCCCATTTCCAAAGAGGCGGTCAACCTCGCCGGCTATGCCTATGCTGGGCACACCGACATGCTGGCTGCACTCACGCGCAGTCCAGACAGTTGCATGATGCTCGCCCACGGAGCCTTTCGCGTTTCGCATGTCTCGACACATGTGCCGCTTCGGAGTGTGCCTGACTTGGTGACGCCGAAACGCATCTCGCGCGTCCTCGAGCTTACGCTTGGCGTCCTCGCCAGATTGCAGATTAAAAAGCCGCGCGTCGCGGTGGCGGCGCTCAACCCGCACGCCGGAGAGGGTGGCCTGTTCGGCGACGAGGATGCCAATGTCATAGCGCCCACAGTGAAGGCGTTCCGTAACAGAGGCATCGATGTCAGCGGTCCAATCTCCGGCGACACGGTCTTCGTCCGTGCGCTGGGTAATGAGTTTGATGCGGTGATCGCCTTGTACCACGATCAAGGGCACATCCCTGTCAAGCTTCTCGGCTTCCATGTCGATCCCGTTTCGCGACAGTGGACGGCCCTGCAAGGCGTCAACATCACGCTCGGTCTGCCTTTCTTGCGCACTTCGGTCGACCATGGCACGGCCTTTGATATTGCCGGCAAAAACGTTGCTTCGGCGCAGAGCATGGTCGAGGCAATTGACTATGCTTTGAACCTGGTAGAGGCCTGAGAATGCGCCGCATTCCATCGGAGGTGATGCAAGCTTTCGCACGCGAAATATTTATCGCGGCGGGATCAAATGCTGACGAAGCCTCGATCATCGCCGACCACCTCGTCGAAGCCAGCCTGATGGGACACGATTCCCACGGAGTCATCCGTATCAGCAAATATGTTGACTGGGTTCGTGCTGGTCAGGTTGTTGCTAACCGGCATATTCGGATCGACAAGGACAAAGGCGCCCTGCTGGTCGCCGATGGCGGTTTTGGCTACGGACAGGTGATCGGCAAGGAGGCGATGGAACTTGCCGCCGAGCGGGCCCACAAGCATGGCATGGCCACACTCTCCCTTCGCAATTCCGGGCATCTCGGACGGATCGGGGCTTGGCCGGAACTCTTGGCCAAGCGGGGACTGGCGTCGGTGCATTTCGTGAATACTTCGGGCTTCGGCATCCTGGTGGCCCCGCATGGAGGCAGTGACCGCCGGCTGTCTGCCAATCCCATTGCCGCCGGAGTGCCCGTGCAGGGCGGCGCACCGATCGTGCTTGACATCGCGTCTTCGGTGGTCGCAGAAGGCAAGATCCAAGTCGCCTGCAACAAAGGCGAGAAGCTATCCGAGGGGCTTCTACTTGACGGCCAGGGCCATCCGACCACGGATCCGGCAGCGTTTTATGCCAGTCCGCCAGGCGCCATTCTACCCTTCGGCGGTCACAAGGGCTCGGGTCTTTCGTTCTTCTGCGAAGTGCTCGCAGGCAGTCTCAGCGGCGGATTCGCGAGCAATCCCGACTCTCCGACGGCCGGCCGTTTGGTCAACAACATGCTCTCGCTGGTCTTCGATCCTGAGGCATTCGGCAGCGCCGGCGCCTTCGCAGAGGATGTCAAAAGATTGACTGTTTGGACCAAAGCGTCGCCGCCAATCGATCCCGGCGGCCGCGTCTTGTTGCCGGGTGAGATCGAGGCCCAAACGCGCAAGGAACGCGAGGCCAACGGTCTGCAAATCGACAGTGAAACCTGGCGCAAGATTGCTGCGAGTGCGGCCTTGCTTGGCGTCAACAGCCCTAAGGTCTAAGCGACATGCGAAATAACCCCGTTCGTCAACGCCTCAACAGCAACGGCACCGCATACGGCATCATGGCAGCCGAGTTTTTTACACCGGGGTTCTGTCAGATCGCCGCCAATGCGGGCGCTGAATTCATCATTTTCGATGGCGAGCACGGAGGCGTAGGCATTGATGTTCTGAAAGCTCAGATTGCTTTTGCGCGTGGCGTTGGCGTAGCGCCTTTTGTGCGAGTGCCGGGCCTCGCCTATCACTTGATCGCCCCAGTGCTCGATGCCGGCGCCATGGGCATCATGATGCCGATGGTCGAAACCCGCGAGCAAGCCGAGAACCTTAACCGCTGGTGCCGCTACCGGCCCGAAGGTATCCGCGGACTTGGCTTTGGAACTGGCCATGATGACTACAAGGGTGGCAATATTGTCGAGGCTATGCGCCTGGAGAACGAACGCACGCTCGTCATTGCCCTCATCGAGACGGCCACTGGTATCGCCAATGCCGACGCCATTCTGTCGGTCCCTGGAATTGATGTCGGCTGGCTCGGCCACTACGATTTGACGAACACCATGGGCATCACGGCCGAGTTCACGCGGCCGGAATTTCATCAAGCGGTGGACCGTTTACTGGCCGCTTGCAAGAAGCACGGCAAGGCGCCTGGTTTTCTTGCGACGTCCGTGCCGATGGCGCGGGAGTGGCGAGCTAAAGGCATCCGCTGCCTCTGCTATGGTACGGACATTGGCGTGTTCCAGACGGCGTTGTCTGGCGCGCTTGGCGAATTGAAAGCAGATCGCATCGGCTAATGTACTGGCCGAGGCTCGGCCTGCTCATGCCGCCGTGTAGCCGCCATCAAGCATGAGCACATCGCCCGATATCAGATCGGAGGCCGAGGATGCGAGAATGAGGATGGCGTCTGCAATCTCGATGGGTTCCCCAAAACGGCCGAGCGGGATCTTCGCCAGCATCGGTCCGCCCAGTTCCGGTGATCCCCAGACCCATAGTGCGACGACGCTCGTTTGCGATGAAACATTGATGTTCTTGCCGGCTCGGATCAATCAGCTCAAGAGCATTGCAAACGGTGGGCGTGTCGATTGCCTTGAGGCGTTAAGAGTTGCGTCTAATTAATGCATGCAGATTGGGACACCAGCAGTCCCGAGATTGCACTTATGATCGATGTTTATCAAAATGTGCCAAACGGGAGGGGCGGCAATCCATGGACGATCAGAGACTGGCCGTGCTGAAGGAAATCGAACGCAAGGTCCTCTGGCTGGCCTGTTGGACCATCCATCATGCAAACCATCTGCGGCCCAAGCCGGACACCCTCAAAGTAGGCGGACATCAGGCGTCTTGCGCGTCGATGGTGACGATCATGACTGCGCTCTATTTCTCGGTATTGCGGCCGGAAGATCGCGTTGCCGTTAAACCGCATGCCTCGCCGGTGTTCCACGCCATTCAATACCTTATGGGCCGTATCGGCCGCGAGAAGCTCGAAATGTTTCGCGGCTACGGCGGCGCTCAATCCTATCCCAGCCGTACCAAAGACGTCGACGATGTCGATTTCTCAACCGGCTCGGTGGGGCTTGGAGTTGCGATAACTGCCTTTGCGTCGCTCGTTCAGGACTATGTGTGCGCCAAGCCCTGGGGGCCGAAGGGCCGCGAGGGGCGGATGATCGCGCTCGCGGGTGATGCCGAATTTGATGAGGGAAACATCTACGAGTGTCTGCAAGAGGGCTGGAAGCACGAACTGCGCAACACCTGGTGGATCGTCGACTACAATCGCCAGAGCCTCGACGGCATTGTACGCGAAGGCTTGCACGATCGGATTTCAGCAATCGCCCAGGCCTTCGGTTGGGACGTGGTGAGCCTGAAATACGGGAAGTTGCAACAGGCTGCCTTTGCCGAGCCGGGCGGCGAAAGCCTGCGGTCCTGGATCGATCGTTGCCCCAATTCACTGTTTTCGGCGCTGACGTTTCAGGGCGGCGCGGCTTGGCGCAAGCGCCTGTCGGATGATATCGGCGATCAGGGCAACGTTACCGCCCTGATCGAGCGCCGCGCCGATGACGAACTGCAACGTTTGATGACTAACCTGGGCGGTCACTGCCTCGCGAGCCTGACCGAGACCTTTGCCGCCACCGATCACGACCGGCCGGTGGTTTTCATGCTCTATACGATTAAGGGTTGGGGAACGCCGTTGGCGGGGCATAAGGACAATCACGCTGGTCTCATGACTGTAGAGCAGATGCGGCAATTCCAGGCCAGCATGGGCGTCCCATCTGGTGCGGAATGGGACAAGCATGCGGGCTTGGCGCGGGGGAAGGCGGAAATTGATGGCTTTCTGGCGCGGGCGCCATTCTTTGCTGCGAGTTCGCGCCGTCACCAGGACGACCGCTTGCAGACCAAGGGCCCGGTGCTTGTCGAAGATGCGACCCTGGCGACTCAGGCCGGCTTCGGCAAGATCCTGGACGTGATGGCGCAGGCAGGCGGGCCGCTCGTAGAACGCATTGTGACCACGTCGCCGGATGTGACCGTGTCGACCAATCTCGGGCCCTGGGTCAACCGTCGCGGACTTTTTTCTCGTCGCGACATCGCCGACACGTTCCGTGACGAGCGCATTCCGTCAGCCCAGAAATGGCGATTTTCGGCCGAGGGGCAACATATCGAACTCGGCATCGCCGAGATGAATTTGTTTCTCCTGTTAGCCGCCGCGGGTCTCAGCCATTCCCTTTTCGGTAAGCGATTGATTCCGATCGGCACGGTCTATGATCCCTTCGTAGTCCGCGGCCTCGATGCGCTCAACTACGCCTGCTACATGGACGCCCGTTTTCTCCTGGTCGGTACGCCGTCTGGCGTCACGCTGGCACCCGAGGGTGGGGCACATCAGTCGATTGGCACACCCCTCATCGGCATGAGTCAGGACGGCCTCGCGGCTTTCGAACCGGCATTTGTCGACGAGTTGGCGATTATCATGGATTGGGCCTTCGACTACCTGCAGCGTAGTGGCGAAGGCGATCCTGACGAGCGGACTTGGCTGAGAGATGAAACCGGCGGTTCGATCTATCTGCGCCTGTCGACGCGAGCCATAGAACAGCCGCGTGGCCGGAGCGGACAGGCATTCGCACAAGGCGTCATCGATGGCGCCTATTGGTTGCGAAAGCCCGGCCCCAATTCGGAGGTGGTGATCGCCTATCAAGGCTGTGTCGCAACCGAAGCGATCGCAGCCGCCGGACTGATCGGAGAGCACCGCAGGGATGTCGGCCTGCTGGCTGTTACGTCCGCAGACAGATTGAATGCCGGCTGGCACGCCGCGCAACGCGCGCGAAAGCGCGGCGCGACATCGGCTCAGAGCCATATCCAGAGACTGTTGGCGGACGTCCCAAAACACTGCACACTGATCACCGTCATCGACGGGCATCCAGCGACTCTCGCTTGGCTTGGCGGCGTGATCGGGCATGCGACAGTTGCACTGGGCGTCGAACATTTCGGCCAGACTGGCACAATAGCTGACCTGTACCGGCACTTCGGTATCGATGCAGCTTCAATCGTCGCGGCGGCTTCGACGATTTCACCTGGGGGGCCGATCCGCCATGCGTGGTCAGTATTTTAGGCGGACCTGTGTAGCGACCCAACACAGCAATTCGGAAATTTATCAATGATTCCAAGTGAAGTTGACGGACCCTATCTCCACCAGCCGCCTTCGCCAAGGCTTCGGCGGCACCGGTCGTTGTACCAATCCAGAGGCGGACGTCGCGCCGTAGGTTTGGCGAAGGCGGACGGAATGCTCAGAACTTGCCAACCACATTAAAGAACACGCCACGGCTCTTGGTGCTGAGGTCGGTGAGGTTGTCGGAGAAGTCGCTGAAATTGTAGCCGCCGCCGACCATGAAGTTCTCGTTGATGTGGCGGTAGATGGCGACCAGCGCGCCGGTCTTGCGGTCTTCAGCGGTGAGGTTCTCCAGCATCCGGCCTTCGCCAACCACATCCCAGCTCTTGTTGAGATGCACGTCGAGGCGGCCGATGACGAGCTGTGCCTTGCTGTCGAACCATTCGGCGCTGGCGTCGCGGCTGTCGCGCAGGGCACCGAACCGGAAGGCATATTTGCCGCCGAGGGTCAGCCAGCTGAGGACGTCGTAGTCGGCGTCGACCGACAATACGTGGCTAGCTTGCGCGTAGTCGGGGGTGAGGCCGGCTGAGGATATCTGACCGGGGCTCGGCAAGTCATAGAGATAGGTGTATTTGAACAAGCCGTTGAGGCGGTCGTTCAGTACCGGGCGGAAGGCGAAGCCGCTGACGGCCTCGATGTAGTTGCCGTCGTAGAAATCGCCATTGCTGCCGTCCGACCAGGAGCCGTTGAATTTGCCAAGGAAGCGCCAGTCCTTGCTGACCTTCACGCCAAGCGCATTGTTGACGAGCCACGTGTTGCGATCCGTCTCGGCCGTCGTGGTGGTGGTCTGGTCTTTGCGGTATTCGAGTTTTCCGGCGTAGTTCAGCTCTTCGCGGGAAAAGCCCAGGGTGACGCTGGCCGCCGTGCGTTTGATGTCGCCAGCGTTGGGATCGCTGAGGTTGCCGGTTTCAAAGGCAAAGCCGGTCTTCCAGTCCTTGATGGGCGCGAAGTCGAGACCGAAGGCGTGGGTCAGGCCACCATAGCCTGCGCCGTGACGGAAGCGCTCCTCTCCGAACACGCTCACCGAGTCCGAAAACCTTGTCCGCGCGCCGCTGACCAGCATTCCTTCGCCGCCCCGGCTGATGATGTCCGTATGGTCGGGATCGAGCGAGTAGGTGAGATAGGCCGTGCTCGCATCGTTGATCTGGTATTCGGTGCCGATCTTGCCGCCGATGCCGCCGTCGCCGCCCGAAACCTCACCATTGGCGGTGAGTTTCGATGACAATCGCACCTTGCCGCCAACGCCAGCCCGGTTGTTGCTGTCGCGATCCGCTGTGCGCTGAACGGTTGTCTGGGCGAACACGTAGGTGGACCAATCGCGCTGTGAGTCGTAGCCGACTTTTACGCCAACATCGGTGCGCCGTCCGGCCTGGTTCAGCGTGGGGCTTGCCGAAGCCGAGACCGGATCGTTGCTGTCGAGCTTCACGCCCACGCCAACCGTCCAGTGCGAATCGACGGCATAGGCGACATCGCCTTCACCTGCCGAATAGTTGCGGTACTCATCTTCCTTGCGCGTGAGCTTGGCTTTCACTGACCAAGGGCCGCCCAGCTTCACGTCGGCCGATGCGCCCATTTCGCGCGCGCCAGTTTCGGCCGTGATGTTGCCGGGGCCGCTGAAGCCCTTGTTCTTTTCCTGCCAGTAGCCGGCGAGCCGGCCTTCGCGGCCGGGGGCGATTTCGTTGAGATCGACGCCAGCTTCGACGCGCTTGGCGCCCGCCCGCTCACCGCCCGCCGAGCGGGTGTCGAAACTGAAGCCGCCGTCAGCCGAGACGGATTCGCCGCTGCCAGCGCCGTCCGACTGCGCGCCTTCGAACTTCACATAGGTGCCCGGCGCATAGCGAACGGTGATGTCCGCGCCGACGAGCTTTTGGGCCATGCCGGGCTGGGTCTGGTCGTAGCCGGACGCGCCGACCTGGATATGATCGTTGATCCAGTAGGACGCGCGGCCGCCCGCGACTTTGTCTTCGCTCTGTTCGAGGCCTGGCGTGAATTCGTATGTGATGACGAGATATTGCGCATTGCCGCCGAGCGATCCGGTGTGGACGACGAAATCGTCGGTGCCGGTCGATGCCAGTGGTTCGCGCAGCAAGACGCGGCCTTGGATGGCGTTGACTTCGTAATCCTCTGCGGGCTTCAGGACTTTGCTTTGCAGCACAAGGCCGGTGATCTCGTCGCGCAGCTCAACACTGACGCGTTCGGAGCCCGTGGTGATGTTCTGGCGGCGGAGATAGTAGAGCGAGCCGCCGGTGCCACGGAACACGTCGCGGGCGCCAAGCGTACCAGGCTGGGCTGCAAACGCCTCGGCCTCGCCGCGCTTTTCGCCATAGACCGTGGACGCATCGGTCGCTACATGCGCCTCGGCGCCGTAGAGGCCCCTGTCGTAGCGTACGAACTCGGACCCGTTGATGGCGGTCTTGAAGTTGCCCCACATGATGTGGCTGTCGCCGCGTTCGAGGCGGACGTAGAATTTGCCGTTCGTGGGCGCATCGTCGGTGACGGAGCTGTCGTCGCCATAGACAGGATAATATTTGTTCGGATCAAGATGCCGGAGCAGGTAGTGCGGGTCCTTGCTCATGAAATTCGTGAACAGATGGCTGACCGGCTGGTCGCGTGTGTCGGCGGACGCCGTCAGCAAAGTGTCGCCACGGATCTTCCCCTTGAGATAGAAGGCGAGGCGGCCGTTGACGAAGGTCTTGTTGTTGAACTCATCGGCTTTATCGGGGTTGAGCAGGGCGAAATTGTCGGATGCCGTGCCATGGCCGACGGTGAGGTCTGCCAGCGCGACGTAGAACCAGTCGCGGTCCGGAATGCTGGCGCTTCGGGTGAATTCGGAGACGTGGCCTTGCGGATCGGCGATCTCGACGCGGACTTGGTGCGGGCCGGGGGACAGGATCGTCCGGTAGGCGAACGCTCCGTTGCGGTCAACCGGCACAGCTGCGCCCATGATGTGCACTTGCGAGCCCAACGCCAGATGCGTACCCGAGACGGTCACAGCGCCACCGGTCACGGGGATGTTGTGGATTTCAAGCGCATTGCTGTCATAGACCGCCGCGATTTCTGCGGGATCAGACTTGCCGCCGCGGATGTCGGCGAGCTTCAGGGTTTTGGGCTTGCTCTCATCAAACCGTCCGCTGGCGTCGTAAACGCGGACCACATAGGTGAGGCTGTCGTTACGGCCTGCGGGCACATGCCAATGCGCCTCGCCATGATCCACGGGCAGGACGGCGAGCGGCTGCTGGCGGGTGGTGTCGCCCTCGGCGAATATGCGCACTTCGGCATGATCGATGTGCGAGCCGTAGTTGGCGTAGACGATGAACGTCGCGCCCTCGCCGCGCAGGGCTGCGTCGGGCGTCGCGATGACATTGAGGCGCGGCTCGGCGGCAAGGCCATCATAGCGGATTTGCACGTCGGCGCGGTCGAGCGCGAGATCGGCGCAACGCTGACTATCGGCATTGACGCCGAGGCCCGCGCCGCCTGTGGGCACGCCATCGACGCTGACGGAGAAGGGCAGCCGGCTGACGGCTCCAGGGATGCAACGGCCGTCGTCGCCGCTGTCGGCGGTGGTGTTGTTCTCGGTGTTGACAGGCGCGGCATGGCGGCTGGCCGTGGTGCGCCACGATTTGGCCAAGGCGGGTTGTGCCGCCAGGCACAGCGCGCCCGCCGCAAGGGTCAATACCAGCGCCGGCCCCAAAGCCAACAGCGACCGCATCTTTGTCCCACTTCTCATCACACCCATCCTTGATGTCACTTCGAGCCGGCTTTCCCTCAAACGAAGCAAAGCAAACCCGTTGGCCGCGAGCGGTCAGCTCGCACCTCTTGAATTCTTAGACACTTGCTCAGTGCACACGCGAACGCGACTGGTACTGGACGGGGTGCGGAACCTGTTGAAACAGCTCTCACAAATCAACCCCTCACCCTCTCCCCACAGGAGAGGGGACGCTTGCATCTCCGTCAGCTCAGCGACCAACCCATTCGCCTACTTCAAACCGGCAACGTGATACAACTCGGTTTCAACGGTCAGATCGCCTGGCCCGCCCTGCTCGCGCCACAGACTGCGCATCCGGTCGGCAATCGTCCGTAGGCGCTGCTCAGCAAGACCGGGGTCCTCGTTCGTCGATACGCCGTAGGCCACACGCAGCACCGCATTCGGATCGGTCAGCGTGGTCAGTACCTGGCCGAGGCCCGCTGCCCATTGCGGGCTGAGGTCCAAGCTGTCAGCAACAAACGCCTGGTCCAGCATATCCACACGCACGACCTTGGCGATGCTGGCGCCGAAATTCAGCTTGGCGAGTTTTCCGCGCGTGATCCGCACGAGGCCTGGGTTCTCCGTGGTCAGACGGTAGCCGGTTGGCAGCGTATGCGTATCGACCTTCAGGATGAAGTTGCTGCCACGGTCGGCGTCGGGGATATCGGCGCAGGCGATGTGGTAGCGGCCATCGGCATCCGTTGTGATCAGCAAGCCGTTTACGCTGACGAGCCGTACGCCCCCGATGCCCTTTTCGCCTGCATCCGGGTAGCCATTGCGGTTGCGGTCCTCATAGACCTTGCCGATGACGTCGGTGCAATCGAACGTCGGATCAGGCGTGACACGGACGGTCGCGGTGGCCACGTTCGATGTCACCACATGGGCCGCCGTGTTCACTGTCCAGGCCTGATTGACGAACTCAGCCTCACCAACGCCCGAGCCCACCGTCATCAGCAGTTTCAGCGTGATGGTCTGGCCGGCCGCTACAGGCATCGCAGGCCAGGTCAGGTCGCGTCCTGACGCCACGGGCTCCACGGCAACGCCGTCGATCTTGGCCGAACCGGTGCGGTATTTGAAACCGGGCGGCAGCTGATCGACAATGGCGGCGTTGGACTGGGCGTAGGTCTTGGCGTTCTTCACAGTGATCGTGTAGGGCACCAGTTCGCCGATAATGACGTCAGTCTTCGGCGTCGATTTGGCGACGATCAGCGCGTTGGCGAGCGGGATGGGGTCGAGCGAGATGTGGTTATTCAGGACGTCAACGGAGGTTCCGTCGAGATAGAAGTGAGTGTAGTACTGACCGGGCGCTGCGGGCAGCTGCGTCGAATCCGCCGGGCAGGTATTCGGGTTGGCTGGCTTGGCGCCGAGGGCCACCGGCGTGTTGCTCACATTGACATAGGCGTAGGTGTAGCCAGGCGCGGCGGCACCGACATGCAGCGTGGCGACGCAAGGCTGGTTGGTGCCCGTCCCAATCGGCAGATAGCCAGGGGGCGGCGTGACGGTGATGGTGTAGACGCCAACAGGTGCCGTGGGCCAGAGCAGATACTTGTATTCGCCCGTGGTGCCTGTGGTCTGATTGACATTGGGCTGGCCGCCAACCAAATCCGTTGCCGGATTGAAGCCCGGCGGGCCGTGGATAGTGACAATGCTCCCAGGCAGGGGTTTGCCTGTGACCGAGTTGAAGATGACGCCGGACGGGTCGAGCGGCTGGTTCTGCTCGGCCAGCACCGTAGCAGACAGCAGCGTCAGATTGCTGAGATATCCGTAGACGGCATGGTTCTCAGGATTGCGGAAGATGACGGTGTAGCCGCCGCCCGGTGGCAGGCCCGAGAAGTCATAGCTGCCATCGGGATTAGACGTCGTCGTCGCGATAACCTTGCCGGCATTGCCCAGCGGGCCGCGCACCAGTTCGACAATCCAGCCGCCGCGCCCATCGCCGGGGCGATGGATGCCGTCGTGATGGTTATCGAGGAACACAAAGCCCGACAGCGTAGCGGCGTTGTGGTCGATCTCGCCGAAGTTGTTGTTGTCACCCTTGGCACCCGCCGTTGTGATCGCAATACCAGTGAGGACATTGGTTCCGGCCGTGCCCCCCAGCGAGCCTGGCGTGACTTTGCCGTCGTCGGTGTTCGGTGGCTGGGTTTCGGTGATGGTGAAGCCTGCGCCATCCGACACCGGAAGATCGTCGAGGCAGTAGCGGCCGGGCTGCGTCGCCAATGCGGTGAGCAAGTTGGATTTTGTCGTCCGGGTGATGGGCTGACCATTGGCGTCATTTCCGGTCAGTGTCAGCACTACCGCTGCGATGCCCGCCTCGTTGGCATCCTTGAGGCCATTGTCGTTGCCGTCATTGTAGACAAAGCCGCAGAGCATTCCGCCGCGCTCGCCGAAGTTGTAGCCCGTGCTGACGCCGCTGCCGGGCAGGATCACGGCCGTGATCTTGTCGTTGGCGACGGTGCCGCCAGCCGATCCGGCCGCATCCTTGCCGTCGGCCCAAAGGCTCGGCTGGCTTTCGGTGACGGTGTAACCGGCGGCGTTGGTGGGTGGCAGGCCGCCGACGATCCAGGTGCCGTCGGCCGCCGTCGTCGCCGTGAGGTTGACAGGATGGCCATCCGCGCTGGTGCCCGTGATCGTGATGATCACGCCGCCAATGCCTGCTTCTGTTGCATCGGGTACGCCGTTGTTGTTGCTGTCGACATAAACCTTGCCGCTGAGGCCCTTGCCGATTTCGGCGAAGTTGTAGCCCTTGGCGTCTACCCCGGCAGCCAGCAGGATCGCGCTGACCACGTCATTGCCGAGCGTGCCACCCTTGTCGCCAAGCGTATCGATGCCATCGACATAGCCCGCAGGCTGCGTTTCGGTGACGGTGTAGCCGGCCTCATCGGCGGGCGCGAGGCCTGCGAAAGAGTAGGTGCCGTCGGCGTTGCTGGGGACAGAGAGCGCCACGGCGTTGCCGTAGAGGTCCTTGCCGGTCAGCTTGATCGTGGTGCTCACGATGCCTTCTTCGCCCGTCTGCTGCGTGCCGTTGTTGTTGTCATCGCGGAATACGAGGCCCGCAAGCGTTGACTGCACGGTGGGCAGCGAGGCCTTGCAGCTGTTGTTGGGTGCCCCGGTGTCGGCGCCGTCGGTCGTGACCATGCCTGTCGTCTCGATGGTGCCGCCAGCGGGGTAGCTGATGGCCTTCACGGGTACCGTGATGGCGAAAGAGGCACCGATGGTGACAAAGCCCAAATCACAGCTGACAGACGTTCCGCCCACGGTGCCCGTGCAGGTACCTTGCCCGGATGTGGGAACGGCCGTGAGCACGAAACCTGCTGGCAGGGTTTGCGTGAATTCGCCAGCCGGAGCCGCGCCTGCCGAGCCGTTGGTGATCGTGAAGGCGAGGTTGAATGGCTGCTGCATGTTGTGGGCGACGGGAGCCGTCAGGGCGCAGGCAATATCGGTGCTGATCTTGGCATGTTCGCCAAAATTGTAGGTGATACCGTTGGTGGCGGAATTGACGGGGATGGACGAGATCACGTTTGGCGTCGTGTCGGTACCACCGAAGCTGCCCTTCTTGGTGATGCCGTCGGAATAGTCCGCTGGCTGCGTTTCTGTGATGGTGTAGCCGGTGCTGCAAGTGGCGAGCGGGCCAGCGAAGTAGTGGCCGTCAGCGTCCGTTTTCACGACGATCGGGGCTGCGAGGCCGCAACCGGTGACGGTCACAGTGACATCCTTGATGCCATGATCGCCAGACGTGACGTCACCATTGTTGTCCGGGTCATCGAACACGGTGCCTGACAGTCCGCCCGCGATTTCGCCAAAATTATAGGCGGTACCGGCATCTTCCGGCGTGACCGGAATGACTGTGAGCGAGTTGGTGCCTTCGGTGCCGCCGAGCGAACCCCTCCGCACGGACCCATCCGCGTAGAGGCCAGGCTGTGTTTCCGCGACAATGTAGGAGCCAGGGGGCACGGTGTCGAACAGGTAGTTGCCGCGCGTGGCGTCCGTTGTGTCATCAGTCGTTTTCACAACAGCCGCAATGGGGCGGCCACGATAGTCCGTGCCCGTCAACGTCAGCGTGACGCCGCCGATGCCTGGTTCCGTGCCGTTCCGGGTTTTGAGCTGGTCGATGTCGTAGTACACGTTGCCCGCGATGGAGCCCGGTTTCAGTTCGCCGAAGTTATAGTTTTGGGCAAGGTCGGTGGCGTTGAGAGTGATGCCGGAGATGACGTTGCCGAACGTGGCGTTGGCGAAGGTGTTATCCGCGGTGCCATCAGCGTGAGCCGTGCCGACTGCGCCAACCGTAGCAAGGCCTGGCAGATAGCCCCCTGTCGCGGGTGCGGTTTCCGTCAGTGTCCAGCCGTTGGCGCAAGGTGGCAGGTTGTCAAAGCCGTAGCTGCCGGTGCCGTTGGCGGTGGTTGCGTCGAGTGATGTGGTCAGAGATGCCGACGGTGAGCCGCAGCTAGCGCCAGACAACGTCACCTTGACGCCGCCGATGCCCACTTCAGCCGCGCCGCTACGTATGCCGTCGTTGTTCTTGTCGTAATAGACGTAGCCATTGAGGCCCGCGACTTTGTGGCCGAAGTCGTAGTTTACGGCAGCTGTATCGGACAGCAGCTTGATGGTGGTGACGGCGTGCACGACTGTCGTGCCCAACGGGGGAATACCAGCCGTGATCGCACCATCAAAGTAGCCCGTCGGCGGAGTTTCGGTGACGGAGTAGCCAGCGGTGCTTGCGGGCGGAAGATGGGTGAAGGCGTAGTGGCCATCAATGTCCGTCTGCGGAGCAAGATTGGAGGCGGTCACGTCTCGGCCGCGATAATCCTTGCCGCTCAGTGTCACGATGACGCCTTGGATGCCCGGGTTGCCGGTCTCAAATTTGTCGGAGTGGTTCTTGTCCAGATAGACGTTACCGGCCAGAGAGGACTCTTTGACTTCGCCAAAATTGTATTCCGTGCCGGGAACGCCCTTGGCGAATTTGATGACGGAGATGACGTTGCCGAAGGTGGCATCGCTGGCGCCATTACTGTCCGTGCCCGTGGCAACGGTTTCGATGACGCCCGTGGTGGCTTTGCCAGGCAAGTAGCCCGTGGGCGTCGTTTCCGTCAGCGTGTAGCCGCCAGCGCAGGGTAGGATATCGTCGAAGGTGTAGACGCCGCTGGTGTCCGAATCGGCGGGGCGGTCAGGGATGGTGGGGCTGCACGTACTGCTCAGGGTCACAACGCTTGTGGCCGCGATGCCCGGATCGCCCGCGTGCAGGCCGTCATAGTTCTTGTCGTGGTAGATCACGCCGGAAAGGCTGGCGCGCGTCTCACCGAAATTGTTGGCGGTGCTGTCTTTGCCCGAGGCGAGCTTGATGGCGGAGATGATGTTGGCGACGGTGCCGGTACCGCCTTCGGTGCCGGGATTGACGGTGCCGTCGAAGTAGTCCGATGGCTGTGTTTCAGTCAGCGTGTAGCCCGTGGCATCAGATGGTTTCAGGTTGGGGAAGCTGTACGCGCCGCCGGCCGTCGTTTGTGGCAATGCGCTGACCGGGTTGCCCAGATAGTCCTTGCCGGTGAGTTTGATGGTCACGCCATCGATGCCAGCTTCCGCCGCAGGCGTCGTATTGAGTGTGCCGTCGCGGTTCTTATCGTAGTAGACAATGCCGGAGAGAGAAGCAGACTTCATGTCGCCGAAGTTGTACTCTGTTGCGACTTCGCCGCCGCCAAACTTGATGCCAGAGATGCTGTTGCCATAAAGGTTTATTGGCGCAACCGGAAGTGTATTGCGTGCTGTTCCGGCAGACACCGAGGGTCCAGTACCAACTGTAGCCATGCCTTCCAGAGAATAGGCAGTAGGTTGCGTTTCGATCAACTTGTAGCCAGCGCTGTCTGTGCACGGCGGAACGTCATTGAACTGATAGTGTCCAGCGCCGCTGACATCGGTCAGAGTAACTTTCGTCACGTCGGAAAAGGGTGCCTGGCAATGCAGCGTGATGGTGACGGCATCAATGCCTGCATCGCCCGCTCTCAGACCGTCATTGTTCTGATCATGGTAGGCATAGCCACCGATGCTGGCTCGCGTGTGACCGAAGTCGTAGGTGGTGCCGTCGTTGCCGGACATCAACTTTATGCCGTCGATGGCACGCACGGTTGTGCTGGGCGTACCCACAGGTCCGGTGCCCGCCGAGATGGCACCGGGGAAGTAGTCCGATGGCGTGGTCGTTTCGGTGACAGTGTAGCCGGCGCTGTCAGCGGGCGCGAGGTCCGTGAAGCTGAAGGTACCGGTCGTTGGGTCGGTGTCTGCCGTCTTGCTGACAGGCTTACCAAGATAATCTGTACCGGACAATGTGATCGTGAACTTCTTGCCAAGGCCCGTCTCGCTGCCATTGGGGCCGCCCGAACGGTCGGCGTCGTAGTAGACTTTGCCAGCGACTGTGGCCGGCTTCAGTTCACCGAAGTCATACTCGGTGGCGGCATCGCCGCTGGCCAGCGTGATGGTGTCGATGACGTTGCCGAAATCGGCGTTGGCAAGGGTGTTGTGCGGCGTTCCGTTGCCGGCGGCGCTGCCGATTTTACCTTTGGCGGCCAAGCCTGGGATGTAACCGGTTGTGGCTTTGACCGGTTGGGTCTCCGTCACCGTGTAGGTACCGGGGCGCAGCAGGGAACCATCGCTGCGCTTGGTGATCGAATAGGTGCCGTTGCCAACCGTTTGCACCGTGACCGGAGTGATGGCGACGGAAGCGCCGGTGGCGTCGATCTCGCTGCCCGAGAGTGTCACATCAACACCGCCGATGCGGTCGGGTTCCGTGCCGCCAATCGCACCGTCATTGTTCTGATCATGCCAGACAACGCCCGCGATGCTGACAGGTTTGACCTCGCCGAAGTCGTAGCTCACGCCCCGGCCGGTTCCGACAGGTACGTCGGACCCGAGGACGATGCCGGTGAACTGGTTTTTGATTGCGTTCGCGCCCGTCGTGATGGCGTTGACTGTGCCGAGCGTGTCTTTGCCATCGAGATAGGGCGCAAGATCCGTATCGGCCTGATCTTCAGTGACGATGTACGTGCCGGGACGCAGGCTAGTGAATGAATACGTACCATCGGTGCCGGTTGTATCCTGGGTGATGGGGGTGATGACGTTATTCAGATCATCCGTTCCCGTCAGAGTAACCTTGACACCAGGGATTCCATTGCCGGAGACGAACGAGCCGCTGTTGTTCTTGTCGTGATAGACATGGCCCGAGACCGAGGATACGAGGACCGTGACCTTGCCGTCGGCAGAGTCGTTGCTCGATACCAGATCGATGGATTTGGTCGAGACCGTCGCGGTGTTCGTCAAATCCTCGGTCACAGTGTGTGACGTGATTTTCACGGGTACGGTGATCGTGGCGGTGTCACCATTGGCCATGTCGTTGGTGACGTAGCAAGTGAGGCTGGTGTCGCCCGCAGCGCCGTCGCAAGTGCCCGGCCCGCCAAATGTAAAACTCGGCGCGCCTGTCAGCACCATGCCGGCGGGCAGCGAGTCAGTGACCTTGACGGCCGTGGCCAGACCCGGACCCTTGTTCTTGATCGCAATCGCCCATGTGAAATTCTCGTTCAACCTGACAGACGCGAGGCTGGCCGTCTTGCTCGTCAGCTCCATATCCGCGAGAATACGGACGGTTGTGTTTTCGTTGGCGTGGTTGTTCGCTTGCAGCGTTTCATGCTCATTACTGAGCAAATCGACTGTGTTGAGGAACGTCGTGCCGGTGGGTAGCGGAGCCTGCTCGACCTTGAACACGAGATAACGCGTGAAGCTGTCGCCAGCCGCGAGGTCGCCGCCAGAGCCGGCGGCGCACGAGACGCTACCCGCGCCGCCGGTGCAGATGTTTGCAGGTGTGACGGGGCAGGTGCTATCCACCGCCGCTGAGGCGAGATCGCACATGAATTGGAGGGAGTGGACGCCGGGCGTAGATGGGCTCGCCGAGGCGGGATAGGTGTCAACGAAATGCACGCCGGTCGCGAATGACGGACCCCCATTGGTGACTTCGATCTTGTAGACGATCAGCGAGTCTTTGCCTGCGGTCACGTCATAGGCCACGGGGTCGCCCAGGTCGCCCTTGTGGATGACCAGATCAACGTCTCCGGGGATGATTTGCAGCGTGGCGGATTTGGTGTTGTTGGCATCAGCAACGGCAGTGAGAGGGGCGCCGTCGCTTTCGGGCGTGTCCGTGACAACCACGGCAGTATTGGTCAAGTCGCGATGCTCGCTACCACTTACGCGGAAGCCGGGCAGGAAATTGGGGCGAATACGCACGGTCATGACCTGCTGTTCGCCAGACGCGAGATCGCCGATATCACAATGAGCTTTGTACGTGCCTTGATCGAAAGTGCAGGTGGCGGCACCGGTGTGGGCTGTGCCAGTGACTTCGAGGAAGGTGAAGGTACCCGAGCCTGCGGCCCCAGCGGTCACGTTGAACGTATCGTCGATTCGCACATTGGTGGCGAGTGACGGACCGTTGTTACGAGCCGTCAGCGTGTAGATGGCATCAACGCCTTCCTTGACGCTGGCGGGCGTGATGTTCTTTGAGACGAGTTCGATTTCGGCGACGGAATCAACCGAAACAGACGGCGCGTCAGCCGTGTTGTTATTGTGGTGCGGATCGCCGACGTCCCTGGAGTAAGCAGTGGCGGAGTTGACCCAGGCCTGGGAATTGCCGATGGGGCGTTTGACGGTGATGGACACCGTCTTGACTTCGTCCTTTGCGATTGACGCCCAGGTGCAGGCAACGGTGTGGCTCCCCGTACACGTCACGTCGCTGGTGGCCGTAACTGTGGTCGCGGGTCGCCCGTAGAGGGCATCGACATACATAGGAATAGTGTCTGTCAGATCCACATTGGTGGCGGCGTCGGGTCCGAGGTTTTTGACTTTGAGCGTGTAGGTGATCGTGTCGCTGTTGAAGGGCAGCGGCGAGGTGGTGTCCAGCGTCTTGGTCACTTCGAGATCGGCGCTGGCCGTTGACACAAAATATTCAAAATGCATCGCCAGGCAGTCATTGTCCGGATTGGTATCCGCCGCAAACCCGGCGTGCTGGCCGGTGCAGACGGTTGGGTTGGTGGACAGGGGCGTGGCTGCGCCACCCGCCGTGGCGTGGGTGGTGACCAACAGCGGCAGAGCGCTTTGGGTGTACAGAATGTCTTTGGAATACGTGCAGGTCACGATGCCGGTTGACGGGGCGCAGGCCCAGCCTGGATCGGAGCTGTCGGCGTTGTCGTACTCTTCGCCCGTGGCGAGCGTGTAGATGACCTCAATCGGCAGGGCGGGCGTCGCCTTGCGCGGGCCGTTGTCGTGCACGGTGATGGTCGTGATGACAGGCGTGTTGATCGCAAACGGATGAGGGTCGCGGGTGATGCCGATTTGCAGATCGACGCCATCGCGCAACAGATCGAAATCGACGTGGGCATCATTGTTGCTGAGGTCGCCGTCCAGCGTCGCGGCGCTGCCGGCATGCGCCGCGTTGGTCAACGCGTTGTTGCCGGCAGGGATTAATGTATTGTCCGGGGTCGCCGTAATAACAATCGTGCCCGCCGCACCGACAGCAGTGGAGCCGCGCGTGCAACTGATAGGCGTGCCGGATGTCACCTTGGCGCCGATGGAGCAAACCCAGGGCGCGCCCGTAGCCGAAGCCACGTCGAACATGGGATCGATCAGGTCCGTCACGGTGGCGTCAGCGGCGGCGAAGGGGCCGGCGTTGTTGACCGTCAGTGTGAATACAGACGCCTGACCGCCGATGGCCGGCTTGGCGCCGATGGTTTTGGCGATGGTCAGGTCAGCGCCGTTGGTGACAAGGCTGGTGATGGTTTCGATGTTGTTCGAGCCGACGCTGTCGGGCGTCTTGGACGCGACGCTGGCTCCAAGGACGAGATTGCCCGACGTGGTCGTGATCTTGCCCGACCATGTCAGTGTCGTCGCATCGGCCCCGCCCGCAATCGTATGAGCGTGCGTGCAAACAAGGTTCGGTGGGGCGAGGGGCGCGCAGCTCCAGTCAGCGCCGGCGACCGAAGAGGCGTCATAATCGAGGCCGGTGGGCACCGTGAACGTGACCTTGGCGTCGGCGGCGGACGACAAACTGTTATTGTGGACGACGGTCGAATAGGTGATGCGCCCGCCCGCGATGACCGGGGAGGACGCTGAGAGGCGCTGCGTGCCGGACACGACATTGGCGATGGTGAGGTCCGCCGACGCGATCACCGTGGTTTGGATGTCCAGCGTCTCGTTGCCGGGGTTGCTATCGACCGGAAGATCGGACGAAACAGTGGCGGTAGTGGTAATCACGCCGGGCGGGTTCGGCACGATCGGCGTCAGCATCACGGTGACGGAGACGGGTGCGCCACCACCACCTTGGGTGCCTTTCAGCGTCGCGCCAAACAGGCAGGTGATTTTGCGATTGCTGTCGGGTGCCACGTCGCAAGTGCCGTTCGGGCTCGAGGCCGAGACAAACGTCGCATCCACCGCCGCAGGCAGAGTAATCACCATCTTCGGATTGCTGGCCGTCAGCGTGCCGCTGTTTTCAGCGTTGAGTTGGATGGTCATCAGTGTGCCGACGGGCACCGGATCAGGTGGCGTCTGTACCTTGGTCGTCATCTGCATATCGACGCCGGTGGCCCACGCCGCCCCTGCTCCTCCACCCAGCCATACCAGAGTCACGGCAACAGCAATCAGTGCACGGACCGGCGTCCGCAGAGCGCGAGCTTGGATGAGCATCGTTGACCCGAAAATTAGCAGCCAGGGAGGACGCAACTCACGAGGAACGCTTAATGCTCAGGTGAGCTGATTTGGTTAAACAGGTGTTAACCGGCCAAGTCCTGGCCCCGGCGCTGCTTGATGCATTCAAGTGTTCGCAGCAAATTGCTATACGGAATTGTTTAACAACTTAAGGTTGTGGAAAGTGTATGGAAATTTGTCCTGTGTGTTGCTTGCCTGTGCCGATTGTGTCTTGAGTTATGTACGCCATGGCTGTCAGTAGCTTTTGCAGTTGTCCGGTTTTGATAGCACATCAGTTGTCCGCTTCGGGGCTCACTGACGATCGCTGGTGGAAGCGGGGGACACCAGCGTCGTTTGGGTCAGGGCGCAGCTCTTGCTGCGCCCTTGTCGGC
>JANYHF010000077.1 GCA_025359185.1 Hyphomicrobiaceae bacterium | reverse complement strand
CCGACAAGGGCGCAGCAAGAGCTGCGCCCTGACCCAAACGACGCTGGTGTCCCCCGCTTCCACCAGCGATCGTCAGTGAGCCCCGAAGCGGACAACTGATGTGCTATCAAAACCGGACAACTGCAAAAGCTACTGACAGTGGTTCTGCGCAACCGTCCCCTCAGGACTGAGGGTGTGGCCTGTTGTCGGCTGGCGGCAGATCGGGTGAAGCATACTGTCCTTATCTACATCCCCGGCATCGGCTCGACATTTTTTACCTGCTGCCGGAAACCAGGATTTCACCCGTCCACACGGCTCGATGACGCCTGTCTTGCGGCGAGCATAGCTTCTGACCACAGCAAGGAACCTTTCGAAAATTACCGCGCGATTTCAACCACATAGGGGTTCGCAGTGTTATCCAGTACTGCGCGCCACTTCGGTACAGATGTGCAAATACCTGGCGTGAGTTGCACGCCGGCGTTAACTACATGTTCGGGAACGTTTGTCTGGCAAAGATGGCTTACGACCTCGTCGGTTTTTTTTGCACCAGATTTGCGGATCGGCCACGGTGTCCTTTCGAACAATCGGTCTGAAGGCTGCGGCGCAATCGAGATCGTGAGGCAGGCTTTGCGTGAGAGATCGGGACAAGGTCACGGGTCAGAGACGTGACCCGCCGTCTCAGCAATGACAGCAATCGACTTGGTTCCGCCGCCCGATTTCAGAACAAAGGCCGCAAAGGATCTACGGATGTCGTCCGCATTGAGTCCTTTGCAGATGAATACGATCCGTGTTCGTCTATCGGCGTTTGGCCACGTTTTGAGATGCACCGGTGCATGGACCAAATGCTGAACGGCATGCACGGCGACCGGCGCCGGTTCGCCCTCGATCGCCAGGATGCCCTTGACCCGCAGGATCTGTTCGCCGTGGCGATTGAGAAGCATCGATAGCCAAAGGCCAAAGGCGATCCAGTCGATGGGTTGATCGAAAGTCAAGGCCATGGCCTCGATGTCGTCGCCGTGCCGGTTCGGGTCGTGCTTATGATGCCCGTGATCGTGATGGTGATCACCAGCGTTCAGATGCCGCTGTGTACTCGCCGCCAGCGCCTTCCGCTCGCTTTCGAACCAGCGCTGCACTTCGTCGCTCTTGCGGTCCACGTCGAAGAGGTCATGACCGAACAGGCTTCCAGGCTCGATCATGTCGTCGGACGACAAGGTTAGCGGCGCAAGCGGATTGAGCCGTTGCAGCCGGGCGACCAGAAGCCCGGTCGCTGTGGCGGTGGCAAGATCAGTCTTGGTGACGATAAGCCGATCGGCGACGGCGGCTTGCTTGACGGACTCCGGCTGAACATCGAGTTGGGACCTGCCGTTGACGGCATCGACTGTGGTGACCACCAACCCCAACCGGAAGTGATGCCGGAGCACCGGATCGGCCGTGATCGTCGTCAGAATCGGCAGCGGATCGGCAAGGCCGGTGCTCTCGATGATCAGCCGGCGAAAGGCCGGGACATCGCCGCGAGCTCTGCGCTCATGAAGATCCCGGATCGATTGTGCCAGCTCGCCCCGGATGGTGCAACACAGGCAGCCCGACTGCAGCAGCACCATGTTCTCGTCGATACGCTCCAGCAACTCGTGATCCAGCCCGACTTCGCCGAACTCGTTAATGAGAACGGCAGTGTCGGCCAACGACGGCGATTGCAGCAGCCGCTTGAGCAAGGTGGTCTTGCCCGAGCCGAGAAAGCCCGTGATTAAATTGACCGGCGTGAAAGCCGGGGTTTCGGCCACATCACGGGCGCGCGGCACCTCACCCATCGGCCTGTTCCAGCCGCTCCAAAATAGAGCTATCGAGCGGATCGATCGGGCGGCCGGCAATCCGCTCCGCCATCGGCCAGAGTGCAGCGAGATTGTCTATGATTTCGGTCTTGCCGGTCAATGTCCGCAGCACATAGGCGCTGCCCTGCCAGTCATCCAAGGTCAAGGCAAACAGCCGCAAAATCTGGTTGGCTTCGGAAATCCGCCGCGTCCGTTCCCGGCGCCGGTCACTTGGACTGCCACCGCGCACATAGACTCCATCGCGCGCCACCGGATCGGTCCAGTGGTCGTTGCCGCCGATCACTCCGCACAGGGCGCACATTCCTGCTGCTCTCCATCGTCGGGCTGCCGCCGAGCCCTGGACGCCAATTCATCATGTCAATCAGCGCTTGGCAACGTCGACCGCTATGCTGCACAAATAGCGGCCACCTCACCATCGAGTGTTTCCGCATACGATGCCAGCCGCCATCCCCAAAAAGAGCAGAAAGCCACCGCAGTCGCCGGCGCTCATCCGGCGCCGGACGTTACGTGTCCTTGGCACCGATATCTCGCTCCTTGAGCCGGTGAGAGCGCGCGCCGTCGCTGATCTCGGTTTCGATATCGTTTTTGAATCGCTGGATTTTCCAAGCTGCCAGCGCAAGGCCGCGCTGAACCCAGACTCATATGACGTCTACGACCAGTGCTTTCACAATCTCGACATCGTCTGGTTCTGGGGCGCCTTGCAGCCCATCGACACCGGCCGGATCGGGACTTGGGCGCGGATCAACGATCTGGCGAAGGCTGGCGGCATCGATAAGTATGCCAGCCGCGGCTATGGCGACGCGCCGGCCAACAAGCTTTATGTCCAGCCGGGGCTGTCGCTTGGACCGGAACCATCGCGCTGGATCGCTATGTTGCCAACGGTGCACAATTTCGACTCGTTCGGTTACGACAAGCGCGTCTTTGGTGAGAATGCTGGACGCGAAAGTTGGGCGCTGCTGTTCGATCCGCGCGCAAAGGGCAAGCTCGCCCTGGTGGATGAACCCGCGATCGGCTTGTTTGATGCGGCGCTTTCCGCCGAAGCCGTTGGGGCCGTCCGCTTCAAGGATATCGGCAACATGTCAGTCGCTGAGGTCGACGCCCTGTTCGCCTTTCTTCATGCCAAGTGCCGTGAAGGGTTCTTCCAGCGCTGCTGGAGTTCGGCGCAGGAGGCCGCCCGTCTGTTCCGGGAGCGGCAGGTCGCGATACAAAGCATGTGGTCGCCGGGGTACAACGTGTTGGGCGAAGCGAGCACCATGATTACGGAGGCAGCGCCAATCGAAGGCTACCGGGCCTGGCATGGCGGCTTGAGTTTGGCCCGTCATCTCGAAGGCGCGGCCTTGGATATGGCCTACGCGTATCTCCACTGGTGGCTTTCCGGCTGGGCGGGCGCTGCCATGGCGCGGCAGGGCTATTACGTCTCGGTGCCCTCTGCGGTGCAAAACGTGCTGAGCGCGGCGGAGTGGGATTATTGGTACGAGGGTGGCGAAGCGCGCGAGGATCTCGTTGGCGCCGATGGCGCCACCATCGTCGTCCGGCGTGGCGCCCGGCGCTCTGGCGGCAGCTATCGTGAGCGCGCCAGCCGGATCGCGGTCTGGAACACCGCGATGGATGAGCACAATTATGTCTCGCGCCTTTGGGCGCGTTTTGTTGCAGAGACGAATGCGAGGCAACGGTGAAGCGCGACGAGCAGCAGGCTGCAATGGGCGTCAGCGAGACGGCCGGCCAGGAGAATGGCGGCCGCCTCGTCAGCGTTCGCCGCTATGATCTGATCGCAACGGCGCTACGAGCCAACATTGCTTCGGGCCGGCTTCCGCAGGGGCTGGTCATGCTGGAGGGGCCGATCGCGGCGCTGATGCAGACCAGTCGCGCTCCGGTGCAGGCGGCGCTCCGCATTCTGGAACAGGAAAACCTTGTTCACCGTTTTGGCGGACGAGGCTACCTGATCGGCCGGCTGGGCGTGGCGATCGAGCCGTTGCGCCTCGACATCCACACTCTCGAACTCAACATCTCCGCAGAGATCGACGAAGCGCTTCAGAATCGGGGACTTTGGGAGCGGGCCTATGACGACGTTGAAGCGGCCGTCGCATCCTGCCTGATTTTCGGCGAATTTCGCATCATCGAGGCGGAGCTGGGAACCCATCTTGGGGTCAGCCGCACAGTTGTGCGTGATGTGTTGAGCCGGCTCCATGAACGTGGTCTCATCGCGAAAAACCAGAGTTCGCATTGGATCGCGGGACCGCTCACCGCGCAGTCGGTGCGCGAGCGCTTCCAGGTGCGCGAAGTGCTGGAGCCGGAAGCGCTGCGCCTGGCGACGACGGCGATAGACTACGAGGGCATTACCCGTTTGCGGGTGCGGGCAGGTCACTCCAACGAGCCGGTCAACTGGGCCGAGCTCGAGCGAGCGCTGATGGAGCTTTGCATTTTCCGGGCGCCGAACCGGCATTTGATTGAACTGATTCAGCACAACCAAATGCCAATCACTGCCGCCTATCGGGCGCTCAGCCGGCTAGGTTTGCCCGAAGACGAAATCGCGGCCGGTGAATACTGGACGCTGTTTGAGCTGATCTCTGCGCGTCGCATTGATGCGGCGGCGGCCTATCTGCGCAACCATCTCAAGGTCATGGCCGAGAAGAACATTGCGCGCTTGCGCATCGTCGCGGTCGTCAGTGAGGCGCAATCGATCGTTCCGTACTTGACGCCCTATCGGGTGGAGTGACGCGAATTTGTGCAACGTCTGCTGCATTTGTATGCAAAAGCCATTTTAAGTTTCCGGCCTTCCATTCCAGAACGTTGAAAACGTTGCGTAATTTTGAATTTCGGGAAAACCGATTTTGAGCTTCTGAATCGTGTTGCATACATTAGGCGTTTTTGCTTTGATCCCTCGAGTTGGAGTTCGTGACCGTTCCCTTGCATCGAGACGCACTTGGCGTTGCGCGATGCTTCGGGAATCTGCACAATTCCCAACGGTTGCGGTCGCCCTACATTGGGGCCCTGGACGCTTTAGCGGGCAAGATGGCGGTTGAAGCGGCGATCTTCAGTCTTGATGGTGTCGTGAAGCGCTACGGTGCGCACACGGCCCTTGATAGCATCACGTTCTCGATCAAAAACAACGAATACGTCTCATTGTTGGGCCCTAGTGGCTCAGGCAAGACGGTGTTGTTGCGCACGATCGCCGGCTTCGAAGCGCCCGACGCAGGCACGGTGCATGTTGGCAATCACGACAAGACGCGCGTGCCAGCCCATTTGCGCGCAATCGGTTTTGTGTTTCAAAATTTCGCGCTGTTCCCGCATCTCTCGGTTTTCGACAACGTGGCTTTTGGCTTGCGGTATGGGATCATGCCCATCGCTGAGGACGCCGTTCGCGAACGCACGCTGAAGATGCTCGATCTTGTCGGTCTGACTGGCCTTGGCGAGCGCGGCGTCACGCAGATTTCGGGCGGCCAGAAGCAGCGCGTGGCGCTGGCGCGGACACTGGTTACGGAGCCGAAACTGGTGCTGCTGGATGAGCCGCTCGGCGCCCTCGATGCCAATCTCAGGACGCGTATGCGCATTGAACTCCGGCGCATCCGTGAGCAGCTCGGCGTCACTTTCCTGCATGTCACAGGCAGCGAGACTGAAGCCTTGGCGATGGGCGACCGCGTGATTGTGCTCGACCAGGGCCGGATCGCACAAATCGCGAAGTCTGATGATGTCTACAACCGGCCAGCCTCCGCCAACGTCGCGCGGTTTCTCAATCGCTACAACGTTTTCGACGGCGTGCTCGAGGGCGACAGGTTCACCAGCCCTTATGGTCAATTCGGATTTGGCCATCGTGTGCCCGACCGCAGGTCTGCCTATGCCATTCGCTATGACCGGCTCGCCGCGCGGGCCAGCGATGGGCCACAGAATGGAGGCGCCACCTTGGAAGCAGGCTACGTCGCCAGCGAATATCTTGGCTCCGCCGTCGTGCATTTCTTCGAAGCCAAAGGCGGAAAGGTGATTGAGGTTGAGCACCATTTGAGCAATGGGCCGCCAGCGAAATATGTCGCGGGCGCTCGCTATGTGCTGGCTTGGAAGCCCGACGACGCCATCGTTTTTGGATAAGCAGGACCGGAATGTCTGTAGCTGACGCCCAAGCCACTGTCACAATCGTCCCGGCCAGCACGGCCCCGCTGGTATCGCGTGACTCTGCGTCATCCTACTGGTTGATTGCCCCAGCAGTGATTTTCATGTCGCTGTTTCTGGTCATACCAATCCTTATGATCGTCTATGTTTCGTTCTGGACTCAGACGACCTTTAAGATCGAAGCCAAGCTCACCTTGGACAGCTGGCAGACCTTCTTTGCCTCCGACACCTATATCACTTCGCTGTTCACCACCGTCCGCATTTGGCTGATCGTGCTGGTGACGACATTCGTCGTCGGCTATCCAACGGCGCTGTTCGTTGGCTTGTTCGTCAGGAACAAGACCCTTCAAACCGCACTGCTCGTCATGTGCGTCATCCCGTTCTGGACTTCGTTCCTGATCCGCGTCCTCGCCTGGCGGCCGATGCTCGGCAAGGAGGGAGCCATCAATATCATCCTCCAAGGGCTCGGGATCATACAACAGCCCATCGAAGCGCTACTGTTCACCGAGCTTTCCGTCATTATCGGCATGACGCAGATCTATGTGGTGTTCATGGTCGGCCCGATCGCCTTCATGCTCGGCCGCATCGACCCCAGCTTGATTGAGGCAGCCCGCGATCTCGGCGCCGATTTCTGGCGCATCCTGCGCAAAATCATCTTCCCGCTCAGCCTTCCCGGCGTGGTCGTCGGCGCGATCTTCGTCAGCGTGATGGTGTTGGGCGAATTCGCCACGTCTGCGGCATTATCGGGCCGCAAGGTGAACCTGCTCGGCAATATTATCGTCACACAGGTCGGCTCGCTGAAATGGGCGTTGGCGTCGGTGGTCGGCGTCATTCTGACGGTCATCATGGGCCTCGTCGTCGCCGGACTGCTGCGCATTGTCGACCTGAAGAAGGAGCTTTAGATTCGATGGAATCGAAGGTCCTCAAACCGATCCTGGCCGTCTATGTGGGGCTGTTTCTCCTGTTCCTCTATGGACCATTCCTGGTGTTGGGCATCTTGTCGTTCCAGCAAGGGCCAGAGGGCGGGCCGCAATTCCCGATTACCGAGTGGTCGACATTCTGGTACAAACATCTGTTCGGCCTCGCGCCCCCATCGCGCGTGTCGCCGTTGCCCATCGGCGAAGCGCTGTTCCGCTCGATGACCCTTGCGGGCATGACCATGATCACCTCGACGGTGCTCGGCGTGATGTCGGCGCAAGCCTTCCGCAAGAATTTCCGTGGCAAGAGCGTCATCTTCTATCTGATCGTGCTCGGCATGATCGTGCCCGGCGTGCTGGTCGGCCTCGGCACGGCGCTGGTCGCCACGACCACTGGCATTGACCGGCACTGGTGGAGCACGGCGTTCGCAACGCATGTCGTCTACACCTTCCCGTTCGCCTTCCTGGTCATGCTGGCGATCTTCAACCGCTTTGACTCCTCGGTGGAGGAAGCCTCCTGGTCGCTTGGCGTGTCGCCCTTGAAGACCTTCCGCAAAGTGACATTCCCGCTGATTTTCCCGGGCGTGCTGTCGGCGATGCTATTCGCCTTCACGCTCTCTTACGACGAGTTTTCGCGAACGCTGTTCTCGTCTGGCCGTGACCAGACGTTGCCGCTCGCCATCTACGGTACCTTCACGGTGGAAATTCACCCGAACGTGTTCGCCTTCGGCGTGCTGACAACGATTTTCTCGTTCTCGCTGCTGGCCGTTTACGCCATCTTGATGACACTGAGCGTCCGCCGCGCCAAACGCGTCGCCATTCAGGAGGCGATAGCATGAATAGCGCCATTGTCACCGGAGCTGGATCAGGCATTGGCCGCGCCATTGCGCTGCGGTTGGCGCGCGACGGCTATGCGGTCACCGCCAACGACATGAGGCTCGACGCCGCCAAGGCCGTCGTGGCCGAGATCAATAAGGCGAAAGGCAAGGCCATCGCCATTGGGGGCGATGTATCGAAGGAAGCCGATGTGGACGCCATCGCCGCCGCCTGTCGCGACGCCCATGGCGACTGCACCCACCTAGTCAACAATGCCGGTTACGTCCACCAGGCGCGCTTTGTAGATCTGAAACTCGAAGATTTCGACCGCATGTTCGCTGTGCATGTGCGCGGTAACTTCCTATGCATCCGCGCCGTTCTCCCCGCGATGCTGAAGCGCAAGTCCGGGGCTATCGTCAACATTGCCTCGCAGCTCGGCCAGATCGGCGGCATTGAGCTTGTGCACTACAGCGCCGCCAAGGCCGCCATCATCGGCATGACCAAATCGCTCGCCCGCGAAGTGAGCAGCCAAGGCGTGCGCGTCAACGCGGTCGCGCCCGGCCCTATCAATACGCCGTTGGTCAAGAACCTTTCCGCCGACTGGCAAAAGACGAAGGCGGCGCAGCTGCCCCTCGGCCGTTTCGGCGAGCCCGAGGAAGTCGCCGCAACCGTCGCTTTCCTCTTATCGGACGAGGCGAGCCTGTTCGTCGGCCAGACCATCGGCCCCAATTCAGGAGACGTGATGCTGTGACCCAAACAGTTCTCATCACCGGGGCCAGTATCGGCATTGGACGTGCCACCGCAAAGGCATTCGGCAAGGCGGGTTATCACGTCATCGCGACGGACGTTCTGGAAACGGAAGGCAAGGCCGTCGCCGCCGAGATCGTCAAAGATGGCGGCAAGGCCGAGTTCCACAAGCTCGATGTCCTCTCGACCGCCGAGGCCGACGCGCTGGTCGCTGCCATCGAGAAAAGGCACGGTGGCATAGACTGCATCGTCGCCAATGCCGGCATCGCCCACAAGGTCCCCGTCGCAACGCTCACGGACGAAAAGTGGGACCACACCTTCGACATTGACCTCAAGGGCATCTTCCGGGTTGTGCGCCCGGCGCTCCCCGGCATGCGCAAGCGCAAATCTGGCGCCATCGTCTGCGTTTCGTCTATCATGGGCGTTGCATACGGCTGGGACCAACACGTCCATTACTCGGCGGCCAAGGCCGGCGTCGTCGGCCTCGTGCGCGGCCTCGCGGTCGAACTTGCGCGCGAGGGCATCCGCGTCAACGGCATCGCGCCCGGCTACATCCGCACGGCGCAACTCCTTTCCAAAGAGCACTCGCTTGGCCCTGAAGGCGCCGAAAAGGCGGGTGAGTTTATCCCGATGGGACGAATCGGTGAACCCGAAGACATCGCCGATGTCATCCTGTTTCTGGCATCCAACGCCGCGCGCTACATGACCGGGCAAGTGGTGGTGGTCGACGGTGGTTTGTTGGTTGGCCGGTATTGACCAGCCAAGAAGCCCCCCGAACGAAGTTGAGTAACGTCAATGGAGGAAGAATAGAGATGCGTAACTACCCAGTATCCCGCCGCACGTTCCTGCAAGGAACAGCCAGCGGTCTGGCCATCACGGCCATGGGCGCCCCGTTCGGCTCCCAGCAAGCCTTTGCGGCCGGCCTCGCTGACCAGGAACTGCGCACGGTCGGCCTTTCGGTGACAGTGCAAGAGCGCATTCTCGCCGACTTCAAAGCCAAATCGGGCGTGAAAGCCGTTTCAGGCAAAGGCGCGATTTTCCCCGATACGCAGACGGAGCTTCTCTCGGGCTCCACCGCCTATGACGTCTGGGAAACCATCGGCGAGCGGCTTCCTGCCGTTATCCAAACGAATAAGATCGAGGCCATCCCGACCTCGGCCCTGAAGAACTGGGGCAACATCCGTGACACCTTCACCAAGGCCAGCCCCAAGTGGGACAAGAAGAACCAGATCGTCGGCCAGATCTGGAAGGACGAGAAGCAGACCGAGCTGTGGATGGTGCCAACCGTCTACAACTATGACTCGATCGGCTATCGCCCCGACCTCGTGTCGGCCGAGGAAGCCTCGACCTGGACCGCCATCTTCGACAAGAAGTTCAAGGGCAAGACCGGCCTCAACGTCGACCCGTTGATCGCCTTCGGCCAAGCTGTGTTGGCCATGAATTCGCTCGGCCTCTTGAAGGTGCCGAACCCGGGCAACCCCGACAAGGCCGCAATCGACGAGGCCTCGAAGTTCCTCATCTCCAAGAAGAAGGATGGCCAGTTCCGCGCTCTCTGGGGCGATTTCGGCGAACTGGTGAACCTCTTGGCCTCCGGCGAAATGATCCTCGCCGACGCCTGGCAGCCGGCCGTCATGGCCGTCAAGGCGCAGGGCAAGCAGTGCACCTACGCGATCCCGAAGGAAGGCTATCGCGCCTGGTCGATCGGCAACTCCGCCATCACCGGCACGCCAAACAAGGACGCTGTCGTTGCGTATACCGATTACTGGCTGTCGGGCCCGCCCGCCATTGCCGTGTCCGAGCAGGGCTACTACTCGCCCACGACCAACATCCAAGCGGCCATGGACCCAGACAAGTATGCCTTCTGGTACGAAGGCAAGCCCTGGAAGGGCGCGCCTGACCGCGGCATCAAGGAAGGCGATCTGCGCGACGGCGGTTCGCTGGCGACTCGGGCCTCGCAGGTGGCCTACTGGCATCAGTGGCCGGATGAGTACGACTACCTCATCAAGAAGTGGGACGAGTTCCTGAGCGCTTAACGAAAGAACCACGGGAGTCGTGAGTCGGGAGTGGTGGGTCGATCCACCGCTGCTTTCCGGCTCACGACTACCACTCCCGACTCACGTTTTTTCTCGCCAGGACGCCGCTTTGACCTTCGATCTCCAACTCTCCAATGTCGGCAAAGTCTTCGACAACGGCACGGCCGCGGTGATTGATTTCAATCTCGACGTCGCCAAGGGCGAGTTTATCGCCTTCCTCGGGCCATCGGGCTGCGGCAAAACTACGACCTTACGCATGATCGCAGGCTTTGAGACGATCTCTTCTGGTGATATTTTCATCCGTGGCAGCCGCATCAATGATCTGCCTCCGGAGCGCCGGCCGACGGCAATGATCTTCCAGAGCTACGCCCTCTTCCCGCATATGACGGTGCGCGGCAATGTCCGCTTCGGCCTCGACGTCAAGCGCATGCCGGCCGAAGAGCGCGACGCCAAGGTCGAGCGCATCCTCGAAAAACTCGGACTTACCGAGGTCGGCGACCAGAAGCCGGATCGCCTGTCAGGCGGGCAAAAACAACGCATTGCGCTGGCCCGTGCGCTGGTGGTCGAACCCGACATTCTCTTGTTGGATGAACCATTGGGCGCACTTGACGCCAATCTCCGCAAGAGCATCCAGAACGAGCTGAAACTGCTGCAACGCCGGCTCGGCATCACCTTCGTGTTCGTGACGCATGCGCAGTCCGAGGCCCTCGCCCTCTCCGACCGCATCGTGGTCATGAATGCCGGCCGCATCGAGCAGATCAGTGCGCCCTACGAGTTATACACGCGGCCCAAGACCTTGTTCGTCGCCCGCTTCATCGGCCGCAACGCTGTTATTCCGGGCACGGTCAAATCGTCCGAGGGCGACAGTGTTCGTCTCGATACGCCCTTCGGCATGCTGTCCGGCACCGCGTCAGGGGCGGTGGCGGCCATCGGCGCCAAGGCCAGCCTCGCCGTGCCGGCCGAAGCCATCGACGTGCATCCATTCTGGACCAATGCGGCCTATTTCGCTGATGCCTATGGCGCGCAACCCATCAAGGGCAAGCTCGACGCCATTCAGCAGGTCGGCCATATCGTGCAGCTCTCCGTCGTGATGGGGTCGGGCGAGCCGATTGTGGTGGAGGGACATGCCGACAAATATGCCGGCCGGCTGAAGGCGGGCGACGACGTGTTCCTGGCCTGGAAAAAAGACGCAGCCACGCTCATCAGTCATTAACGACGGACCCTATCAATGCCCGCCACCCAATCCTTGCCCAAAACTGCGGCCCAGCTCGGCGCTGAATTGCGCGCCGGTACGCTCGATGCCGTGGACCTCACCGAACGCACACTCGCGGCCATCGCTGCGCACAAAGACAAAGCGATCTTCACCGAGGTTCTGCCCGCTCGCGCCCGTAAGGAAGCCGCCGCCTCCGCTCAGCGGCTGAAGGCCGGCCGACCGCTGAGCGCGCTCGATGGCGTGCCGGTCGCATGGAAAGATCTCTTCGACGTCGAAGGCCGCGTCACCGCCGTAGGATCGGTCGTGTTCAAGGGTAACCCGCCCGCCAAGCGCGACGCGGCCCTGTTGGAGGCGGGCGTGCGCGCTGGCATGATCACCATCGGCATCACCAATATGACGGAATTCGCCTATTCCGGCATCGGCCTCAACCCGCACTACGGCACGCCCTGGAACCCGTGCGATCCCAAAGTGCAGCGCTCGCCGGGGGGGTCCTCGTCCGGTTCGGCGGTCGCCGTGGCCGCCGGACTAGTCACCGTCGCCATCGGCACCGACACCGGCGGATCGATCCGTGTCCCCGCCAGCTTCAACGGCATCACCGGTTATAAGACGTCCACGGGCCACTACTCGATGGACGGCGTGTTCCCGCTGTCGCGCACGCTCGATTCGCTCGGGCCCATGGCCCACACCGTCGAAGACTGTGTGCTGACCGACGCCGTTCTGCGCGGCGCATTGGTGCCTGAAGCACGCCGTGCTCCCATTGAAAGCCTGCGCATCCTGGTCCCCACAGATGTTATCTACGACGGTTGCGAACCCGCCGTGCGCGCCAATTTCGATGCGTCCATCGAGAGACTCGCCCGCGCCGGTGCCCGCATCGAGCACGTCAAGATGCCTCAGCTCGCTGCCATCCCCGAACTCACCGCCAAGCATGGCCATGTGCTCGGCGCTGAGGCGATGCATGTGCATTTCGCCCGCGTGCATGGCCCCGATGCGGGCCGCATGGACCGGCGCGTCGTCAACCGCATCCTGATGGCCGAGGGAATGACGGCCTGGGATCTGGTCGAGGTGCAACAGGTGCGTGCGCGGCTGATTGCCGAAAGCAACGCTCTCATCGGCAGTGCCATCGTCGCCTGTCCGACCACGCCGCACGTGGCCATGCCGATCGTGCCTCTGGAGGCCGACGACAAAGTGTTCTTCCAGCAAAATGCCAAGACGCTCTCCAACACCCGGCTCGGCAACTTCCTCGACTGGTGCGGCGTTGCCATTCCCAACGGCACCGGCGAAGGCGGCATGCCGACCAGCTTCCTGCTCTCGGCTCCGCAAGGCCGCGACGCTGCGGTTCTCTCGGCCGCACTCGCCGCCGAATCCATCATCCGTAGTCTGGAGACCTGATCATGGCGGAAGCCTTCCCGCGCCTGTTCTCATCGATGCGGCTTGGTCATTTCTCGATCAAGAACCGGATCGCGATGGCGCCGTTGACGCGCCAGATGGCGGAGGCCGATGGTACGCCGACGGATGAAATGGTTGCCTACTACGCCCGCCGCGCCCGTGGCGGCGTCGGCCTGATTATCACCGAGGGCACCTACGAAGAGGAGAGGTTCGGCTGCCGCGCCTATCTCTCTCAACCTGGGATAGCTAACTCAAAGCATGTGGCTGGCTGGAAGAAAGTTACCGATGCCGTTCATGCCCACGGCGCAGTCGTGATCCTTCAATTGATGCATGGCGGCCGTGTCACCGACCCCCGTTGTCTCGCCAAAGGCGAGCAGCCGGTGAGCGCCAGCGCGACCCAAAGCGGCGGCTGGACGCTTTACACGGACAATGACTACGAAAAGAGCATTCGCAACATCAAG
This sequence comes from Hyphomicrobiaceae bacterium, assembly GCA_025359185.1. Taxonomy (GTDB): domain Bacteria; phylum Pseudomonadota; class Alphaproteobacteria; order Rhizobiales; family Hyphomicrobiaceae; genus JANYHF01. The sequence goes on along the minus strand of JANYHF010000077.1, from coordinate 48,635 downwards.
GGCGACTGGCCGAAGGTAACCTTCGGTCCCGCCCGCGCACTGACCATCCCCGAAATCCATCTGGTGGCGGATGGCTTTGCCGGCGGTGCCCGCCGTGCCATCGAGGCCGGCTTTGATGGCGTCGAGATCCATGGCGCCAACGGTTATCTGCTGTGGCAGTTCATCAACCCCAAGACCAATCTGCGCACCGACGAGTTCGGCGGCAGCCCCGAGAACAATGTCCGGTTCGCGCGCCTGGTCTGCGACAAGGTGCGGGCCGCAATCGGTCCTGGCAAGATCATCTCCCTGCGTGTCTCGCAAGATGGCGTCGACGACTTCGTAGGCGCATTCCCGGGCGGCGTCGCCTACGCGGCGGCTATCGGCAAAGCGCTCAAGGGCGCGCCCATCGACGCCATCCACTGGTCGAGCTTCAATTATCTCGACAACCGCGACCCCAGCTCGAAAACACCAATGTCCACCATCATTCGCGAGGCTTCGGGCCGGCCGCTGATCACCAATGGCGGTATCACCGATGGCCCCGGCGCCGAAGCCGCTCTCACCAGCGGTGCCGCCGACATCGTCGCCATCGGCCGCCCGATCTTTGCCCAACCCGACTGGCCCTACATCGTCCGCTCGGGCGCACCCTATCCGTGGGCGGAGTTCGACCGGAAATATGTCATCCGACCACCGCTCGATTACGGGCTGGCTTATCCGGCCGGCCTCGAAGACCCCAATTGGACAGCAACCTGGTAAAAAGGGAACACCTCATGACAAAAACCATTCTCTGTGGCTTCGGCATCGACGTCGACGCGGTTGCCGGCTGGATCGGCTCCTACGGCGGCGAGGACAGCCCCGACGACATTTCGCGCGGCCTGTTCGCTGGCGAAGTCGGCTCGCCGCGCCTCGTTCGCCTGTTTGACCGGCTTGGCATCAAGACCACCTGGTTTATTCCCGGTCACTCCATCGAGACGTTCCCCACACAGATGAAGATGGTCGCAGACGCGGGCCACGAAATCGGCATACACGGCTACACGCACGAAAACCCGATAGCGATGACGCGTGAACAGGAAACCGTCATTCTCGACAAGTGCATCGACCTCGTGACGAAACTCTCAGGGCGGCGGCCAACGGGCTATGTGGCTCCGTGGTGGGAGTTCTCCAACGTCACCAACGAGCTGCTGCTGGAGCGCGGCATCAAATACGATCACTCTCTGATGCATCACGACCACCAGCCCTACTATGTCCGCGTCGGCGACAAGTGGACCAAGATCGACTATTCGAAGCATCCGAGCGCCTGGATGACGCCGCTGACGCGCGGCCATGAGACCGATCTCATCGAAATCCCCGCCAGCTGGTATCTCGACGATCTGCCGCCGATGATGTTCATCAAAAAGGCGCCCAACAGCCACGGCTTCGTCAACCCGCGCGATATTGAGCAGATGTGGCGCGACCAGTTCGACTGGGTGTACAAGGAATATGACTACGCCGTATTCCCCATGACCATCCACCCCGACGTCGCCGGCCGCCCGCATGTGCTGATGATGCTGGAACGGCTCTATAATCACATGGTCTCGCATCCGGGCGTGAAGTTCGTGACCATGAACGAGATGGCCGATGACTTCGCCAAGCGTTCCCCGCGCGTAAAGGCGTAGGCGCATAGTTTGAAGCGTCAGACGCCGTCAAGCAAGCTTTAGGCCCGCGCGCCTCAAGACAAACTAGGGAAACAACGAATGATCCGTGTCGGCGTGGACGTCGGTGGTACGTTTACTGATATTGTTCTTGAGCGGACCGGCGCCGGCGTGGAACAATCGATCTTCGTCCACAAGGTCGCGTCGACGCCAGCGGATCAGTCGGTGGGCGTCGTTCAGGGCGTCGTCGAGATCTGCAAGATCGCGGGTGTTTCGCCGGGCGCCATCGACATGGTGCTGCACGGAACAACCGTCGCCACCAACATGGTGATCGAGCGCAAAGGCGCCGATGTCGGCATGATCACCACGCGCGGCTTTCGTGACATCCTGCATATGGCGCGGCACAAACGGCCGCATAACTTCTCGCTGCAATTTGATGTGCCATGGCAGAGCAAGCCGCTCGTGAAGCGCCGCAACCGGCTCGTGGTCGATGAGCGCTTGATGCCGCCAACCGGCGAGATCGAAACGCCGCTGGCCCTCGATCAGGTCGAGGCTGCCGCACAGCTCTTCAAGCAGCGCGGCCTGAAGTCCGTCATCATCTGCTTTCTGTTCTCGTTCCTGAACAACACGCATGAGGTCCAGGCACGCGACATCGTCAAGCGGGTGCTGCCCGACGCCTTCATCTGCTGCTCGCATGAGGTTGTGAACGTCATCCGCGAATATGAGCGGTTTTCGACCACGGCCATGAACGCCTATATCGGGCCGACCACATCGCTTTATCTGAAGAACCTCGAAAACCGGCTGCGCGAAAGCGGCGTCAACGCCAAGGTGCGCATCATGCAGTCGAACGGCGGCATCTCGACGGTTGAGAACTCGTCGCGGCGTCCGGTTGGCCTGCTGCTGTCGGGCCCCGCCGGTGGCGTCATCGGCGGCCGCTGGACGGGCGAAGCCTGCAAGACCAGGAACGTCATCACCATCGACGTTGGCGGAACATCCGCCGACATCTCGGTCATTCAGAACGGCGAGCTGCGCATCAAGAACCCGCGCGACACTGAAGTCGCCCACCTGCCCGTGCTGGTGCCGATGATCGATATCGACGCCATAGGGGCGGGCGGCGGCTCGGTTGCCTATCTCGATCCGGGCGGCGCCTTCCGCGTCGGCCCACGCTCGGCGGGCGCCGATCCCGGCCCCGCCTGCTACGGCAAGGGCGGCAAGGAACCCGCCGTCACCGATGCGCAAGTCGTGCTCGGCCGTCTTGACCCGGAGCATTTCCTCGGCGGCAACCTGAAGATCGATCCCTCCCTCGCCCACAAAGCGATTGAAGAGTATGTGGCCAAACCGCTGAAGCTCTCCGTTAAGGACGCTGCGCTCGGCGTGCTACGCGTTGTCAACCACAACATGGCGCTGGCCATCAACGCCAACTCTGTCGCCAAGGGCATCGATCCGCGCAATTTCACGCTGATGGGCTTTGGCGGCGCGGGCCCGCTGCATGCGACGGCTCTAGCCGAACTGATCGCGGCCAAGGACGTGATCTCGCCCCTCCATCCCGGCATCACCGCCGCCATGGGTCTCCTGCTCACAGAATTGCAATACGAGTTCACACGCTCCGTCCTGGTGGTCGCCAACAAGGCGACGGCGGAGGATTTCGCAGCCGTCAACCGGATTATCGCCGACCTCACCGCGGAGGCTCGCGCGCAGCTCATCGCCGACGGCATAGCGCCGGACAAACACCGCTTCACTTCCGTCGCCGAGTGCCGCTATGTCGGCCAGGGCTTTGAGTTGCGGGCGGCGATGCCAGATGGTCCGCTGACGTCCGAAAACGTCAAGACCGTTACCAAGAGTTTCTACGACGCCCACAAACAGGTCTATGGCCACGCCTTCGAAGATCAGCTGGTCGAGATCATCACGCTGCGCGTCGTCGGCTCGGCGGCCACCGAAACGCTGAAGCTGCCGGACCTGGCGCGCGGCGATCGTATCAACCCGGTGGCGGCCGAACTTTACATCCGCGATACCGTATTCGACGACGGCCAGTCCGTGCCGACGCCGCGCTACGACCGCAGCAAGCTGCTCGCCGAAGACGTGGTCATCGGTCCGGCCCTCATTGTACAGCATAATTCGACGACGCTGGTGCCGCCCGACTATGCGGCCACCGTCCTTTCGCACGGCGATTTGCGCATCGCCCGCCGCCAGGTTCACGGGAGCTGACGATTATGAGCAAAGACATGAACGCGCCTGCCATGGCGCCCATCGACCCGATCTCGCTGCAAGTCATCGGCGGCGCGTTGCATTCCATCGCCGAGCAGATGGGCAACGTGCTCCACCGCATGTCCTATTCCTCGATCATCCGTGAAAGCCAGGATCTCGGCGCTGGGTTGTTCGACGCTCAGTTCAACACGCTCTGCGAGTCGGATTCGACGCCGATGCATATCGGTTCCTTGCCCGGCTACTTGCGCGGCATCGAGAAGACCATGCCGCTCAGCGAATGGAAGCCGGGCGACTGCGTCATCCACAATCACCCCTATTTCGGCGCCAGCCATTCGCCCGACATCGCCGTCGTCATGCCGGTGTTCTTCGAGAGCGAACTCGTCGGCTTCTCGGCCAATACGGCGCACCATGTCGATATCGGTGCGGCGACGCCCGGCCTCATCATGGACGTGCCCGACATGTTCGCCGAGGGCATGCTGTTCAACGCCACCAAGCTCTATGAAGAGGGCAAGCGCAGCGACAGCATGTGGCGGTATATCAGCAACAACACGCGCGTCCCGAGCCTGGTCATGGGCGACCTTGAGGCGCAGGTGGCGTCAGCCGAGTTGGGCGTGAAGCGGTTCCAGGAACTGCTCGCCACGTATGGCAAAGCGACCGTGCTGCAAGCCACGCGCCAGCTGATGGATTACACCGAGGCGATGCTCCGCCGCGAGATTGCCAAGATCCCCGACGGCGACTATGTGGCCGAAGGGTTCCTCGACGACGACGGCCGCACGCGTGGCAAGACGCTGCCGGTCAAGGTGACGGTGAAGAAGCGCGGCGACGGTGTCGAAGTGGACTTGACCGGCTCGGCGCCGCAATCGCCCACGGCCTTCAACGTGCCTTTCGAGGGCTCAACCAAAGTCGCCTGCTATTTCGCCTTCCGCGCGCTGCTGCTGGATACGTACACGCACGACGAACACATCCCGCAGAACGAGGGCTCGTTCCGTCCCGTGAAAGTGACGGCGCCGCTGGGGTCGATCTTCAACCCGATCGCGCCGGTCGCGGCCGAGGCCCGGTTCTGCCAGATCCAACGCGTCGTCGATCTCATCATCAAGGCGCTGGCTCCGGTGCTGCCCGACAAATGCACGGCAGGTAACGCGGCGACGCTCTCTTTCGCGGCATTTTCGGGTGTGCGCCCCAATGGCGACTACTGGGTGTTCCTCGAAGTGAACGAGGCGGCGATGGGCGGCAGGCCGCGCTCGGATGGTCCCGATACCGTCGAGGAATTGATGCGTAACACCCGCAATAATCCGCTTGAAGATCTCGGTATGCATCTCCCTCTGATCTGCGACCGCTACGAACTCCGCGACGACGTGATGCCTGGACCAGGCAAGTTCCGTGGCGGCCAAGGCGTTGTGAAATCGCAGCGCTTCCTGACGCCGGGCTTCGTCACCCACGAATCCGATCGCCACGAGGACGCGCCTTGGGGCGTCTTCGGCGGCAAGGTAGGCGCCGTCGGCAAATACGAAATCTACAACGCTAAGACGCCTAAAGACGTGAAGAGCTACCCTGCCAAGTTCTCAGGCCTAAGGGTCAGCGAGGGTGACGTCGCCGCCTACTATTCGCCCTCAGGCGGCGGTTACGGCAATCCGCTGGAGCGCCCGGCCGAGCAGGTGTTGGAGGACGTGCTCGACGATTTCATCACGCCGGAGCACGCAAAAGACGCCTATGGTGTCCTTCTGGTGCCCGCTCACAACGGCTATGCCTGGGCGCTCGATGCAGCGGGTACGACAGCGCTGCGCGCCGCAAGGGGAATTTGATATGATGGGCAAGGTTGATCCGATTACGCTCTCGGTGGTGCGCGGCATTCTCGAAACCACGCAGCGCGAGATGACACTGTCACTGGAAAAGACTGCCAGATCGTCGGTGTTCAACCTTGCGCACGATTATTCGACCGCCCTCTTCAATGCCAAACCCGAAATGATCCTGCAGGGTCAGGACATCCCGATCCATCTTGGCTCGCTGATCCCCGCCATGAAGGCTGTCGCCAAATATTTCGGTGACGACATCCACGAGGGCGACCTTATCCTGCACAATGACCCGGCCTATGGCGGCAGCCACGCCATCGATACCTGCATGTACAAACCCATGTTCTACAAGGGTAAGCTCAAGTATTGGACCGTCTGCAAGGGCCATCTCACCGACATCGGCGGCCCCGTTCCAGCCGGCTACAACCCCAACGCCAAGGACATCTATGCCGAGTGCCTGCGCATCCCGCCGGTGAAAATCTGGGACAAGGGCAAGCCGCGCAATGACGTGCTCAACCTCATCTTCACCAACATGCGCGCGCGCCGTGATCAGGAGGGCGATTTCAACGCACTGATCGGCGCCTGCCAGGTCGGCGAGCGCGCGCTGATCCGGATGCTGGACAAATACGGCGAGGACCATGCCGAAGTCTGCATCAACGAACTGCTCAACATGGCCGACCGGCAGATGCGGGCTCTGATCAAGGGCGTGCCCGACGGGATCTACGAGGGTATGGCTATCCTCGAAGACGCCGGCCATGGCTTTGGCGACTTCGAGATCACGGCGACGGTGACGATCAAGGACGACGGCTGCCATATCGCCATCAAGAGCCCGCCGCAGATCCCCTACTTCATCAACTCCTACGAGGGCAACTCGCATTCGGGCGTGTACCTAGGATTGATGATGTTCGCGCAACTGCCGCCACCTTACAACGAGGGCCTCTACCGTTGCGTGTCGCTGGATTTCGGCCCCAAGGGCACGCTCTGTAACGCCGCCGAGCCCGCCCCGCACATGAACTGCACGACAACGCCGATGGAGACACTGACCGACGCCGTGCGCCTTGCCTTCGAAAAGGCGATGCCCTCCAAGGTCGCGGCCTCCTGGGGCCACGCCAACGGTTGCAACATCGCGGGCTGGGATACGCGGCACAATGAGGAATATGTGACGATGGTGCTCGCCTCGATCATCTCGGGCGCTGGCGCCACGCCGCAGCAGGACGGCTGGCACGCAGTCGGCCCGGAATGTTGCTTCGGTGCGCTGACATCAGGCGACATCGAATTGCTGGAGCACTCCTATCCCATCATCATCCACAAATATGCGCTGATGACGGACAGTTGCGGCGCCGGCAAGTTCCGGGGCGGCTCGGGCACCTGCTGGGAGGTCGAGCCGCTCGATAAGGATATGACCTTCATCACCTTCGGTGAGGGGCGGCGGATCCCGGCGGTGGGGGCCGCCGGGGCTCGCTCCAAGATGGTCGAACGCAAGGTCGGGCGCATTGAATTCACACGCAGTGGCAAGACCGAAGTGGTGCGCAAGAACGTCATCGAGACCGTGAAGCCCGGCGACCGCGCGGCGAATATGAACCCGGGCGGAGGAGGTTATGGCAATCCGTTCGAGCGGCCCGTCGAGAAGGTGGTTTGGGACATAAAGAACGGCCTCGTCTCCATCGAGGGCGCGCGCGAGGACTATGGCGTGGTCATCCGTGACCTGACAACATTGGCCGTCGACCAAGCAGCGACACAAGCGCTGCGGGAGTGAAACGGAGACTAACGTATGCGCACCAAATATCGCCTCGGCATCGACGCAGGCGGAACGTTCACGGACTTTGTGCTCGCCGTCGATACTGGCGAGGTCAAGCTGTACAAGTCGCTCTCGACACCCGCCGGCCCCACCAAAGCCATCGAGAATGGCCTGGCGCTGATCGCCGCCGACCTCGGCGTTAGCGCCAGCGAGATCGTCTCCAACTGCGACCTCTGCATCAACGGCACCACGGTTGGCCTCAACGCGCTGATCCAGCACAAAGGCGCCAAGGTCGGGCTGATCTGTACGGCAGGGCACGAGGACTCCATCGAGATCCGCCTCGGCCACAAAGAAGACGGCTACCGCTACGATCCCGAATACCCAGCGGCCGTCATGCTGGTGCCGCGCTATTTAAGGAAGGGCATCCGCGAGCGGGTGATCTCCACGGGCGCCATCCACACGCCGATGGTCGAAGACGACGTTCGCGCCGCCTGCCGCCATTTTCTCGCCGAGGGCGTCGAAACTGTCGCCATCTCCTTCGTCTGGTCCGTCATCAACCCGGCGCACGAGCGCCGCGCCGCCGAGATGGTCCGCGACATGATGCCGGGAACGGTCTTGACCGTTGGCAGCGAGTTGTACCCGCAGATCCGTGAGTACACGCGAACCTCCACGGCCGTCACAAATGCCTATCTTGCACCCATTCTGCGCAAATACGTCGCCGCCGTGGATACCTATTTCCGCCAACTCGGCGCCAAGAATCCGGTGCGCTATTTCCAGTCCAATGGCGGCCTTGCCGTCGGCCAGGTGATGTCCGATCGCTCCGTTTACGCCATCAATTCCGGCCCGGCCTCGGCACCGCAAGCGGGATTGTTCGTGTGCGAACCCTTCGGCAAGAAGAACGTTATCACCGTCGATATGGGCGGTACGTCGTTTGACATCACCCTGGTCAAGGACGGCGTTACCAACATCAACAAGAATATCGATTTCCTGCGCTACCGCATCGGCGTGCCGATGATCCAGGTGGAGACGCTCGGCGCGGGCGGCGGCTCGATCGGCTGGATTGATTCGATGGGCCTCCTGCAAATGGGTCCGCAAAGTGCGGGCGCCTCGCCTGGGCCCGCTTGCTACGGCCAGGGCGGCGCCGAACCGACAGTGTCCGACGCCAATCTGGTGCTCGGCTATCTCAACCCCGGCGGCCTGCTCGGCGGCACCTTCCCGCTCGACAAGAGCAAGGCGGAAGCCGCGATCCGTACTCGGATCGCCGAGCCGCTTGGGCTGACGCTGGAACGCGCCGCCTACGGTATGTTTACGATTGTCAACAGCAACATGGTCAACGGCATCCGCCGTGTCTCTGTCGAGCGCGGCTACGACCCGCGCGACTTCGTGCTGGTGTGTGCAGGTGGTGCAACCGGCGCCCATATCACTGCGCTCGCCCGCGAGATGGGCATCGACACGGTGATCGTGCCCAAACTCGCCTCGGGTCTCTGCGCCTACGGACAGATTATCTCGGATGTGAAGTACAACTACATGGCGACCAGCCCGATGCGCCTGGAAGATGAGGCGTCGGCGGTAAAGATCGAGCAGCTGTTCCGGCAGATCGAGGCGGGCGGGATCGCTCATCTTGAGGCGGACGGTTTTACGCATGAGACCATCGACATCAAGCGGTCGCTGGATATGCGCTATGTCGGCCAGGTGCACGAATGCACTGTGGACATCGGGAATTTCGTCATCGACGGCCAATCGCTGGATCAAGTGAAGGAAGCGTTCCACAAGCGGCATGAGGAACTCTACACGTATTCCGAGCGCCACAATGCGGTGGAGATCGTGAATATCGAGGCGACACTCTTCGGCCGCGTGGAGAAGCCAAAGCCGCAGCATTTAGATACCGGGACCGCCATCCGCAAGTCGCTGAAGAACGGCTGGTCGAAACTGGTGCCGGGCGGTGGTGGTCTCAAGGACGCAATCAAGGCAACGCGGCCGCTGATCTTCAGTGCCGATGGCAAGGCGATCGAAGCGCCGGTCTACGATGGCAGCCGGCTTGGCGCGGGTGACAAATTCGCCGGCCCTGCCGTTATCGAGGAGGTGACTACCACCATCGTCATCGAACCGGGCTGGAGCGTCGAGCCGCATGCCAGCGGCTCCTACTTGATCACGCGCGACGTCTAAGCCAGGATTGCGCAAGGGGAGGATGACATGGGCGTAACGCTGAATTGCGATATGGGCGAGGCCTTCGGGCTCTACAAGATGGGCGACGATGCGGGGCTGATGCCGCTGATCAACGTCGCCAACGTCGCTTGCGGGTTCCACGCTTCCGACTTCAATCACATGCGCGCGACGGTGCGGCTGGCCAAGCAGCATGGCGTGAAGGTGGGCGCGCATCCGTCGCTGCCCGATTTGCAAGGGTTCGGCCGCCGCGAGATGAAGATTTCACGGGAGGAACTCGCCAATTGCATCATCTATCAGGTCGGCGCGCTGAAGGGCTTCCTTGAGGCCGAGGGGATGCCGCTCAATCACATCAAGCCGCATGGCTCTTTGTACGGAATGGCTGCAAGAATGGAAGAGATGGCGCACGCCGTCTGCGACGCGGCCGACGTGTTCCAGGTGCCGCTGTTCGGCATGATCAATACGATGCACCAGAAGACATACGGCGCACGCGGCCATCGCTTCGTGGCCGAGTACTACACCGACCTCGACTACACTGCCGAAGGCGGCCTCATCATCACCCGCGAGCATGCCGCCAAGGACCCAACCGAGGCCGCCGCCCGCTCGCTGCGCGCCATCCGTGAGGGCAAGACTCTGAGCGTCACCGGGACCGACGTCGCGGTTGGTGCCGAGACAATCTGCGTACATTCCGATACACCAAATGCCGTCGCCATCGCCTTGGCCGTGCGCGGCGCGATTTCATCCTATCTCTGAAGGGGCTCGCCATCATGGCCATGAAACAGATCCTGTCGCCGCTGCCGGGGACGTTCTACAGGCGACCATCGCCGGACAAGCCGTTGTTCAAGAGCGACGGTGATCGCGTTGCCGTTGGCGAGGTCATCGGTCTCGTCGAGGTGATGAAGAGCTTTCACGAGGTCAAGGCCGATCAGGACGGCAAGATCGTGCGCTTCCTGGTCGAGAACGAAGAGCCGGTGATGGCCGGCCAACCGCTCGCCGACGTGGATGGTTAGAGAAAGAGCCGGTTGCGTCTCATGACCATCCAGAAACTCCTCATCGCCAACCGGGGCGAGATCGCGGTCAGGATCATTCGGGCGGCACGTGAGTTGGGCATCCGCACGGTGCAGGCGTACAGCACGGCCGATGCGTCGTCGCTGGCTGTTCAGTTGGCGGACGAATCCGTCGAGATCGGCCCGCCGCACGCCGCCAAATCCTATCTCAACATCGAGGCCATACTCAGTGCCGCCCGCAAGACCGGTTGCGATGCCATTCATCCGGGCTACGGCTTTCTCTCCGAGAACGCCGCATTCGCCGAAGCCGTAGAATCCGCCGGCCTGATCTTTTCCGGCCCGAAGGCAGCCACCATCCGAATGATGGGCGACAAGGTCTCAGCCCGCAACGCTGCGATCGAGGCTGGCGTGCCGACCGTGCCGGGCAGCCCTGGCCGCATCGACGATCCGCGCATCGGCTGCGCCGTGGCCCAAGGACTCGGCTTTCCAGTGATGATCAAGGCCGCAGCGGGCGGAGGCGGGCGCGGCATCCGGGTCGCCAACGATATGGACGAGTTGGAGCGGTTGATGACCCAGGCCGCGACAGAGGCCCAAGCGGCGTTCGGCGACGGCGGGCTCTACATAGAGAAGCTGATCCCCCAAGCCCGGCATATCGAGGTGCAGGTGCTCGGTGACGGCATGCGCGTCGTCCACTGCTTCGAGCGCGAGTGCTCGTTGCAGCGGCGGCGGCAGAAGGTGTGGGAGGAAGCGCCCTCGCCCGTGCTCTCCCCCGGCGTGCGGGCGAAACTGTGCGCCTCCGCCGTAAAGCTTGCGCAGTCCGTCAACTATCGCGGCGCCGGCACGCTCGAATATCTCTATGACGAGCGCGATAAGCAGTTCTATTTCATCGAGATGAACACGCGCATCCAGGTCGAGCATCCGGTGACGGAGATGATCACCGGCATCGATTTGGTGCGCGAGATGCTGCGCATCGCGGGCGGCGAACCGTTGCGGCTGCGGCAGGAAGACATCCATTTGCGCGGCCATTCGATCGAAGTGCGCATTAATGCGGAAGATCCGGCCAAGGACTTCATGCCAATGCCGGGCAAGGTCGAGGCCCTCCGCGTTCCCGGTGGCGCGGGCACCCGTTTCGACACGATGTTGTTCGCGGGCTACCAGATCCCGCCGTTCTACGACTCCCTGCTCGGTAAGCTGATCGTCTGGGACGAGACGCGTCCACAAGCCATCGCCCGTCTAGCGCGCGCGCTTGGCGAACTTGAGGTGACGGGTGTCGCCACCACCAAGCCGCTGCATCAGGCGCTCGCAGCCGATCCCGACGTACTGGCCGCGAACTTCCACACCCGCTGGCTCGAGGCCTGGCTCGCCGCCAAGGCCGCGCCACCCCTCGCCTCGCCCGCAATCCTCGCCGCAGCGCCCACAACAGGAGGCGAACCGATCATGACAGCCCGTTACAGTTTTGGTGGCGACGAACATATCTTCGTTGAAGTCAACGAGGAGATGTCGCTCGAAGCCTTCTTCAAGTCGCTCTCGATCACCAATGCAGTGAAGGACGCAAAGATCAAGGGCGTCACCGAGATCTGCCCGGCCAACGCCTCGTTCCAGATCAAATTCGATCCCGACGTGATCAAGCCCGATGCCATGCTGGCCGAACTGAAAAAGTTCGAGGTTGCCGCCGCCGCCAACACGCAATCGAGCCTCAAAACCCGGATCATCGAAATCCCGGTGCTCTACAATGATCCCTGGACGCACGAAACGCTGATGAAATTCCGCGAACGGCATCAGGACCCCAAAAGCACCGATATCGAGTATGCCGCGCGCATCAACAACCTCGGCGGCGTCGACGCTTTCGTGAATGCGCATTCTGGCGCGCCCTGGTTCGTTTCGATGGTCGGCTTCGTCGCGGGGCTGCCGTTCCTCTATCAGATGGCCGATAGGAAGCGGCAGATCGAGGTGCCAAAATATCTCCGCCCACGCACCGATACGCCTAAACTCACCGTCGGCCACGGTGGCTGCTTCGGCTGCATCTACTCGGTGCGCGGCGCGGGCGGCTACCAGATGTTCGGCATCACGCCGATGCCGATCTACGATCCGAATCAGAAGATCGGGTATCTGCGCGACTTCATGTGCCTGTTCCGGCCGGGCGACATTGTGAAATGGAAGCCCATCGACCGGGCCGCCTATGATCAGACCGTCGCCGACGTGGAAGCCGGCCGCTTCGTGCCACGGATGCGCGACGTCACCTTTTCGCTTGCCGATTTCCAGCAGGACATCGATGGCACCAATAAGAACCTGATGGGGGCACTCTATGGCCATTAACGTCATTGCGCCGGGCCTGTCGACCACGGTCCAGGATCTCGGGCGCCCCGGCTACTACAACATCGGCATCCCGCTGTCGGGCGGCATGGACCGATATGCGACGCGGACGGCCAATCTGCTGGTTGGCAACCCCGAAGGCGCGGCGGTGCTGGAGGCCGTGTTCATGGGCCCTGAGTTGGAGTTCACGGAGGACGCCGTCGTCGCCGTGACGGGAGCGGAACTTCCGCCCAAGGTCGATGGTAGACCGCGCGAAACCTGGACCTCCTTCATGGTTCACAAAGGACAGCGGCTCTCGTTCGACTACCTGAAAAAGGGTGCACGCGCCTATATCGCGGTCTCCGGTGGAATCGATGTACCCGTCGTGCTTGGCTCGCGCTCGACCTATACGCTTGGCGCGCTCGGTGGCCTCGAAGGCCGTAAGCTGGCGGCCGGCGATGTGCTGAAACGCGGCATGGCCGCGTCGGCCTGGGAGGGCCGGACGATCCCGGCTAACCTCCGCCGCATGTCCGGCAGCCCCGCCGAATTGCGCGCCATCCCCGGCCTCTACTGGCACCGCCTCACCGAAGCCGCGGGTAAGAACTTCTTTGCCGACACCTGGAAAGTCGCGCCCGAAGCTGATCGCATCGGCTACCGCTTCAAGGGCGGCCGGCCGCTCGAATTCGTGCCCCGCACGCCGCCGTTCGGCGCCGGGTCCGACCCCTCGAACATCGTCGATGCCTGCTACCCCTATGGCTCGATCCAGGTGCCCAGCGGAACCGAGCCCATCGTTCTCCATCGCGATGCCGTCTCGGGCGGCGGATACTTCATGCTCGGCGCGGTGATCTCGGCCGACATGGATCTGATTGGGCAATTGCAACCGCACACGCCCGCACGTTTTGTCGAAGTCACGATGGAGCAAGCCTTGCAGGCCCGCCATGACCGCCAAGCGATGCTGCACAAGGTCCGCGACTGGTTGGGCGCAAAGGCAGTATCCTGATAGCGGGGATCTCTTGTCCGCTTTCACAGGCGGCGTCTCGCCATCGCCAACGTTTTTCTTGGCCGCGAGCCAATAAAGCGCGACTTCGGGTTTCTGCCGGGCCATCGACCGCCGCCAAGTGCGCGGTCAAAACCTCCGTCCGCTGAAAGCCGAACTAAGCATTGATCACCACCGTCGCGCCGTGCGGGAAATCTCCGATCACTGCAAAAATGGCCTGATAGCTCGCCTTGCCGAACAGCCGGTTGTGCTCGCGGTCGCCAGTGCCCAGATGCGCAAAAGGCGCTTCCTTGACCGTATCCAACGCAAACATCGGCCACCCGGCACTCTGCGATATCGCCTTGGCCACCGTGCTCTTGCCTGAGGCTGGCACGCCGTTGACGAGAATGCCGGTCTTCATGGCAGCCGCTCAAACGCCGCCAGGCCCGCGCCAATCACACCCGCCTCACTGCCGCAGATCGCAGGCGCGACCCGGTATTGAAACCACGTCGATTTGGGCGGGACCGACGCCAATGCCGTGCAGGCTGCTTTGCCCAATCCCCCACCCAACACCACGATTTCGGGATCAAGTGTTGCGGCCAGACTTTCGATACCGGAGCGCAACGGCTGGATCCAGCGTTCGATGACGCCACGCGATTGCGCGTCGTTCCGCGACAAGAGTTCCTCGGCTGTTACCGTAGCAGGCAGACCGGCATTGGCAATATGCCGGCCGAGCGCGGTTCCTGAGCTCAACGTTTCAAGGCATCCCAGCCGCCCACAGGCGCAGTCGAGGCCGTCATAGGCAACGGTGATGTGGCCAAGTTGGCCCGCGCTCGCCTTGCCCTGCACGATTTTACCGCCGAGCATAGCCGCTCCGCCAATCCCGGTGCCGATCGTCAGCATAACAACATTAGCGGACCCCTTGGCGGCCCCGAGCCGCGCCTCGGCAACGAGCGCCATGGTGCCGTCATTGTCCGTGAACACCGGACGTCCGTTAGTGCGCGATAACCGCCCAGTCAGCGGCGGCCCGGACAGATCGACATACCCGCCCGGAAAGATGCGCGCGGTCCTGAAATCGACCGGCGACGGAACGCCGATGCCGATGCAGGCCACACGCGCATGATCGCAAGCGGCAATCAGGGCATCGATCTGCGCCAGCACGTCAGTTGGGGTCTTTGCGGTTGCCTGGCTCGCCTGCGCAATGATGACGCCCGCTGCCGACACTCGTGCAGCCTTGATGGTGGTGCCACCAACATCGACGCCGATGGCCTCACGAGCACTCATTCCTCGCCCAGCATGGTGTCGGTAATTTTCTTCTGTGCAGCGGGATCAGTCGTGATCAACTTACGGATATCGCCGCGTTGATCGCAGGCCATGGCCATGATGGCGCCATTGCTGCCGCAGATTTTCCGGTAGCCGCGCAATTCGGCGGTGGTCATGGCAGCCATTGCGTATGTCCCGTAACAACGAGGCTCGATCCGTTACACGAAGTCATTAATTGCATCAACCGTCGAGCGGTTTTGCATTGGACCACTCTGAAACGAGCGTACTTTGCCGGAGATGGCTTTCGCGTTGCCAGTCCTGGATTGGCCGTAGTCCGATTTGGCTTTGGCACCAATTTAGCGGCGTCGCGCCTCAAGCCCTGCACGAGGTGCAAACCGTTGGTAGCCCTCGGGCAGTTTGCCAAGGTATGAGGTGCCACGTATAAATTGCAGACTTACGAAGATTTTGCGTGACGCGGGGCGCCTATGACCATTGACCGGAAGCCTTTCGGCAAACTCGGCGGGGACGAGTTCGGTCTCTTTACCATCCGCAACCGGGCTGGCGCCTCCCTAGCCGTCACGGACTTTGGGGCCACAACCGTTCAGATGAACATGCCTTCGCCCTCAGGCCAGTTCGCTGATGTCATACTTGGCTTTGAGTCTGCGCAAGCCTATCGCGCCGGCCAAGCCTATCTCGGCGCAACCGTCGGACGGTTTGCCAATAGGTTACGGCGAGGCAGATTCCCGTTGGATGGCAAAGAGGTCCAGACGGCTTGCAACGAAGGCCTTAACTCCTTGCATGGCGGGCCTGACAGCTACGATAAGCGTAAGTGGGCCGCCGAGTACGATAGCTTGGACAACACGGTCACGTTCTCCCTGACCTCGCCCGATGGCGATGAAGGTTTTCCCGGTGAGCTCAAGCTGACGACGGCCTATGCTTTGACCGATGACAACCGTATACGGATTGACTTTCGCGCAACGACCAGCCAGCCGACCCTCTGCAACATCACCAATCACAGCTATTTCAATCTGGCCGGCCACGCCTCCGGCTCGGTTCTGGAACAAGAGGTGCAGTTTTATGCGGACTTCTATGCGCCAGTTGATGACGAGTTGATCATCTCGGGCGAAATTTTGAAGGTCGCAGGCACGCCGTTTGACTTCCGTGAGCCGCGCACGATCGGCAGCCAGATCGCCAAGCTGCCGCGCCCTGGCGGAACAGGCGAGATTGAGGGTGGTGCTGACGGTTTTGATCACAATTTCTGTTTGCGCGGTGAACCCGGGCGGTTGCGGCCTGTGGCCATGGCGCGCGATCCAGCGTCGGGACGCGGCTTCGAACTCTCGACGACAGAACCGGGCGTGCAATTCTACACCGGCAGATCTCTCAACTCCTCGATGATTGGCAAAGGCGGCAAGCCCTACGGGAAGTTCGGCGGGTTCACGATGGAAACACAAAGGTTTCCTGATGGTCCGAACCTCAGCCACGTCCCGCAATCACGCTTGGACCCAGGCCAGCACTATCATCACATCTGCGAACTCCGGTTCTTGACGTAGCGGGCAGAAGCATAGCACTGGGTCACGCCGGCAAGAGCAGAGTCCCGGGATGCGGCCTTGAATTATTCGTAAATTAACGGCGGCGCGCCAATCAGCTATTCACCATGTCAATACTGCGTACCCTGGTAATTCGCAGCCGCATTCCCCATATCTGCCCCGTGAATTCACAACCGAATTCCACTTTTGGAGGCCCCGCATGGACCCCGCAGTCTTATCGACGGCTTTGATTGCCGTCCTCGTCCTGTTCCTGTTCATCCTGTTCTGGTCGACCATCAAAGTGGTGCCGCAGGGCTCCAATTACACGGTGGAGCGCTTTGGCCGCTACACGCGCACGTTGCAACCGGGCTTGCATATCCTGACGCCTTTCATGGACCGTATCGGCTACAAGATCAGTATGAAGGAGCAGGTGCTCGACATTCCCAGCCAGGAGGTGATCACCAGGGACAACGCCCAGGTGCGGGTGGATGGTATTTCATTCTACAGCGTGCTCGATGCCGCCCAATCGGCCTATGAGGTCACCAATGTGCAGCAGGGCATCACCAACCTGGCGCTGACCAATATCCGTACCGTCATGGGCTCGATGGACCTGGACGAGTTGCTATCGAACCGCGATGCGATCAACCACCGGTTGCTGAAAATCATCGACGACGCGACGCAACCCTGGGGCGTGAAGGTGACGCGCATCGAGATCAAGGACATCGCCCCGCCGCGCGACCTCGTGGAATCGATGGGCCGGCAGATGAAGGCCGAGCGTGACAAGCGCGCGCAGATCCTGGAGGCCGAGGGTCTCAGGCAGTCCGCGATTCTGCGTGCCGAGGGCGAGAAACAGGCGGCAATCCTCTCTGCCGAGGGCCGCAAGGAGGCTGCCTTCCGTGATGCCGACGCACGCGAGCGGGCGGCTGCAGCCGAAGCCAAGGCGACCGAGCTGGTCTCGACTGCCATTGCCAACGGTAGCGTGCAGGCCATCAACTACTTCGTCGCCAACAATTACGTGAA
Source organism: Hyphomicrobiaceae bacterium (assembly GCA_025359185.1). Classification (GTDB taxonomy): domain Bacteria; phylum Pseudomonadota; class Alphaproteobacteria; order Rhizobiales; family Hyphomicrobiaceae; genus JANYHF01. The sequence goes on along the minus strand of JANYHF010000077.1, from coordinate 31,048 downwards.
GGCGCTCGAAGCCATCGCCACCTCGCCGAACCAGAAGATTTTGATGATGCCGCTCGATAGTTCGTCGGTCATTGGCGCGTTGGCGGGCCTGGGCGAAATCACCAAGGAAGCCTTCGGTGGCGGCGGGGCCAACAGCGCCAACGTGTCCACCCGGCGGCCGCCAACGGTGCCGAGGACCTAACCTCGCTTCTGCCTCTCAACCTTGGTTATGGAGACAGTCATGACGCTTGAAATTCTCAATGGTTCCAATGCGCTGTGGGTCTGGCTCGGTGGCGGCGCGGTGCTGCTGATGCTGGAGATTCTGGCGCCAGGCGCGTTCCTGCTATGGCTCGGCCTCGCCGCCATCCTGGTCGGCCTGCTGCAGCCCTTTTTGCACCTGGATGCTGGCCTGCAGCTGGTCCTGTTCGCGGCTCTTTCACTGGCGCTTGGTCTGTTTGCGCGGCTGGTGCTGCGGTACGGCGTTACCGTCACCGATCACGGCACACTGAACCAAGCGGGCAACCGCTTCGCAGGACAGATCGTCTCCGTCGAAGAGGCAATCACCAATGGCCGCGGCAAGGTGAAGATCGGCGATACGCTCTGGATCGCTGAAGGACCAGATGCGGCGGCGGGCGCGCGGGTCCGGGTGAAGGGAAGCCGGGGCACAGTGGTGGTGACGGAGCCGGTCGGCTAAACCACGCCCAGCCGTAGTAGGTCATGCACATGCACGATGCCGACCGGCTTACCGGCCTCGACTACAAACAACGCCGTAATTTTCGTCGCGTTCATGGTTTCGAGCGCGGCTGAGGCCAGCAGCTGGGGGCCAATGGTCTTGGGCCGCTTGGTCATAATGTCGGCACAGCGCGCGCCCAGCAGATCCGGCCCCATGTGGCGGCGCAAATCGCCGTCGGTGATGACGCCTGCGAGGCGCCCCCGCGCGTCGATGACACCCACGCAGCCGAGGCTCTTTTCCGTCATCGTGACCAGTGCTTCGGCCATCACCGTCCCTTCACGGACGATCGGCAGCTTGCCGCCCTTATGCATGATATCGCCGACATGGCGCAGGCTGGCGCCGAGCTGCCCACCCGGGTGTATAGCCTTGTAATCGTTGGCGGAAAAGCCCTTGCTCTCCAACAACGCAATGGCCAGGCAATCGCCAAGCACCAGCTGCATGGTGCTGGAGGTGGTGGGGGCCAGACCATGCGGGCAGGCCTCCGCCGCGCGGGGCAAAAGGAGCACAACGGCGGAGGCTTTGGCGAGCGAAGAGTCCTTGCGCGAGGTCATCGAAATCAACGGCACGGCGAAGCGGCTGGCATAGGTGATGATGGAGCCGAGTTCGGCCGTTTCGCCGGACCAGGAGAGCGCCAGGATCGCATCGTCGGCGGTGACCATGCCAAGGTCGCCATGGCTGGCCTCGGTCGGGTGGACGAAATAGGCGGGCGTTCCCGTGGAGGCCAAGGTCGCCGCGATTTTCCGCCCGATATGGCCACTTTTACCAATACCCGTGACGATGATCCGGCCCTTGGCGCTGCCCATGAGGGTGGCGGCTTCGGCAAATGCGCCGGCCATGGCGGTGCGCAGCATGGCCTCCAGCGCTTGCAATCCGGCGGTCTCCAAACTCACTGTCCGGAGCGCCGACTCGAGCGGCGATGCGGGTGCAACCGTCGCCAATGTCACTGGGGTGCGGAGTTTGGTTCGTGGGTTCACTGCCATGCTCGAAAAGTCTCACTGAGCGGATTAGCGCGTCATCGCGCGTACTTTGGTGCACTTAGAACTCACTCCAGCGCACTCTGAGCTACTTTTGCGGAAAGCGCGCCGCAAAGTCCAGCCTCTGCCCGGCGCAACGCACCCTTAACGCTTTGCCCCTAGGGTCGGGCTGAGCCGTCTTGTACTTGCGTTCCGACTTTGCCGCCCAAAGAGGCGTTGGTCCCTGTGCGCATACGCTTACGCCTCCCCCGGTTTGCCGCGTCGATGAGCGCAACTGCACTCTCAGCAGTGCTCAGTATGGGCATATACGCCCACGCCCAGGATGCCGGCACGGCGGTGAACCAGGGCTCTTCCACAACCGAACGCATTTTGTCGGAGCTCCGCGCTGGCAAGGGTGTTGATACCGGCGGGGCAGCGGCCGCCGATGCTGCCACCGCCGTGGGCGAGGGCGATGCACCCGCCGGGCCACCGCAGGATGGCTCGCTGGCCGCGCCTGCCGCCGAGCCTACCAATCAGGACGGCGTGTTGCGCGATGCGCCAGCCAATGCACCCGCCGACGGCGATCTGTCGGCCGACGGCAAGCTGGTGAACCCGGCTGATCCTGCGACTCCACCGGCCGATGACGAGGCGGCGGCGGCTTCGGCGCGCCCGAATGCACGGACGGTTGAGACCCAGACCGACGCTCGTACTGTGGCCGGACGGCCAAGGCCCGTGCCCGAAGACACGGGCGGTGCGCGCGTGGCCCGGCCCATCGTGGCCGCCGAAGATGCTCCGCTCCAGGATGATGTGCCGGATGAGACAGCCGAGCCCAGGCCAGTCTTGCGTCCGCAGGTTCTGGACACTGACGACAATCCCTATGCCCCGGTCGGCTACCGCATCGGCGGCTTCCGGCTGCTGCCAAGTCTCACAGCTGAAACGCTTTACTCGGACAATGTCCGCCAGTCGCCGTTGCGCGAGGGCGACGTTGCTCTGGTGCTCCGCCCGTCAGCCACCCTGGAGTCGCAGTGGTCGCGCCATTTCATCGGCCTCGATCTGCGCGGCTCCACCACGTCCTACGCACGATTGCCATCGGAGGACAGCAAACAGCTCACGGCAAGTTTGCGCGGGCGGCTGGATGTGACTGAGCGCGCCAATCTCGAAGGCGAGGCGGCCTATGATTTCGGCCAGCTCTCGCGCAGCGATCCGCTGGTGCCCACCGGCGCGGCGCAGCGGCCGAGCACGATCACCAGAACTGCCGGTGGCGCCTACAATCAGCGCGTCAACAGGGTGTCGCTGCGCTTGCACGGCACCGTGGCCGATACCGCTCAAAGCGACGCCGGCACTGGCGGCCAGCTCTACCGGGATGCCAATCTCGATTTCCGCACCGGCTACGAGCTCTCGCCCGCGCTGACGATCTTCGGCACCGCGCGCAGTTTTGCCCGCCGTTACGCCAATACCAGCGGCACCGACGCCACCGGCAGCGAGTTGCGCCTTGGCATCGAGACCGATCACTCGGCCAAACTCAGCGGTACGTTCAGCCTTGGCGGCGCGTCGATCACGTCAGCCAACGCGGGCGGATCGGAAGTCACGGGCTTTGTCGCCGACAGCAGCGTGGTCTGGTTGCCGTCCGCCCTGACGGCGCTGACCTTCGCGGCCTCGGCGGACCTCGAACTGACCGGCACGCCGGGTGCGACGGCCTTGCGCAATTCGAGGGTGTCGCTAGACCTGCGCCATCAGTTCCGCCGCTGGCTGACGATGTTGATCGGCATCAGTGAGGCCAAGCGCACCTATGCGGGCCTCGATCTCACGGAAACGCAATTTACCGGCACTGCGGGTTTTGAATACAACCTCAACCGCGAGTGGGCCTTGCTCGCAAACTATCAACGTACGAATTTTTCCACCAACGCAGTAGACCGTAGCTATACTGAGGATCAAGTGACGGTCGGGGTCCGGTTGCAGAAGTGAGCTGCGAAACCGGCGATCAAAAATATGAACCCGTCATTCCGAGCACGGTGCAGCGATTCTTCTTCGGTGCACCGCAGACGCGGGATCTTGGGGTTCGAACAGGGGCTTGAGCCGCGCACAAGCTCCCGGAACCGCGCCGCACCATGAAGCATGCTGCAGCGCATCCGGGATGCCGGAACTTGATAGGCCGGTATATTTGCTCGTCGGTACGAGTGAGACAAGGGTGGTGTTGAACCTCTTGGCCAAGCCAACCGTTTGCCATGACGTGGGCTTCGCGAAGTGCTCAGCACCAGCCTGCGGTCTTGGCCAACACCCCCAAAAGCGCTAAACGCTTCCCCAGCGCTGAAACGACTGAGAGGGGGCTTCGCGATGACCCAGACAGCGGGCGGAAGTTACTGCACCAACTGCGGCGAGGGCGTCACAGCAAAATTCTGCGGCCATTGCGGGACGGCGGTAGCGCCGTTGGGCGCGGGCGAGGGATGGTCGAGCCTCGTCGGCGATGCTGTTGGCAACGCACCGCCGCAAAGCGTGCTGGGTGTCGCCATCAGTTTTTCCCGCGCGCCGGTGTCAACCGCGATACGGCTTGCCAACGATGCCTCATACGGCGGCCATTGGCTGTTCCTGGCCTTCAGCCTGACGGTCTATTTTTCCATCATTGAGCTGATCATTCCCCGCTTCGCCGGACGGCTGCAGAACATCACGGTCGGCAGGGACAAATGGGACTTTATCGCCTTCCAGATCCTCACCCTCGCCGCCATCCTGATCATGACGCCGCTGCTCTACTATGTCTGCCGCGCCATTTCCGGCCGTCAGCCTACGCCGCGCACCTACATCAAACTGGTTACACTCGGCTTCGGCTATTGGTACCTGCTGCTGACGGCGCTCATTCTCTGCGTCATCGCTGGCGGTGTCCTGACCGGAGTGGCGCTCTCCTGGCTGGGACATCGCGACCTGTATGATCGTCTCCTCCCAGTCCTCCCGGTTGCGGGCTTCTGTGTCTATGAAGGATCAGTGATTTGGGTGTTTGCAGCCATGCAACGGCGCTTCTGGGACTTGAGCGGATGGGTCACGGCATTGCTGTCGCTGGGCTATGTGGTTGTGTCACAGGGTTTTATTTACCGTTCACTGATCTATGCGGCGCAGGCAGCGGACCTGGCCGGCTGGCTGCGCGGATTGCTGGGGTAGGGTGTCACAACGGCCGAGCCACTTAGCGTCGGTCATTCATCTTTAAGCGTCGCGCGGTACGCTTTGGATTTTTCCAGCGGCATCGAGTGCGAGCCAGCGATCCCGCAAGCCGGCAAAGAAGCCGGGTGTCAGGAAGCCATAGGCTACTGTGCGCGGCCTGCGGCCCGGTATGATTTCGAGATCGAACCCCGGCCAAACGAATTCATTGAACTCAGAGAGCACGGTCCATGAGCGCGCGGCGTCAAGACCTGCAGAGCGGCAGACCGCCGCCGGGATTTCCATGGCCTCGGTGCCAGCTATTGGTGCGGAATGGGTGATCGCAAGGACGTACACGCGCGTTTCGGAGCTGCTCGCCTTGTTGTCCTGAAGCTTTTGGGCTGGCCGGTCGATGGCCAGCACGACGGCAGCGGGTCGCACCTTGACGCCTTCGTTGCGCCCCTCAGCCGCTTCATCGGCCCAAAGGTAGCTGTAACGCACAACCAGGCCCGGCTGGGGTTTGGGCAAGCTCACTGTTTCTGACCGGCCTCAACGGCCGACGCAAGCTGTGACAGAAGGAGCGCTTGTTCTGGTTCACTAGGAACCACTGCGGCTGCCGCCAACTTGCGTTCTTCAGGGGTCAGACTGCCAGTGATCCGGGATTTGCGCGCAGCCTGTTGCAGAAAGGCGTAATGCTCTGCCGATAAGATCACGACATGGGCGCGGTCGTGTTTGGTCACAACGACCGGTTCAAGCCTAGCCTGATCGATGGTCTGGCCTAGCTTTTGGTGCAGCTCTAAAGAGGTGACCCGCATCTGGTCCCGGCCTTGTTGTTGTTCCTATAATACCTATTATAGCTATTTTACGGGTTGACCGCAAGTCCAGCTCGCCCGTTCCTTCAATGGCCCGGGACTATTCCGCCGGAGGCCAAAGCCCTACCGCGTCGGCACCGGCTTTTCGCCGCGATAATCGTAGAAGCCGCGTTTGGTCTTCTTGCCGAGCCAGCCGGCTTCGACGTATTTGACCAGCAGCGGGCACGGACGGTATTTTGAATCCGCTAGGCCTTCGTACAGCACCTGCATCACGCTCAGGCAGGTATCCAGGCCGATAAAGTCTGCCAGCTCCAGCGGCCCCATCGGATGGTTGGCGCCGAGACGCATGGCCTTGTCGATGGCTTCGACCGTGCCGACGCCTTCATACAGCGTGTACACCGCTTCATTGATCATCGGCAGCAGGATGCGGTTGACGATGAAGGCCGGGAAATCTTCCGACACGGCGATGGTCTTGCCCAGCGTCTCGACGAAGCCGCGAGCGAGCGAGAACGTCACGTCGTCCGTTGCGATGCCTCGGATGAGCTCAACGAGCTCCATCACCGGCACCGGGTTCATGAAATGCATCCCGATGAAGGCTTCTGGCCGGTCGGTGCAGGCGGCCAGCCGCGTGATCGAGATGGAGGACGTGTTCGACGCCAGCAGCGCGCCTTTTTTCAGTTTGGGCGCGAAGTCGGCGAAAATCTTCTTCTTGACGGCTTCGTTTTCGGTGGCGGCCTCGATGACGAGATCGCACGATGCCAGATCATCGACCTTGGCGACGTAGCCGATCCGCTTCATCGCCGTTGCCTTGTCGGCTTCAGTGATCCTGCCCTTGGCCACTTGCCGGGCCATGTTCTTGTCGGTGGCGGCCATAGCGGCATCGAACCGGTCTCTCGCCAAATCCGCCATGACGACATCGTAGCCCGACAGCGAGACCACATGAGCGATGCCGGTTCCCATCTGGCCTGCGCCGATAATGCCCACGGATTTGATCTGCTCGCGGGCCCGGCGGCCGTCGTCGGTCTGAGGCGTGGTGAGCCCCCCGGTGACGGTGCTCTTGGGCGAAGCGTTCTTGTCCATCGGATGTGGTCCTGACTAGGTTCGGACTTTGTCGAGTTCAGCAGCAAGCTCGGGCAGCGCGACAAACAGATCGGCAACGAGGCCGTAGTCGGCGACCTGGAAAATCGGCGCCTCCTCGTCCTTGTTGATGGCAACGATGACCTTGCTGTCTTTCATGCCGGCGAGATGCTGGATGGCGCCGGAAATGCCGACAGCGATGTAAAGATCGGGCGCGACGACCTTGCCGGTCTGGCCAACCTGGTAGTCGTTGGGCGCGAAGCCGGCATCGACGGCGGCGCGGCTGGCGCCAACGGCCGCACGCAGCTTGTCCGCGACAGGTTCGATGTACTTCTTAAAGTTTTCGCCCGCCTGCATCCCACGTCCGCCCGAGATGATGATCTTGGCGGAGGTAAGCTCGGGCCGCTCGGACTTCGACAGCTCGTTGCGCTCGAAATGCGAGATACCAATTTGCGCAGGCGCACTGACGGACTCAATGGCTGCGCTGCCGCCTTCGGACGCCGCCGGGAAGGAGGCCGTCCGTACCGTGATGACTTTCTTGGCATCGCCGGACTGCACGGTCTGGATGGCGTTGCCGGCATAGATCGGCCGCTCGAAGGTGTCGGAGGATTTGACAGCGGTGATTTCGGAAATCTGCGCCACGTCGAGCAAAGCGGCGACACGCGGCATGTAGCTCTTGGAAGACGACGATGCGGCGGCCATCACGGCGTCATAACTGGCCATCATCGGCACGATCAACGCGGCCATTTCCTCGGCCAGCTGCTGCTCCAGCTGCGCGCTTTCGACCAGTTTCACCTTGGTGACGCCATGCATCAGTGCAGCGGCTTCGGCTACTGGACGGCAGCCGTGACCGGCAACCAGCACATGCACCTCGCCACCGATGGCCGTCGCCGCGCTCAGCGCCTTGGCCGTCAGCGGGTTCAGGGTTTTGTTGTCGTGCTCGGCGACCAAAAGAACGGCCATGGTTCAGATCACTCCCGCAGTCTTCAGGCTTGTCACCAATTCGCCAACACTTCTCACCTTGACGCCCGACTTGCGCGGCGGTGGCTCGACGGTCTTGAGCACCTTCAGCCTGGCGGCGACAGACACGCCGTAATCTTCCGGCTTCTTGATATCGAGCGGCTTTTTCTTGGCCTTCATGATATTGGGCAAAGAAGCATAACGCGGTTCGTTGAGCCGCAGATCAGTTGTGACCACGCAGGGCATGTTGACGGTGATGGTCTGCAAGCCGCCATCGACTTCGCGGGTGACCGTGGCTTTGCCATCGGCAATCGTGATCTTTGAGGCGAAGGTCGCCTGCGGCCAGCCCAGCAGCGCCGCGAGCATCTGGCCGGTCTGGTTGCAATCGTCGTCGATGGCCTGCTTGCCGGCGATGACGAGGCCCGGCTGCTCGGCAGCAATCACCGCCTTCAGCAGTTTAGCGACATTGATGGGCTCCACCAATTCGTCAGTCTGAATGAGAATACCTCGATCCGCGCCCATGGCCAGCGCTGTGCGGATGGTTTCGGCCGATTTCTCCGGCCCGATCGACACGGCCACAATCTCGGTCGCCTGACCAGCTTCCCTCATGCGGATCGCCTGCTCGACGGAAATTTCGTCGAACGGGTTCATCGACATTTTCACGTTGGCGAGGTCAACTCCGCTGCCGTCCGCCTTGACGCGGATCTTGACGTTGTAATCGACGACCCTTTTGACGGGCACGAGTATCTTCATCGGCTTTCAGGCTCCTCAGGGCAGCTCGTCGCGGATGACCCGATCTGGCGGCGTCAGGGCGTGTTACAGACCAGTCATCTCGCAGTTGCGAGACGGCTTTTCTAGCGTACGACCGGGTATTTGCGGAGTCAACGGCAGGAAGAGGCGGCCCAATTGCCGCAGTGCAAGATAATTCGAATGTCCCCTTAAAATTCCGCTGGCGTGCGCTCGAACAGATGCACGCCTTTCTGGCGCATGACCACGACCAGAAGCGCCCCAGCGATCAGTCCACCGATATGCGCCCACCAGGCCACGCTGGCATCGATGTTGAGGAAGGCCAGCACGATGTTCATGATGATCCAGGCGCCGATGGCGAGGTAAGCGGGCACTTCCAGCGGGATGATCCTCAGCACCAGCACCCAGAGATGCACGCGCGGTGAGAGCATGACATAGGCCGCAACCACGCCCGCGATGGCCCCGCTGGCACCAATCAGCGGCGCGGTCGAGTGCAGCTGTGTGGCGAAATATAAGAGGCCGCCTGCGATGCCGCAGAGCATGTAAAATAAGAAATACCGGACGTGGCCGAGCGCATCCTCAACGTTGTCGCCGAACACCCAGAGGAACAGCATGTTGCCCAAGAGGTGCCACCAGCTGCCATGCAGGAACATGTATGTCAGCAGCGTCAGCGGCGGGTAGACATTCAAAGCGCTGAGCGCCCCGTCCGGACAATCTTGAAAACTGACGGGGGTGCCGAGCAATTGCAGAGGAATGACGCCGAAGGCCTTGGAAAAAGTCACCTGGCCGCAGTCGTTGCCGGTCCAGATGTCGCGTTCCTGGAAAATGAAGAACACCAGCACATTGATCGCGATCAGCGCCACGTTGACATATTGAAACGTGATGCGACGCAGCGGGTTGATGTCGTAAAGCGGGACAAACACGAGTTGGGGAGTCCTTATGTTCGGCCAGCCTAACGGTTCTGGCCAGGCACCCAGAGCACGTCGCCCTTGCCCTGTTCGTTGACGAAGCGGCTGGCGACAAACAGGAAATCCGATAACCTGTTGACGAATTTAAGGGCATCGGCGCTCACCGCCTCGCCTGGTACGGTGGCGAGTTCGCACATCAGCCTTTCAGCGCGCCTGCAAACCGTCCGCGCCACATGCAATTGCGCCGCCGCCCGGGTGCCTCCGGGCAGCACGAAAGAGCGCAACGGCGCCAGGTGCTCGTTGAGTTGGTCGATCTCTTTTTCCAACCGCACCGTCTGGGCTTCGATAATCCGCAGCCGCGGATGCTTGGGTGGCTCCTCGCCGTCGCGTTCGGGCACGCACAGATCGGCGCCAAGATCGAACAGGTCGTTCTGGATGCGCGCGAGCATGTCGCCAACGGGCGGCGACGCCGCGCCAAGGTCCAGCCGCGCAACGCCAATGACCGAATTGGTCTCATCGACGGTGCCGTAGGTCTCGATGCGCAGGTTGAACTTCGGCACCCGCTCGCCCGACCCGAGCGCCGTCGTCCCGGCATCGCCGGTACGGGTGTAAATGCGCGTCAATGCGACCATGGATGAGTTTTCCTTGCCTCACCACCCTTGTCTTGACCGGGCCCGGCCCGGCGATGACAAATGCTAAGATACTAATTTAACGTGTAGCCTAGTCGCAGGCCCGCATTGGTCAAGCCCCTGTTCTTGGCGCAGAGATTGGCGTTCGACATGTGGTCGACCATCAGCATGACGCGCCAGTGGGGATCGAGGTCATATCCGATCGAGGCGGACTCGCGGAAATTCACCCGGCAGCCATATTGCGCGACATCGCCCTCGGTCAGACCGCCGTCATGGATCGCCGCGCCCAGGCTGCCCTCCAGGAACAGCCCACCCTGCAGCGGTACATCCCAGGTGAGCCCGGCATAGAGCTTGTCCGTGGTACCCTCAAAATTGTAGGTGCCGCCAAGATGCGGGCGGAAACCGAACAGTCCGCTTGTGGCAAATGGCGCCGCAAACAGCACCTCGGCATTCAAATCAAATCCGTGCTCATGCGCGTGGCCGGAAGGTTCGATGTTCTGCGCCAGGCCGCCAAGCCGGATCTCGTCGATCAGACCGTCAGCCTTTCCGGGCGTTGACGCGAGCATCAGGGCCAGCAGCACAACGGCCCATCGCATATGTCCTAGCGGCGTCACCGGCCACCTCCCGAATCGCTTTCGTTACGCGCAACGCTACGGGGCTTGGTCTTGACGGGACGTTAACTGCGGCTGGGCGGGACAGCGAGGCGGACAACACCTCAAGGGCTCAAATTACGCTCGCGCCATGCCTTCCACGAGAGCTACCTGCTGCGGCAGGCAGATGGTTTTGAGGTCATAGCGCTCGACGATCGTTTTGCGAGCGGCGGTGCGCAGCGACTTGTAGCGGGACGGATCGGCCAAGGCGTCGATGATGGCGTCCGACCAGCCGTTGACGTCGAAGAAATCCACCAGTTTGCCGTTCTGTCCGTCCGTGATCACCTCTTCGACGGGTGGTGTGCGTGAGCCGATGATCAGCGCGCCGCAGCTCATTGCCTCCAGCATCGACCAGGAGAGCACGAAGGGATAGGTGAGGTAAGGATGCACGGCTGACACCTGCATCAACTGCACGAATACCGCATACGGAATTTTACCGACGAAATGCACGCGCGAAAGATCCATCTTATCTCGCACTTCGCGGAAAAAGATCTCGCGCCAGTTGGGGCCAAGCGAGGGATCGGGGGGGCCGCCATAACTGATTTCGTCGCCGCCAACGATGATCACCCGGGCGTTCGGGCGCGCCGCCATGACTTTGGGCAGCGCACGCATGAAAATGTGATAGCCGCGATAGGGCTCAAGATTGCGGTTGACGAAGGTGATCACCTCGTCACCAGGCCGCAACGTGATACTGCCGTTCTTCAGTTGGATGACGGTATCGGCGTTAGGCGCACAACCGGTGGTGTCGATGCCTTCGTGCACCACGCTGATCTTGGCACGCTCGGCGGGCGGAAAAACCTGCGCCTGCCAGCGCGTTGGCGTCTGCGCCCGGTCCGCCGTGCTCATGGCCAACAGCAGCGACGCCTGCCGCGCACGCACGCGCAGCAACGACCGCAGGGTGTTGGGATAGATGGCGTCGTCAAAGCCGACGTCCGCGCCGGTTGTCTGATAGAAAAATTCGGCGTGCAAGAGCAGTTTTGCTGATGGCCAGACGTCCTTGAGAAACAGCGTCTCACCCCAGCCGAGATGGCCGCAGATCACGTCCGGCGTGTAGCCGCTGGACCGCATCTTTGCCGCAAGCTGGGCAACGGCTTGGCCACGCTGCACGTGCTCAGCATACTGCGTTGCCAGCGGCGTCAGGCCTGTGGGTGGTTTCTCGCCGAATGTGTAGCGTTCGGTCGGGACGATCTCGGGCTTCTTGTTCGCGGTATCCGTGATGGCGCGAACCGCATGGCCGCGCGCCACCAGGGCAGGCGTGACATGCAGGTATTGGGCCGGAAAATTCTGGTGTACAAAGAGTGTCTGCATGGCCGGAGCGTCCTGATGTGACGGCGCCAGCGGCGGGTGCTGGCCATTCAAGACGCTGGATTAGCAGAGATTCGCAAGGGCAACCGCTGGTCACCCCTGCGTCGCAACGTCAGCCCGCGCGGTGGCAGGCCCGGGCTTCAACCGTGCAGCTCCAGCCGGGGCCATTCGCGCAGCTCACGGATTTGCTATGGGCCATGGTCCAGCGGTCATACGAAGCGCCATATTCGAAATAAACGAAATCTTCCCAGGCCCGCACCGCGCTTACTGTGGCTTGGGCGCGTGAGCCGCCGGTGCCACTGCCAGAATGAAAATGATCGGAGAAGCAGCACGCGCCGCCCTCGGCCCGTTCGTCATGGAACGTTTGCGCATGGCAGGCCGCCTGGGCCTGGCTGCCTGGAAGAACGGCAGGGCTGCCAATGAGCGCGAAAGCGGCCAAGGCGGAAACACTCAACAGGGACAGCTGAATTCGCATGTCGTTCCTCGTGGTTGGCGAAAGCTCAGACGTTGCTAAGACGCGGGGGCCTGAGAGCAGACGGAACACAACGATATGGCACCGCAGATTGCTTGATTATGCTTAGAAAACTAGAATGGAGAGGAGTTGCACCGCAAGCCAGTTTTGGTGTCGTTTGAGCGAATTCGGTGTAACCGCGGCGCAATTTGCGGCGGCTGTGGCAGACGCGCAACTGGACGGCCCCTATAACCAGTCGTCTGCCAGCCAGCGCACCGGGAGAAGGCTTTTGTAGTGCTTTTTGTACCAGGGCGCGGGCCACTCGCCCTTGGCCGCCTCGTGCGGGCGCGGGTGGCCGGTGAAGACGACGATACGGGCGTTGGGCGGCTTGGGCACCTCGGCCCAGAGATTGCGCGGGAAGCGCGGCATCAGGTCGTGCTTGAAGCTGACGCACCAGCTGGCGGGCCAGAATACCGTGGGCAGGCGGGATTCGAGGGTGAGGAAGGTCTGCTCGTTGGTGTGCTTGAAGGAGAGGGCGATGGCGTCTTTCTCGAAGTCATCAACCAGGTGTGGCGCGCCAGCTGCCGGAAACCGCATGACAGAGGAATTGCCGATGCCGTCGCCCTTTTGCGTCCAATTGCGAATGAGGGCGAGTTTGCCGGGCTCATAGGTGAAGAAATCGGCGAGCGGGCCGGTGACGACGACGTCGAGGTCGAGAAAGAGGAGATCGCCCGTGAGGCCGATGTCGCGCGACCACAGCGCGAGCTTTCGCCAGGGGCCACGGCGGAGGCCCCGGACGGGGAGGGTGATGGGCGGGATGGCGCGGGGCTCGATGCCTGTGTCGAGGCCTTTGGCGTCGTCCGTAAAACACACAAACCGCGTGCCCAGCGGCGCATGACGGCGCACGCCGCGGAAGAGGCGGTTGACGTAGTCGGCGGGGAACGCGGTGCCCCATTTCATGCAGACGATGGTGGGCATGTGCGGGGGCTATTCCGCAGCGGATTTTTGGTCAGTCATTGCCTTGCTCCGCTGGTATTCAGAAATGGGGGCTTTGAAGGCATATGACCAGAATTTTGCGGATCGCTTTCGCGCAGCTTCTCTGAAATTGTCAGATCCAACGGCGTGGCCTGTAAACAACAGTTCCATGTCTGTCGCCAACTCTAACGTCAGCGAAATGAACTTGCGTGTTTGATCGATCGTTGGACGCGAAAGCTCCGCATCTTTGCCCAAAGTGTGCGCGAGCACACGGTCGCGAAGCGGCTTGACGCTCGCACGTAGAGTGACAAACTCCGGCACTTGAGGCGACACTTTTGCCCATCGCGCTTGTATCAGATCACGAAAGCGGGTGATGCGATTGGCGTTTTTCTCTGCCGAAAAGACTGCAACTATAGGATGGTGACCAAGATCAAGCGCCCATTGGCGGCTCGACAGTCTCGTGCGCAACTCTGCGTCATCGAGCAGCTTCGCAATTCCGCAGAGGGAATACGCGGTCTTTTCATTGCTTGGTTGATGAATTTCGGAAACGGGATGATCAAACGGGTCGGACAATTTGTAGGCTTGTAGTAGGGCGTCACGCGCCAGCGCAGCTCTCAATGAACCAATGCCACCAAGTTCAAGCTCAACCACCGCACGGCCTGCATCTTCATTTTCGAATATGTCATTGATGGCCTCCCAATGTGACCAGGACTCTTCGGCAGACTGCGCCTCGCGCAAGATATGGCCGACATAACGCTTGACGCCCAAGAACTCGTCGACAAGTCCAGCTTGAGTATCGTCGGAACCATACAATGCGGTATTCTGAGCCCGCTCGCGCGCCTCTCTGATTGCCTCCAAGTCTGAGTTCGTCATCGGCCATTTCTCCCGGACTCGGTTGGATCAATCTTTCCGGCATCAAACACGTACCACAGATCGACGAGGTTCTTGGCGATTTCCAAGTTTTTCAAACTCATTGGGAACCGGCGCCGAAGTGCCTGTTCCGGAACATTATGACCACCTTTTGCAACGCGCCTGCGAACGCCTTCGATTGACCCCTCAACGTCCGGCAGCCGCAGATAGTGCAGCTCAACAAAGTATCCAAGCTGACACCAGCGAGGGGTATTTTGAATGTACGTATGGCCGCTCAGTGTTGTTTCAAGCGCGAAGTCGTTCGACAGCGTTATGTTGTTTTCGATCTCTCGCAACAATTCTTTCACGGCCAGCAGATCAGCTCTGTTCTCCTGAACGCCTTGCGCGCGGAGTTGGCGTGCCATGTGATCGGCATTCAAGAAGAGAAAACTAGGCCTACTGAGTAGGTATTTCTGAGCATATGTCGTCTTTCCCGCGCCATTCGGACCTGCGAAGATCAAAATCGTGGGCTTTGCGTCCATGCCAATTCAAGCCCGTCAATGTCGATGCCCTCAGCCCTTCTTCTCCGCCGCCGCCACCCTCACCGACAGCTCCCTCAGCTGCTTGGGCGTTGCCTCAGTCGGCGCGCCCATGAGCAAGTCTTCAGCCTGCTGGTTCATCGGGAACAGTGAGATTTCGCGCAGGTTCTTGGCGCCAACCAGCAGCATCACCATGCGGTCGATGCCTGCCGCCATGCCGCCGTGCGGTGGCGCGCCATATTGGAACGCGCGGTACATGCCGCCGAATTTGTTCTCGACTTCGGACGCTGGATGTCCCGCCGCGCCGAACGCCTTGATCATGGTGCCGGGCTCATGGTTGCGGATGCCGCCCGATGCGATCTCAAAACCGTTGCAGACGATGTCGTATTGGAACGCCTTCAGCTTGAGTTTCGCCTCGTCAGTGGCCGCCGCATCCAGTGCCGCCTCGCCGCCCTGGGGCATCGAGAACGGGTTGTGGGCGAAGTCGATCTTCTTGTCCTCCTCGTTCCACTCGTAGAACGGGAAATCGACGATCCAGGCGAGCGCGAATTTGCTCTCGTCGACGAGTTTCAATTCCGTGCCGATCTTGTCACGGGCGAGGCCAGCGAACTTGTAGAACCGCGACGGGTCGCCCGCCGTAAAGAACACAGCGTCGCCGGTCTTGAGGCCCACCTGCTTTTGGATGGCAATCGCCCGCTCCGGCCCGATATTCTTGGCGACTGGTCCCGCGCCGCCCTCTTCGCTCTCGCGCCAGAAGATATGTGCAAGGCCAGGTTGCCCCTCGCCCTGCGCCCAGGCGTTCATGCGGTCGCAGAAGGCTCTTGAGCCGCCCGTCGGCGCCGGAATCGCCCAGATGCGGACTTTAGGGTCCTTCTCGATCATGCCTGCGAACACCTTGAATCCCGCCCCCCGAAAATGCTCCGTCACGTCTTGCATTTCAATCGGGTTGCGCAGGTCCGGCTTGTCGGAGCCGTACTTCGCAATGGCCTCGCCATGCGGAATGCGCGGCCAGCCCTTTGTGACCGATTTACCCGCCGCAAACTCCTCCATCACGCCCGTAATCACCGGCTCCATGGTCGCAAACACGTCGTCTTGCGTGACAAAACTCATTTCCACGTCGAGCTGGTAGAATTCGCCCGGCAGCCGGTCGGCGCGGGGGTCTTCGTCACGGAAGCAGGGGGCGATCTGGAAATAGCGGTCGAAGCCCGAGACCATCAGCAGTTGCTTGTATTGCTGCGGGGCCTGCGGCAGGGCGTAGAATTTGCCGGCATGGATGCGCGAGGGTACGAGAAAATCGCGCGCGCCTTCGGGGCTGGAGGCAGTCAGGATCGGCGTCGAGAACTCGTTGAAGCCCGCGCCGTGCATACGCTCACGGATGGAGCGCACCAACGCCAGCCGCTGCATGATATTCTTGTGCAGCGTCTCGCGCCGCAATTCGATGAAGCGGTATTTGAGCCGCGTGTCCTCGGGGTAATCGGGCTCGCCGAACACTGGCAGTGGCAGCTCCTTGCTCTGCGACAGCACCTCGATCTCGGTCGCAAACAGCTCAATCTCGCCGGTAGGCAAATCCTTGTTGATCGTGCCCTCAGGCCGCGTGCGGACTGCGCCATCGACACGGATCACCCATTCGGAGCGCACGGTCTCGGCGGCCTTGAACGCCGCGCTGTCCGGGTCGGCAACGATCTGCGTCAGGCCGTAATGATCGCGCAAGTCGATAAACATCAGCCCGCCATGGTCGCGCACCCGGTGCACCCAGCCCGAAATGCGTGCCGGTTTGCCCACATCGGTGGCACGCAGCGCGCCGCAGGTGTGCGAACGGTAGCGGTGAATGGGGGTCGCCATGGGCGTAATCCTCGGTGCAAATCACGGATGTTTGGCCGCGAATGGCACACGGGGGAGAATCGTTGTCAAGGCAGCAACAGCAAGCGAACAAAACTGCCATCACCCTAATTCTTTCGGGCGAACGTGAACCGGCCGCAGTGTTCCCTACGACGCCTTCGCCAGCTTGACCAGCCGCGATTCCCACCCATAGGCGTGCGTGACGATTGTCGCCAAATCCTCGAGCTGCGGTTGCCAGCCGAGCACTTTGCGGATATGCCCCGCGCCCGCCACCAGCGCCGCCGGATCGCCGGCCCGGCGTGGGCCAAAACTCACCTTGAAATCGACGCCGCTCACCATTTTCACGGCCTCGATCACTTCCAGCACCGAGTAGCCGCGGCCGTAGCCGCAGTTGAACACGTCCGACGCACCGCCATTGCGAAGATTGCGCAAGGCCGCCATGTGTGCCCGCGCGAGGTCGCTGACATGGATGTAGTCGCGCACGCAGGTGCCGTCGGGCGTCGGGTAGTCGGTGCCGTAGACGCTGAGCTGCGCGTGATCGCCGAGCGCGGTCTGGCACGCGACTTTGATCAGGTGCGTTGCGCGCGGGGTCGACTGGCCCGAGCGCCCCATGGGATCGGCGCCAGCGACGTTGAAATAGCGCAGGGCGGCATAACGGAAATCATGCGCGCGCGCGACGTCCGCCAGCATCAGCTCGGTCATGAGCTTGGAGGTGCCATAGGGCGAGATCGGTTTCAGTTCGTTCATCTCCGACACCGGGTTGGTGCTGGGCATTCCGTAGACCGCCGCCGTCGAAGAGAAGATGAAATTCTTCACGCCAGCTGCCACCGCCGCCGCCAACAGCGCGCGCGATTTTACGGTGTTGTTGTTGTAGTAGCCGAGCGGGTCTACCACCGAATCCGGCACTACGATGGAGCCCGCGAAATGAATAGCCGCCTCGACGCCATGGCGGCGCATCAGGCCCGTCACGGCCTCCTGGTCGCCCACGTCGCCGACAATCAGCTGCGCCTCGGCAGGCACCGCCGCGCGCACGCCAGTCGAGAGATTGTCGAGCACGACGACCTTTTCGCCCGCGCTCAAAAGCTCCAGCACCATATGGCTGCCGATATAGCCGGCACCGCCGGTGACGAGAATAGACATGGGACCCTCCGAATCGTTGGCTGCGCGAAACTGTGCAGAATCCGTGCCGGAGCCCTTGGTTTAGCGGGCGCGCCGCAGAAGTGAACACATATTAACGACCTGGTGAGAGTGTTTGCTGTTGGCGGACTGCGAACACCGCTATCTGGGGCAATGCTTGCTAGGCATCGCGTCATCGCTGAGATTATCTTGGGATTGTTCCATGCACCACAAACCCGTCCGCAAAGCCGTGTTCCCAGTCGCTGGGCTCGGCACCCGTTTTCTGCCCGCCACCAAGGCGATGCCGAAAGAGATGCTCACGGTGGTTGATCGCCCGGTGATCCAGCATGTTGTGGATGAAGCGCGCGAGGCAGGCATCGAGCACCTGATCTTTGTCACCGGCCGCAACAAGTCGGCCATTGAGGACTATTTCGACCGCCAGCCGGAACTGGAGCAGGCGCTCGCCGAGCGCGGGCGCACGCACGAGTTGAAATTGCTGGCCGATGTGCTGCCGCAGGCAGGCTCAGCGAGTTTCACCCGCCAGCAGGACCCGCTCGGGCTGGGCCATGCCGTCTGGTGCGCACGCGAGTTGGTAGGCGACGAGCCGTTCGCGCTGTTGCTGCCCGACATGATTACCCAATCGCCCGGCAAGCGCTGCCTGGCGCAGATGCTGGACGTGTACAATCAGACTGGCGGCAACGTCATCGCCGTCGAGGAAACGACGCCGGAGGACGCGCACAAATTCGGCATCGTCGCGACGGGCGCGGGCAAGGACCCGGTCTGGCCAATCACTGGCATGGTCGAAAAGCCACCCAAGGGCACGGCGCCCTCAAACCTCTACATCATGGGCCGCTATATTCTGCAGCCGGAGATTTTCTCGTTGTTGTCGCGGATGGAAAAGGGCGCAGGCGGCGAAATTCAGATCACCGACGCCATGGTGCATCTGATGGGCCAGCAGCCCTTCAACGCCGTCCGCCACCAGGGTCGAACCTTCGACTGCGGGGCCAAAATCGGGTTTTTGACCGCGAATGTGGCGTTCGGGCTGGCCCGCGCCGACCTCGGGCCGGAGCTGAAGGTGGAACTGGCCAAGTTGATTTAACGCCCGTCACCTGAAATTTCCTCGGGTCGACGTGCCCGATGACAGGCCGCAGACACACAATTAGTGGTGAGCTGCGCGATAGGCGATCATCGCAGCGCAATTCAAGCAGGCCTTGACTGCCTCGGATGGTTAGTTTAGTCTAGTTAGACCACAAATTTGACTGATAGGACATTCATGACCACAGTGAACATGTTCGAAGCAAAGTCCAACCTGTCGCGGCTGGTCGCGGCTGTAGAGAGCGGATCGGAAACCGAGATCATCATCGCGCGCAACGGCAGGCCCGTAGCCCGGTTGGTCCCGATCAGCCCGCTGCCAACTGGCCAGCGCATAGGCATTGCAAAGGGTATGTTTGTCATGCCCGAAAGCATTGATGCTGCCGATAAGGAGATTGAGGACCTCTTCCTTGGTTCCGGCAGTTGAGGTTGCTGGTCGACACACAAATTGCGCTTTGGGCGATCCTTGACGATCCGCGGCTGGCTAAGGCCGCGATAGACCTCGTCTCTGACCCAAAAAACCAAATTGTCGTAAGCGCTGTAAGTATTTGGGAAATATCGATAAAGTTTCGGCTTTCCAGAGGCCGATGGAACGACATTCCACTATCGGGGCCTGACGCGCTGTCCTATTTCCGGACGGCTGGCTTTGAGCTGCTGTCGATAACGGTAGAGCACGCGATCGCGGTCGCAACATTGCCCGATCATCACCGCGATCCGTTCGACCGGCTGCTCATTGCCCAAGCCCTGCACGAGCCGCTTACGCTGTTGACGCATGACAGTATCCTCAAAGCCTACAGCAACAGTGTCATGCTTTTCTGATCGGGCTGGGAGTCTGGATGGGTAACTGCTTTGGCTGCGGGCTCGTGCCACAACCCACAAAGGAAACCCGATCACGCTTGGCTCCTCAAGTCGGAGGCTCAAATATTGCAAGGCAATTTCAATGCACTGACCCATTCGCGACGGCGCGATCGAGCTACCATCACACATTCATCACACGACAACAGTGATATGCGATGAAGCGGCATGAGACGGAACGAATGTCCCGAAACCGCCCAGAAAACTGGCCAGCCAACTGACCAAGAAATTGGTGGACGATCGTTCAGACATACAGCAAATGCTGTATGAATTGGAGCAATCATGACCCGGCAACCCACCAAAAAACTGGCCAAAAAACCTACCAGCAAGCGTGCCACGGTCGATGCCGAGCAAACGCTACCAGATCGGGAAGAGTCAGTCTCCAAGATGGAGCCAATGCTCGTTTCCGACGGCTCGAAGCACCGCGCTCGCCTCAATGAGCTCGTATTTGAACTCGTCGGCGCCGCAGCCAGCTTCAAGACGAGCTTGCCCGACGGGATGGTCGGGGCATTGTCGGATCTCGTTCGATCGATGAACTGCTACTACAGCAACCTGATCGAAGGCCATCACACACATCCGGTGGACATCGAGCGGGCGCTGACCGAAGACTTCAGTGCCGACAAAGAGCAACGAGACCTTCAGCTCGAGGCCAAGGCTCACATTGCGACGCAACGCTGGATCGATGATGGTGGCCTCGTTGGCAAGGCTGCGACCGGCGCAGCAGTGCTCGAAGTCCATCGGCGCTTCGAAAGTGCGCTGCCACCGGATTTATTGTGGGTCGAGGATACCAAGACGAAGCGCAAGGTACTGGTGGTTCCAGGCGAGACGCGAAGCGACGACGTCAAGGTCGGAAGACACATCGCAATCAGCCCGGCAGCGGTGCCGCGCTTCCTGATGAGATGGGACGCGGCCTATGGCAGGCTCAGTAAATTCGAGACCGTGCTGCAGTCGGCGGCGGCACATCATCGGCTACTCTGGATTCATCCATTCGCAGATGGAAATGGCCGTGTTGCTCGCCTGATCTCGTATGCAATGCTCCTTGAAGCCCTCGACACAGGTGGCATCTGGTCGATCGCCAGGGGACTTGCCCGTGCCGATGATCGCTACAAGCAGCACTTGGCCGAATGCGACCTTCCACGCCGCAATGACCTGGATGGCCGCGGCGCATTGAGCGAAGAGGCGCTGGCGAGCTTCACGGAATTCTTTCTTGTCGCATGTCTGGATCAAGTGAAGTTCATGGCTGAACTGATGCAACCGGCGGCCTTGCGCCGGCGCATTCTCGATTGGGCGAAGGACGAGGAGCGTGTTGGTGGCATCATGCCCAATTCGTCGCGGGCACTTGCTCACATCCTCTCCAATCGGGAACTGGAGCGAAAGGACGTGCCTGAAGTCGTGGGATTGGAGGAGCGTAAGGCCCGCAGAGTGACAGCGCGACTGCATGAACGAGGAATCATCACCGCGCCGACGCACAAGGCGCCATTCCGTATTGCATTCCCTGCCAGCTTGGCCCCCGGCATCATGCCAGGCCTCTATCCCAAGCTCGCTCGATAAATTCCCAATGGACCTCGACACATCAAGAAGCCCGCCCCCATCGCCTCCACCGGCTTTTGGCAGCCGATGTCTGAGCGCACGACAAACACAAATGTGGCCACCCAAAGGCGACCACATTTGCGCATTTGTGAGATGCGACACTGCAACGTTTAGTTGCCGTTCGCGGAACCGAGGCCTGAGTTGGTATCAAGGTTCTGCTCGGACAAGCTATAATGCCCGCTCAGGTAGTAGCCTGCCCCCTGCTGGCCAGCGCTCGCAGGAACCGAGCTGATGGCGAGGGCTGAGGCGACAAGAACGGCTGCGAGAGTGATGGTCTTCAACATGATCGATCTCCGTTTTTTGCTTTGATCAGACCCAGCATCGAAATTCCACGTTTCGGCCCCAACGAGTTTCGGTGGGGCTCTGCTGCGTCTGCTAGGAAAGAGATGGGGACGCTTGGCTTAAAACCAAATCAACCTGGGTTCACATAGTCTTGAGTGGCGGATCGAGCCGACGAAGGCCGATACGGCGGCTGTTCGCCGGGACACGTGTCACACATAGTGGCGCTGGCCAGTTACACCGAACGCTTCCGGCCATCGCCTTTGAGGCGGCCTTTGACCCCGCCCCGCCCGCACGATAGAACACTCCTCATTCACGACACGCGGCCCATCCGCCAGGAAACCTGCCATGTTCATTCAGACCGAAGCCACGCCCAATCCGGCGACGCTGAAATTCATCCCCGGCAAGACCGTGCTGCCTGCGGGTACGCTGGAGTACCGCGACCTAGCCGCCGCTGCCGATTCGCCGCTGGCGTCAGCGCTGTTTGCGATCGACGGCGTCGCGGGCGTGTTCCTAGGGCAGGATTTCATTTCCGTCTCCAAGGCCGACACGTTGGCCTGGCAACACCTCAAGCCGGCCGTGCTTGGCGTCATCATGGAGCACTACATGTCTGGTGCGCCGGTGGTGGCGGGCGCTGGCGCTGCTGCGGGGTCGCACGCGGCCGATACCGAGGCCGAGGATTTCGCGCCCGAGGACCAGGAGATCGTTGATACCATCAAGGAGCTGATCGAGACGCGCGTGCGCCCCGCGGTGGCCAATGATGGCGGCGACATCGTGTTCCGCAGCTACCGCGAGGGTGTGGTGAGCTTGCAGATGCGCGGCGCCTGCGCGGGCTGCCCGTCGTCAACGGCAACGCTGCGGCACGGCATCGAGAACATGCTGAAGCATTATGTGCCGGAAGTGCTGGAAGTACGCCCGGCTTAGGTTCGCTATGCCCGTCGTCCAGCGAGCAGCCAGTACACCGCGCCTGCTGCCAGACCGGCGGCGGCCAGGGTTTGCACCAGCACGGCAGGTCGGCGTCCATCGCTCCAAACCCTTCAGTATGTCGGCCTTAAACCACCCGCGGATCAGGTCGAGCACGCCGCCGTCGATGACTTTGGCCTTGACCTGCGCCATCAGCGCGTCGTGGGGAATCGAAGTAGGCAGCCAAGTCGGCGTCCATCACATGCGTGAACCCCTCCTTGATCAATCGATCGACCTCGCGCAGCGCGTCAGGGCACCCGCGCCCGGGACGGAAGCCGTAACTTCCCTCCGCGAACCCATGCTCGAAGATCGGTTCGATGACGAGACGGACAGCCGTCTGGACGATGCGATCCATGACCGTGGGAATCCCCAACGGCCTCGTCTTGCCATCGCCCTTCGGGATGTCGACCCGCCTGACGGATTGCGGCTTGTACGTACCGTCCTGTAGTGCCGCCGATAGCTCGGACAGATACTGATCTGCCTTCGCTGCGAACTGAGCAATCGATTGCCCATCTACGCCCGCATCACCTTTGTTCGCGCAGACTTTCGTCCATGCGACCGCCAGCGTCTTGGGCGCGAATTGGGCTCCGTTAGCGCCCTAACCCAACCTACGGGACTGAGTGACGAGCGGGCCTCACAGCGCGGGGGGCGAGGTCGCGGCGGGACTGGGTGTCAGGCACCTATTGCGCGCTTGCCGGTCGCGAAGGGCCGTACCAGCGGGCTAGCGCAACAAGTGCCTGACACCGGGCGCCGGCTGATCGGGGCATGTATCAAGAAAAGTGGCCGCACTGGGCGGCCACCTCAATAGTTTCGTTACATCGTGCGGCCTCAGCCTCGGTCCCGCCTTGGGCCACGACCGCCACCGCCACCGCCGCCGTCGCGGCCACCGCCGCCGCCCCGCCCGTGGCCTAGACGGATGGGTACCCTGCAGAAGGCGCCAGATGGCCAGGTACGAACCGGCGCGGGCGCACCATACCTTGCCTGACGTCCAAATTGACCGTTCGCGACAATTTACGCTTTGGGCCGCGATCGATCTTTTATGCCAGCAAGCGTGCTGGCCGGCTTGGCCGGATTTCGGTCTCAGCCTTATAGTCGTCACATGGCGCGCCCCAAACCCAGCAATGAGCACAGTCTGCATCAACTCGACTGGAACCTTCTCAAGGTTTTCTCGGTGCTGGTCGAAACCGGCGGACTGACGCGGGCGGCTGCGAAACTTGGACGTAAGCAGCCGGCCATCAGCTTGGCTCTGAAGCGGCTGGAGGAGAGGCTGGGAACGCGGCTGTGCCGGCGCGGTCCTGGCGGCTTTGCTTTGACAGAGGAAGGTCGCCGGCTGGCCGCGACCTGCGTGCGCATGAGCGATATGATCCGCCATCTGCCCGAAGACATTGCCGACGCGACACAAACCGTGAGCGGGCCGATCCGTATCCGGCTGATCAGCAATCTGGTCCATCACCGCCTGGACGACGCCATCGCCGCTTTTCACCAGAAATATCCGCTTGCTGAGCTTCAGGTCGATGTGGCGACTTGGTCGGATGTTGTCAATGCGCTGTTGCGGCAAGAGATCGATATCGGCGTGGCGCCGTCGCAACGCAAACGGGCGGAGCTGACCTATTTCCCACTCTTCACGGAGCTGCACCGTCCCTATTGCGGCCGCCGCCATGCCCTGTTTGGCAAGCGTGTCGCCAAGGCGCCCGATCTGGCGGGCGAAGCCTTCATCCTGACGGGATCGGACGAACCTGATCAGCTCTCCGATTTCCGTCTCAAGCATGGTCTTGGGCGCAACATTGCAGCCATTACGGAGCATCTTGAGGAAGCCCGGAGATTGACCGTCGTCGGAGTGGGGCTGTGCTTCCTGCCAGAGGGATATGCCGCGCCGGATGTCGCGGCTGGACGCCTCTGGCCACTGCTTGGCGCGCGCGGGCTTCCCAGCATGGACATCTACGTCATCACCAATCCCAACGGTCCGCCCAAGCACTCCCGCCGCCTCTTGATCGAGGAATTCAAGGCGACGATCACTGGCGGTAAAGCGCTCGGTGCCGAGTTTTCGAGACCAAAGCCGGCGCGGGTTAGGCCATGACACCATTGATCCTGTCAATGTTGAGCATTGCGCAATGGGCCGTTTCCACGGGGACTGCGCTCCGCCTACACTGCGGTGGCAAGCAGAGCACAAAACTTCGCATGTCAGGGTGTTGGGAGGATGCGTCCGGTGCAGGAAAGTCGCGCTGCCGCGATAGGTGCGCCAAATCACGCTGGCCATGAAGCGGCCAACGACCCAGCGCCACTGTTTGTGGCGCCCAAAGAGCGATTTCTAGAATTCCGGCTGCAGCCCACGTCGCAGCGCGCCTGGATGTTGGGCACGCTGGGCGCTCTTGGGTTTTTCGGCCTCTGGGAGCTTGGTCACTATCTGACAGCAGAGTCTGCCCGGAAATTCCTGCCCTCGGTCGAGCAAGTCGCCCGCGCCCTCTATGTACTGTTTTCCGAGCGCAATTTTCTGCATGACGTACTGATCAGCTGCTATCGGATCTTTGTCAGCTTCTTTGCCGCGTCGGCTGTCGGCGTGCCCATCGGCATCCTGATGGGGTGCTTTGGCAATGTGCGGGCGCTGCTCAATCCGACACTGTCAGGCTGGCGTTATCTTCCGGCAGCTTCGTTCATTCCGTTGTTGCTGGTCTGGTTTGGCCCAACCGACCTTGCCAAGATCGCCCTGCTGTTTATCGGCGTGATCTTCTTCCTGATCTCGCTCATTCTTGACAATACCAGGGCCGTACCCAAGGAACTGGTCGAAGCGGCGCTGACCATGGGGGCATCGCGTCGCGAGGCGTTGACCGGCGTTGTGGTTCCTGCTGCCATGCCAACTGTGTTGGACTCCATGCGCAATATGATCGCCGTTGGCTGGACCTATTTGGTCATTGCCGAGATCGTCGGCGCGCAGGACGGCATCGGCGCTGTGATGATGCGGGCGGGCCGTTTTCTCAATGTCGATACGATCATGGCCGCAATCTTCACGATCGGCGTGCTGGGGATCCTGACGGACGTGCTGTTCCGCGTTGCGCAGCATCTGTTGTTTCCTTGGAACGTCGAGCGGAGGTCGTAGGATGGACACCGCCGCAACCGGGACCGCGCCGCCGCTCCGGGCGATTCGCATCAGCAAAGAGTACCTTGGCGGATCGTTCAAGGCGCTCGACGATGTGTCCTTCGAGCTGAGGGAAAATCAGATCACGGCCTTTGTCGGCCCGTCGGGTTGTGGCAAGACGACCATGCTGCGCATTGTCGCCGGCCTCGAATACCCCACGCGCGGCCGCCTCGAAGTGTTCGGCAAGCCAGTGGTCGGTCCCGGTCCGGACCGCGGCATGATTTTCCAGGCCTACACGTCGTTTCCCTGGCTGACCGCGCAAAAGAATGTCGAATACGGCATGAAGTTGATGGGCATTGGCACCGGCGAGCGGCGTGAGCGGGCCAACGGGTTCCTGAAACTTGTGCATCTCGAGAAATTCGCCGGCTCCTACCCGCGCAGCATGTCGGGCGGCATGAAGCAGCGCGTGGCGTTAGCCCGGACGCTCGCCCAAAATCCCAAAGTGCTACTGATGGACGAACCCTTCGGCGCGCTCGATGCCCAGGTGCGTTGGGAAATGCAGGAACTCATGATCGAGCTGATCGAGCGCGAGAAGAAGACGGTTGTCGCCATCACGCACGACATCGAAGAGGCGATCTACCTTGCGGACCGCATCATCTTCTTTTCGCGCCAACCCGGCCGGATCAAGGCCGACATCCCCGTCGATTTCAAGAACGGACGGCGCTATCAGCGCAAGGAGGAACTTGTCAGACTGCCAGGTTACGCCGATCTCGAGCATCGCCTGTTCGCCATGATGCGCGAAGAGATCCAGGAGACGAAGACCGCTTAGAAACCGAAAGTCTCGGCCACAACGTTTGGCCCCAACAGGAGGACGCGTCATGTCACTAGGCCGTGTTTCAACGGGTCTTGCCGCCGCCAGCGGATTGGCCCTGATGCTATTGGGTCCGGCAGTCCAGGCCGCGGAGAAGGTCAGTGTCGCGATCATCTCGTTCTCGCCCTATGCGCCCTGGTACATCGTCAAGGAGAAGGGGCTCGCCAAGGACATCGACCTCGACATCAAGATCATCGAGGGCATCACGGAGAAGAACGCGGCGATTTCCTCGGGCCAAGTCCAATGCATGAACAATACAATGGACACGCTGGTGCTGGCCCGCGCCGGTGATCTGCCGGTCAAAGTGGTGGCGTTCTCCAACCTCTCCTACGGTCTCGACAAGATGGTCGTGACCAAGGACATCAACAAGGTCGAGGATTTCAAGGGCAAGAAATTCGGTGCCGACTATGGCTTCCTCAATCATATGTGGATGTTGCTGACCTTAAAGCGCGCCGGTATGGATCAGAAATCGGTCGAGCACGTGGTCATGCTGCCGCAAGACAGTGCGGCGGCCTTTGCCAGCGGCGGGATCGACATCGATGTCAATTACGATCCGTTTGCGGCCCAATCCCTCAAGCGCGAGGGCTCCAAGGTTCTGAAATCGAGCCTCACGGACAAGACCTGGGAGCGCGGTTTGATCTCCGACGCCATCGCCTGCAACGAAGGCTGGCTGAAGGAAAAGCCCGCTGTCGCCAAAGAGCTGTTCCGCGCCTGGTTCGAAGCGGTGAACTGGTGGAAAGAGAATCCGCAGGCCGGCGACGAGATCATCGCCAAAGGTCTCAACTGGCCCGTGCCCGACGTAAAGCTGAACCAGCACGGCGCCATCATGCTCAACCTCAACCAGAACATGGGCGCCTTCGGATTGCCAGGCGGTAAGCCCCTCTGCGACAGCCTGCCTGCCGAAGCGCCCAAGGCGCCGGCTGGCGCCAATGGGTGGGGCACACTATTCAATGGACCGGACTGCGCGCCGGGCTACGCCGCCCCGACCTGGACGATGTTCAACGACGTCTACGTGGCGGCGGGTGTCGCCCAGAAAAAGGCGGATGCCAGCTCAGGGCTCGACAGTTCGATCATCGATGGTCTGGCCAAGGATGGCATTGCCGAAAAATACAATTCCAACAAATGGATCGGGCGGCTCGGCGAGCAATAGCACGTGCCGCGTGATCAAAGCAGGTTTCAATCGACAAGAGAAAGGCGACCCACAAATGGCAGGCGGCAAAAAAGGCAAAGGCTCCCCGCCGGCGGGCGGGGAGCATGACCACTCGCACGGTCATTCACATGAGCACTCCCATGTCCATCGCCACGCGCCACTCCATGGCATGAAACGCGAGGAGACCCAGGCGGCGAAATCCATGGAGACGCTCGCCCGGATTTCGCAGAAGAAGCAGACCGAAGAGGTCAAGAAATCGCTGGAGTTTGGCCTCGAAGCCGCGCCGTCGGTGATCGATCGCAACATCTCACTCTTCAGCAGGGGCCATCAGCCGGCCTTTGCGGGTATCAACACCTTCATGAAAGCGCCCTATTGCGAAGACATCCGCAAGATCGGCGACTACCAGGCCGCCTTCGTCGGCGCACCCTTCGACAGCGCCACTACCTACCGCCCGGGCACCCGTTTCGGCCCGCAGGCCGTGCGCCGCATCTCGGCGCTTTATGATGGCTACTGGTTCGATGGCGGCGTCGATCTCTACGAGGAACTCGATCTTTGCGATGCCGGCGACATCTTCGTCATTCCCGGCAACATCGAAAAAACCTTCGATCAGGTGACCAAGGCCGTCTCGCACATCTATACGTCTGGCGTGTTCCCCATTATCTGCGGCGGCGACCATAGCCTCGGGTTCCCGAATGTGCGCGGCATCGCCCCGCATATCGACGGCAATGTCGGCATCATCCACATCGACCGGCACATCGATATCCAGGAAAAGGATATGGATGAGCGGATGCACACCACGCCCTGGTTCTGGACCACGCATGAAGGGTCGAGTACGTCGCATCGCGACCACAGCCATATGCATGACGTGGGCCTGCCCAACTGCCACCCCAAGAATCTCGTACAGGTCGGCATTGGCGGCTGGTACGGCAACCGTCCGGGAACGGAGGTCGCCAAACGGCGCGGCACCAGCGTCATGACCATGAACGACGTGCAGACCTTCGGCGCCAAGAAGGCGGCCGAGGTCGCGCTTGAAATGGCGTGGGAGGGCTGCAAGGCCGTTTATCTGTCGTTTGACATCGATTCCATCGATCCGGGTTTTGCTCCTGGCACCGGGTCGCCGGAACCGGGTGGCCTCTTGCCGCGCGAGGCCTTCGAGATGATCCACACCATCGCCAAGGAGGGGCTCTGCGGCATGGAAGTTGTCGAGGTGTCGCCGCCCTACGATGTCAACGACAACACGGCGCAGCTCGCCTGTCGCGTCGTGCTCGATACGCTCGGTACACTGATCGCGGAGGGGCACATCGGTCATCGCAAGAAGGTGATGATGCCGGTCAAGTGAGCGAGCGGCTTACGCAATCCTGTCTGCAACGAATTTGCTGCCACGGACGGCGGCATGAAAGCACAGCCATGCTGGCGACACTAATTCTCGGCCTGATGCTTGGTCTGCAGCACGCGACGGAGGCAGATCATCTGGCAGCTGTCGTCAGTCTTGCGTCGGGTCAGACCCGGCCGCGCAATATTCTTTTGCATGGCGTCAGCTGGGGCCTTGGTCATGCGGCGATGCTTATTGCCGTGGTTGGCTTGCTGCTCGTCTTTGGTCACGCTGTGCACAATGCATTCAGTGTCTGGCTGGATTTCGGCGTTGCTGCGATGCTGATCGGCCTTGGTCTGCACGTCCTCTACCGGCTATGGCAAGGCGGCGTCCACATCCACGCGCATCACCATCATGGCACTGCCGTGCACGTACATGCGCACAGTCACATGAAGGATAATCACCCCCATGCCTTCGCGACGCATGTTCACCCCCACCCTGCCGGGCTGCCGCTGCGCGCCTTTGTGGTCGGATTGATGCACGGCCTGTCCGGTTCGGCAGCCCTTGTCGTCTTGGCGGCTTCGTCGATGGTGTCTTTGCCCGGAGCGCTGTCCTTCGTTGCGCTTTTTGCCCTGGGTACTTTGGTTGGGATGTCAATGCTGACAGCCATCATCGCGCTGCCCTTTAGCTTCTCGGCGCGCGTTTCGCCGAGAGTCTTTTCAGGCCTTCAACTGATGATTGGCATGGTCACAATCGGCGTCGGGCTCCACCTTATATGTCTGCAATATCTGCTGGCGTTTGCGGCTTAGCCGGAACTTGTGCGAGCAATTCACATCAGGGGCCGGCTTTGACCCCATATTCAGCGGCGGCGTCGAGCAAAGTGCCACATAGGCTTTCGGCAAACGTCGCGAAAATGGGCATGTTGAAACTGTCCGCCACGCCTACGGGGTCGCGCCACAGCACGACATTGGTATGATTGAGGCTGGTGGTGGCGGCTCCGGGCGGGAACGCCGCTGGATGCAGGTCGAGGGAGCAGACTTTCGCCAGCATAGCGCGGCACTTCGATCCTGACAGGTGCAAGAGGACGCGGGCGTGCGACAGGTCCGTGATCGCCGCGGTAGCCTTCAGAGCGTTGCTGATTTCCGTACCGCGGCTGGCCAGCGCGTGAGGGGGACTTCTGTTGCATTTGGGCCAAGTGATGTTGGATCTACTTTGCAGCCTGGAAATCGCAGCGTGTGGCCGGTTTGTCAGTCGGCGCTGACTCAACGGCCGGAGCGCCCTCGCCGCAATCCGCGAAACTCTGGACGCCGGCACGACCGCCGTCGCGCGATCAGGCGCCATGGCCCGGATTATCGAAGTTCATAGTGCCCATGACCGTTTTATGCCGCCGCACTTCATTTGGGCCGATTTCAAAGACGTTGTCGCGGATCTGACGAGCTCCAAGCTGCCCGTGGACCTGGAGTGGTTCAGACCTCATTTCGAGTTCCGGTTCCAACGAACGGGCACACTCACGGTTGGCGACATCGAGTTGGAGCTGCGGCAAGCGCTGGAGCCTTGGCATGTGCTGGGCGAGGAGGCCTCGGGCAGCGGCACCGCGCGCTATGTGGATTCCTCACTTGAAAGGCTGCAGGTGCGCGTCACCGGTATGACCGGGACACGCCACGCTGTCACCTGCAACGGCCGCACCTTGCCGATGACGCCGACGGGAACCCAGGGCGAGGCGATGGCGGGTGTCTGCTACCGGGCCTGGCAGCCGCCGATGTACCTGCATCCCTTGATCCCGATCGATGCGCCGCTTGCCTTTGACATCATCGACACATGGATCGGCCGCTCGGCAGGTGGCTGCCGCTATCATGTCTCGCATCCAGGCGGTCGCAGCCACGAGGTCCGGCCGGTAAACGCCTATGAGGCCGAAGGGCGCAGACTGGCGCGGTTCGAAGTCACCTCCCACACAGCGGGGCCAATGGCTGTGTCACCGGCCATTGGTAACCCTGACTATCCCTTGACACTGGATTTGCGCCGAACCCATTAGGTGCGGTGGCCTTGGCGCCCGCTTCCCAAGAGCCGGTAGTGGCGGTAGAGGAATACGTCGTCTCTCGAGTATCGCCGCCGACGATCTGTTCTGGCTCGGCCGCTACGCCGAACGTGCCGATTGGACGATGCGGCTGCTGCGCTGCGCCATGGTGCGCGACCAGGAAGATAGCGGTCACAGCCC